>NZ_NBTM02000001.1:0-667920 GCF_002083135.2 Aerococcus viridans | reverse complement strand
CTTTCGTAAACCAGAGTGTCTGTTGTTATTTGATCCTTACTTGATAGCTAGTTGACTGTGTTTGCTTTGCCTATCTTCCATGGCAAGGTAGGCCTTGTTTTCGGAAATGTTGACATAAGCTGGGCGGATAATTTTCGGGTCTTGAATTTGTTCCAAGCGATGGGCGCACCAACCGGCAGTTCGTGCGACGGCAAAAATTGGGGTATAGAGGTCTGGACTCAGTCCAAGCATTCTATAAACAAGGCCCGTGTATAAATCGACGTTGGCACAAATTTCACTGCCAGGGCGCTTTTCATTGATGAGTTCTTTGGTGATGGCTTCGATGTTACTTAGGAGGTTGAAGTCATCGCAATAGCCTTTTTCAATGGCCATTTCTTTCGCCTTATCTTTCAGCAAAACAGCTCGTGGGTCTGACTTTGTATATACTGCATGCCCCATACCGTAGATGAGACCTGACTGGTCAAAGGCTTGCTTATTTAAGATGTCACGTAAGTATTTTTCAACTTGGTCCTTATCCGTCCAATCAGCCGTTGTGGCTTTTAAATCTTGCACCATGGCTTCTACCATGGAATTGGCGCCACCGTGTTTTGACCCTTTAAGCGAACTTAAGGCTGTTGAAATGGTTGAATAAGTATCCGTTCCAGTTGAAGACACTACGTGAGTAGCGAAGGTTGAATTGTTCCCGCCACCATGTTCGGCATGGATAATCAAACATAGGTCTAATAACTTGGCTTCCTCATCTGTAAATGTCGTGTCTGGACGAATGAGATGAAGAATTGTTTCAGCTGTCGACATATTCGGCTCCAGGTGATGCAAGATAAGTGACGCATCATCGTAGTAATACTTTTTACCTATGTAGGAATAGGCAAGTATGAGTGGCATCTTCGCAATGATGGAAATGACTTGAGAGATTTGATTTTCAAAATCACGATCTTCCGCCTTATCATCAAAGGAATAAAGTGCCAACAATACCCGCTGCATATTATTCATTACGTTTTCAGATGGTGAATTAATAATGAAATTTTCAATGAAGCTATCGGGGAGTTTTCGATTCTCCTCCAGTAACTCATCAAAAGCAGCCATTTCTCCTTTAGTTGGTAAACTGCCAGAGAGCAAGAGGTAGATGGTTTCTTCATAGCCGAACTTATCTTCTTTAAAATAATTCTCTACTAAGTCTGTCAATCGAATTCCCCGATAACGGAGCTCCCCTTCTGTCGGCATTATTTTATTATCTAGCATTTTATAACCTGAAACTGAAGCAATCCCTGACACCCCAACTAATACCCCTGTACCATCGTCATTCCGTAGACCGTGTTTCAAGTCATAGGTAGAATAATAATCAGGAGAGATGGTCGTGTTAGCTTTTACTACATCAACAAATTGACGTCCAAACGCTCTGTTATCAAAATCGATAGACAAGATATACCGCACCCTTTCTTTAATTTTAATAAAACATGCAAAACTAGAATCTTGTAGAAAACGCTACAAGTCAGTTTCGATAACTGTATCCTAGTCATTTTGGATTTGAATGTCAACCACTATTTTAAGAATACGATGAGAGTGAGTCTAATCTTTTACTTATTTCACACGGGTTTGCGCCGTGTAAAATAATTTAAAAATATTTTCAAAAAGGTAACATAACAGAAAAATACCTCACATGATTCTCTCATCAATGTAAGATTATCTCCGCAATTCATGTTATATTTGTAAGGGAAAGCACAGAACTGAAAAGACTGAAAAAACAAGTTAAAAGTTATGGAAATTAAATGTGCAAAAAAAATAAAAATGAATACAAAAAAGCCCTTGCTGATTCATTTGAGACAGCAAGGACTGTGTATTGTATTGTTTAGTTGAAATGGTTTGAAAGACTTTCCTACTATTGGACACGCTTTTGGATATAATTTTCAACGGCATAGTCGCTAGGATCAAGGGCGGTTTCTTCATTGTTGATTAACCGACTGATCTCTCTAGCAATCAAAGGGCCGGTTGTTAAACCGGATGAACCCAAGCCGGATGCCACATAAACATTTGATCGGTCAGGTAATGGTCCATAGAAGGGCGCATAGTCAGAGGTATAAGCCCGGCTACCGATTTTATAGTCAGTGACTGGATAGTTAGCCAATTCAGGGACTAGTTGATAGATTGTGGAAAAGATATCCCCTAATTGACTTGGGTCTGTGGATAAATCAAAACCTTGTTCGTCTTCATGACTAGCACCCACAAAGATTTTTCCGTCTAAATGGGGTATAAAATCACCTTCACCTTCAGGCATAATCAGGGGTAATGCTTGGGTATCCCAGTCGGTTTCAATCACTGCCAGTTGGCCTTTTTGAGGGCGGATATCTACTTGGTAGCCCAGTGGGTCAAGGACCTGACCTAGCCAAGCACCAGTCGCTAAAACCATGGTATCATAGACTTCCTGATCATTTTTCACCATAACTTTACCATTATCTAAGAAAGTTAAATCAGCCCGACCATTCACAACTTTTAGATTTTTCTCCCTAGCTGCGGCAATTAAATCCTGACATAAAGCTTGACCGTCTACTACCGCACCGCCGTCCGTTTCAATCAGGTCGTTGTCATAGTGAAAATGGGGAAATCGAGCCTGTTGATAAGTTGGGGATAACTTGTTAATTTCTTGGATTAAAGGAGCTTCTGCCTGGCGTTTTTGAGCAATCGCCATCAAATCATCGATTAGTTTGGGCTTCTTCTTTAACAACCAAGTCGTTTTTTGTTGATAAGCCTGGGTCACTATCCCAGCGTCCGCCAAATCTTTCAATAAGTCTCGGTAGAAATGGGCCCCACCATTGGCTAGACGGTACCAGGGTTTATTGCGACGTTTAGAGAACCAAGGGCAGATAATACCGGCCGCCGCTTTAGTAGCTTGTCCAGTTCCGTCGTCATATAGGGTTACATCATGGTCTTTGGTTAAATAAAAGGCAGCGGTCGATCCAAGGATCCCGCCACCTATTACTGCTATCTTCACTTAGTTAGCTCCTTACTATATATCAGTACAATAGATTAGTACTATTAATCAGTACCAAAATCAGCGTCTCTCAGCTTTTGCTAGCTTTTATTTTTTACGGCGCTGACTGGTTTTGTCAGATTCGCTATTTTTCTTATCGTCTTTATCTGCCTTATCAGTGTAACCATCGCGTTCTTGACGGTCCTGCATTTCCCGGTAAGTCTTCCGGTTAATAATCGGACGTTTTAACATGATAGTATTCCACAAGTTATTTAGATGCATGGGTTCATCAGAGACTGCCAGTTTTTCCTCATTATTACTATCAGGTGTTTGGTCTAATTCCCGAACTGGGGTTAAATCCTTGTCGTCATTCCCCGGTTGACCTGTTAAATAGGCGCCTAAAGTTGGTGAATAGGTGTCGTCATCACTTAAGGTCGACTGCGCTGCTCGGTTTGAAATCCACAAGTCTACTTTGTCGCCCACATTAAAGTAGGAGACTAAGAAGTAGTATGCGACAGCGATAATGGCAATGGCCCATACCAACCAGACTGGTAGGTTAATCTGCGCTACCCGGTATGAATGGATCATGTAGGGTAGGGTGAAGACCAGAGCGGCAGAAAAGATTCCGGCCAATAAATATAAGACATTAAAGCCTTGATACCACTTGCGGCCAAAGGCAGTATTGCGGCTGAAAGTCACCCAGAAGAAAATGGCTGTGAAAATCACGAAAACTTGTAGGGGCAATCCTAAAATCGATACCGCAACGGGCATCTGGATAGCAGAAGCAAAGTCACCCCACCAAGCAAAGCCGGCAATAAACATATAAGTCGCATAAATGGTTAAAGTTAAAACTACAAATGATAGAACAGCTGGTACATACTTAGCTAAATTAAAATCATATCGTTCAATATTCAAGCGACGCAGGGTCAACTTACAATAATCCTCCCCCGACATCCCTAGCACTTCCTCAGCTGAAATTTGTCGCAGTTCCGCTACCTGCAATCGGTCCACCAATTTCGATAACTCCTGATAAATCGCAGGTTGCGCCGGACCACTAGTTAGAAAATACCCCTCACAATCCTGGAAGAAGGACCGCATATCCGCCGACAAGGCGTTGGCTTTCTCATGCGTCTCCGCCCGCAAAGCTTGCGTTTGGTTGACACTCGCATCCGTATTATATCTCCGTTGTGCCATCGTATACACTCCTTATTATTACACTTGGTACATTTATTTAGAAAAAGGGGGGATCGCGCTTTTGCTGGCACCCCTTATTTTTCCACTTCCTTTTCATTATATACTACCAAAAGTCAGACCAATAGCGGTAGCCTTTAAATCTTTTGTAATTTTTAAAGCTTAGGAACTGCCCTTTTACAAAAAGGTTTAGAAAACGCATCACGATTTTGGGGGATAAGTGCTACAATATAGGAAATATGCGGTTGGAGGACTGGCCGATTAATGAGAGGATTTTTGTGGTATGACGATTAATGAGCGATTGAAGCAGATTACGCCGTCTGAGATTCGGGCTTTTGATGCGCAGGTATCGACGATTCCTGGTTTGTTGAATTTTACGATTGGGGAGCCGAATTTTGATGTGCCTGAATTTATTAAGGATGCGATGAAAGAGGCTTTGGATAAGAATTTTACCCATTATGCGGCTTCGGATGGTTTACAGGAGTTGCGACAAGCGATTGCTAATTTCTACCAACGTCGTCATCAGCTGAAGTTAAACTGGCAACAAATTATGGTGACGGTGGGGGCTAGTCAAGGTTTTATGATTACCATGATGGCCTTGTTGAATCCTGGCGATAAGGTCCTAATTCCTTCGCCATATTTCCCACTATATGGCTATTCTACTATTTTATCTGGTGGGGATTCGGTTTTTGTGGATACGTCTGCTGATGGTTTTGTCTTAACGCCTGAAGCTTTGGACCACCAGCTACAAGGTCATCCTGAGATCAAGTTGTTGATGCTGAATTACCCAAACAATCCAACTGGGACCACTTATTCTAAGGATCAGGTCAAGGGATTGGCGGAGGTCTTGCGGAAGTATCCGGATGTTTATGTCTTGTCGGATGAAATTTACGGGGATTTGGTTTATGAAGGTGACCACTATTCAATGGTTGACGAATTGCCTGACCGGACAATTTTATTGGCAGGCGCGTCTAAATCTTATGCCATGACCGGCTTTAGACTAGGCTTCTTACATATTCCAGCTGACCTATATGAAGAGTTGTTCAAGATTTTCCAAACCATGGTAACCTGCGTATCAACACCTGACCAGTGGGCTGGGGTAGCTGCTTATAACGACGGCGACCAAGCCATTGATGACATGAAGGGTGAATACAACCACCGCAGGAAGATGATTGTGGACCGGATGACAGCTATGGGATTTGATATCCCGCATCCAGCTGGCGCATTTTATGTATTCCCCCGCATTCCAGCCAAATACGGCGACGATGACCAGGCCTTTGCCCTAGATCTAGCGGAAAAAGCGAAAGTCGGTGTCATTCCTGGCTCAGCCTTTGGACCAGGCGGCCAAGGTTACTTCCGTTTCTCTTATGCCGCGGCCTACGAGGATATTGCCGTAGCCATGGACCGGATGAAAGCCTTTATGGAAGCATTATAGAAAGATAAATAGATTAAATACAGTCGGGGCCACTGGTCTCGATTTTTTTGTTTCGTCAAAGTGGGTTTCAATTTGATCAAAAAATGAATATAAATTGCCTGTACATAGCCATTTGAACGCCTTAAATATCGACAGGGACGGCTTGGTCGAGTAAGATGGAAGACAAAGAAAGTTTGAAATATGGGGGAGATTTCCATGAATGAAATCAATAAACAGGCAAATAAAAACTGGTTAAGGGATGTCGCTTTATTCCTAACCAGTCAGGGGATTTCCCTATTCGGCTCATCCATCGTCCAGTATGCCATTATGTGGCATATTACGATTGAAACAGGGTCCGGTGTCATGATGACCTTGTATATCATCTGCGCATTTTTACCAACCTTTTTACTATCACCAGTAACAGGGGTCTGGGCTGATCGGTTTAACCGTAAGCAATTAATCATGTGGGCTGATGGTGGGATTGCGGTGGCTACGCTGATTTTAGCCTTGTTGTATATGCAGGGTTACCAAGAAATTTGGATGTTACTGATTGTGGCGGCCATTCGTGCCTTTGGGGCAGCCGTCCAAACACCGGCAGTGGGTGCTATTTTGCCACAAATCGTCCCAAAATCAGAATTAACTCGGATCAACGGCCTCAACTCCTCTATTCAAGGGATCCTAAACTTCGGGTCGCCCTTGATATCAGCGGGTTTGCTAGCAGCTTGGCCACTGGCTTATATCTTCCTAGTCGATGTGGTTACAGCAGGATTAGCGATTGTCACCATGTTATTTTTGAAAGTTCGGACCCATGACAAGGCAAGTAGGGACCAGTCAGCGTCCTATACTGCTGACTTTATGTTGGGTGTCCGCTACGTCAAAAACCATGACTTTCTAAGAAACCTATTCATCTTCTTCGGAATCTTCATGTTACTAATCGCGCCAGCCTCCATGTTACCGACTTTAGTTGTGACAAGGACATACGGAGACGAAGTGTGGCGGTTGTCAGCTATTGAAATTGCCTTCTCAGTCGGGTTCGTCTTAGGTGGCGGTTTGATTTCTTGGTGGCAAGGATTTCCCAACCGAATCAAGACCATGGCCTTGGGTTCCTTTATCTTGGCAGCCTGCACATTGGGATTAGGTTCGACCAGCAACTTCTGGTTGTATGTCGTCCTGATGGTCATTACAGGGATCGCCGTCCCTTTATTCAATACCCCATCTATGGTTTTGATTCAAGCCCATGTGGAAGAAGCCTATCTAGGTCGGGTGTTTGGTGTTATGTCTATGATCAACACCGCCATGATGCCTTTAGGAATGGCCTTATTTGGCCCCTTGGCCGACTTTATGCCCATTTCTTATATCCTATTATTTGCAGGATTGGCCTTAGTCATCCTGTCATTTGGCTTTTTGCGGAATAAAGCCTTGTTAGAAGCGGGGAAACCGATAGCTAAAGTGAAATAAAGCAAGGTGTGACAAAAGTTGTTTAGACTAGACGCGATGGATCAAAAGCCAAACCATTACTGCTAAGTAATTGGCGTATTTTGGGAAGTGTCGGAAGAGTTTGATTTTTTGAAAGCCAATTGTAAGCGAGGTTTCATTTACAAGCTGTCAGCTAAGGAAACCTAGGTATTGATACCTAGGAGGAATTAGCGAAATAGACAGCTCTTTTTGTTGATTTTACTAGGTTATCGTTTATGTTTTCTCTAAATAGATGGTACAATGTATTTAAGAGAAAAGAGGTGATAAGATGCAGTTAACGAAAACGATTAAAGTGCAATTATACCCAAGTGCTAGTGATATTGAAAAGTTCGAAGAAACCCAACAACAGTTTTTAAACGCTTGTAATTTTGTTTCAACATATATCTTTGACCATGACTTTGAATTAGGTCAAACGACTTTGCACAACGCCTTGTATCATCAGATACGTCAGGATTTTGGGCTGCAATCTCAAATGGCCCAGTCCGTGATGCGTACGGTAATCGCGAGATATAAGACCGTGAAAACACAGTTTAAACAAAAACCTAAGCGTTATAAAGATATCCATACAGGTAAATATCATACGCTATATAAAGACCTTTACCATTTAACGAAACCCCTAGGGTTTAAGCAACCAGTAGCTGTGTTCGTACGTAATCGTAACTACGCTTATCACCAAAACAATACCTATTCACTGACGACCAATCAAGGACGAATTAAAGTGTCTTGTGATAAGCAACATATCGCTTATCTTCAACAATTTAGCCAGAACGCTTACAAGTTCGGTCAAGCTGAATTACTCTGTCGTAAGGGTAAGTGGTTCTTACACGTGTCCGCAAGTAAAGAGATAGACAGCCCAGATGAAACTAATATTCAACGGATTGTAGGCATTGACCGTGGTTTAAGACAGATACTAACTATTGCGGATGATACAACTCATACTACCTTCTATTCGGGTAAAAGCTTGATGAAGAAAAGACGGCGTTTTAAGAAATTGCGCCAGTCCTTACAAGCGAAGAACACCAAATCAAGTCGTAGACGCCTTAGAACAATTGAAAGACGAGAGAACCGCTGGATGAATGATGTGAACCATCAATTATCAAAGACACTCGTTGACCGATACGGGGCCAATACCTTGTTTGTGGTGGAAGATCTTACGAACGTTACTTTTAACACGACTCACCACCGTAAGCAAGTTGCACGGTATGAACACCATTCTTGGCGATTCTTCGATTTTGAAGAAAAGTTAATGTATAAAGCTTTAGAAAGTGGTTCGCAAGTTTTAAAAGTATCCGCACAATTTACGTCCCAACGTTGTCCGAAATGCGAATCAATTGATAGAGCTAATAGACAACAAGATAAGCACTTGTTTACTTGTCAGAATTGTGGGTATCAATCAAATGATGACCGTGTGGCAGCTATCAATATTCAAGAATTGGGTCACCGATATCTGTCGAGTGAGAAAAACCCACGGTTTGAAAAAATTGTGCCAATACAAAATTATTAAACATAAAACAATATTCAGTAAGTGTCTACAGACCGCTTACTAATGGGATGCCAGTCAACCATCCCTTAGTGTCTTTAAACGGTTGGAGATATTACATCGTTTGTACAACCACCATGTTTAGGACAAACTCTCTGTTTTAACAGAGAGTAGTTGATAAGTAAAAGAGGTCGAAACGAATATTACGACCTCCACGTATCCAAGAGTAGCGATTTGCTGCTCTTTTTTATTTGAAAAATGACTCAGTGGTTTTTACGCTGAAATAGCTTGTATAGGTCATTCATGGCAATCACTAGAAATGCTAAAACAAGCACATTGACAAAGGGTGACGTAATCAAGTCAAAGAGGGAAATGATATACTGGCTCACCGCAACAACTACTATAAGCGTGATAGCCAACTTCGAATCCTTGATAAAAAATCCCTCCTTAATTTTAAGCTTATTTGCTTAAGACTAGTTACTTAAAACTATTTATTCAAAATAGCTTTGACTCTTTCTAGATCCCAATGTGGTGCTTGGTTTGATTGTCCAGTATCCAAGCCTTTCAGTTCATTATATTAAGTAAATAACAACATCTTATTCTATCTGAAGGCTAGATAAATGTATCCACTAAAATTCATCTACCAAGTTTTCGTCTAGTGGTGTGATTTTACCTGTTTTGGTCATGGCGTGGATTTGCGTCAAGATAGGTTCAAACAAGGTAATGTTGTCACGGTTTTTCCCGTAGAATAATTCATTTGGTAAGAATAACCGTTCATCTCCGCGTTGTTGACCAGTAAAGGCTGCGATTAAACTCGAAGCTTTTGACAATTCAACCATATGGCCATTTTTCTCAACTAATTCAATTTGCGTACGTGGTTTCTCGGCACTTGGTCGGTAGAAATCATATGGTAAATCAAAGCGCGAGTTCATCGCAACATAGTATTGGATGTCGTAGCCTAATTTGCCCACTAAGTCGATCAATACTTTCACGTCTTCTTGGTTTTCAACCTCGTTATAAGTGACTGACTTAAATGGTTTTCGGTTGATAAAGCGGTCAGCTAAGTCCCGCAATATTGGGTCTTCTGCATAGAAAATCCAGTGTTGGAAATAAGTTTGTAAGACCCCGTCATCTAGGCGCAGGTAGTCTTCTAATGTCCAGTCCTGAGTAAAAAATGGTTCTAAGAATGAAGCGTGGGTATCACGACTGGTAAATTCATTTTTTGTCAGAAACAATTCCTGTGCACGTTTCAGTAAGTGGTGGAGTAGCATTTCCATCCCTCTTGAAACAGGGTGGAAGTAAACTTGCATGTACATTTGATAACGACTTGTAATATAGTCCTCCACTGCATGCATACCGTTGTAGTCAAAACGAATACCATCTTTATAAGGGTGCATCACTCGTAGAATCCGGCTCAAATCAAAGTTCCCGTAATTAGTGCCAGAGAAGTAAGAGTCACGGAGTAGATAATCCATTCGGTCAGCGTCTATTTGACTAGAAATCAACTGAACAACTTGCGGATTTGGATAGGTTTTATCAATAACAGACGCTACTTGTCTTGGGAAATCAGCTGATACCCCTCGTAAAATTTGGTTGACCTCAGTGGCTTCTGACAAAATGATTTCTCTTGTCATGGTTTCGTGGTCAGTATTGAAAATATTTTCAAAGGTATGAGAGAAAGGTCCGTGCCCAATATCATGTAAAAGGGCTGCACATAAAACAACTAACCGCTCAGAATCATCCCAAACCCCGCCGTTTTCAATCGAAAAGTTACGGACGAATTTATCACAAATCTTCCGAGCAATTTCATACACACCCAATGAATGGCTAAACCGTGAATGTTCCGCCCCGTGGAAGGTATAAGAAGCCGTCCCCATTTGTTTAATTCGGCGTAGGCGTTGCATTTCTTTAGAATTGATCAGGTCCATAATTACCTGGTGTTGGACGTGGATGTAGTCGTGCACGGGGTCCCGAAACACCTTCTCGGGTATGCGTTTACTCGCTTCTGCAATACTCATAACAGTCTCCTTTGTCAAATTCTGCCTCTCAATATTTATACGTGAAGGCGGGTGGTTTCTATCTATTGATTTGCTAATATGTCGTAAAGGACTTGGTTTCGTTTCTGCATCCGTTCGATATAAGTCGCCGTATCTAAAGCCTCTTGACTTCGTTTGTCTAATTCAACCCCAGCATCCGCAATCACCGTTAACAGGTCATCAACAAATTTTTCGACCGTATCAATAGGCGCAAAGTCGGATAAGTTGGCCATAAAACTAGGGTCCACGTTTGGATACCGGCCTTTTTCATCTTTAGCTGCTTGACCGGATTCGTACATATCAGCGACTAATTGGCCACGACTGGATTGGTCTCCGGTGATTGACATGTATAGGTAAATCCCTACCGCATGACCGATTCTACGTTGGGCAATACCGGCTACTTTTCGCCCACGAATGGATAGGTCAAATTTACCAGGGCAGTAGGATGTAGCGACTTCGCCAACTTCTAGCGATACACCATGTGCGTCCATCATTTCTTGTAAGAGTGCGACGATAAATTCATACGCCTGATCAATGGTAAAGGCTTGATTTTTGGTGTCCATCAATAGGGTGACATTCAAGACATTTGGGTCAGATACCACCGCTAAACCACCAGCAGGTCGTACAACTGGCAAAATGGCTTGGTCTTCATACAGCCAAGTCACAGCCTGATTAAAGTCTGGTAGCCTAGTGTCCAACCCCCCAAGGATAACGGTTGGGCGGGTTGGCCAGAAATGAATGGCTAATGGGGCTTCAAAAGTTTCTTGGTTAATGGCATTCAAGATGGCATCATCAACCGCAAAGGGTAGCAAGGCTGCATCTGCCTCCTCTAAACTATAGGCTTGATTATTTTTAGTAATGTCTTTATAGACCGCCATAGTCAGCGGTTTGTCGCTTGTTTTAAAGTCGTCAAACATCATGTGATAGTCCTTCCCGCTAATTTGTCTATATTGTACCATAAAAGTAGCTATTCCCCCTATTTGACGGCGGTTTCAAAGGTATCTAATCTTTGAAGTCTAAGCGAACCATGTTAGAATAGGAGAGGTTAAATATACAAGAAAAATTGTCATTAGAGGAGGTTGCCAAATGGCAAATGCTGGTAAACAAGCAATCCAGTTAAAAGTTAAAAACTATATCCAACAAGATCGTGACGGCCAACAAGTGCAAGAGGAATTTACCACTAAAACAAAGGGTTACTACTATGAAGTAGGCGAGGCTATTTATGTAGAATATGAAGAAAAAATCACCGAAAACATCGTAGCGGTTCGGTTAAAATTTGAAGCTAACGATAAAGTGACCATCCGTCGTCAAGTGAACGGTACAGAAACGACAATGAATTTAGTCAAAGGTAAAAAAACCGATATCCTCTACCATGTGACAGATGCACAAGCAATTACTTTCCAAGGACAATTAAATTTACTTAATGTAGACCAAAACGATGCGGATACCTTTAATGCCCGGATGGCATACAACTTATACCAATCAGAAGAAATGATTGGTCAATACCAAATCGAATTGCAAACAAGGGTCCATGTGTAGTAATATATAATGGATATACTAGACGATTAATCACAAGTGCGTTGGTTATAAGGCGAAAGGATGAACTAGTAGTGGAATTAAAAGGATTTGCTGGTCAAAACAAAGAACAGTTATCAATGGTCGAAGTCGCATACCAAATTTTAGTAGAAACGAATAATGTATTCGAGTTCAATGATTTATTAGCTGAAATTCAAGATTTCTTGAATATGCCACAAGATGAATTAGAAAGTAAAATGGCGAATTTCTACACAGAAATGAACTATGACGGTAGCTTTATCTCTTTAGGAGACAACCGTTGGGGCTTACGTGAATGGTATGCAGTTGATTCAATCGATGAAGAAATTGTTTCGTCAATTGATGATGACGATATCAAAGCTAAACACAAAGGTAGCAAGAGTCTATTGGCTTCTGTTGAAGATGAAGACTTAATCGACTACGCGTCTGATGACCCAGAAGATGTGGACTACGTTGAAGACGAAGAAGATTACGATGACGAAGAAGAAGATGAAGAAGACGAAATTTCAGCTTACTCTTCTGATTTAGGTGAATTAGGCGACGACGAGGAAGAAGAAGATCTTGAAGATGGTCTTGAAGGCGACCTTAGCTTAGTTGACGAAGATGATGATGAGGAAGACGAAGAAGACTTCTAGCAAAGATTTCTAAACCTCTATAAAAAAACATGTTGTTTTTCCTTGACTCAAATAAGTGAATGAATTATTATTCTATTTGGGCACTTTAGTTTCATAACTATTGTGAGATGAACACGTTACTCCCTGTCTTTCTTAGGAAAGATGGGGATTTTTTTATTTTTCCTAAGAAAAATAGTTATCCGCATCTCCCTTCTTATTGTAAGCATAAAAATTTTTAAAAAAGGAAGGATATCATGACAAAGTATATTTTTGTAACCGGTGGGGTAGTTTCTTCAATCGGTAAAGGTTTAGTAGCAGCATCTTTAGGACGTTTATTAAAAAATAGAGGTTTAAAAGTAACCATTCAAAAATTTGATCCATACATTAACGTTGACCCAGGTACTATGAGCCCTTATCAACACGGGGAAGTATTTGTATTAAACGATGGAACTGAAACTGACTTAGACTTAGGTCACTACGAACGTTTTATTGATATCAACTTAAATCAATATTCAAACGTAACAACTGGTAAAATTTACTCAGAAGTTATCAACAAAGAACGTCGCGGGGACTACTTAGGGGCAACTGTCCAAGTAATTCCACACATCACTGACTCAATCAAAGATAAAATCTTACGTGCAGGTGATACAACAGGCGCTGATGTCGTGATTACTGAGGTTGGTGGTACTGTTGGGGATATTGAATCAACACCATTCGTTGAAGCGTTACGTCAAATGCGTTCACAAGTTGGTGCTGACAACGTTTGCTACATCCACACAACTTTACTACCATATGTCGCAGCGGCTGGTGAATTGAAAACAAAACCTACACAACACTCGGTGAAAGAATTACGTGGTATGGGGATTCAACCTAATATCTTAGTTGTACGTTCAGAGCATCCACTACCAGACGGTATGACTGCAAAAATCGCACAATTCTGTGACGTTGAAGAAGACGCCGTTATCGAAAACCGTGATGTAGAAACAATCTACACACTACCATTGCGTCTACAACAAGAAGGTTTAGACGATAAAGTATGTGAAGTATTAGGTCTAGACGAAACACCAGAAGCTGATATGCGTGAATGGCGTAACCTTGAAAATCGTGTACTAAACCTATCTAAGAAAGTAAAAATTGCTTTAGTAGGTAAATACGTATCGCTTCAAGACGCTTACCTATCAGTAGCAGAATCATTACGTCACGCCGGCTATGCCCATGACGCAGAAATCGACATCGATTGGATCGACTCTGAAACCATCACAGCGGAAAACGTACAAGAGATCCTTGGCGATGCTGACGGTATCTTAGTGCCAGGTGGTTTCGGTAACCGTGGTATTGAAGGTAAAATCCAAGCCATCAAATATGCACGTGAAAACAATGTACCATTCCAAGGGATTTGTTTAGGGCTACAAGTGGCTTCTATTGAGTTTGCCCGTAACGTATTAGGTTATACTGATGCGAACTCTACAGAAATCAATCCAAACACTGAACACCCAGTAATCGACTTGATGACAACACAATCAGGACTAGAAAACTTAGGTGGGACACAACGTTTAGGTTTATACCCATGTGCCCTTAAAGAAGGTTCTAAAGCACGTGAATTATACAACGATGAAGCCTTAGTTGAAGAACGCCACCGTCACCGTTGGGAATTTAACAATGCTTACCGCGAAGAATTCGAAGCAGCTGGTATGGTCTTCTCTGGAACATCTCCAGATGGTAATCTAGTTGAAATCGTAGAAATTCCAGAACACCCATTCTTTGTGGCATCTCAATTCCACCCAGAATTTATTTCACGTCCAGACCGTCCACAAGCAATCTTTAATGGATTCATTGGCGCAGCCTTAGAAGCATAAGTAATAATAAGATAAAAATGCAAATTATCCGTTCTTTTTGTACGTTTTGTATAAAGGAACGGTTTTTTTATTGGTACGATAATTGATTTGACAGTCTTTAATCGTAATTGTAAATATTTATTAAAATATATGTTGACTCTTTCTTTCTAAGTCGGTACAATAGCCAACAGAGTAAAAACAGGGGAAACTGCACTAGCGTAAGGATGCCCTGCACATAAGAGCTGTTCGCTCACAAGAATAACCATTTTATATTGTCAGTGAACAAATTTTAAGACCAGCATCCGCTAGTATATAATCAGCAACCTTGTTTCGTTGTTGGTTATTTTTTTTGCCCATTTTTAGATAAATGAGAGAAAAATGAAGAAATAATAGAAAGATATGAGAGGAAGTGCCATGTGGATTCGAAGAAACCAATTATTGCCTTAGATTTTCCTAATCAAGAAGAGGTGTTTGCGTTCCTTGATCAGTTCCAAGGTCAACAATTAAATGTAAAAGTAGGTATGGAATTGTTTTATGCTGGTGGGACAGCTTTCTTAAAAGAGTTACAAGCAAAAGGCCACGACATTTTCTTAGACTTGAAATTACATGATATTCCAAATACGGTTGAGCGCGCAATGGCCATTTTAGCCAGTACTGGTGTTGCAATGGTCAATGTACATGCGGCAGGTGGGAAAGAGATGATGCAAGCAGCACTTCGTGGTTTAGAGGCAGGTTCGACAGGTAAACGCCCTATGTTAATTAGTGTCACTCAATTAACGTCCACTTCTACTGAGCAAATGAACGAAGAACAAGGTATTCCAGGTGAAGTATTGGATTCAGTATTGCGCTACGCTAAATTAACTAAAGCAGCAGGCCTTGATGGTGTGGTTTGTTCACCACTTGAAGCAGCAGCTATTAAAGAGGCTTGCGGGGAAGACTTCCAAACGATTACACCGGGTATCCGGCTAGCGACTTCTGTGGCAGACGACCAAAAACGGATCATGACGCCTAGCCAAGCAGCCAAAGGTGGTTCTGACTACATCGTTGTGGGACGACCAATTACACAAGCTGAAAATTCAAAAGAAACTTACGACCAAATCACAAATGATTGGTCTGGACAATAAGGAGGGTGCAAGATGACAGTAGAAAAGGCGGATTTAGTAGCACAAAAATTACTAGAAATTAAGGCAGTAAACTTTAGCCCTGAGGCACCATATACTTGGGCAAGCGGACTTAAAGCCCCGATTTATACAGATAACCGACTAATCATGTCATACCCAAGTGTGCGTTCAACAGTGGAAGATGCTTTGGCTGAATTAATCAAAGAAAACTTTCCTGATGTAGATGTGATTGCAGGGACAGCAACTGCTGGTATTCCTCATGCAGCCTTTGTAAGTGAACGTTTAGATTTACCAATGATTTATGTGCGTTCTTCTGCCAAAGATCACGGTAAACAAAATGCTATTGAAGGTGCTTTAGAAGCGGGCGCAAAAGTAGTGATCATTGAAGACTTGATTTCAACTGGTGGTAGCGTGATTACAGCAGCTGACAAGATTCAAGAAGCGGGCGGAGAAGTTATTGCAGCAGTAGCTATTTTTGACTATTTATTGGCAGCTTCAAAAGATGCTTTCGAACAAGCTGGCTATCCTTTAGTGACCTTGACAAACTACGTGAAGATTTTGGATTATGCAGTAAAAGATTCTAAATTATCACCGTACTATGACAAGTTGATGGAATGGTATCAAGATCCTAAAGCTTGGTCTGAAAAACACGGTTAAGTCGGCTTAATCTACTATACAAATAACAGCTTTACCAGATTTACAACCTTATTTTTTTTTGCCCATTTTTATTTTTAAGGTGATTAAATGAGGGAATTACACCAGGTTTACCAAAAGAGGAGCACAAAAATGGAAAAAACGATTGAAAAAAATACAAGAAAAGATGCATTACAAGCGGAAGATCACAAATTAAACAAATCGCAACGTAATGCCTTGATTGCTGCTATTATTGCATCAGGGACAGATGATTTAAACGTGATGTTCTTATCATTTTCAATGTCATCTATCATCAGCCAACTAGGGATTTCAAGTGTAGCTGCCGGTTGGATTGCCACTATTACCAACTTAGGGATGCTAGCTGGAGGTTTACTATTCGGTGTCTTAGCTGACCGTTGGGACAAAATGAAGGTTTTCTACTTAACGATTCTAACTTTCTCTATCGCAACAGCTTTAATCTTCTTCACGCCAAATATTCAATACCTATATCTATTGCGCTTTATCGCGGGTATCGGGGTTGGTGGTGAGTACGGGGTGGCCATCTCGATTATGGCCGGACTTGTTCCTGCTAAGCAACTAGGCCGGATTTCATCCTTGAACGGGGTTGTCGGTCAAATCGGCTCAATTTCATCAGCCTTACTCGCAGGTTTTATCGTGCCAACGCTTGATTGGAGAGGCTTGTTCCTATTCGGTATCTTACCAATCCTAGTGGTGGTATGGGCGAAATTAACTATTAAGGAAGATGAATTAGGGATTAATACAGATGAAGTCACAGAAGACTTAGTAGGTATTAATAAAAATGAAAAACCTTCTATTAGCGAATTATTTAAGACACCAGGGCAAACCTATCAAACAATCATCTTAATGGTGATGACAACTGTTCAAATCGCTGGCTACTTTGGGATGATGAACTGGTTACCAACAATCATGCAAGAACAAGTTGGTGTGACGGTTTCTGGGTCATCTACTTGGATGGTAACGACAATCTTGGGTATGTGCTTGGGAATGCTGACATTTGGGCAAATTTTAGATAGACTAGGACCAAGATTGTCTTATGGTTTGTATTTAATTGCATCAGCAGTTTCAGTGTATCTGTTCACTTTTGCCAATTCAGCATTAACCATCTTAATCGGAGGCGCTATTGTAGGTTTCTTCGTAAACGGCATGTTCGCAGGCTACGGGGCAATGATTTCTCGTTTGTATCCATTTAAAGTGAATGCCATCGCCAATAACACTATTTTGAATGTTGGACGTGCAGTGGGTGGTTTTTCATCAGTTATCATTGGTTTTATCTTAGATGCTTCAGGTGTAGGTATGGTAATGCTTTTCTTAGCAAGCCTTTATCTAGTCAGCTTTATCGCCATGATGAGCTTGCCGCAACTAAAACAAGCGAACTATGAACAACATCAATTAAATATTCGTCATAAGGCGCTAGATAAGTAATACAATTTGGTTCAAGATTGATAATAAAATAAGACATATTTTAGAGGGTGTAACACAAATGTTGCACCCTCTTTTTAGTATTTGGATATTTCATTGACGGAATAAATATAATTTGGTAATTTGAGGTAGACCTATCATGTGAATGTTTTCTCAAGGAGTGAGTAATGGAAATGAGGACTATTAAAGAAAAGGGTTTTCTAATTTTTGGTTTGTTAAGTGTGGTCCTAGGGAGTGTAGGAGTCATATTGCCCGTTCTACCTACAACCCCTTTCTTGTTGCTTGCTGGCTGGTTTTTCACGCGAAGTTCACCGCGATTTAAAAACTGGTTAGAATCTACTCGTTTATATGAAAACTATGTAGGCGAATTTAAGCGACAGGGTGGTATCAGCAAACGCAAAAAAATTCATATCCTAATGACAACTTATCTTGTGATGGGTTTATCAATGTTACTTATGCCATTGAGAGGTGTACAAATTTTTGTAGGCGTTTGTGGTTTAATTTTTGGTTACTGTCTACTATTCAGGGTGGACGAGGTTTAAGGAGTTGGAGGCTAGTGATTTGGACTTTGAGCAACGGCATTCTATAAATTTGATGGGTACGACGATTGACCTAATGGTTGACCATCCAAATAGTCATTCTTTATTACTTGCTGCAGTCCATCGTTTGTTTCAATTGGAGGCCCGTTTTTCAGCAAATGATCCTTCGTCTGAATTGATGGCAGTGAATCAAGCTGCGGGGATAAAAGCAGTTCAGGTTCATCCAGAGTTATTTCATCTCATTCAAATTGGTAAAAAAGAGAGTGTTGCATCGGGACGAAAGCTAAATATAGCGATTGGGCCTTTAGTTAACTTGTGGCGGATTGGTTTTTCGGATTACCGTAAACCTAGCCAGCAAGAGATTGATGATCGGCTGACTTTAGTAGACCCGAATGAAATTCATCTGGATGAAATAGAGAAAACAGTTTACCTTGCTAAACCAGGTATGTCGATTGATTTAGGTGCGCTTGCAAAAGGGTATGCGGCAGATGAAATTATTGCTTATTTCAAAGATCAAGGCGTAACCAGGGCATCTATTAATCTTGGTGGTAACCTTCGATTCTATGGCCATCGACCCAGTCATACAGAAAGTACACAATGGCGTATAGGTATCCAAGATCCTGACCAAACGCGTGGTTATAACAAGGCCATTGTCGATTTAGGTAACCGATCGGTTGTAACGTCTGGGGATTATGTACGCGTATTCGAACAGGATGGACATCTCTACCATCATATTTTAGATTCCACAAATGGTAAGCCCTTTCAAGCGGACGTTCGCAGTGTTACTGTGGTAAGTGAATCTTCGTTAGATGGTGAGATTTGGACTACTCGATTGTTTCCCTTATCTAAGGAAGCAATTATCAATCAAGCAGAACAAATAGACCATATTGAAGTGTTGGTTGTTGACCAACAAGGACAAGTTACCTATACATCTGGTTTAGAGGGCAAAGTTGAACTTATTTGTTAGCAGGTTATATTTCTACTATGGAAAGGACAGAAAATCATGAAGCATATTATCGGAATCGTAGGTACAAATTCTAAGAAATCTACTAATAGAAAACTTCTGAAATATATTCAGAAACATTTTGCAGATCAAGCTGAAATTGAATTATTGGAAATCCGTGATTATCCAATATTTACTAAACCAGAAGATAAGACACTTCCAAATATTGTTGAAGAGGATGCTAAAAAAATCGAGCAAGCGGATGCGGTTATTATTAGTGCTGCAGAATATAATCATTCCATTACTTCTTCACTAACTAATGCCTTACATTGGTTAAGCTATTATATTTATCCCTTAGCAGATAAACCAATTATGATTACTGGTGCTTCTAACGGTCGTTTAGGATCTTCTAGAGCACAAATGCACTTGCGCCAAATTCTAGACTCACCAGATATTAGAGCACGTGTGATACCAAATTCAGAATTTTTATTAGGAAATTCTTTACAAGCTTTTGATGATGATGGTGATTTAAGTGACCAAAAATCTGTTGAACAATTAGAAGCTATTTTTAAAGAATTTATTCAATTTATTGATCATACACAAGAATTTACGCAGCTAAGAACTGAGACAAAAGCAGCTGCTGAAAACTACGAGTGGACCAAGTAGAAAGGACTAGGATGACAAAATGAAAATTGTTGGAATTGTTGGCTCAACTGCTGAAAAATCATATAACCGTTTATTGTTACAATATATTCAAAGAGAATTCACTGATTTATTTGATCTAGAGATTCTTGAAATTGACCAAATACCTTTATTTAACCAAGATAACCCGGAGTTAGCGACGGAGGGGCCTGTTCACACATTGAATCGGAAAATCCGCCAAGCAGATGGTGTGATTATTGCTACAGCGGAGCACAACCATACAACGCCAGGGCCTTTGAAGAGTGCATTGGAATGGTTATCCTTCACAATTCATCCATTGAAAAACAAACCTGTAAAAATCATCGGTGCTTCTTATCTAGATCAGGGAACATCACGATCACAATTACACTTACGTCAAATTCTTGAGGCACCAGGAATTGATGCTTTAGTCATGCCAGGGCAAGAGTTCCTATTAGGAAATTGTAAAGAGGCAATCAACGCTAATGGTGATTTAGTTGAACCTAGCACTGTAAGTTTCTTGAAAGGTAGCTTAGAGAAGTTTATGAAGTACGTTGAATCTGTTCAACCACTTAAAGATAACCCCGTATTCCCTGAGGAAGATTTAACTGCAACTAAGCATTGTGACACAACCATTGAAGGTGTAGATATGACCGCACCGGATTGGGTTGAGCAAGCTGCAGCAAGAGTGGGCGCTGTCGAAGGTGATACCTATGTGAAACTGGATAGAGGGTTGTTAACAGTAGACCAATTAAACTGGTTCCTAAAGACAATTCCTCTTGAATTGACTTATGCAGATGAAAATAACCAATACATCTATTATAATCGCGTGAAACCTGGTCAAGACATGTTTGCTTCTCGTTACGAAAAAGATGTTGGTAGCCCACTTGGTGCTGTTCACCCACCACGTGCTGTGAAGAACGTTTCTTGGGTAATCTCTCAATTGCGGTCAGGAAACATGGAAGGTGTTCATGTACACGTACCAATCCATAAAGAAAATTATGTTGTCCATAATTATGTGGCTATTCATGATGAAGATGGTAAGTATCGTGGAATCAACGAGCATGTTTTAGACTTGCAACCTGTAATTGAGTGGTATCTAGAACAAACAGGACAAAAGTTAGTGAAAATTGAGGAAGATACAACTGATGCTTCAACTAGCGCTTCAATGAATGGTGCATGGAGTCACGATGACAAAAACGCTGTGGAAGCTGATGCTAAAAGTGGTGCAAGTGATGCAGAAGTAGCAGATACAACCCCTGCAGCTATTGCTACTGATGAAGATTCGAGTGCTAGCCAGTCTTAGTCAGTGTAATAGCCTGGTTTAGGGGAAAATGATTATTTTCAGTCAAAAAAGCCTATAAACGATTAGGATTATTATTGCAAAAATTGTATGAACAGAATAATAAAAACGATGTATGCGTTTGCGAATTGTTATTTTATGGCATCAATTAATATTTAATTTTTTATGAGGCAAAACTCTTGTAAAATGCAATTGATAAGGGTTACAATAAGCACGAGCACATCAAAATTAAAAATCAGGGGGATCTATTTATGCCATTAGAAAACATGGTCGACATGCTGACAAAAGCGAAAGACGGTCAATATGCAGTAGCACAATTAAACATTAACAACTTGGAATGGACTCAAGCTGTTTTAGAAGCAGCCCAAGCAGAAAACTCACCAGTAATTTTAGGTGTTTCTGAGGGTGCTGGTAAATACATGGGTGGCCCAGAAGTTGTTGCCGCTATGGTTAAAGCTTTAATTGAAACAATGGAAATCACTGTTCCTGTTGCATTACATTTAGACCACGGTTCATCTTTTGAAACTTGTAAACGTGCAATCGACGCTGGATACACTTCAGTAATGATCGATGGTTCTCATCACCCAATTGATGACAACATCGCTATGACTAAACAAGTTGTAGAATACGCACACGAACGTGGCGCTTCTGTTGAAGGTGAAATCGGTACTGTTGGTGGTACTGAAGACGGCGTTACTGCTGGTATCAACTACGCAGATAAAGAAGAATGTAAACGTATCGTTGAAGAAGCTGGTATCGATGCATTAGCTGCAGCCTTAGGTTCAGTTCATGGTCCATACTCTGGCGAACCTGTTTTAGGTTTCGATGAAATGAAAGAAATTTCTGAATACACAAACACACCATTAGTATTACACGGTGGTTCAGGTATTCCAGAAGAGCAAGTTAAAAAAGCAATCGAACGCGGTCATGCGAAAATCAACGTAAATACTGAATTACAAGTCGTATTTACTGCTGCAGTTCGTGAAAACTTAAACAACGATGACAAAGTATACGACCCACGTAAAGTTTTAGCACCAGGTAAAGCTGCGATCGTTAAAACAGCACGTGAAACATTACGTATGTTTGGTTCATCAAACAAAGCATAATTCATTTTAGCCAGTGAATTTCCGCTTTATATATCCTTTTTCGAGCAATGACCTTTTGGTTGTTGCTCTTTTTTTGTACTTGAAATCCTCAGATTTACGTGAAATTGCCCTTTTTGCAAGATGTTTAAACCTTTCGAATGAATAATGGTTGATTCATGGGTTATAATAAATTAAATGGCTCCCATAACTGATTGTATATATGTCAAATTTTACATAGAAGTTAAAAAAACAATTAAAATTGGCGGGGACGGTAGTTATATCATAGAGAATTAGGTATAATCAATCTTGCATTATCTATCATAGAATCGGAAAAAGTGTGTAAAAATAGCATGTGTGACGAGTATAGGTAATTAATGAACAAACAAGAGTTAGTCTATGAAATTAACAGAATGAAAAATAGCGTAAATAAAACGAAAATGAAAACGATGAGTGAGGGGTTTTATAATGGAAAAATTTATCATCAAGGGTGGTAATCCGTTAAAGGGTGAGATTACAGTTTCTGGAGCGAAGAATAGTGCAGTAGCGCTAATTCCTGCAGCGATTATGGCGGATTCACCGGTGGTAATTGAGGGCGTACCGGAAATTGACGACGTGTTCGCTTTAATTGAAATTTTGAAAGACTTTAATGTAGACGTTGATTTCAATGAGCACGTGATGCGTATTGACCCAACGAACATGGAAAATATCCCAATGCCTGATGGTAAGATCCAAAGCTTGCGCGCATCTTACTACTTCATGGGTGCCTTATTAGGTAAATACGGTGAGGGTGTTGTTGGTTTACCAGGTGGTTGTAACTTGGGTCCTCGTCCAATGGATTTACACTTAAAAGGTTTTGAAGCTTTAGGTGCTGAAGTAAGCAATGAATTAGGTGCTATGCATTTAACAACTAACGGTAACGGCCTAACTGGTACTGAAATTTACCTAGATGTTGTCAGCGTTGGTGCAACAATCAACATTATGTTGGCAGCTTCTCGCGCTAAAGGGACAACTGTCATTGAAAATGCAGCCCGCGAACCTGAAATCATTGATATTGCAATGCTTTTAAACAAAATGGGTGCTAAGATTAAAGGTGTGGGTACTTCTACTATCCGTATCGAAGGTGTGGACGAGATGCACGGTGCTTCTCACCAACAAATTCCTGACCGTATCGAAGCCGGCACTTATATTGCAGCTGCTGCGGCAGTTGGCCAAGGGGTTACTGTCAATAACGTCATTGCTGAACATATTGAAAGCTTCCTAGCGAAATTACGTGAGATGGGAGTCAAAATGGACATCAGCGATGATGCTATCTACATTCATCCAAATGATGGTCAATTAAAAGCTGTAGATGTTAAAACAGCACCATACCCAGGTTTTGCAACTGACTTACAACAACCTGTTACGCCATTATTATTAACAGCGAATGGTAACGGTAAATTAGTAGATACGATTTATCCAAAACGTGTGAAACATGTACCTGAGTTAGCGCGTATGGGTGCAAATATTGAAGAACACAATGACCAAATTACTTACAATGGTCCTAACCAATTAACAGGTGCAACTGTGACGGCTTCAGACTTACGTGCTGGTGCTGGTCTAGTGATTGCTGGGTTAATGGCTGAGGGTGAAACTGAATTATATGGTGCCGGTAATATTTTACGTGGTTATGACCATATCGATGAAAAATTGTCAGCTTTAGGTGCTGATATTCAATTGGTACAATACGATTATTCTACAGTAAACTAATGTTGTCGCTGTAGTGATGCATGTTAGGACTGCGGCAAGGGTGTCGCAGTCCTTTACATTTTTACCCAAACAACAAGCAAGTCCTCTCTTAACACTTCTTAGACCCAAGGAGCTCCTGGCTTCATGATAGCTAGCGATATCTTTAAGCACTCAGCTTCAAGGCGGTCGTCCTTTTCCAGAAAGTAACTAAGTATTGATAGAAATGAAGGTTTTTTTATGTCAGATAATGAGCAAGAACACGTGAAGTTGCATAGTTTGCAGGCCATGACTTTGAAGGAGATTTACCAGTATGCGAAGGCGTATAAGGTCCCTTATTATAGTCAAATGAATAAGAAAGAGCTGATTATGGCTGTCTTGCGGGCACAAGAGGTGAGTCAGGGCTTTATGAATGTCGAGGGTGTGCTTGATATTACGGGGTCTGATTTTGGTTTCTTGCGGTCGATTAATTATTCGCCTAGTCAGGAGGATATTTATATTTCAAATTCTCAGATTCGCCGGTTTGGTTTGCGGAATGGGGATTTGGTGTCGGGTACAGCTCGTCCGCCTAAGGCTTCTGAGCGGTATTTGGGTTTGATGCATGTGTACGCGGTGAATGGTAAGGACCCGGATGAGGCGAAGGAACGGGCGCATTTCCCAGCCTTGACCCCTGTTTATCCGAATGAACAGTTACGGTTGGAATCGACGCCTGGACGTTTGTCTGCGCGGATGATTGATTTGATTTCGCCTGTTGGTTACGGTCAACGTGGTTTGATTGTGGCACCTCCTAAGGCTGGTAAGACGGTCTTGATGAAGGAAATCGCCAACGGGATTACAGCTAATAATCCGGATGTTGAGTTGATTATGCTTTTAATTGATGAGCGGCCTGAAGAGGTAACGGATTTGGAGCGGTCAATTGATGGGGAAGTGGTTTCGTCTACTTTCGATCAACGACCTGAAAACCATGTGCGGATTGCGGAATTGGTTTTAGAAAGGGCTCGCCGTTTGGTGGAAGATAAGCGTGATGTGGTCATTTTGATGGATTCAATTACGCGTTTAGCCCGTGCTTACAACTTGGTTGAGAAGCCGAGTGGCCGGACGCTATCTGGTGGTATTGATCCAGCGGCTTTCTATAAGCCGAAGAAATTCTTTGGATCAGCCCGAAATATTGAAGATGGGGGTTCCTTAACTATTCTGGCGACAGCTTTAGTAGATACGGGTTCTCGTATGGATGATATGATTTATGAGGAGTTCAAGGGAACGGGTAACGCTGAGATTCACTTATCTCGTGACTTGGCAGAGTCTCGTGTCTTCCCAGCGATTGATATTCGTCGTTCGTCTACACGTAAGGAAGAGTTGTTGCATGATGAAGCAACCTTGAAAGTTTTATGGAAATTGCGCCAGACGATGAAGGGTGATATGTTGGTTTATACCAATGAAATGCTGAAGGAAATGAAGAAAACTGAAACCAATAATCAATTTATTGACCGGCTTGATGTCTTCTTATCCAAAGGGAAAAACAAGGGTAAATCATAAAAATCTACTTGAAAGTGATGGGGCATTATGATAGACTACTCGTGTTATGTTAAAAATAATCTCTGGGCTGCAGAAGTTCAGGGCGAAAAGGAGAGTATGTACAAATGAAACAAGAGATTCATCCAGATTACCATCCAGTAGTATTTATGGATACAAGTACAGGATACAAATTCTTATCTGGTTCAACAGTTAATTCTGCTGAAACAGTTGAGTGGGAAGATGGTAACACTTACCCATTAATCCGTGTTGAGACTTCATCAGACTCACATCCATTCTACACTGGACGTCAAAAATTCACACAAGCAGATGGTCGTGTGGACCGTTTCAACAAAAAATACGGTTTCAAAGACGAAAACGCTGCAGAATAATAAAAAGACTGAGTTTATCAGTTTTCAAGGGTATCCATGTTGGATATCCTTTTTTTATGTATTTAAATTTAGGTCATCATATATCTAATGTTTATAATGATGATAACCCTAAAAGGTGGATAGGGAACTCTTTATGTTAATTTAACCATCGACAATTCTCCTAATTTAGTAAATAATAGATATAGAAGATTAAAAAATAATTAGAGGAGATGTTATATATGACAAAAAAAGCAATTGCAACTGAAAAGGCACCAGCAGCTCTAGGGCCATATTCTCAAGCCATTAGTGTGAATGGGACTGTTTATGTGTCTGGACAATTACCAATTGATCCAGCAACGGGTGAATTTGCGTCTACTGATATTCAAGGGCAAACCCGTCAATCATTAACCAATATTCAAGCTATTTTAGCGGAAGCGGGATTGGATATGTCTAATGTAGTAAAGACAACCGTTTTATTGGATAATATTGATGATTTTGCGGCTATGAATGAAGTCTATGCTGAATTCTTTACAGGTGTAACGCCTGCTCGTGCTGCTTTTGAAGTAGCCGCGATTCCAAAAGGCGCGCTTGTTGAAATCGAAGCAGTTGCCGTCGAAGGTTAGTGACTGAAAAATAAAGTATAAGATTTGAAAGAGTAGCTTTCCAAGCAGAATTATAAAAAAAGAAAATATTGAATAGCTTTTATGCGTGTTGGTGAATGATCTCATCAACGCGTTTTTTATTTTGTTAGTATTCTAATAGAAAACGACCTGCCTTTTTGAATAGACGGGTCGTGAATCTTGTTTATAAAATATCTTCTAATGTCGTTTTAAAGGTCTGCATGCCCATTTTTTCATAGAAAGATTTGGCGGAGTTGTTGAAGGCCCAAACGTTTAAGGTGATGCGGCGACAACCTGTATCGGCGGCTAATTCTTTAGTGGCTTGGTAAAGGGCTTGGCCGACATGTTTGCCGCGGGCGTTTTGATCAACACAGATATCATCAATGTATAAGAATTTCTCGCCAACTAAAAACTCACTTTCAGCGGTTACTTGGTAAATCCCAAACATGTAACCAAGTATATGATTGCCTTCAACAGCGACTAAAATTGGGCGTTGTGGATCTTCAATAATGTTCGCAATTTCATCCGAAGTATACTTAGGCGCTTTCTTCAGGATGTCCGGCCGAGCATGGTGGTGGATTAAGTTGACTTGTTCTAGTAGTTTTAAAATATCAGGAATATCTATATCCTGTGCGAATCGAATATCCATATGTGCCTCCAAAAGATTTAATAAGTCCATGATACGCCTTTAATCCTTATTGTCAAAATGGTTATCCCTCTTTTCCTGATAGGCAAATACAATCAAAATCCTTCAATTATTCAGTAGCCTTAAAGTGAGCAAAGCAATTGCTAATGGCTAATGAAAAAGGTACTATTCGAGTAGATAGTTGACTTGTCTTTCAGTTAGAAAAAATTGTAGAAAACTCTTGAGAAATGCAGAGAAGTATAGCGTGAAAGCAAGTAATCAAAAAATGATGATAGCTTATATATGGAGGGAATTTATGTTATTTGAAAATATTGTAGACGCGATTGGGTATACACCCTTGGTCAAAATTAATGGTTTGGATGAAGATTCTGCGGATATCTATGTCAAATTAGAGAAAAATAATCCATCCGGTTCGGTAAAAGACCGTCCAGTAAAATACATTGTCCAAGACTTGTTGGATTCCGGTAAAGTAGCAGTTGGCGGAACGATTGTTGAGTCAACTTCTGGTAATACGGGTGTTGGATTAGCTATGGTTGGTGCGGCTTTAGGCATCAATGTCGTGATCGTGATGCCAGAATCAATGAGTATCGAGCGTCGTCAATTGATCCAAGCTTATGGTGCGGAACTGATTTTGACAGATAAATCTGGGGGTATGGCATTGGCTGGTGAAACCGCTGAAAAAGTTGCGGCTGAACGTAATGGTGTGGTCTTTGGTCAATTTACAAACGGAGCCAATGTGACTGCCCACGAGGAAACAACTGCCAAAGAAATCTTAGCTGACTTACCGAATGTTGACGGCTTTGTTGTTGGTATCGGTACTGGTGGTACGGTTTCAGGTGTTGGTCATGTCTTAAAAGAGAAGAATCCAGCTACTGTTATTTGGGGTGGTGAGCCAAGTGATTCACCGCTATTAACTGAAGGTAAGGCAGGTCCTCATAAGATTCAAGGGTTAGGTGCCAACTTTATTCCTAAAGTTTTAGATCAATCTATTTTAGACAAAGTAGCGACTGTTTCAAATGAAGATGCGATTGCGGCAGCCAAAGAATTGGCGACTACTCAAGGGATTTTCGCTGGTTTCTCTTCAGGTGCTAATTATGTAGCGGCAAAAGCACTCGCTAAAGAGTTAGGTAAAGGTAAGGTTGTTGTCACCGTATTACCAGATTCAGGTGAACGTTACCTATCAACCGGCCAATTCGGTGATGGGCATGCTGAGTGATGAATTAAATGAAGCCCACCGCGACTTCGCCCAATATATCTATGACCACGATCCAGCGCCCCATTCCATAGAAGAAGTCTTTCTATATCCAGGTTTCCAAGCAGTGATCCGCCATATCACTGAGCGAGAACTTTATTTACAAGAAGACTATTATGGTGCCCGGAAAATGGCAGAAGCCACCCGCAAGGATACAGGCATTGAAATCCATCCTGGTGCCCAAATTGGGGAAAATGTCTTTATCGACCACGGTATGGGCGTTGTCATTGGGGAAACGGCTATTGTTGGCGACCGAGTCAAGTTATATCACGGGGTCACTTTAGGTGGGACTGGTAATGACAAGGGGGCGAAGCGCCATCCGACCATCCAACATGACGCTGAAGTGGGGGCTAACGCTACCGTTTTAGGTAATGTCACAGTTGGGCACCATGCCAAAGTTGGGGCCAATGCTGTTGTGATTCATGATGTGCCGCCCTATGCGACAGCCGTTGGGGTACCTGCTCGCATTATTTTGCATGACAAGAATTGGAACCGGATTGGTGAATACAGTATTTAAAATAGGGGAGTATTGCCCTTTATTTAATACCGTAATCTTGAAAATGGGGATAAATTTCATGACTCAGTGGATATATATGGCTAAAACCGCCTTCATCCACAGTAAATCAGGAAAAGGACACTTTTTAAGGCAAAAGTGTCCTTTTTTGCCTGCATTTTGTGTGTGAGTCTGTGGATTTGTGGATAAGTATGTGGGTAAATGGGGGTGTTTTTGTGTAAAATCTGTGTAAATAATTGGATACTTATCAACAACCTGTGGGAAACATGTGTAAAAACGGTTGAAAACTTGATAAATAAGGCTGTTATTTTTCAAGTGGTGTGAATAAGTTGGTGGAAAGTCATAATCCTGTCTGTGGATTGAATTTGTGACAAAGGCTTAGATAGCGGATGGTTGGAAAATATGTCATAATGAGCCTAGAAAATAATGCGAATTGGAAGTAGGTGTCTATTGATGAGAAGATTGGGCTTTCGTCGGATTTTAGGACTGATATTATTGGGGATTGGGATAGTCATTATGGTCCACCAGGCTTGGCCAGTGGTACAGGTGTATTTAAACCAGCAGGATGTGGCGGTAGCGAATTATACAGCTGAAGAGCTGCAAGAAAACGCGACAGACCAGTCAAATGGCCAGTTTGATTTCAATGAGGTCCGTAATGTGTCGGCGGTAGAAGTCAACCAAGTGCGGTCAGATATTGAATCTGGCGAAGCGAACTTGGATATCTTGGGTGCAGTAGCTATTCCGGAGGCCAATTTAAATACCGCGGTCATTAAAGGGTTGTCTGATGCGGCCATGGTGTCGGGTGCAGGGACCATGTTCCCAGACCAAGTCATGGGCCAAGGGAATTATACTTTAGCTAGCCACCATATCGGCTACGGGACAGATATCTTACTGAATAACATTTCGGATTCAGTGACGGTTGGGGATAAAATTTACTTGACAGATTTGACCAACGTTTACGTATACGATACTTTTTTCGTTGAAGCAGTGAATCCTGATCAAGTGCAATATATTTCGCAAGAAGTGACAGGTGATCCTATTATTACCTTGATGACGTGTACAGCTGATTTGACCCAACGATGGATTGTGCAAGGGGATTTAACAGAGACAGTGGCTTTTGGTGAGGCGCCAGCTGAAGTGAAAGCATTATTTCAGTAGAGCATTCCAATAATGATAAAATAATAGAGACAAAAAACGGCTAGCCCAGTTGAAAGGGTTAGCCGTTTTTAAATAGCATCCTATAAGGATAAAATTGATTTGTGGCTTTGGCTGTAAGTATTCAAGGCTGTTTGGAATTGGTCGAAGGGTTTTGTACCGAAATGAGCTAGCAAGTTTTGCCAGTCATTTTGCCATTCTTGCCCTAAAAGGGGGCCGTAGTCTGCCAGTAGATTGGCGATTTCTTGGAAAGACTTGGCCTGTAAGATGGCCACATTCACCCGGTGATAGGAGACTAATGTTGGTGCTGGTAGTCCTAAAAACCGGTGTTCGAATAGGTCTAAAAAGCTAGCGAAGTCGGGCGCTAAAATGCTGACTTGATCTAAGCCGACATCCATATAGGCTACGGCCGGTTCGCCTTTGTCGCTGACTCGACTAAAGTCGAAATAGGCGACGCGGTCTTGATCTTCGTAAAAGATAATCCCAGTATCTGGAATATTAGGTCGGTGGACGAAGTCATTTTGCCTAGTGATGGACGGGATATGGTAATCGGCGCCTGGTTTCTGTTCGTACATACCAGCGATATAAGGAATATAGACGGCGGTAAGAGCGTCTCGACTTGGGCGTTTACTTGCCACGTAACTGTGTGAGGTATAGCCCCCATTTTGTTGGTTGACCAGATTATGATAAGAAATTGGTAAATCTGCGATAGAATACTGTTTATATATTGGTGATTTAGGTAAATAAGTGTAAAATTGTTTTTGCAATGGAGATGCAATCAAGTGCATGTTGAAAAGCCTCCTTAAAGATTTGACTATCAATCATTGGTATTTTAAAGCTTTTATCTGACGAAAGATAGTGTTTTGAAACGTAATTTGATAAAATATTTACTGGAATAAGAGGTGCACAGCTGTGACAAATGACTATATATACATTTTTACAAACCCTATCTCGAATCAGGTACAATCATTAGGAGTGGGTCTGAAATATTTTACAAGTGCGGTAAATACAGTACCAAATAACTTGTTACTCATCAAGAATCCAAACCATTTAGGTCGTTTTGATGAATTTACCCGTTTCCATATAGTGAGCGGACACGAGGCTGTGAAAGACTTTATTGATGGCCAAGCCAACGAAGTCCAAGCCAAAACCAAATGGATTGATTTTAAATATGAATCCCTATTCCAGCAGCTATCTGACCAGGAAATTGCGGAGCTTTTATTTTTAGGCCATACGGATGCACCGTTGAACCAGCCGACTTTCTATAAGTTGGGTAACCGATTTACCTTTTTCGGTTCAACCTATCCGAATTCATACCCAACAACTAAAATGTACTACCGTGACATTCACGACTTCTTCAGACAACTAGGCTACGTCTTAGCTGAAAAAGTGACTGAAGACATACAGGAGCAAAAGCCCATGTTTTTATTCCGCAAGAAGACGGTCGTGAAAACAGTCAAGCCAGTTCCGATACCGACCAAGCCTATTTTAGGCCACTTAGCTCGGTTGAGTTACGACGGTATCGTCATTACCTTTGAGGGCGCTGACCACGTCGGTGCCAATAAACGGGAATTTCGCGTATACCTAGCTGATGATAACCCACGTTTTGTTGAAACAGACAAGGCCTCACATTTATTATTCGGTAGACTCACCTATGATTTAATAACAGAAACTTGGGACTTCCAAGCTTAAAAACTAACAGATTTTAATAAGACAGACAATCGACGGAGGAATTTTCATGGAAATTATCGTTTTATTCGGTGGAAAAAGTGCGGAGCATGATATTTCTATCTTAACCGCAACAGCCATCATGCAAAATATTCAATACAATCGCCATAGCGTAACACCGGTATATATTGACCGCCAAGGCCACTGGTTTAAAGGTGCGAACATGACCGAAAAACCAGATGCGCAAGCAAACTTCCAGCTAGACCAAGTGGGCCAAGCGATTGTGCCTACTGACGTTTTGCTAGAAGGGACTGACCAAATCGTTTTCCCAGCACTACACGGACCAAATGGGGAAGACGGAACCATTCAAGGTTTATTCGAAAGTTTAAACGTGGCTTACGTTGGTGCAGGCGTCTTAGCGTCGTCGGCTGGTATGGATAAGATTGTCTCAAAACACTTGTTCGACCAAGCGGGCTTACCGCAAGTGCCATTTGTGGCTCTAACTTCATATGATTGGGAGAAGGACCAGGAAGTGGCCATTGAAAAAGTAACCAATGAACTGGCCTACCCAGTATTTGTGAAACCAGCCAATATGGGGTCAAGTGTTGGGGTATCTGAAGCGATTGATGATGCTTCATTATTAGCAGCTTTAACCCTAGCCTTCCGTTACGACCGCCGTGTTTTAGTTGAAACCAGCGTGCAAAATCCGCGTGAAGTGGAACTAGCAGTCTTGGGGAACGACGAAGTTTTCGTTTCAGTGCCTGGTGAATTAGCGAAGGGGCAAGGTTTCTACAACTATGAAGAGAAATACTTGAACAATACCACTGAGATGATCATTCCGGCAGCGATTGACGAGCCAACGGTGGCGAAATTGCAAGACTATGCACGTAAGGCTTTCCTAGCCCTAGATGGGTCAGGTTTATCGCGGGCGGACTTTTTCTTAACGGAAACTGGTGAAATCTATATTAACGAGGTGAATACCTTACCAGGCTTCACCCAATTTTCTATGTACCCAGCTTTATGGGAAGCAAGCGGTAAATCTTACGCTGATTTATTAGAAGAATTGATTCAATTAGGATTAAGTCGCTATAATAAGAAACAAAGTATTCAGCAGTCACTCTAGTCACTGTAGCAAGTCTGATAGGATACCTTAAATAAGTAGTCTAAATAGTCACTAAATCACAGAAGTGATTACAGCTAAGGCGCTGGATGCAAGAATGAGCGACCTTTAATAGTTAGAGAGGCAAGTATGAAACCCACACAGATTAAAGATATCGTAAAAGTCGTTGATGCCATTGATTTCACATCAACTGCTCGGTTTACAGAAATTGATTCAGTCGAATTCGATTCACGATTAATTACCCCAGGCGCCCTGTTTGTACCCTTGAAAGGTGTGACAGATGGCCATTCTTATATTGATAAAGCCATTGAAAACGGGGCGGTAGCGGCCTTATGGTCGAACGACCCCAATGAGGCGCCTGTTGGTTTTCCAATTATTCAAGTAGAAGATACCCTGGTTGCCATGCAGGCGTTTGCCAAGGCTTACCTAGGATGGATCAAGCCGAAAGTGGTTGGGATAACCGGTTCTTCTGGGAAAACAACGACCAAAGATATGACGGCAGCAGCCTTATCGACGGCCTTAAAAGTCCACAAGACAAACGGTAACTACAACAATGATATTGGTTTACCTAAAACCATCCTTGATATGCCAGAAGATACTGACGTTATTGTCCTAGAGATGGGTATGTCAGGTGCTGGTGAAATTTCCTTCTTGAGTAAATTGGCGGAACCGGATGTTGTGGTTATTACCATGATTGGGGAAAACCACATCGAATTCCTAGGGTCACGGGAAAATATCGCCAAGGCTAAATTGGAAATTTTAGATGGCTTGAAAGAAGAAGGGACCTTTATTTACCCAGGCGACGAGCCTTTAATTGTCGACCAAATGCCGGCCGATTTATCGCAATCGACCTTAACAATTGGCTTAAATGAGGATCAAGATATCTTTGCCTTTGACGTAATGATGGACCAGTTCCAATCGACTTTCTTCACCAATTTATCACCAGAATTGAAGATGGAAATTCCTTTATCAGGTGGTTATAACGTACAAAACGCCTTATATGCCTTAGGCGTTGCCTACTCATTTGGTTTATCCATGGAGCAAGTCCAACCTCATTTAGCTGAGTTTTCAATTACAGCCGACCGGGGTTCATGGGAACGTGGGATTTTAGATACGCAGATTTTGAACGATACCTATAATGCCAGTCCTTCAGCCATGAAAGCTGTCATCCGTAACTTCTCAGCTATTTCCTCAAAAGGCATGTCGCAAAAGATTTTAGTCTTGGGAGATATGTTGGAGTTGGGTGCTTTCTCTGATGAATTGCATAAAGAGATTGCTACCGTTATTGGCCTGAATACCTTTAAGCATGTCTTTTTATACGGACCGCGCATCCACCCACTAGTAGATGCTTTAGTTGATAAAGGGATGCATCCAGATTTAATTACTTATATTGAGTCAGACAAGGAAGCCTTGATTGAAGAAGTTAAAGCCATTTTACAACCGGAAGACAAGGTATTGGTGAAGGCAAGTAATGGGATGGGATTAATTGAGGTAGTAGAAGCGTTAAGAATCGCTTCACCGGAAGAATAGTAGGCCTTGAATCCTGTTAGTGTTTGAATTAAACTCTAGCGAGATTTGTGCTTTTCGTTTGTATCTCGCCTTTAGATGTGCTATATTATATTAGCTTGAGTATGTTTAGAGGAGTAGCGGAAATTCTGCTACTAAAGTAATCAATATCAGTTGGAAATAGTCGAGCCTGATGCATTTGGCATACTCGGCTATTTTTGTTATGTGAAAAGCTTTTTCACAGAGATAAATAGTTCACTCAAGTAGAAAAAGGAGAGACTAGATGAAATTTAATGAAATGAATCTATCAAAGCCACTGCTTCGCGCGATCGAAGAGATGGGTTTTGAGGAAGCAACACCCATCCAAGCACAAACAATCCCGATGGCACTTGAGGGGAAAGATGTCTTTGGACAAGCCCAAACAGGTACCGGTAAAACAGCCGCTTTTGGTTTGCCGTTACTAGAAAAAGTACATGAAACTGGTGGCGTACAAGCCCTAATTATTGAACCAACTCGTGAATTAGCTGTGCAAACAGGTGAAGAATTATACCGCCTTGGTAAATTCAAAGGTATCCATACCACAACCGTATATGGTGGTGCATCAATTGGACACCAAATCAAATTATTGAAGAAGAACCCACCAGTTGTGATTGGTACACCAGGTCGCATCTTAGACTTAATTAAACGTGGTGTGTTGAAATTAAATGCTGTGGAAACATTAGTATTAGATGAAGCAGATGAAATGTTGAAGATGGGCTTTGTTGAAGATATCGAATCAATTATTCGTGAATTACCAACAGAGCGTCAAACACTACTTTTCTCTGCAACAGTACCGCAAGAAATCAAACGTATTGCAGATAACTTCATGAAAGACCCAGTAACTGTTCATATCAAAACAAAACAAATGACTGCGGACTTAATTGATCAATACTATACACGTTGTAAAGACTACGAAAAATTTGATTTATTAACACGTTTTGTTGACGTACATAATCCTGAATTGTCAATCGTTTTCGCCCGTACAAAACGTCGCGTTGATGAAGTGGCACGTGGATTAATTGAACGTGGCTATTCAGCTGAAGGTATCCACGGTGACTTAAGTCAAGAAAAACGTTTAGGCGTTTTACGTAACTTTAAAAACGGTAAATTAGATATCTTAGTAGCAACAGATGTTGCTGCACGTGGTTTGGATATTTCAGGTGTAACACATGTTTACAACTTCGATATTCCACAAGACCCTGAATCATACGTTCACCGTATTGGTCGTACGGGACGTGCTGGTAAAGAAGGTATGTCAGTAACATTTGTTACAGGTAACGAAATGTCATACCTACGTACGATTGAAGACTTAACCAAGAAGCAAATGTCTGCCCTACGTCCACCTACGACACAAGAAGCCTTCCGTGGCCAGTTAGCTAACGTAGTTGAAGTAGTAAAAGAGTTAACTGAAGTTGAAAATACAGATATGTATCAAGACGCTATCACTTACTTGTCAGAAAACTACACAGAAGACGAAATTGCATTAGCATTAGTTCGTTCATTAGTGAAAGATCCATCTTCTGTAAAAGTAGAAATCACACCGGAACGTCCATTACCTAACCGTAACAAACGTAACTTCCACCGTAATGCGTCAAACCGCAATGCTGGCGGAAACCGTGATCGTAACGGTAAAGGCGGCGGCTACAAAGGCGACCGTAAAGGTGGCTACAAAGGTAACGCTAAAGACAAAAACCGCAACAACTACGACCGTAAAAAGTCAAACGGTGGTAACAAACAATCAAAAGGCAAATCAGCAGAATTTAAAATTCGTTAGTAAGGTGTAACAATAGTCGTTTAGACTTGTACCGCGCTGCAACAAGAGTCGAATAAACACTATAAGCGTTTAGCGTATTTTGCGAAGTGTCGGCCAAGTCTGGCTTTTGAAGCCCTATTACAGTGCAAAGTTTAAAAGGCTAACATCCAAACCCTTATAGACTTTCGACCCAATCAAACAGGTAAGTGAGGTAAAGTACTTCATTTGCCTGTTTTTTTGCGTAGGCATAAAGGTGCAGATTTGAAATAAATGCGTTAAAATATATATAAACAATATCGTAATAGATGATAGGAAGAGGCCCCATGATTATTGGTTTAGGAACAGATTTAGTTGAAACAGCACGAATTAAGGAGGCGATTGCCGGGAATTCACGCTTCGTCGGTAAATTACTCACAGATAAAGAACTCAGCACTTATCAAGAGATTTATAATGAAAAACGGCAGATAGAGTTTGTTGCTGGTCGTTGGGCTGCCAAAGAAGCCTTCGCCAAAGCTTATGGAACAGGTATTTCAAGTCAGCTACATTTTCACGATATTGAAGTCTCTAACGATGACCAACGTAAACCCATCATTATTTGCAATAAGATCACAAGTCCGATTCATATCACCATCAGTCACACTGACCATTATGCTACTGCAACGGTTATTATTGAGGACTAAGAGTTTAATTAAGAGTAACTAGTCTAGCTTTGATATTATAAATCTTGTAGCTATCAGTTTTCAAAGTTTTTACATTTAAAGTGTACAATTATTGTATATTCAAAAATTTAAATTTTAGCCATAAAAAGGCGACCAATTCCTTATAACTTATACAATGTTAATTGCTAAGTTAATTTCTTTAAAAAGCGGATTTGTCGCCTTTTTAGCTAAATCAACTGTTATAAATTTGGTCATTTTTTCAAATTTTGATAGAGTTATAAGAGACTTTTTCTATAAAAGGCAAAAATTAGGAGGACTAAGTAATGATAGAGTTCAAGAATGTCGAAAAGGTATATCCAGGGGGAACTGCCGCTGTTAAAGACGCCTCTTTGACAATTGATGATGGTGAGTTTGTATGTTTTATTGGGACATCCGGTTCTGGTAAAACAACAGCGCTTCGGATGATTAACCGCATGCATGATCCATCAAGAGGTGAAATTCTGATTGATGGTGAACCAACAACATCAAAAGATCCGGTCGCATTACGTCGCGGTATTGGGTATGTAATCCAACAAACAGGCTTAATGCCACATATGACCGTATATGATAACATTGTAACAGTACCTCGCTTACTAAAGTGGGATGAAAAGAAAAATAGAGAAACTGCAGAACGTTTAATGGAACGCGTGGAGTTACCACTTGAATATTTAGACCGCTATCCAAGTGAGTTATCAGGCGGGCAACAACAACGTATCGGTGTTATTCGGGCCTTAGCAGCCAATCCAAAAATCGTTTTGATGGATGAGCCATTTGGTGCCTTAGACCCTATTACACGTGATGCTTTACAAGAATTAGTAAAAGAACTACAAGTGGAATTTGGTTCAACCTTTGTGTTCGTAACCCATGATATGGATGAGGCTTTAAACTTAGCTGACCGTATCGCAGTATGGCATGAAGGTGACTTAATCCAATATGATACGCCAAACGAAATTTTACGTAATCCAGCTAACGAGCATGTACGTGGTTTCTTAGGTGAAGAACGCTTAATGCAAGCGCAAACTGATTTCATTACAGTAAAAGAGATCATGTTAACCACACCATTAACTGCCACCTTAGGGATGTCTTTAGCTAAGGCGATTACAATCATGCGTGATAACCATGTCGATTCGCTATTCGTTATCGATGATGACAACCATCTAAAAGGGCTATTGACCTTAAATGATGTGGCTTCACGTACAGCAAACTCAAGTTTATCTGTTGCAGATGTGATGCATACGAAAATTCGTCCTGTATTTGAGGATGCTTTAGTACAAGACACAACTACGCAAATACTAAAAGGACGTATTCCTAATATGCCAGTGGTTGACCGTGAAGGCCGTTTAACTGGTCTGGTTACCCGTTCAGCATTGGTAAACCTTGTTTACAACTCAATTTGGGGTGACGAGGAAGAAATTGACAAATTAACTGATGAACCCCTATTCGAGAATGCAGAAACAACAGCAGTTCACCCAATTGAAGCGCCTACTGAAGGAGCTGATAAATAATGCAAGAGTTTATTGCCAGCCAAGGTAGTGAGGTTATTCGCCTACTTTGGGAGCATATCTATGTGTCACTAATCTCCCTAGGTCTCGGGGTTATTGTGGCTGTGCCACTAGGAATCTTATTGTCACAAGTACCCAAAGTAGCCAATGTCGTGATTTCTATCGTATCAGTGTTACAAACAATTCCAACGTTAGCACTTTTAGCTTTAATGATTCCCTTCCTAGGCGTTGGTAAGGTGCCGGCAATTGTCGCCTTATTTATCTACTCGCTATTACCGATTCTCCGTAATACTTACTTAGGGATGTCGAACGTAAACCCAGATTTACTTGACGCTGCTAAGGGGATGGGGTTGAAACGGATGCAAATTATTCGCCAAGTACAACTACCACTCGCAGTACCAGTTATTATGGCGGGTATTCGTCTTTCAACAGTCTATGTTATCGCCTGGACAACACTTGCCTCATATATCGGTGGTGGTGGCCTAGGGGATATGATCTTTAACGGATTGAACCTATTTAGACCAGACTTAATTTTAGGTGGTACGATTCCTGTAACCATCCTTGCGGTCATTGTTGACTTGGTGATGGCGCGTATAGAGGATTGGGTTACACCAACAACCTCTTCTAAGAAAGGAGATGAATCACTTGCGTAAAATGAAATATCTTAAGACATCGATTGTTGCTGTCTTATCGACAATTATTTTAACAGCTTGTTCATTACCTGGATTAGGGGGATCATCTGAAAATGGTATTTCCATTGTTTCCGGATCAACAACTGAACGACAAATCTTAGGGCATATTGTTGAGGGGATGGTGCAACATTACATTGATGCACCAACAAACATTATTCCAAACTTGGGCTCATCAACCATGAACCACCAGGCCTTAGAAACAGGGGACGCCAACGTATCAGCAGTAAACTATACCGGGACTTCACTAACAGGTGAGTTGGGTATGGAAGCTGAAACAGATCCAGAAGTGGCCTTAGAAACAGTTATTTCAGAATTTGATTCGCAATATGATATGCATTGGTACACACCAGGTTATGGTTTTGCCAACACTTATGCCTTCATGGTTCGCCGTGAAGATGCAGAAGAATATGGTTTAGAAACAGTATCTGACTTAGAAGAATACGCTGACGAATTTTCAGTTGGTGTAGATAATACTTGGTTAAATCGTGAAGGTGATGGTTACGATGCTTTTAAAGAAGTTTACGGTTTTGAATTCTCTGAATTGTACCCAATGACGATCGGTTTGGTTTATTCAGCCGTATCATCTGGTGAAGTGGATGTTGTATTAGGTTATTCAACAGATGGTCGTATCATTTCTGAGGACTTAGTTGTCCTTGAAGATGATAAACGTCTTTTCCCACCATATGATGGGGCTGCAGTTGTTACAAATGAAGCACGCGAACAGTATCCTGAATTGGATGGCATTTTCCAAAAATTAGCTAGTACAATTTCTGACGAAACCATGCAAGAATTAAACTTCCAAAGTGACCAATACTTACTGGAACCACAAGTCGTTGCAGAACGCTTTTTAGAAGAAAATAACTATTTCGAAGATGCAGAACCCTTTATTGAACCAGTGTCGCAAGATAATTTAGGAGGTGAAGAATAATGGTTGACGTTACACAATTAGACTTATTTGAGCAAATCGTGTATTACTTCCAGCAAAATGGGATGTACCTATTATCACAATTCTTCCGCCAACTATTGATGACCTCTTACGGGGTAGTCTTTGCGATTATTGTGGCCGTACCCTTAGGTTTCTTTATTGCCCACAAGCGTAAAACATCTAGCTTTATCATAGGTTTAGCCAACATTATTCAAACTGTGCCGAACTTAGCCTTACTTTCAGTAGTTATGTTAGTGATGGGTCTAGGACCTAACTTGGTTGTATTCACCATCTTCCTATATTCAATCTTACCAATTCTAAGAAATACTTATACCGGTGTTATCAGTGTAGATGATACAATGGTAGATGTTGGTAAAGGGATGGGGATGACCCCTTGGCAAGTGATTTATAAAGTTGAATTACCACTAGCGCTTTCAGTTATTATGGGTGGTATCCGTAATGCCTTCATTACAGGTATCGGGATTTCCACAATCGGTACATTCGTTGGTGCCGGTGGACTTGGTGACGTGTTGCAACGCGGTGTAAATGCATCAGATGGTACTTCTATCATCATCGCAGCTGTGATTCCAATCTCACTTATGTCAATCCTAGCTGACTGGTTGTTAGGACTAATTGAAAAACGACTAGACCCTTCATCAACCAAATAATCTAGCAATAAATGAAAGGATGAGTTAATGGACTGGAGTTTATTACTGCAAATCTTTCTCATCAACCTGATATATATCATGTTGAATACCATACGAACTCTATTAGCCATACGTGGTTACCAAAGAATTGCACCGGTAATTGCTGTTGTAGAGGTGACGATTTACACTCTAGGATTATCTATGGTAATGCAATATTTATCTAATCCGATTTACCTAATTGCCTATGCCCTAGGTTTCGGTGTTGGGATTTATTGTGGGATGCTAATTGAAACCAAACTTGCTCTGGGCTACTCAGTAGTCGAAGTTTATGTGCAAAATGACGACCATACCCTAGCTAACGCCTTACGTGAGCGTGGCTACGGGGTAACCATTCAAGTGGGTTACGGCCGTGACGGTGACCGGTTAATCTTGACGATCCTGACACCGCGGTCAAATGAAGTCTATTTACACCGGACAATCGATGAAATTGATCCCAAAGCATTCTACCTATCTTATGATGCCAAATATATCCATGGCGGTTTCTGGTCTAAACGGGTAAACCCGCGTTTGATCAAACGGTCGAAAGCCAAAGACCAACAAACCGACAATATTGTGGTTGAAGAAGTAGAATCAAGAGAAGAGTACGTGGAAGAAACAGGTCACTTATTCGAAGAATAGGTCAACCAAGCAACAAAAGACCCTTCAACTAAGCAAGATACAGATGAAAACTCAGGTAAAGAATAGGTAGTACAACAAAAAGCAGTGATTGACAACAAAGTCAGTCACTGCTTTTTTATAGGCAAAATAACGCTATTCCTATCTTGTATTATTGTCAAAGTTACTGTATTTTTATAACTGTTGTTCGCAACCATCCAACAGAAAAAAACTAGGAGGCATTTTTATGAAAACAAGAAAATTGGTGAACTCAGCTATGATCACCGCGATTTACATCGTTTTAATGTATTTCGTCCAACCTTTAGGATTCGGCGCCATTCAATTCCGCGTATCAGAGGGCTTGAACCACTTAGCCGTTTTCCACAAAGACTACAAATGGGGCGTCGTACTGGGGGTATTCCTATCTAACCTGATGTTCTCAGCAACTTTAGGCATTTATGACATCGTATTTGGGACACTGCATACATTGCTATCATTCTTAGTGGCCGAGTACCTATTCAGATTCGCTAAAGACACCAAACAACGCATGTTCATCATCAGTATGGTATTCTCAGTCATGATCTTCATCATCGCGCTAGAATTATTCTGGGTGATCCAACTCCCATTCTGGTTGACATACTTCACTACATTCTTAAGTGAAATCATCATCATGGGAATCACCGCACCACTATTCTATTACTTAGACAAACGCCTAAACTTCAGAAAATTGATGGAAGGGTAATTGCTTGTCCTTTAGAGGGTTGATTGCTAAAATACGTGAGGAAAGACACATTATAACCGTCTAATAAAGGTGGAGGGATAACGCATGCGTGTATATCAATTAACAGTAGGACCTATCCAAGAACATCCTTACTTTATCGTCAAAGACAACAAGGACACACTGATTATTGATCCTGGTGACCAGGCAGAAACAATCGAAGAACTAATCGCAGAAAACCAGTTAAATCCAGTAGCAATTCTCTTGACCCACGCCCATTTCGACCACATCGGTGCTGTAGAAGACATCCGTGAGCGCTACAACATCGATGTTTGGCAGCACATTATTGAAGCCGACTGGTTGAAAGACAAGCAAACCAGAATTCCTAAAACCCGTACCCGTTATTGGAACAAAATGGGGCAACACTCCATTGCTGGCTTCACTTTTAAAACCGCACATGTACCAGGGCATTCCCCAGGATCCGTTGTATATATTTTTGAAGAAGACGGCTTCGTCGTTGCTGGCGATACCTTATTCAAAGGGACTATTGGCCGAACCGACTTAGACCACGGTGACCAAGATGCCTTGATCTCAGGCATTAAACGTCATTTGTTGACCCTACCGGATGAAACCCAAGTTCTACCGGGACACGGCGGGATTACGACAATCGGTCAGGAAAAGGCGACCAATCCATTTTTACAAGGCAATCTCTAAAAAAGAAATGGATATTTATAAATATAGAAAAAACCTAGTCCAATGAAGCCATTACGGTAGTCAAAGGTCTAGGTTTTTTTGTATATAAATGTACACCTTAGCTCAAGGCAATTGATTTTGTATTACCAACTGAAATAATCTTATAATTCTTCCGTTCAATCCTTGAGATAATTTTCTCAAGCGACTGATGAGAACAATCACCTTTTAATGAAATGATGATATTTGATAAGTCAGTTTTCGGATCAACAGTTGTGACGACTGTATTGATAGAAGCGAAGCGACCGATAATGCGAGAAATTACTGCCAAGGCACCCCGGTCTTCCTGGTTTGCTTCGATAGTCAGGACAAAGCCGTCCTCATCCAATGACCAAGCCTTGAACAAACCGCGTTCAAAAGCACGGTGAGTTAGGATGCCATAGAAGGTATGGTCTTCGTTTAAGACACTGATATAAGGCAGGTCCCGAATGGCAAAGATAGTTTGGAATAGGGTTGAATTGGTATAGATGTATTTCGTCGCATTCTTTAGATGGTGGGTAACCGATACATCTAAAGACTCGTCATTTGATAGTCTCTTGTAAATATGTTGTCGGTAAATGTTTCCGCGATACATCGTTCCGGACTGGCTTAAAATCGGCAAGGACCGGAAATTATTTTCTTTCATAATGTCTAAGGCTTCTTGTAATGTATTAGCCTCGGTGACATATTTGATGTCCTCCCGCTTGATACTTAATTCGCGGATGTTCATATGTATGACCTCACTCTTTCGTTATATTCGACCTCATTATAACATAAAAATGGCAAAATCATGCTAAAGATTATAGCAAGGTTAGAAGGTTGCAAAAATGGCTGCAGGTACTCTACAACGTGTTGCATGGCCAGCATCTAGAGGTACTCCGGATATTCCATTCTACGTCAACGAAATCCCAACAATTTAGGTAGCAGTGAACCAACCAGTTGCTTTAGCTGATGTACCTCAAGTACAAACTTAGATCAACGCTTATGATGATAAAGACTTCAACCTAGAAATCTTATTAGAAAAATTAGCGCAAGGTCCTGAAGCGTTCAAAGATGTTGACTCAGTTGATTCATTCACTAGTTTCGAAGATACTCATTACTCCTCAGCTGACGTATACGCTGACCGTGTTAACCTAGCTAAAACTAAATTAGAATCTGTAGAAATGAGGGATATTTGTTTTCTATACAACTCCTTTAGTTTGTTGGGTTTTGTCTCTTTGCAAAACAGTTAGTCAAAAATTTTTAAAACAGGATGAGATCCGCAATCTTTACCCATACTTATAAGTTGAATCTTGCCTTTTAAACCTAGTGGTTGTATACTAAAATCAGATTATTGTACATACATATAATAAAGGAGAGAATTCGACATTATGGGAGATCCTGGGGCCTCAAACGTAGGTGGACAGATATTATTAATTATTGTTTTAACATTGGTGAATGCCTTCCTGGCAGGGGCTGAAATGGCCTTTGTATCTGTGAACCATTCAAAATTAGAAACTATGGCAGAAGAAGGAGATATAAAATCTCAAAAAGTACTAAAACTTCTTGAAAACTCTGATGATTTCTTATCAACGATTCAAGTAGGAATTACTTTTGCTGGTTTCTTCTCGTCTGCAGCAGCGTCTACCACCTTCGTTTCTTATTTAGAACCGTATCTATCTGGTATTCCAGCAGGTGAGACAATTGCTACGGCAGCTGTAACCTTAATCTTGTCATACTTTACATTGGTATTAGGTGAGCTATATCCAAAACAATTAGCTTTACAAGTGCCTGAATCGTATGCACGACAATCAGCTGGTATTATTTCTGTGTTAAAAACATTCTTCAAACCTTTCGTATGGTTGCTAACAGCGTCAACAAATATATTGAAGAAAATCACTCCACTCGAGTTTTCTGAAGATAGCCAACAATTTACTCGTGAAGAAATTCAAGGGATTATTAATTCCTCACGTCGTGAAGGTGTAATTGATAGTGACGAGTTCCAGATGATGCAAGGTGTATTATCCTTGGATACTAAATTGGCTAGAGAGGTAATGACACCTCGTACAGATACCTTTATGGTAGATATTGAAGATGACAACCAAGAAATCGTAAATGAAATCTTAAGCTCGCAATATTCTCGTGTGCCAGTCTTTAAAGATGACAAAGATAACATTGTTGGGATTATCCATACAAAAGATATTTTACGTGAAGCGCGTAAAGTAGGGTTTGAAAATATCGAAATCACCAACGTTCTTAAACCAGCTTTCTTTGCACCGGAAACCAGCTTTATTGATGATTTACTATTCGACTTTAAGAAAAATCACCAACATCTCGCCATCATCAAAGATGAGTATAATGGTGTAGTTGGTTTAGTTACCCTAGAAGACTTAATCGAAGAAATCGTCGGCGATATTGAAGATGAATATGATGAAATTTCACATCTTTACAAACGCATCAATGATACCACCTACATCATCAATGGAATCATGCCAATCGATAAGTTTAACCAATTATTTAAAACAAGTGTAGAATCCGATGAATCAGATACCATCGCAGGTTACATGATTGAAATTCTAGGTTACTTCCCTGAAGACCGAGCAGAAGAAGTAATCCGAATCGAAAATTATAAACTAATGACTACTGCAGTAGAAAATGGACGTATCCGTGGTATCCAAGTTAAGAAGTTAGATATCGATGAATTAGCTGAAGAAGAAGTAGAAGAAAATAAATAGCATTAAAAAGTTCGGAATCTTTCCGGACTTTTTTCAACTAAAAGGAGTAAATATGACTCAAGCAAACGAAGTAAACAAGACTAAAGAAAAAGTAGTGCAAAATGAAATGATGGACCGCCCAGTAGTAGAAGCAGGTGTATTGAACTTCATGCGTACTGGACAGAACGACTTTCCAGCACCACTAAAAGAATTAGAAGATTACGCCCATGAAAACCGCGTACCAGTAATTCCTCATGAAACAGCAGTTTTCTTAGACTTTTTATTAAGTATTAAACAACCAAAGAAAATTCTAGAAATCGGTATGGCCATCGGATTCTCTGGATCACTAATGGTTTACGACCACCCTGAAAGAACCTTAGATACCATCGATCGTTATGACAAAATGATTGCTGCTGCTAAAGTCAACTTTGAAAAATTAGGTGTAGCAGACCAAGTGAGTATCCATGAAGGTGACGCCAAAGATGTATTGCCAACTCTAGAAACTAAATATGACTTTGCCTTATTAGATTCAGCGAAAGCAAAATACTTCGACTTCTTCCCGTTAATCATGGACCGACTAGAAGTTGGCGGGATTTTGATGATTGATGATATCTTCCAAGGTGGTACAGTCTTTAATAAATTAGATACCATTCCAAAACGTGTGCGGAAAATTCATAAAAAATTAAATCTACTTTTAGAAGAAGTGGTGGGGCATCCAAACTTAAAAACCTCTGTCCTACCCTTAGGTGATGGAGTCTTACTTGTAGAGAAAATTGATGATACAGATTTCTCCTACATGTTAGAGAAAAATTTCTAGGGAAAATATAGATAGAAATCAAGCCGTGTAGGGAACTTCACGGCTTTTTTCTTAACCTGAAATTTGAGAAGGGAAAATCTGTCAAATATTTTTAATTCGAAACCATTGACTTTGATAGAATAGGGTGCTAATATAAATATCCAATAGCGGAGACGACAACGTGCGTTAAATACTATTGGAAAATACTTGTTGACTTGGTTCTAAACTTGAGTTAATATACAAAAGTTGCTTGTTAAGGGTGACAATGAGATGCAAAAGAAATTTTAAATTCTTGTTGGTAATAGCTCAAGGCAAGTGATATGATATTCAAGTCGTCAACACGACATCGTTTGTATAAAATAGCAAAAAAACTTTTTAAAACTTTTTGTTGACAAACGCCGAATGAAGATGATATGATATATGAGTTGCTAATAAAGCAACGAGATAGACCTTTGAAAACTGAACAAAGAAGACAAACCAAAAATTGTGTATGGAATCATTCGATTCCAACAATCAAAAGTAGTGAGAACTACTATAAATAAGTCAGCAAACTTTAATGAGCAATCAAGCTCATGAAAATCTTTCATGAGAGTTTGATCCTGGCTCAGGACGAACGCTGGCGGCATGCCTAATACATGCAAGTCGAGCGAACAGATGAAGTGCTTGCACTTCTGACGTTAGCGGCGAACGGGTGAGTAACACGTAAGGAATCTACCTATAAGCGGGGGATAACATTCGGAAACGGGTGCTAATACCGCATAATATCTTCTTCCGCATGGAAGAAGATTGAAAGACGGCTCTGCTGTCACTTATGGATGACCTTGCGGTGCATTAGTTAGTTGGTGGGGTAATGGCCTACCAAGACGATGATGCATAGCCGACCTGAGAGGGTGATCGGCCACATTGGGACTGAGACACGGCCCAAACTCCTACGGGAGGCAGCAGTAGGGAATCTTCCGCAATGGGCGAAAGCCTGACGGAGCAATGCCGCGTGAGTGAAGAAGGCCTTCGGGTCGTAAAACTCTGTTATAAGAGAAGAACAAATTGTAGAGTAACTGCTACAGTCTTGACGGTATCTTATCAGAAAGCCACGGCTAACTACGTGCCAGCAGCCGCGGTAATACGTAGGTGGCAAGCGTTGTCCGGATTTATTGGGCGTAAAGGGAGCGCAGGTGGTTTCTTAAGTCTGATGTGAAAGCCCACGGCTTAACCGTGGAGGGTCATTGGAAACTGGGAAACTTGAGTACAGAAGAGGAATGTGGAACTCCATGTGTAGCGGTGGAATGCGTAGATATATGGAAGAACACCAGTGGCGAAGGCGACATTCTGGTCTGTTACTGACACTGAGGCTCGAAAGCGTGGGGAGCAAACAGGATTAGATACCCTGGTAGTCCACGCCGTAAACGATGAGTGCTAGGTGTTGGAGGGTTTCCGCCCTTCAGTGCCGCAGTTAACGCATTAAGCACTCCGCCTGGGGAGTACGACCGCAAGGTTGAAACTCAAAGGAATTGACGGGGACCCGCACAAGCGGTGGAGCATGTGGTTTAATTCGAAGCAACGCGAAGAACCTTACCAAGTCTTGACATCCTTTGACCACCCTAGAGATAGGGCTTTCCCTTCGGGGACAAAGTGACAGGTGGTGCATGGTTGTCGTCAGCTCGTGTCGTGAGATGTTGGGTTAAGTCCCGCAACGAGCGCAACCCCTATTATTAGTTGCCAGCATTTAGTTGGGCACTCTAATGAGACTGCCGGTGACAAACCGGAGGAAGGTGGGGATGACGTCAAATCAGCATGCCCCTTATGACTTGGGCTACACACGTGCTACAATGGATGGTACAACGAGTCGCAAACCCGCGAGGGCAAGCAAATCTCTTAAAGCCATTCTCAGTTCGGATTGCAGGCTGCAACTCGCCTGCATGAAGCCGGAATCGCTAGTAATCGTGGATCAGCACGCCACGGTGAATACGTTCCCGGGTCTTGTACACACCGCCCGTCACACCACGAGAGTTTGTAACACCCGAAGTCGGTGAGGTAACCTTTATGGAGCCAGCCGCCGAAGGTGGGACAGATGATTGGGGTGAAGTCGTAACAAGGTAGCCGTATCGGAAGGTGCGGCTGGATCACCTCCTTTCTAAGGAATATAACGGAATACACAATAGGTTCAACTCTTCTTTGTTTAGTTTTGAGAGATTTATCTCTCTTGTATATATTTTGTTCTTTGAAAACTGAATACTGTAAGTAATAAACCTCTTATTTAATTATTTTCTACCAGGAGATAATTAATATAAGAAATTCCAATTTTACCAAGAGTAAAAAACCAATAAAAGTAAGCAAATTACTTTTCGCGAATCATACAACTTAACCAATGGTTAAGTGAATAAGGGCGCACGGTGGATGCCTTGGCACTAGGAGCCGATGAAGGACGGGACTAACACCGATATGCTTCGGGGAGCTGTAAGTAAGCTTTGATCCGGAGATTTCCGAATGGGGGAACCCAATTGCTTTGATAGGCAATTACTCAGCTACGAATACATAGTAGTTTGAGAGGAAGACGCAGGGAACTGAAACATCTCATTACCTGTAGGAAGAGAAAGAAAATTCGATTTCCTGAGTAGCGGCGAGCGAAACGGAAAGAGCCCAAACCAAAGAGCTTGCTCTTTGGGGTTGTAGGACAGACGATATGTAGTTAAAGATTTAGTCGAATGGCATGGGAAGGCCAATCACAGAGGGTGACAATCCCGTAGACGAAAGATCAATAACGCTAGTCTGTATCCTGAGTACGGCGGAACACGTGTAATTCCGTCGGAATCCGGGAGGACCATCTCCCAAGGCTAAATACTCCCTAGTGACCGATAGTGAACCAGTACCGTGAGGGAAAGGTGAAAAGCACCCCGAGAGGGGAGTGAAATAGTACCTGAAACCGTGCGCTTACAAGCAGTCAGAGCCCGTTAATGGGTGATGGCGTACTTTTTGTAGAACGGACCGGCGAGTTACGATTGCATGCAAGGTTAAGTTGAAGAAACGGAGCCATAGCGAAAGCGAGTCTGAATAGGGCGTCGAGTATGTAGTCGTATACCCGAAACCAAGTGACCTACCCATGTGCAGGGTGAAGGTGCGGTAAAACGCACTGGAGGCCCGAACCCACGTCTGTTGAAAAAGGCGGGGATGACGTGTGGGTAGCGGAGAAATTCCAATCGAACTTGGAGATAGCTGGTTCTCTCCGAAATAGCTTTAGGGCTAGCCTCGGATGATGAATATTGGAGGTAGAGCACTGTTTGATCTAGGGGTCCATCTAGGATTACCGAAATCTGATAAACTCCGAATGCCAAATATTTTAATCCGGGAGTCAAACTGCGAGTGATAAGATCCGTAGTTGAAAGGGAAACAGCCCAGACCACCAGCTAAGGTCCCAAAGTTTCAGTTAAGTGGAAAAGGATGTGGGGTTGCTTAGACAACTAGGATGTTGGCTTAGAAGCAGCCATCATTTAAAGAGTGCGTAATAGCTCACTAGTCGAGTGACCCTGCGCCGAAAATGTACCGGGGCTAAACTGAACACCGAAGCTGTGGATATCCGCATGGATATGGTAGGAGAGCGTTCTAAGGGCAGAGAAGCAAGATCGAGAGGACTTGTGGAGCGCTTAGAAGTGAGAATGCCGGTATGAGTAGCGAAAGACGGGTGAGAATCCCGTCCACCGTATGACTAAGGTTTCCTGGGGAAGGCTCGTCCTCCCAGGGTTAGTCGGGACCTAAGCCGAGACCGAAAGGTGTAGGCGATGGACAACAGGTTGAGATTCCTGTACTTGTTTGTATTGTTTGACCAAAGGAAGGACGCAGGAGGCTAAGCAGAGCACGTTATTGGATTCGTGTTCAAGCAGTGAGTCTGACACAGAGTGAAATGCTTCGTGTTAAAGACAAGCTGTGATGAGGAGGGAAATATAGTACCGAAGCTGCTGACGTCACACTGCCAAGAAAAGTTTCTAGTTAGATACAAACAACCCGTACCGCAAACCGACACAGGTAGTCGAGGAGAGCATCCTAAGGTGAGCGAGCGAACTCTCGTTAAGGAACTCGGCAAAATAACCCCGTAACTTCGGGAGAAGGGGTGCTGACCATTTGGTCAGCCGCAGTGAATAGGCCCAAGCGACTGTTTATCAAAAACACAGGTCTCTGCAAAATCGAAAGATGACGTATAGGGGCTGACGCCTGCCCGGTGCTGGAAGGTTAAGAGGAGTGCTTAGCATTAGCGAAGGTACGAATTGAAGCCCCAGTAAACGGCGGCCGTAACTATAACGGTCCTAAGGTAGCGAAATTCCTTGTCAGGTAAGTTCTGACCCGCACGAAAGGCGTAACGATTTGGGCACTGTCTCAACGAGAGACTCGGTGAAATTGTAGTACCAGTGAAGATGCTGGTTACCCGCGACAGGACGGAAAGACCCCATGGAGCTTTACTGCAGGTTGATATTGAGTGTCTGTGTGACATGTACAGGATAGGTAGGAGCCATTGAAGCCGGAACGCTAGTTTCGGTGGAGGCGCTGGTGGGATACTACCCTTGTGACATGGCCACTCTAACCCGCGACCGTAATCCGGTCGGGAGACAGTGTCAGTCGGGCAGTTTGACTGGGGCGGTCGCCTCCTAAAATGTAACGGAGGCGCCCAAAGGTTCCCTCAGAATGGTTGGAAATCATTCGTAGAGTGTAAAGGCAGAAGGGAGCTTGACTGCGAGACCTACAAGTCGAGCAGGGACGAAAGTCGGGCTTAGTGATCCGGTGGTTCCGCATGGAAGGGCCATCGCTCAACGGATAAAAGCTACCCTGGGGATAACAGGCTTATCTCCCCCAAGAGTTCACATCGACGGGGAGGTTTGGCACCTCGATGTCGGCTCATCGCATCCTGGGGCTGAAGTCGGTCCCAAGGGTTGGGCTGTTCGCCCATTAAAGCGGTACGCGAGCTGGGTTCAGAACGTCGTGAGACAGTTCGGTCCCTATCCGTCGCGGGCGTTGGAAATTTGAGAGGAGCTGTCCTTAGTACGAGAGGACCGGGATGGACACACCGCTGGTGTACCAGTTGTTCTGCCAAGAGCATCGCTGGGTAGCTATGTGTGGATGGGATAAACGCTGAAAGCATCTAAGCGTGAAGCCCTCCTCAAGATGAGATTTCCCATATCTTTAAGATAGTAAGACCCCTGAGAGACGATCAGGTAGATAGGCTAGAAGTGGAAGTGCAGCGATGTATGGAGCGGACTAGTACTAATCGGTCGAGGACTTATCCAATGGATAATAAGATTGTATGATGGAATGGTAGACGACTTACAGATTCAGTTTTGAGCGAACAAAAGCTCATATAAATATTGTGTGGTAATGATGGCAAGAAGGACACACCTGTTCCCATCTCGAACACAGAAGTTAAGCTTCTTAGCGCCGAATGTAGTTGGGGGTTGCCCCCTGTGAGACTAGGACGTTGCCATGCAAGATGAAAAAACCAGTAGCTTTGGCTGCTGGTTTTTTTGTGGTTGTTTTTCAAAATCTGATTGATCTACAAGTGTTGGAATCCGAAGGATGCAAATATTGTTCAATAGCAATGCTAAAATTATATTGATATTTAGCTGCTATAAAGTTTTTCCAAAAAATGGAGAATATTTGTAAGTAATTTGACAGCTGACGAATGAAAAATGGAGGAGTAATTCTCTGAAAATAAATCAAAACTAAAAACTCATAGACATTCTCTAATGGCAAAATTTACAGCAAATAATAATCATTCTATATGAGATGGTATATAAGCGTTGCTAGGGATATAACTAAAAATGCAAGGTGACGATCAAATACATACCCGTAGAAATGCCGGCAAATCAACTTTTCAATAAATATCTGTAAAAATATTGAAAAATATATTGGAATACCGTTGACATGGCTTCCTATAGGGGGTAATATAAACAGGTTGCTTGTTGAGGGCGACAATGAGATACAAAAGAAATTTTAAATTCTTGTTGACAATAGCTCAAGCCAAGTGATATGATATTCAAGTCGTCAACACGACATCGTTTGTATAAAACAGCAAAAAAACTTTTTAAATTTTTTTGTTGACAAACGCCGAATGAAGATGATATGATATATGAGTTGCTAATAAAGCAACGAGATAGACCTTTGAAAACTGAACAAAGAAGACAAACCAAAAATTGTGTATGGAATCATTCGATTCCAACAATCAAAAGTAGTGAGAACTACTATAAATAAGTCAGCAAACTTTAATGAGCAATCAAGCTCATGAAAATCTTTCATGAGAGTTTGATCCTGGCTCAGGACGAACGCTGGCGGCATGCCTAATACATGCAAGTCGAGCGAACAGATGAAGTGCTTGCACTTCTGACGTTAGCGGCGAACGGGTGAGTAACACGTAAGGAATCTACCTATAAGCGGGGGATAACATTCGGAAACGGGTGCTAATACCGCATAATATCTTCTTCCGCATGGAAGAAGATTGAAAGACGGCTCTGCTGTCACTTATAGATGACCTTGCGGTGCATTAGTTAGTTGGTGGGGTAACGGCCTACCAAGACGATGATGCATAGCCGACCTGAGAGGGTGATCGGCCACATTGGGACTGAGACACGGCCCAAACTCCTACGGGAGGCAGCAGTAGGGAATCTTCCGCAATGGGCGAAAGCCTGACGGAGCAATGCCGCGTGAGTGAAGAAGGCCTTCGGGTCGTAAAACTCTGTTATAAGAGAAGAACAAATTGTAGAGTAACTGCTACAGTCTTGACGGTATCTTATCAGAAAGCCACGGCTAACTACGTGCCAGCAGCCGCGGTAATACGTAGGTGGCAAGCGTTGTCCGGATTTATTGGGCGTAAAGGGAGCGCAGGTGGTTTCTTAAGTCTGATGTGAAAGCCCACGGCTTAACCGTGGAGGGTCATTGGAAACTGGGAAACTTGAGTACAGAAGAGGAATGTGGAACTCCATGTGTAGCGGTGGAATGCGTAGATATATGGAAGAACACCAGTGGCGAAGGCGACATTCTGGTCTGTTACTGACACTGAGGCTCGAAAGCGTGGGGAGCAAACAGGATTAGATACCCTGGTAGTCCACGCCGTAAACGATGAGTGCTAGGTGTTGGAGGGTTTCCGCCCTTCAGTGCCGCAGTTAACGCATTAAGCACTCCGCCTGGGGAGTACGACCGCAAGGTTGAAACTCAAAGGAATTGACGGGGACCCGCACAAGCGGTGGAGCATGTGGTTTAATTCGAAGCAACGCGAAGAACCTTACCAAGTCTTGACATCCTTTGACCACCCTAGAGATAGGGCTTTCCCTTCGGGGACAAAGTGACAGGTGGTGCATGGTTGTCGTCAGCTCGTGTCGTGAGATGTTGGGTTAAGTCCCGCAACGAGCGCAACCCCTATTATTAGTTGCCAGCATTTAGTTGGGCACTCTAATGAGACTGCCGGTGACAAACCGGAGGAAGGTGGGGATGACGTCAAATCAGCATGCCCCTTATGACTTGGGCTACACACGTGCTACAATGGATGGTACAACGAGTCGCAAACCCGCGAGGGCAAGCAAATCTCTTAAAGCCATTCTCAGTTCGGATTGCAGGCTGCAACTCGCCTGCATGAAGCCGGAATCGCTAGTAATCGTGGATCAGCACGCCACGGTGAATACGTTCCCGGGTCTTGTACACACCGCCCGTCACACCACGAGAGTTTGTAACACCCGAAGTCGGTGAGGTAACCTTTATGGAGCCAGCCGCCGAAGGTGGGACAGATGATTGGGGTGAAGTCGTAACAAGGTAGCCGTATCGGAAGGTGCGGCTGGATCACCTCCTTTCTAAGGAATATAACGGAATACACAATAGGTTCAACTCTTCTTTGTTTAGTTTTGAGAGATTTATCTCTCTTGTATATATTTTGTTCTTTGAAAACTGAATACTGTAAGTAATAAACCTCTTATTTAATTATTTTCTACCAGGAGATAATTAATATAAGAAATTCCAATTTTACCAAGAGTAAAAAACCAATAAAAGTAAGCAAATTACTTTTCGCGAATCATACAACTTAACCAATGGTTAAGTGAATAAGGGCGCACGGTGGATGCCTTGGCACTAGGAGCCGATGAAGGACGGGACTAACACCGATATGCTTCGGGGAGCTGTAAGTAAGCTTTGATCCGGAGATTTCCGAATGGGGGAACCCAATTGCTTTGATAGGCAATTACTCAGCTACGAATACATAGTAGTTTGAGAGGAAGACGCAGGGAACTGAAACATCTCATTACCTGTAGGAAGAGAAAGAAAATTCGATTTCCTGAGTAGCGGCGAGCGAAACGGAAAGAGCCCAAACCAAAGAGCTTGCTCTTTGGGGTTGTAGGACAGACGATATGTAGTTAAAGATTTAGTCGAATGGCATGGGAAGGCCAATCACAGAGGGTGACAATCCCGTAGACGAAAGATCAATAACGCTAGTCTGTATCCTGAGTACGGCGGAACACGTGTAATTCCGTCGGAATCCGGGAGGACCATCTCCCAAGGCTAAATACTCCCTAGTGACCGATAGTGAACCAGTACCGTGAGGGAAAGGTGAAAAGCACCCCGAGAGGGGAGTGAAATAGTACCTGAAACCGTGCGCTTACAAGCAGTCAGAGCCCGTTAATGGGTGATGGCGTACTTTTTGTAGAACGGACCGGCGAGTTACGATTGCATGCAAGGTTAAGTTGAAGAAACGGAGCCATAGCGAAAGCGAGTCTGAATAGGGCGTCGAGTATGTAGTCGTATACCCGAAACCAAGTGACCTACCCATGTGCAGGGTGAAGGTGCGGTAAAACGCACTGGAGGCCCGAACCCACGTCTGTTGAAAAAGGCGGGGATGACGTGTGGGTAGCGGAGAAATTCCAATCGAACTTGGAGATAGCTGGTTCTCTCCGAAATAGCTTTAGGGCTAGCCTCGGATGATGAATATTGGAGGTAGAGCACTGTTTGATCTAGGGGTCCATCTAGGATTACCGAAATCTGATAAACTCCGAATGCCAAATATTTTAATCCGGGAGTCAAACTGCGAGTGATAAGATCCGTAGTTGAAAGGGAAACAGCCCAGACCACCAGCTAAGGTCCCAAAGTTTCAGTTAAGTGGAAAAGGATGTGGGGTTGCTTAGACAACTAGGATGTTGGCTTAGAAGCAGCCATCATTTAAAGAGTGCGTAATAGCTCACTAGTCGAGTGACCCTGCGCCGAAAATGTACCGGGGCTAAACTGAACACCGAAGCTGTGGATATCCGCATGGATATGGTAGGAGAGCGTTCTAAGGGCAGAGAAGCAAGATCGAGAGGACTTGTGGAGCGCTTAGAAGTGAGAATGCCGGTATGAGTAGCGAAAGACGGGTGAGAATCCCGTCCACCGTATGACTAAGGTTTCCTGGGGAAGGCTCGTCCTCCCAGGGTTAGTCGGGACCTAAGCCGAGACCGAAAGGTGTAGGCGATGGACAACAGGTTGAGATTCCTGTACTTGTTTGTATTGTTTGACCAAAGGAAGGACGCAGGAGGCTAAGCAGAGCACGTTATTGGATTCGTGTTCAAGCAGTGAGTCTGACACAGAGTGAAATGCTTCGTGTTAAAGACAAGCTGTGATGAGGAGGGAAATATAGTACCGAAGCTGCTGACGTCACACTGCCAAGAAAAGTTTCTAGTTAGATACAAACAACCCGTACCGCAAACCGACACAGGTAGTCGAGGAGAGCATCCTAAGGTGAGCGAGCGAACTCTCGTTAAGGAACTCGGCAAAATAACCCCGTAACTTCGGGAGAAGGGGTGCTGACCATTTGGTCAGCCGCAGTGAATAGGCCCAAGCGACTGTTTATCAAAAACACAGGTCTCTGCAAAATCGAAAGATGACGTATAGGGGCTGACGCCTGCCCGGTGCTGGAAGGTTAAGAGGAGTGCTTAGCATTAGCGAAGGTACGAATTGAAGCCCCAGTAAACGGCGGCCGTAACTATAACGGTCCTAAGGTAGCGAAATTCCTTGTCAGGTAAGTTCTGACCCGCACGAAAGGCGTAACGATTTGGGCACTGTCTCAACGAGAGACTCGGTGAAATTGTAGTACCAGTGAAGATGCTGGTTACCCGCGACAGGACGGAAAGACCCCATGGAGCTTTACTGCAGGTTGATATTGAGTGTCTGTGTGACATGTACAGGATAGGTAGGAGCCATTGAAGCCGGAACGCTAGTTTCGGTGGAGGCGCTGGTGGGATACTACCCTTGTGACATGGCCACTCTAACCCGCGACCGTAATCCGGTCGGGAGACAGTGTCAGTCGGGCAGTTTGACTGGGGCGGTCGCCTCCTAAAATGTAACGGAGGCGCCCAAAGGTTCCCTCAGAATGGTTGGAAATCATTCGTAGAGTGTAAAGGCAGAAGGGAGCTTGACTGCGAGACCTACAAGTCGAGCAGGGACGAAAGTCGGGCTTAGTGATCCGGTGGTTCCGCATGGAAGGGCCATCGCTCAACGGATAAAAGCTACCCTGGGGATAACAGGCTTATCTCCCCCAAGAGTTCACATCGACGGGGAGGTTTGGCACCTCGATGTCGGCTCATCGCATCCTGGGGCTGAAGTCGGTCCCAAGGGTTGGGCTGTTCGCCCATTAAAGCGGTACGCGAGCTGGGTTCAGAACGTCGTGAGACAGTTCGGTCCCTATCCGTCGCGGGCGTTGGAAATTTGAGAGGAGCTGTCCTTAGTACGAGAGGACCGGGATGGACACACCGCTGGTGTACCAGTTGTTCTGCCAAGAGCATCGCTGGGTAGCTATGTGTGGATGGGATAAACGCTGAAAGCATCTAAGCGTGAAGCCCTCCTCAAGATGAGATTTCCCATATCTTTAAGATAGTAAGACCCCTGAGAGACGATCAGGTAGATAGGCTAGAAGTGGAAGTGCAGCGATGTATGGAGCGGACTAGTACTAATCGGTCGAGGACTTATCCAATGGATAATAAGATTGTATGATGGAATGGTAGACGACTTACAGATTCAGTTTTGAGCGAACAAAAGCTCATATAAATATTGTGTGGTAATGATGGCAAGAAGGACACACCTGTTCCCATCTCGAACACAGAAGTTAAGCTTCTTAGCGCCGAATGTAGTTGGGGGTTGCCCCCTGTGAGACTAGGACGTTGCCATGCAAGATGAAAAAACCAGTAGCTTTGGCTGCTGGTTTTTTTGTGGTTGTTTTTCAAAAATAGAAATGGTTAGATTTCTATACTATACATGGCATGATCGATTTCTCGGTAGAGGTCGTTATGGCGCCATTCGCGTTCATAGGCGAGACTATTACTGATAAAATGTTGGTTGCCTTGCTGTATTTGATGTCTGATATGGACGTGGCCCATAATTGATTGCTTGATTGGATAGTCTTGATAGAAGGGTAAGTAGTCGTCGGTTGCGATATAGGCATTGAAGAAGTCGAACACTCGGTGTGGCATGGGAATAGTAAACTCAGGAATGGTAATGATATGGGTCAGAAGAATGATGTTTTTGGGTTGATGGTCTGCCATGACTTGGTCTAAGGTATCTTTGGTTTCTTGGGCGAATTGCTTAGAGACTTCTTTGTCAGTTGCTTGCCAATCTAGCCGGACTTTGTCTTGCCAAGTGACGAGTTTGTGACGGCCGGTCTCTAACTTTTCTTCTGTAAAGGCTGGATCGTGGTAGGCATGGTTGTACCAACCTGTATGACCGACAACCGCAGTATCCTTGCTCACCATTAATACTTTGTTTAACATGCTTTGTGGGTGACTTTTAAAGGTGTCGTGGATAGTCAGTGTATGCTTTTTGGACGACTTTGCTTCCCAGTAATCATGGTTACCTGGTATAAAATAAATCTTAGCACCGGAATAGGCTTGTAATTTTTCCACAAATGCAATGGTCTTCTCGTAATAGTTAGAGATATCGCCACCGATAAAGACTTGGTCCAGTGCTTGGTCTTTGATGTAGGCGGAAAGGGTATGAAGAAAGTCTGTTTCTTTCTTGGTCTTACCGCGGTCGATATGTATATCTGATATAAATCCTAGTTTCATTTGTTTCACCTTTATTCTTGGACTCAACTCTATTCTACCATATAGCTTAAGAATGCATATTAATTGAATTTCCGCGGTCGAAAGCATACCATGAGTTTATACACAAAAACTAGGAGGTATTATATATGGTAGACAATATTCAACCATTCACACAAGATGAATTTGAGGAAGAGATTAAGGATTTTCAAGAGATTACCGCGAATGTGGCGCAAGGGTTCTTAGAAGAAGACGAAGCAAAATTGGTATTTATCGGTCGTCCTACTTGTCCTTTCTGTCGTAAATATTTACCAAAATTAATCCAAGCCTTAGGCGACGATGTAAGCAATACATACTATTTAAATTCTGAAGAAACAGCAACTGATGAGGCTTTATCTAACTTCCGTTTTGAAGTGGGCGCTAAAACTGTTCCTTCATTAGTATACGTTGGTGGCGACGGTAAATTTAAAAACTTAAATGCGGATTCTTCAAATTCCGTAGCGGAAATTGCGCAATCTATTCAAGGGTAATGCCAGCTTAAAGGCAAGATTAGTAAATATATCTTTGTTAAACCCTTAAGAAAGGTTTAAAGCGCATGAAATCGTTTGAATATATCTATATTTTTCTTTAGACTTATAGGTATAGAAAGGTGTGATATTAATGAAAACGCCAAAAGTAGTGATGGGACTCCTAGCCGCCGGAGTATTAGCAGCTGGATACACTATTACACAAGTTCAAGCAGATGAAAATGCACAAGATTTATATACAAGTAATGTGGCAACATCTCAAGTTGAATCAGCTACAACAAGTAGTGAATCAACTAGTCAATCGGAAGAAGCGAGCACAAGTACAGAGGAAGTAGCCACTAGTGAGATAGCTTCAGATACGTCTGGAACTGTAGCTACTAGTGAGGTAACAGATACTGAGGAAGCAAGTAGTCCTGTAGTGGAAACCACTACAAGTGAAGAAGCGACAAACAAAACTGCTACAGAAACACCAGCTGCAGAGCCTGCAGTTGCTGAAGAAACAGATGTGGAAGAAGCTGCATCAGCTGACGAAGCAGCAATAGAAGTTGCACCAGCAGCTAGTGAAGAAGCTATTAGGGTGCCTGACCAAACTGAAAACCGTCAAATTATTATTGAGCGTGTAGGTTTAGCAAATGATGCACTGGATGGTTATAGTGATGAGCAAATTGCACAATCACGTGTAGAAGCAGAAAACTTAGGTTCTGACCCCGGCTACTCTTACTCATGGTTATTGCAACAAACGCCAGCTAACGTTGTAACACAATCGATGTAAGAAATAAAATTAAAGAACCACTTCCCTTAAATCAATTGAAGATTTGGGAAGTGGTTCTTTTTGTCATTCATTTGATACTTCTTTTAGTCGCCTAAGAAGGCCTTCATCCGCTCGATGAAGTCTTTTAATACAGTAATACGGGCGTAACGTTTGTCGACACCAGAAATGACTTTCCATGGGGCTTCTTTAGTTGAAGTGGCAGCAACCATTTCATTCATGGCGTTGTTATAGATGTCAAATTTATCCCGGTTTCGCCAGTCTTCATCAGTGATTTTGTATTGCTTGTCAGGGTCTTTTTCTCGGCCCATAAACCGGTCATATTGGGTGTCTTTATCAATGATAATAAGGTATTTCAATAGGAGGTAGTCCTGGTCAGTGATGTTGTGTTCCATCTGGTTAATTTCTTCGTAAGCTTCTTGCCAACGGTAAACTGGCGTCAGGTCTTCGATTCGTTCAACTAAGACACGGCCATACCATGTGCGGTCAAAAATCGTCATCCGTCCCAAACTTGGGAAGTCTCGGTAAAAACGCCATAGGTAATGGTGACGCAACTCTTCATCATTTGGGGCAGCGACGGTAGCCACGTCATAACCACGAGGGTCCATCAACCGGGTTAAACGTTGGTAATTCCCACCTTTACCGGCAGCATCTGACCCCTCGTAGGCCACAATAACCCCTTTGTTTTCTTGATAAGCCCTAAACAACAAGTTGGCAGCCTGTTCTTGCAAGTCTTCCTTGATATCATCGTAGACTTCTTTTGAAATTATTGGTGAATGATCAACTTGCCCCACGATATCTGGACTATTACCGATAAAGTCTAAGTCTAATTGCGGACGAGTCAAATCTCTAGACAGCCAATCTTCTAAGCTATCGATACAAGTTTTGAGGGCCAAACGGGATTGATCCTTTTGGTCATCCACATGTAGGATATGCCATGGCGTTTCCTCAAAGTTTGTTTTCTCCAAAATCTCCGTAAAGTGTTTACGGTAAGCCTTGTAGTTTTCCAACTGGTCCTTATCTTGCTTGGCGACTAAGACTTTTCGGTAAGGATCTTCTTTCAAAGCCTCAATCCGGTCCTCCATTTCGTCCTTACTATGGTGGATAAAGAACTTAACCACTAAGGTATCATCGTCGGTGAGGGCTTTTTCAATAAAGGAGATATCGTCTAAAATATGATTAAGTGTTTTCTCCTCCATATCCAACTGGTGGAATAGGTCATAGTAGAACGACCGGTCGAAGAAGACGATCTGACCGCGCTTAGGCGACCGCATGAAGAATCGGCGCAAATATGGGTGCTGTTCATCTTCCAAAGTACTTTCATCAAAGACGGCCACTTCATAATGTTTAGGGTCTAGTTCACGCGTCAAATCCTTGAGCAAGAATCCTTTACCAGAAGACTCCCAACCATCCACAATCACCAGCATACTTTTCTTAGTTTCTTGTAGTTGGCGGTGTAATTCAGCAAATTTCTCACCTAATTCTGACCGTTTCATATCCTGTAATTCGACTGGAATACTTTTTCTATCAGCATTTTTATTGGGTAACATCCGCGTCACTTCTTTCTTTTTGATAAAATGGCAATGAATATTTAAGGTCATTTTCTTGTACATACATTATAAAGCATAAATGCAATAATGCATAAAGATTGTGCTATTTTCGATAAAATAGTAGGTATTTTAATGGAATCCTAGAGTTTTATGATAAAATAATTAGGAACTATAGTAGGAAAGAAGGAAAACTGAATGAGAGATTTTAAACCAGCGGTCGATCACTTCCATGAAACGGCCTATAAAGACAAACAAGCCATCTATGAGTCATTAGCGCGCACCCATTCGCCACACACCTTAGTGATTACCTGTGGGGATTCACGTATTAATGTTGAGAGCTTGTTACAAGCCGATCCCGGCGAAGTTTTCCAAATCCGAAATATCGCAAACATCGTACCAGAGTATAATGACTCAGACCCAATATTATCCTTACAAGCAGGTTTAGATTTCACTGTAACCTCATTAAAAGTCAATAATATTATCTTACTTGGCCATATCAACTGCGGGGGCTGTAACACTTGTTTGAACCCACCAGAAAATTTTGACGAAATGCCTTATTTAAAAGAATGGATTAGCAAATTAAATCCAGTCAAGGAATCTATCGCAGACCAATTAGCAGCCTTAGATGATCCAGTTGCCAAAAGCGACTTGATGGAGAAGACAAATATCATCACCCAATACAACCACTTAATGGAATACCCAATCATTGCTGACCGTGTTGCAGCCGGAAACCTAAAAGTAGAAGGTTGGCATTTCCATACGGATGAAGGTTTTGTTGAAGTTTATCAGCCAGAAACAAAGACATTCAAGCGACTTTAAGTTAAAATAGATATAATTGAAGCGTCCTTAACTAGAAAGGACGTTTTTCTTTTCGATTTGAAGGAGTGACGAGAGATGATGAATCCACGGAAAGATCAGTTAGAAGCAATCCAGCAGCTGATCAAAAAACCGAAAACGGTTATTGGGATAATCTTAGCGGCGTTAGCAATCTATGTCTCGCAAGAACCGTGGAATATGGACGACCAGAACAACAATCAAAGTGACCAAGCACAAGTAGCTGACAGCGAATCAGATTCTTCAACGACTAGTGAATCTGCAACAGAATCCGCTCAAGCAACAGACGGGGACACAGTCCAAGTGGCTGAAGACAGAACTTACACAAGTCCTGAAGAAGTAGCTGCCTACATCGACCAATATGACACACTACCGGAAAACTATATCACCAAATCCGAAGCCGAAGATTTAGGTTGGGAATCTAGCGACGGCAACTTGTGGGAAGTAGCAGAAGGCATGTCAATTGGTGGCGATTATTTTGGAAACTATGAAGGCCTACTGCCAGAAGAAGACGACTACCGAGAAGCAGACGTTAATTATGACGGCGGCTTCCGCGGCGCTGAACGCATTATCTATTCAGACGACGGCGATATTTACTACACGGACGACCACTACGAATCCTTCCAACAACTCTATTAATCTTAAGGAGTGACAGGTATGCAAACACTTATCATTGATGGACAAGACCTTTATGGGCAAAAGGACTTGCACGATTACCTAGCAAAAGCCCTAGATTTCCCTAGCTATTACGGTGCCAATCTAGACGCCCTTTACGACATGCTAACTTCACGGCAAACACCCACGACCATCTACTTAGTCAACCTAGATGCCTTATCAGGCCACCTAGGCGCGACTTACAACAAAAAATTCCTCAAATTATTGTTGGATGTTGAAGAAAAGAATGCATTCTTGACGATTCTTAGGTAAGATGAAGACAAAGCATTTCTAGACGAAGTAATAAAACGAGCGAAGGAGGGAAGAAATGGGCGTAATGTTAACGTTAGCCTACGAGGTTGCGATTAAAGACCAACAAGTGGCCCTTGAAATTATCAATCAGGCCCAAACCATGATTCAAAGCAAATTCCAACCAGCCTTATTGTCTGACAATATTCAATTAGACCATGCCATTCATAAGCAATCCATCCTATTTGCCGATGGTATGTCAGCATTCTTATACTACCGCCTTTTACAACAGGCCATTTACCCCATTCAAATCAATGGGGGGCTAGGTTTATCTGAGGATATTGCCCAGTCATTAACCTATTCAGAACAAGTATTAAAAGAAGCACAGAAATTGGGCGAAGGCTACATTCTATACAATGCGAACTTTTTTGAAGACGGCTTATTAAATATGCAATTGATTAACTGGCAAAAAATTATCCAAGAACAAACGCCGGTTGCCAGGGTGTTGGCATTCCTCTATGAAATCCAAGCCCCTGTCTATGTTGACGGATCTATGTTGACTCAAGATTTCTTAGGGGAAGACTTGATTGCCCTAGACCAAGCCAAACAAGCCCTATATGCGGACGATGAAAAATTATTATCTATGGCAGATATCAACTTTTCAGCCCGTAAAACTAGCAAGTGGCTGGAAGTCTTTGACCAAGTCGATAAAAACAAGTATTTCATCACCGGTTTATTTAAAAAAGGCTATGCCACAGCCGTTGCCAATATGACTTACATGACCCGGCAAAATATTGATTATCATTTCCGCAGTGGCCAGTTCGCGTTTGAGCGAGACATGCTTGCGGCAATTGTCTTACAAATGGACCGCGAAATCGCCGCACTAGGCTAGCCATAGTGGTTAAGTGGATAAGTCGTAAAAGAATACATGAGGAAAGGTTTGAGAATCACCATTTACGGGGAGGTTTTAGGCCTTTTTTCTTTGGGATGGATGGTAAACAATAAGTAAAGATTATGTTTACAAAAACGAAACGCTCCCAAAAGAGTTTTCTACTTGAGCAAGTGCGAAAGTCTTTGGTAATATGAAGAAGAAAAGAGCTCGGAAGAACCGCGCCACACTAAACTGAACGCTAAAGGAAGTATTATTGGGATGATGTTATTTGAATGGGATTGAAAGGAAAATGGTGAACGATTCATGGAATCATGGGATAAACAAGCAAGTCGCCGTAAAGCCAAGCAACAAGGGCTAAAAGAAAAGATTTACTTGAACTGTGTCAATATTGATGCACCCTTTATTAATGCATTTTCACTGGCGCATATCTTATACTTAGCGGCCTTCTTTATGATTTTACTTGCCATGTTTATTTTTAGAGACTTTATCAACAGCCACCAGGTAGTTATTGGTCGTGTCATGTTTACCATTTCCATTTTACAACAAATACTCTTATACTCTTGGTATTATTTCGAGACCAAATTCGACTTAAAACAAGCCTTGCCACTGCACATTTGTCGCCTATCAACCATAATGGGACTGATTTACCTACTAACAGGTAACCAAATGATCATGCAAGTATTATTCTATTTCGGACTTTACGCTTACTTCTCATTCTTTATGCCAAGCCGTATCAACAAAATTTACCACGTATCAGGCCTAAGCTACTTTTTAAACCACGTTATCACGATTTTGATCCCATTCTTCGCTTACTTCACCACAGGATGGACACCCTCAATCCACGGTTTAATCGTGTCACTAGGGGCTTTTGCGGTTTACTGGTTTGTCGCATTAACGGTCAACCGATCAACTGGCGGTAACTATTTCTACATGAAATACCGCCCAGTTCCAACCTTAGATAAAGTCAACTTCCAAACCTATGCAGTAGGAAACTTTATCTTTACAGTAGGGCTATTCTTGATTGGCTACAGCATCTTCAATTTCTTTGTCTAAATATTTTGCTAAAAGAACATACGCACGCTGAGTTGAGCGCTAACTCTACTTGGGGTGCTTTTCTCAATGACAGGCCACTCAGGATACGCTAATAGGGGGATTCTTGTAAGTTGGCGGCAGGTCATCGAACATAAACGATAGACGCGAGACTCAACATTTGAAAGGGGCCAATCATGGGAATCATTTCGACTGTCGGACGGCAGCGACAACCAAAAATACAGCCAGATTTAAGATACTATGAACAAGTCAAATTAATGAAAAATCGCTATACCAGACGGACTTTTCCAAATGGTGAATTTATCTTAAAAAAATTGCCGACCTCAGATGTTGGCGGCCAATTGGACGAGCGCTTGGTTGGGTCGATTAAAATTCACCGGGACCCGACGCCAGTGATTCAATACCTCAACAACATTATCGAGAAACAATATAACCCCTTCCTATTCTTGTATCGACGGGTAGTGGGGACGACTTTAAACCGGGACATTTCAGACGGTCAAGTGACTATTCGCGAGTATGACTTCCCTATTGAAGAACGGTTTATGCATGCCCGGGTCTTCTATCCGGATGAAGTGCAACAAGCAAATGAGCTAGCACCTGTAATCCTTTACCTTCATGGTGGGGGCTTTATTGGGACGACCTTTGATACCATTACCAATACCTGCCGGGGGATTGCCTATAAGGCCGGTGCTGTTGTAGTGGCCTTTCCATATAGCTTGGCACCAGAGAAACCCTTTCCCCACGCCTTAGTGGACGGAATCGCGATGCTTGGTTGGGTCCGTGATAACGCTGAAATGCTAGGTGTAGACCCTGGAAAAATAGCCATCATGGGTGATTCATCGGGTGCTAATATTGCTGCAGCCATGAATATCTATGACATCGAATCGGGTAACCAGTGGATTAAACAGCAAATCCTCCTTTATCCAATTGTTAATATGGCTATGAAAGAGACGCCAGGCTACGAATGGTCATTGGATGAGTATGATATCCATGATAATGACGAGATTATTACCTTTATCGTTAAGTCGCTTGGAATTGGCGTTCATTATATCAACAAGTTATATGCCAAACATGTGGACCTCAAAGATCCACTGGTATCGCCGCTGTTTGCTTCAGATAAAACCATTCAACAAATGCCACCGACCATTATTGTGACGGCGGAATACGATTTCTTGCGGATTGAGTCAGAAGCCTATGCCAAGCGCCTGGTGACAAATGGTGTCCAAACGTCCTTCTTCCGTTATCGGGGTTTAGACCATGGTTTTGTCGATAAAATAGGGATTTTCCCCCAATCAGAAGATGCCTTAAATGAGATTGGTATCCGTTTTAGAGAGACCTTTGGCTTGGGGAAAATGACTGAAACTGAAAGTGTGTGACATTTTCCTTCAGTATATAAATGGTTTTCATGTATAATAAGGTATATAGTATTTTTCGCATTCAGAAGAAAAAATGTAAGTGATCGATTTTAAAAGGGTGAACAAAAAAAGGAGTGTGTAAAATGTCTTATAAAATTTCACGAAAAGCTTCGGAGATAAACAAAGAAGCGAGTGCCATCCAGCAGGGGAATACCCTAGCGATTTTTGGTGCGACTTTAGTTACCGGGATTATTACAGGTTTGATTACTTGGGCAATTGAAATGATTACCGGAACAACTGATACGACAACCGCAGCAGATTCTATGTTGACGGTTGCGGGTATTGCATCGATGATTATTTCTATCTTTATCTCTTTCCCATTAAGTTTAGGGGTTGACTGGTCGGTGTTGCGATTGGTGGATGAGGACCGTTTCCACATTGGGAACATTTTCGAACCCTTCCAACGTCGTTATTTCCGTAATATCTGGAACCAAATTATCTATACTATAGTTATCCTTTTATGGACAATCTTGTTTGCTCTAGTACTTGGTGGTATTGGTGCTGGAATCTTCTACCTAACTGGCCAATCTTTAACGCCACCAACTGACTTAACAGCAGGTGACTATTCAGGGCTAGCCGGTCTTGCAGTAGGCTTAGTGCTTCTTTTTATCATCTTATATGTTATCTTGATGACAATCGTTACCTTGCGTTTAGCGATGAACAGCTACCTACTATTTGACAATGACCGCATTGGTGGCCGTAAGCCACTGAAAGTGTCTAAAGTCATGATGAATGGGAACAAGTGGACTTTATTCTGGATTGGTGTCCAAAATGCCCTGTACCCAGTCTTACTAGGTATTGTGATTTTTGGTGCTTTAGGACTATTAGGTGCCTTCTTAAATAACGGTGGTATCCTAATTGCTATCTTAGCGATTATCGCGACCATAGCCATCATGATCTTCTCAATTAAATATACAATCCGTCAAATGATTGCAACAGCTTTACTATACCGTTTAATTACTGACGAACATGGGGATGACTTAGACCGTCGTTTTCCAGAATTAGACCTAACACCAGACGCACCAGTAAACGACTACCACACCGAGCAACGTCCAGCCTTTACGGAAAACGCAACAGCCATTCATCCAGCTGATGACGTCGCAACAGGTACAGCCGCTAACCAGGCGATTAGTAATACTAAAGCGGAAAAAGAACCAAGTGCCGCTGACCAAGCTGACAAGCATGCTGGTGAAACAGCTGCTGCAGCAGCAGGCGCTGCCGCAGTATTCTCCATAGCTGACGAAGAAAAAGCTGGTCAAGATGACGAAGTGACTGAATCTAGCGAATATGAAGCAGATGCAGTCACTGATAATAATGCAGATGGGTCTTCAGCCATACGTGGTTCATACCAAGTAGGTCAAGACGCATATGTACGTCAACCTTACCAAGCAACTTATACAGCAAGTGAAGGTCCTATTTCAGCAATCCGTAACCACTTTACGGTAGAAGCGTCTGATTACAACGCAGAAAGACCAGCACAAGAAAAGCCAAGCTTTGACTTGAATGCAGGTCCAGCATCAGAATCCGCAGCCGTACGCCACTCATTTGTTGTTGGTGGTCAAGCAAGCTCAGATGATGCAGCAAACAATGAAGACCAAACGCCGGAAAAGAAACCCTATAACATTATGGGCTACAACACACCAGACCGTACGGATTTTGGTAAAGTCGAAAACGCCAAGGATGTTATTCTAGCAGCAGACAAGGCTGACTCAGGTGAAAACGGTATGTTAAACCCTGGGGATTTCGACAAAGATGTAGACTATGATCCTGAAATCGATCCAGATCAGCAAAATTAATTGAATACTTGTCAAAAAACAAACCACCACCGTTCCTTTATATAAGGAGGTGGTGGTTTTGGATATGTTGGATGTTTCCATGCAACTGATTGGCAATGTCGGCTTTCCCATATTTGTGTCGATTTACTTGATGACGCGAACAGAGAAAAAGCTGGATGACCTAATCGCAGCCGTCGAAAAACTAGCACAATAGAAAAAGGCGCCTAGCCCATTCAATTTCGAATGAGGTTAGGTGCCTTTTCTGTTTATTCACTTAAATCTGGATTAATATCTAACAGGATTTCGTCAACTGCCTTCGTTTCGTCAGCAGCAACTGTTTTAATACCATCAACAAGGTCTTCATTTGCATAGGGCGAGTCTTTTTGCCCGTCCCAAGCAGCCTTATGAATTTCAACCGCCACTTTTTCTGGAATAGATAATGCTTGAATATCCGCAATCGTAGCTTCACGAACGGCTTTCATGGTCTTAAAGTGACGCAAGACCTTGGTCCGTGTCTTAGGCCCCACACCGTCAATGCCATCCAGTTTAGAGGTAAAGGATTGTTTACTTCTTGTTTTACGGTGGAAGGTAATAGCAAACCGGTGGACCTCATCTTGAATCCGTTGCAGGAGATGGAAGGCCTGTGACCGGGGATCAAGCGGGATAATCGTTAGCGGGTCACCAAAAATCAGGTTGGCCGTCCTATGCTTATCATCCTTGACCATACCGGCCACTGGGATGTCTAATCCAAGTTCATCCTCTAAAACTTCTTTGGCAGCATTCACTTCGATTGCGCCACCGTCCATTAAGATTAGATCAGGGAAATTCCCATTTTCTTTCAGGAGTCGACCATACCGGCGGCGGATAACCTCTTGTGTTGTCGCAAACTCATTTGAGCCATCAACCGTTTTGATCTTGTACTTCCGGTACATAGATTTGTTTGGCCGTCCGTCCTCATAGGCCACCATCGCCGATACCGGGTTTGTCCCTTGGATGTTTGAATGGTCAAAGCTTTCAATAACTTTCAAATAAGGCAAGTTCAAAGCTTCTGACAATTGGTCAATAGCACCAGTCGTTTTTTGTTCCTTCATGGCCAGCAACCTAAATTTGTCTAGATGGGCAATCTTGGCATTTCGTTCCGCCATCTGCAGCATCTTGTGCTTGTCGCCTCGTTTAGGTGTCGATACCTTCACCTCAACAGTATCCGCAATCAAGTCATTATCCAAGTTTCCAGGTACCAAAATTTCTTTAGGCTTCGTGTGGTTAGCTTCTTGGTAGAATTGGACGATGTAGGAAGTCAACTCCTCTTCAGGGTCAGAATACACTGGGAAAAGGGCTGAGTCCCGCTTAATAATGGAAAACTGTCGTAACAAGAATACTTGGATTGAAATCCAACCTTTGTCAAAGTAAAAGGCAAAGACATCACGGTCATTGTACTGCTTGGACATGATATTTTGCGGTTCAACCGTTTGTTCAATATAGTTGATTTGATCACGATACTCAGCAGCTCGCTCAAACTGCAAATCTTCAGAAGCGGCTGCCATTTTCCCCTTCAAATCATCCTTGATATTCTTCACATCACCATTCAGGAAACGGCGAATCCGTGCCTTCTGCGCCTTATACTCTTCAACAGGCACCTCATGGTCGCAAGGGCCAATACATTGGCCAAGATGGTAGTAGAAGCAAGCCCGCTTCTCATTCTTCCCACACTTACGCAAAGGATAGGTCTTCTGTAGCAAGTCAAGGGTACTGGATGCCGCGTAAATATTCGGATAAGGACCAAAGTACTCACCACCATCATCCTCCACCACAGACGTAATAATCATCTGCGGATCACGCTCATTGGTAATCTTGATATAAGGATACATAGTCCCATGTTTCAAGCGAATATTGTAGTGAGGCTGATGTTTCTTAATCAGATTAATCTCCAGCAGCAAACTCTCTTTATCCGTTTGCGTGACAATATAGTCAAAATGGTCAATCTCACTGACAAGCTGAGCCGTCTTCCCAGTATGGGTCGACTTGAAATAAGAACGGACACGATTTTTTAAATTCTTCGCCTTACCAATATAAATAATCTGGTCATCCGCATTCTTCATAATGTAGCAACCAGGCAAAGCTGGTACAAGGGTCAACAAATTCTCAATTAACTCACTAGCCATCCTTGGCCTCCTTTCGTCAATAATAGGGGCCCTAGCATCAGGCCTCTAAATTTAAAAGAATCATTTCATAAATATAGGTTATCGCTTATATCGCAATTACTATTTACTATGCTAGTGAACTTTCTAGAAGAAGTATCACTCATATTGAAATATGGCCAATCTTGACTATCCGAAATGTAATCAAATTATCGCCACATTAGCTGGGAATGCTTAAAAGCACATGCTAGCAACTAGTACGTTCTAACTTACGCACTAATGCCATATGAAAATAGTGCGATATCTTTCTATAACCACCTTCTTATTCTTATATTGAAACTAAATTTAATATTTTTCAAATATAGTCAATTAAAAGATATACGATTTGGGAATTATCGTGTGCTATCGTGTTAATTCTAGAAGGTTATTAACACACGAAACATGTATGTTTTAAATACTTTTAAAGTCCATTCAATCCAAGATTATACCACGCAGAGGCCGTTTTGGGCAGTAATTTGAATGTGTGAGTGGAATAGTAGCTTAGAATCGGTATATTTCACCTTTGTGTTATAAGGATTGGGTTTGATATGGTAAAATATACAACAAAGCTAGCAAGTACAGGGTGGTCCTTTTTGAAGTGGGCCACATGTAGATAAAGCAAATTTCCTAGGCTGTGTGAGATCTGAGTTTGGGAAATAAAAACCAAGGAGGAATTGTTATGACAAAAAAATCAGCTTTCAACACTTTATTAGGCTTGGGTACCTTAGCGTTAGGTGCTGCTTATGTTAGGTGGCAAAATTATACTGTTGGAACGACAGATTACTTTGTCGAGAATCCTCGTTTTAAGGACAGTTTAAATGGCTTCACCATTGCCCATCTGTCTGACTTACACCTACCTGAACAAAATGTTGACTTGAACGATATTTTAGACCATGTCTATGATATGCAACCAAATATCATCGCGATTACGGGAGATATTGTCCAAACGGATGCGTCTAATTTAGACGAAGCGACTTTGTTTACATTCTTTAAAGCTTTAACAGATATCGCGCCAACTTTTGCGACTTTTGGTAACCATGACGCGGTGTCCTTACAACACAATCTTTTAGTTCGGACTATGGGGGCAGCAGGGGTTGTCCACTTAAATGACCGGGCTATTACTTATACTTATAAGGGTCAACCGCTGACCTTGATGGGCTTAGATGATAAAAAGAATAAATATTTCTTAGTTGGAGATGCCTTGAGAACAGTAGATTTAACAGCTGATCAAATGGCGCAACCAAAAATCTTATTGGCCCACCATCCAGAAGCCTTCTTGCGTTACCATGAAAATATCAATAAATCACCTGATTTGGTTTTATCAGGTCATGCCCATGGTGGTCAAATCCGCGTGCCGGGAATCGGTGGATTATTTGCTCCTAACCAAGGGAAATTTCCCAAGTATACAGCAGGTGTTTTCTACTTACCCGGTAACCCTGACAAGCAAATGGTGGTTTCACGCGGGATTGGGCCATCAAGTTTCCCAATTCGTTTAAACAACCGCCCAGAAGTGATTGCTGTCCATTTAACAACGGATATTGACCGGGCTGTTGACGGCTTGACCAAATCCATTGATTACATCACTGAGCAAGAGGGTGGGGTAACCTTTCAGCAAGTAGAAGCCCAATATCTAGCCCGCAAGCAAGAACGTGCGCAAGCGCAAGGGTACTTTTCAGTAACACCGGATGCCACAAGTAGCCAAGAAATTATTGATGCCATTGATGAAGAAGCAAATGTTGGTGCCTATACATTGGTGCCGAATGAGGAGGAAACGGACATGACAGATCCAAGAAAAAATCCTTTTGTAGACAATAATGACTATGATGATGACGCAGTAGACCGTTCGACAATTGAAGCCCCTAAATATGAGGCTGATGATGAAGAGAAAGTGCCGCATAACCCAAGTATTAAGTCATCTTATATCTTGTTGGACCCAGAAACAAATGAAAGAACTGTCGTAGATGAAAACGTAAATACAGAGAAAATCTTCTCTGATAATTTAAATGAAGATGTATTTATTGTGAAGGACCCTAAGAAAAAATAGGGGTTATTGACATAAAGAAGAGGGCCTAACCATGGCCCTTATCTTTTGTAGCCAATATTGAACCATAAGCAGTAAAATAGAAAAAAGAAATAGAGGACTAAAATGACGGAAAATGATACACAAATAACTGGTTTTGTAAGCCAATTACCTAATGGGCTTCAGGACAAATGGCAGTCAGCTGGCTTTGGCCAAGCAACTGATATTCAAACTGAGACCTTCCAACCGATGTATGATGCCCAAAGTGTGATTGCATCAGCACCAACAGGTTCAGGGAAAACCTTGGCTTATTTACTACCGGTTTTAAGCCGAATGGTGGCTGAACGAGAAGCATCTCAAGGTCAATACAATGGGGGCTTGAAACTAATTGTTTTGGTACCTTCACAAGAATTGGCTTCCCAAGTGGGGGACGTGGTCCAAGCGTGGGCACGAGCTGTTGACTTCAAAGCCATGAAAATTATTGGTGGCGCGAATGTGAAGCGGCAAATTGAGAAAATCAGAGAAAGACCGGATATTATTGTCGGGACTTCGGGCCGGATGATTGAACTGATTGACCAACGTAAGTTGAAGGTTCATGAAGTGGATACCATCATTATTGATGAGGCGGATGCCTTGTTAGATGAGGAACATATTGGCCAAACCAAGCAATTGGTTAAAAAATTACCGGGTAGAGCGCAAGTGGCTTTATTCTCAGCAACAGTACCAGATACTTTGGCTGGTTTAGCTAGTGACTTATTGGCTGAACCTGTGATTGAATTGGCAGCTGAAAAAATAGGCACGGCCTTTGAAAAACAACGACAAGATGGCTATATTAATGTTCCTGTTCGTAAGCGTGACGATATGTTGCGTCGACTTGCTCAAGTTGAGGGGATGCGGGCCTTAGTATTTGTTCGTACGGTAGCTGAAATTGAACAGTTGCAACAAAAATTGCAGTTCAACCATATTCAAACGGCTTATCTGCATTCGAAGATGGCGGCGCAAAACCGCCAGCAAGCCATTGCCAAGTTCACGAAGGGTGAATATACTTACCTATTTACAACGGATGTGGCGGCACGTGGTTTGGATATTGAAGACCTACCTTTGGTTATTCAGTATGATTTACCAGCGACACCTGAGCAATATACCCACCGGGCTGGGCGAACTGGCCGTATGGGGAAAGATGGGGTTGTCTTGACTTTCGTTAACGACCGTTCACTTAGAGATTTGAAGAAGCAGGTTGGTGATGATATTCAGCTGACAGCATTCTATACTTATGGGGGGCAACTGACGGACCAGGTACCGAGTGCGAGCCAGAACGACGAAGATCAACCCCTTTTACAGGAAGAAAAAGAGGGGGCGGCTGTCAAAGCAAAAGCGCGGGTGAAAAAAACAAAACAAGCGAATAAAGCGGCGGCACCGGCGAAGGCACGGAAGAAGAATCGGAAGCGTGATAATAAGAATAAAGGGGCTAGACGGCACAAGGATTAATCTGGACTGGTCGAACGGCTTGGAATTCGATACAATGAATTAGTAATATTGAGATAAATATTGAATAGTGGATAAATGATTTTAGAGGAGTGAATGTACATAATGAGCAACCGTTATGCAGTAATTCTAGCAGCAGGTAAAGGGACTCGTATGAAGTCTAAGTTGTATAAGGTGTTACACCCAGTTGCGGGTAAACCTATGGTAGACCACGTATTGACTAGTGTGAATGACGCTGGGATTGATGAAGTGGTGACAATTGTCGGGCATGGTGCGGAAGCGGTCCAAGAGTTATTGGGCGACCGTACAGCTTATACGACACAAACGGAACAATTGGGTACTGGGCATGCGGTGCAACAAGCAGCGAGTGAGTTGGCTGATAAAGAAGGTACGACTTTAGTCATTTGTGGTGATACCCCTTTATTTACAGCGGATACGATTGCGCGTTTGTTAGATGTGCATGAAGAGGCTGGTTTTAAAGCGACGATTTTAACTGCGCCTGCTGATGATCCCACTGGTTACGGCCGTATTGTCCGTGATAAAGAGGGCCAAGTGGTGAAAATTGTTGAGCAAAAGGATGCTAATGATGCTGAAAAATTAATTACTGAAATTAACACAGGGACTTATGTCTTTGATAATGCTTTATTATTCGACGCTTTGAATAAAGTCGGTAATGACAATGCGCAAGGTGAATACTACTTACCAGATGTGATTGAAATCTTGAAAGAGGCTGGCGAGGCTGTTGGGGCCTTCCAAATGGATAACCTAGATGAGTCACTCGGGGTTAATGACCGTGTGGCCTTAGCACAAGCTAACCAAACCATGTTTAAACGTATTAACGAATTCCATATGCGCAATGGGGTAACGATTGTAGACCCAGATGCGGTTTATATCGAAGCGGGCGTTGAAATTGGTGCAGATACAGTGATTGAACCAAATGTATATCTTAAAGGGAACACTGTGATTGGTGAAGATTGCCATATTTACGCAGGGACAACAATCCGTGATTCTAAGATTGGGGACCGTGTGAAAGTCCGTGCTTCTGAAATTGAAGAAAGCCAAGTGAAAGATGGCGTGGATATTGGGCCAAACGCCCACTTACGTCCGGCATCTGTTATTGATGAAAATGCTCATATCGGAAACTTTGTGGAAATTAAAAAAGCGCATATTGGTGCAGGCACTAAGGTTGGTCATTTAACTTACATTGGTGACGCAACTTTAGGCAAAAATATCAATGTTTCTTGCGGTGTGATTTTTGCAAACTACGACGGTGTGAACAAACACCATTCAACAATCGGGGACAACTCATTTATCGGGTCTGACGTGACTATCATTTCACCTGTAAATGTTGAAGCCAATGCCTTCTTAGCAGCTGGTTCAACTATCACCAAAGATGTCCCAAGCAAGGCTTTAGGGATTGCCCGTTCACGCCAAGAAAATAAAGATGGTTTTTGGGATAGGTTACCAATTGGTAAAAAAGACTAAGACTGCAAATATTTTAACCAAATTCACACTTTTCGATTCGCTATTTAGCTAACAATCGTCGTTTTTCTATGGTAGAATAGATACGATAAGAGTGTCTGAGCATTCAGTATTGTGGAGGGAAAAAAATGTCAGAATCTGTAGTCGATCATGGACTAAAAATCTTTTCATTGAGTTCAAACAAAGAACTTGCTGAAAAAATTGCAACTTCAATGGGCGTAGAATTAGGTCATATGTCGGTATCACACTTTAGTGATGGTGAAATTAAAATTGCAATTGAGGAATCAATTCGTGGGGATAATGTTTATATTATTCAATCAACTTCTGATCCAGTAAATGATAACTTGATGGAATTATTAATAATGATTGATGCTTGTCGTCGAGCAAGTGCCAAAGCAATTAACGTAGTTATTCCTTACTTTGGTTACGCACGCCAAGACCGTAAGGCGCAGCCGCGTGAACCAATTACAGCTAAGTTAGTAGCGCGTATGATGGAAAATGCTGGTGCAACCCGTATTCTTGCATTAGACTTACATGCTGCGCAAATTCAAGGTTTCTTTGAAGCGCCTGTTGATCACCTTTACGGTGCGCCATTACTAGCTGAATACTTCTTAACCAATGAAAGATACACAGATTCAGACATCGTTGTAGTATCGCCTGACCATGGTGGTGTCACACGTGCACGTAAGTTAGCTGAATTCTTGAAAGCACCAATTGCTATTATTGATAAGCGTCGTCCAAAAGCCAATGTGGCTGAAGTGATGAATATTGTTGGGGACGTTGCCAACCGTCACGCCATCATCATTGATGACATGATAGACACAGCAGGTACCATTACCCTAGCTGCATCAGCAATCAAAGAAGCGGGCGCATTATCTGTTGTGGCTTGCTGTACACACCCAGTATTATCTGGCCCAGCAATCCAACGTTTAGAAGACTCAGTATTAGACGAAGTGGTCGTTTCCGATTCAATCTACTTACCAGATGAAAAACGTATCGACAAAATCAAACAAGTAACAGTATCTGAATTAATCGCGGAAGCCATTGTACGTATCCACGAAAACCGTTCAGTATCACCGTTATTCAACGAAAAATTCAAAGGCATGCACCACGTCATTGAATAAGCTCCTTAATGAGTGATAGATAAATTGAAGAAGGGCGGTCCTACCATTGTTGGCTGGACTGCTCTTTTATTATCTTAGCAATTCCCATGTGTAGAAATCTTGGAGTGGTAGGCTACAATGGGTTTATTGTAAATTATTCAGGTGCGAGAAAAGTCGCAGTCTCTTGGTATTCACGCCGAGCGTTTGTCAAAAACATTTTATATTGGAGGAAATTTATGTTTGGTAACTTTATGATCGGGTTTAATGCAGTCATGCCGATGTTAATCTATATGCTTTTTGGACAATTTTTTGCCCAAGCGGGAATGATTAAACAAGATTCCTTCCAAGACTTCAACAAAGCCTTATTTAAAATTTTGCTACCAATCAACTTATTCACCAATATTTATAAGTCTGATTTCAAGCAATCATTCAACGGCTATGCCTTGACTTATATTCTTGTCATCGCTTTAATCCTATACCTTATTCTAGCCTTTATTATTCCAAGGGTATCCAATGACCGGACCCGTTACGGGGTGATGCTGCAGGGGTCAGTCAGAGCGAACGCCATCCTATTTGGTTTACCCTTAGGGACCTCTCTATTGGGTGAAGCAAATATGGGGATGGTGACTATTACCTTGGCCATCATCGTGCCCTTCTGGAATATCATGTCGGTTATCGGTTTTTCCTTGTATTCAGAAGATAAAGTCTCTTTTAAACAGATGGGTAAAAGTATTATCACTAACCCAATGGTGGTTGCCACGTTCATTGGTTTGATTGTTGTCTTACTGGGCCTACAATTTCCAGAAGCCATCAATACTTCTTTAACCAACATTAACCGAATGGTATCACCGCTTGCATTAATGGTCATGGGTGGGACTTTCTCTTTTGCCAAATTGAAAGATGTCGATTTTGCCTTAATCTTTACTGTAGCCAATAAATTGATTATTATTCCATTAAGCGGACTTACCTTAGGTGCTATTCTCGGTTTTAGAGGGGATGCAATCGTGTCTATCCTGATTGCCTTTGCAGGTCCAACGGCTGTATCGTCTTATGCTCAAGCCATTGCTGCTGACGGAGACGGGGATTTAGCCAATCAAACAGTTGTATTCACAACTATGTTATCAATGATTACCTTGGTATTCTTGATTACCTTAATGAAAACATTTAATTTATTCTAATAAAACAGTAAGCAAAAACCCCTAGGTCGTGTGGACTTAGGGGGTTTTATGTATTAATGAGCTTCTTGTAGTAGGATGAATTGGGCAATTAGAAGTCTAATTTTGCCCAAGCAGTTTCTAAGGTGTCGCGTAGTTTAGTTGCTGATAATTCCATTTGTTGTTGTTCGTGGTCGTTTAAGTCAGCTTCGATGATACCACGGATACCTTCACGGTTGATGATAGCTGGGGCACCAATGTAAACATCATTTTGGTTGTATTCGCCATCTAGGTAAACAGATACAGGTAAGATGGCATTTTCGTCATGTAAGATGGCTTTTAAGATGCGGACTAAAGATACACCAATACCGTAGTAAGTTGCGCCTTTTTTCTCGATAATCTTATAAGCCTTGTCACGTACGTGGTAGAACAAGTTCACTAAAGCTTCTTCGTCGATTGCTGAAGTTTGAGATACCCATTCGTAAATTGATTGGCCACCAATGTTTGCGTGTGACCATACGGGGAATTCAGTGTCACCGTGTTCACCCATGATGTAGGCGTGGACGTTTCGTGCGTCAACATCTAATGTAGTGGCTAATTCTTGACGGAAACGGGCTGAGTCTAATGACGTACCAGAACCGATGACGCGGTTAGCGGGTAGGCCAGAGAATTTCCAAGTTGCGTAAGTTAAGATGTCTACTGGGTTTGTTGCTACTAAGAAGATACCGTCAAAGCCTGAAGCCATAACTTGATCAACCATGATCTTGAAGATACGTAAGTTTTTATCCACTAAATCTAAACGTGTTTCACCAGGTTTTTGGGCAGCACCGGCAGTAATGACAACGACATCAGCGTCAGAACAGTCATCGTAAGTTGCCTTGTAGATTTTCTTAGGAGATGTGTAAGCTAGGGCGTCGATAAGGTCTAATACATCACCTTCAACGCGGTCTTCAGCTAAGTCGATAATTCCTAATTCTCTACCAACACCTTGGATTACAGAAGCGTATGCAAATGCAGATCCTACAGCACCATCACCAATTAAAATAACTTTTTGACCATTTTTTGACATAATATATTCTCCTTAACTTTTTGTCTCTTATAGTGTACAAAGCAAACCATATGGTAAATGTTCCATTAACCCGTGCAAAGCTAGTGAACAATCGGTTTAAAAATTAGCTTGTTGATTAGTTAGTGAAATATTTAACATAATCATACCATCCTGTTTAAAAAAATCAATAGGTTTTTGTCAATATTTTTCAAGTATTTTAGTATAATTGTAATTTTATACCATTTGCAAACGGATACAAATGCTTAATATCAAACATTATTAACAGATTAAAAAAACTGTTATATACTCTGTTTGAATCTGTACTAATGGAAATGAGAAATTTTGCGAAAAGTTTGTGAATAAATGTATAAAATGCTTGCGGACGAAACAATATTGTGTCGAATTTCAGGCGATTTCTTGAAAAAATGGGGCGATGATGATGATGGATGACCGCTTTTGAATGGGCCTCCATCCCTATTATGGCAAAAATGCATCCGCTTTCCAACTAAGACCACTCAAAGTCACAAAAATTGACCACTATAACACGTGAACAAACTGAACTAAGTGAGCGGATGGTTGAGTAGGACCATAAGCTTCGTACAAGATAGAAGCGTCATAGAAAATTCGGGGAAAATCCCAAATCACTTTTGAAGCATTAGCGATGCTGGGAATAATATCAGTCCGAAAAAGACCTTGGCCAATGGCCTCCGGTAAATCTGACCACCGGCATCAGAATGGATGATTTGCACAGACGAGGCTTTTGCCTTTCAAGGCCAGGGCCCCTTTGTGGTATAATAGACCTATCGAATATATTAGGGCTGTACGGGATAACTTGTTAGGGACGAGTGGATTCCTGTACAGGTTTTTGCGTGTTAACAAGGATTGATACAATAAAACCAAGCCTTTGTATCGAGATGACCGCGGGCAAATAAAGGGCAATTCACTACTATAGATGAGATGAATTTGAGTTTGACCTCCCGATAACTAGAAAATAAATATACAAAAATGACACCAAGTATTTGAATGAATATTTAGAAACGAAAATAAGGAGCTATCAAGAATGAAATTAATTGTTGGATTGGGTAATCCAGGTAAGAAATATGAGGATACACGACATAATATCGGTTTTATTGCCTTAGATGAATGGGCCTACCAACATAATGAGACCTTCAACAAAACAGGCTTTAAAGGGGAATACTTTGAAACTTTTGTTAACGGAGAGAAAGTGATTTTCCTAAAACCGACTACCTTTATGAACAATTCAGGAGAAGCGGTTGGCGCGATGGCCCACTACTATTCTATTCCAGTTGAGGATATCCTAGTGGTTTATGATGATTTAGATATGGATCCAGGCCGGATTCGTTTACGTCAAAAGGGTTCTGCTGGTGGACATAACGGTGTGAAATCACTGATTGCCCACCTTGGCACCGACAAAATTCGTCGCATTAAATTAGGCATCGGCCATCCGGGTAAGGACGGGACCGTTGTGAACCACGTCCTATCAAGATTTCCAAAAGAAGACCATACCCCAATGCTTACAGCTACGCGTGCAGCTGTTGAAGCTATTGATTACTGGTTAGCGGGTCATTCTTTCGAGGAAACTATGACCAACTACAATAACTAGCCAAGAAAAGGAGGGAGACCGCTTGGATTTACAAACGTTTTTCTTGCAGGAATCTCAAAATGAATCATTTAAACAACAAGCCAAATCAGGTCAATCAGTCCTATATCTGGGCCTTCAAGGGGCTAGTCGGGCTTATATGGCAAAAACCCTACTGAATTTGGCCAGTGAACAAAAAGTAGTCATTGTAACCAACAATCTACTGCAAGCCGACCACTTTTATAATGACCTGCAAAGTGACTTTACTGATGAACAATTGCATCTCTTTAATGTGCCAGAATCTGTGGCTGCTGACTGGGCGATTGCCAGTCCAGAAGCCTTAGCCGATCGGTTGACTGTTTTAAATTGGGCGCGCGACCCTAAAGCGACTGGTGTCTTAATCACGCCTATGTTTGGTTTGAAACGCCTGCTGACCCCAACAGAAATTTGGGACAATACTCGTTTACTAGTCAAATTAGGGGACGAATTAGAGCCAGCTACCCTAGTTCAACGTCTGTTAAACCAGGGTTACCAACGGGCTGAAATTGTCATGACCCCAGGCGAAATGAGTCAACGCGGGGATATCGTAGACTTCTATCCTATAAATGCCGAATATCCGATTCGAGTGTCTTTAGCCTTTGATGAGGTGGAGCGGATTTCAACTTTTGATCCCAACAACCAAAAATCCCTGCAAGACCAACCAAGTATCAATATTCAACCGTCGCAAGAATTCATTGTCTTGCCGCAACAATTGCAGGCCCAAGCTGATGCCTTCCAAAAACTGATGGCCAAGTCGTTGGCTAAGATTAAAGACGACGTGGTTAAAGATCTAGCGACTGCAGTTGTCAATGATGAAGCTCTTGCCTGGAAAAATGGCGAAACCACGGAAAACTCAAAATACTTCCACCGGTATATGTACCCAGAAACGACAACGATTCTTGACTACATTGGCGACCAAGCCTTCTTGATTTTGGACGACTATGCGCGTTTAATTCAAGAAGAGGCTACTTGGATCAGCAATACCGAAATGTATTTACAAACCATGGTTGAAATGGGACAATTACCAGCCCAGGTCCAAGTTTATGCTGACTTTAAGGAAGGTATTCAAGCTTTTAAAGGTCGTAAATTTTACTTTTCTGTATGGCAGCAAGGGCTAGGGTCACTGAAATTCGATGGGCTGTACCAGTATCAAACGCGAATGATTACCCAGTTTTATGACCAAATGGATGCCCTGAAAATTGAGCTAGATGCTTGGGTTCGGACAGGTCGAACAGTGGTTGTCATGTTAAAAGACAAGGACAGAGTGAAAGAAGTCCAAACCATTTTGCAAGAAATAGATGTAAGGGCTGAAGCGACGGACGAAGGGAATATCTTCGCCAACAAGATCAACTTAATTGCGGGTGGCTTATCAGGATCGATTGAATTCGTCCAAGAACGCTTAGTCTTACTGGCTGAAGCAGATATTTTCCATACCCAAAAGAAACGACGCAAGGCTAAGAAACCGCTGATTTCAAATGCGGAACGAATCAAAAACTACCAACAATTAGAAGTTGGGGATTATGTGGTCCACGTGAACCACGGGATTGGTCGGTATACCGGGATTGAAACGATCGAGTTTGCCGGCACTCATCAAGACTACCTGACCATTGTCTTCGCCGACCAAGCAGCTATTCATGTACCGATTGACCAGATCGATTTGGTCCAAAAATATGTGTCTGCTGAGGGGCGTGAGCCTAAATTAAATAAAATGGGCGGTAGCGAATGGGCGAAAACCAAGCAGAAGGTGTCCAGTAAGATTGAAGATATCGCGGATGAACTGATTGACTTATACGCCTCTCGTGAAGCTCAGAAAGGTTTCGCTTTTGGTCCAGATACTGCTGAACAGGCTGAATTTGAGAATGCCTTCCCTTATTCAGAAACCGATGACCAAGTCCGGTCAATCGCGGAAATTAAGAAGGATATGGAAGTAGAGAAACCGATGGACCGATTACTTGTTGGTGATGTCGGTTTTGGGAAAACAGAAGTCGCTATGCGAGCTGTCTTTAAAGCCTTAATGGAGGGTAAACAAGTTGCTTTCCTAGTGCCAACGACTGTTTTAGCCCAACAACACTACGAAACCTTTACAGAACGGTTTGCGGACTGGCCTTTTGAAATTGGCTTACTATCTAGATTTAGAAGTAAGGCCCAACAAAATGAAACCATTGCGGGCTTGAAAAAGGGGCAAGTGGACATTGTGATTGGTACTCACCGCATCCTGTCTAAAGATGTGGAGTTCCTTGATTTAGGCCTATTAGTGGTCGATGAGGAGCAACGGTTTGGGGTGAAGGCCAAAGAAAAACTGAAGGCTTTAAAAGCCAATGTGGATGTGTTGACCCTGACGGCGACACCGATTCCTCGTACTTTAAACATGTCTATGCTAGGGGTTCGGGACTTATCCGTTATTGAAACTCCACCAGCTAACCGATATCCCGTCCAGACTTTTGTAATGGAACAAAATTACGGGGCTGTCAAAGATGCCATTGAACGAGAAATTGCCCGAGACGGCCAAGTTTTCTATCTCTTTAATAATGTGGCCCAAATCGAAGAAAAAGCAGCCTTTATCAATGAGTTAGTACCTGAAGCGAGGGTAGCCATTGCCCATGGTCAAATGACTGTTGTTCAATTGGAAAATGTCATGATGGACTTTGTCCTTGGTGAGTTTGATGTTTTAGTGACTACAACCATTATTGAAACAGGGGTCGACATTCCTAATGCTAACACCTTACTAGTTGAAGGGGCCGACCGGATGGGGCTATCTACCCTTTACCAATTACGGGGCCGGGTTGGGCGGTCAACTCGAATTGCCTATGCCTACTTCATGTATCGGCCAGACAAGATGTTGTCTGAGGTATCTGAAAAACGCTTGATGGCCTTACGTGATTTCACGGAACTAGGGTCTGGTTTTAAGATTGCCATGCGGGACCTGTCCATCCGTGGAGCAGGTAACTTGCTCGGGAAACAGCAACACGGCTTTGTTAACTCAGTCGGTTTCGACCTCTATTCACAAATGCTACGTGAAGCAGTCCAACGTAAACGGGGCATTTTACCGGCTAAGAAAACTGAGCCAGTGGAAATTTCACTATCTATTGATGCTTATATCCCGCAGAACTATATCCGGGATGAGCGACAAAAAGTGGAGATTTATAAACGGGTGCAAGCCATGACCAGCGTGGATGAAATGTGGGACTTGGATGATGAGTTGATGGATCGATACGGTGAACCACCAATTGAAACGCAACTTTTACTGCAAGTAGGTGCTATTAAAGCGGCGGCCGATAAGGTTGGTGTGACAAGCATTAAACGTATTACCGCCAGTAACACCATAGAAGTACTTTTCCACGAAAATCTTGAACAACAAATCATGACACCAGCTATCTTCAAGGCTTTAGAGGACAATCCTTTCCGCTTAGCGATTAAGCAAGTTGGGGCTGCCTTAATGATTAGCCTAGGTTTAAACAAGTTGTCTACTGAAGAATGGTTGGACTACTTGCTGCAATTTACAACCAAGTTAGCTAATGACGAAAATGTGGTCCAAATGAAGGCGGACCAATTGGCCAAGGAGAAAGCTGACTACGAGAAAGCACAAGCCTTAAAAGCTGAACAAGAAGAGGCGGCGGGTAAAGCTGCTGTAGACGCTCAAGTGAAGGCTGCTGAAAATGAAGCTGATCAAACTGGTTTAGATGCAGAAAATGATCAAGTAGGTGACTAGATGGTGAAAAATGATGATTCAAAGGCAAGATCAACGGGTCAAGCGGCCATGCAAGGGGCTGCCGTTCTAACGCTCGCAGCCTTAGTGGCTAAAGTATTGTCTGCTATCTACCGGGTCCCTTTACAGAATATGGTCGGTAACGAGGGTTTTTATGTCTACCAACAGGTTTACCCAATTTACGGAATAGGGATGACCTTCGCTTTAAATGGGTTGCCATCTTTTATTGGTAAACAGGTCGCCCTACAAAATAACCACAAGCAAAGTAAATCTTTGTTGAAGAGATACGCAGTCATTGTGTCGGTTTTTGCACTCGCTTGTTTTGCCCTGGTTTATTTTGGGGCTGATTGGATTGCGGCTATGATGGGTGATAGTTTACTGACGCCTGTTATCAAAAGCGTGTCTTTTATGTTCCTCTTGATGCCAGGTTTACTCCTGTCTAGAGGTTTTATGCAGGGGCGTAATCTTATGACCCCAACCGCTATTTCGCAAGTTACCGAGCAATTCGTTCGGGTGGCAGTCATTTTAACTGTCGCCTTCATCTTTAGCCGGATGGAGGTGACTGACAAGAATCCAGATGTCTACCAGATGGGTTTTTGGACCATGCAGTCAGCTTGGATTGCCGCCGCAGCTGCTTCGATCGTCATGGCTTATTACTTGTTAAATTACCGCGAGAAGGCCATGTACCAAGACTTTTTAGCCGGGCATTACGGGTTAGATCAAGCGAGTGACCCTGATGACGGCGCAGGCTTATCCTGGACTAAATTAACCAAAGACTTTGTCACAGAAGGCTTTGTTATTTGTTTCTTCTCAGTACTATTGGTCTTTTATCAGCTGATTGACGCCTTTACCGTTTATGACCAACTGGTAGATAATGGGATTGCGACGGCTGTAGCCAAGGATATGAAGGGGATTTACGACCGCGGACAGCCCATCGTCCAACTAGGCATGGTTGTGGCCACATCGCTTGCCACTTCATTCTTACCCACCCTTGCTTTAGTGAAAAAGGGTGACCGCAAGGAAGCTGGCGAATTTGAAATCGTCAGCAGACAATACCTACGGGTGACTCTCTTTTTCGCCACCATCATTACGGGCGGTTTGATATCGATCATGCCCCAATTAAACCATTTCCTATTTGCTAGTTCTGCTGGTTCTGAGGTCTTAATGGTTTATGTGGTGATGGTTATCCTCGCCAGTCTCGTATTGGGGCAAAATAATATTCTCCAAGCCCAAGGACAGTGGTATAAAGCAGGTATTGCCTTTATGGTCGGCATGCTAGTTAAGGGGATATTTACAGCGATTTTAGTTGGTTTCCTAGGTACTGTAGGTGCGGCCTGGGCAACTAATTTAGGTTTAGTGGCTATGATCATTTACCTAGATTGGACCTTGCCCAAGGAAGTGCGTCTGTTGAAATGGGAGCGAGTAGCCTTTAAAGCAGGGTTATTAGCTGTTTTAATGGTTGCGGTGAACTTTATCTTAGCTTACTTATGGCACCAAGTCTTAGGGGTAGCGCCGGAACGGTTGATGGATGCCTTGTTGATGGGGATTCAAATCCTTGTAGGCGTTTTGTTGGTGGTTGGTTACTTACGGAAAGACCCGATATTAAACCAAGTCGAATGGGAAACCTTACCAAAGGGCGAGCTGATATGGCGACTATTGCAGGGGTAAAGCGTAGTGAATGAGTGCACGTTCCGGAAATGGGCGAGGTGTCCCGGATACTAAGGGAAAGGCGTCCCAGATCCGTGAATGTTGTTTCTAATATGGGTATAGTCATTTTGCCTAAAGAATCATTAAAGCTTGTAAGGGGATAAAACTCCGGAAAAGCTAGCAAATTCCTAGCCTATTGGTTAAGGACTAGGCGCAAATCATGGTATACTAGGTTTAAGATAAGTATGGAAATGGTTTTTGTGGATTAATTTAGAGAAAATTAAAAGAAGCTAGCCGAATTTTCAAAAAAATACGTATAAAATAAAGGAGAAAGATTTTTGCGATTAGATAAATTTTTAAAAGTATCCAGAATTATTAAAAGAAGAAGTGTTGCTAAAGAAGTTGCGGACAAGGGTCGGATTACCATTAATGGTCGTCCAGCTAAGTCAGGTACAGATGTTAAAATCGGTGACGAACTGGTAATTACATTTGGGAATAAGGACATGACTGTTCGCGTTGAAAACTTGAAAGAAGCAACACGAAAAGATGAAGCGGAAAATATGTTTACCATAGTTGGCGAAAGTTACCACGAGGATCAGGAAAAAGGTAGTATTTAGTCTTGATTTATGATGGCGCTAGCTTTGAATTATTGTTATACTATTTAAGTATATGATTGACGGATTCAAAACAACCACAGAAAGGGGTTTTTGCTATGCGGCCAGAAGATCGTCCCGACCGTGAAAGCAAAAAAGTGACATCATTAGCAAAACACCGTAAAGCAAAAACCAAGAAGTGGTCACGAAAACCAAGGACCACAGCTGATTGGATTACATGGCTTGTCGTTGGTATCTTCGCTGTTGTGACTTTGGGTTGTGTGTCGACTGCTTATGCAGCGCACAAGGACCAACAAGGCGTTGAAGAACAAATCGCTTTAACTGAGGATGAAATTGCCGGTGAACAAAAGGCGATTGACACCTTAAGTCAACAAGCAACCTTACTAAAAGATGATGAATACGTGGCAAAATTAGCGCGGTCACGTTACTACTTAAGTAAAGATGGGGAAATCATCTTCAGTGTGCCTGAAGATAATGCTTCTAAACAAGCTGAAATCTTAAATAAGGCTTACTTACAAAATCAAGAAAATAATGATGAATAAATTGCGCTAACAAGGTAAACTAGAAATAGCTTTACTCGTCCGGATAAAAATCCTTTTACCGGATGCAAGAATTTCAAGGAGGATATTTGGGATACATGGCAATTGAAGTAGGAAATAAAGTTACCGGAAAAGTTACAGGGATTACAAAATTTGGTGCGTTTGTTGATTTAGGAGAAGGCAAAAATGGTTTAGTCCACATCTCTGAAGTAGCTGAAGGATACGTGAAAGATATCAACGATGTCTTATCGGTTGGAGATGAAGTAACTGTTTTAGTGACCAATGTAGCTGATGACGGTAAGATTGCATTGTCAATCCGTCGTTTAAACGCAGATAGCGCAAGCAAACCAGCGTCTTCTAATCGCGGAAACAACGATGGTGGCGGTCGCGACCGTGGCAACCAAAACTTCCGTAAAGATGACAACCGCGACAACCGTGGTGGTGGCTATCAAGGTAAACCAAAATCAAACAACCATTCAGGTGGTCGTTCAAACTTTGGTGGCGGGAATTCATTCAAGTCTAACGCTGGTAACAAAGCGGGGACAAATGATTTCGATAGCCTGATGTCATCATTCTTAAAAGATTCTGATGACCGTTTAACTTCATTAAAACGTAATACAGAAGGTAAACGCGGTGGTCGAGGTGGCCGTCGTTCTTAATAAGATATAGGGGGTTGTGACTAAGGTTACAGGCCCAAAAACTAAGTGTAGACACTTATTGAGAGGGGTCTGTGGCAATTTGTCGCAGACCTCTTTGATGTTTAATCGTGTCTAAGAATAGATAGGGATAAATAGAGAATATTCGGGAAAGTAAAGACTTAGGAAAGGAGCGGTATATGATGGGTGAAAATCTATTAAAGATAGTGGAAGACTGGCTATTAGCTACGAAAGACCGGTTGAAGTCGCAGCTACCGGCTAACTATAGGCCAATTGATGGGCATATCCCTTTTCTATTGGCTGTGTCTGGTGGCGTAGATTCTATGGTTTTGTTAGATTTGTTTCACCGCTTAAGTCATAAATCTTTAGTGACTTTTTCAGTGATCCATATCAACCACCAGCTCCGTCCTGAATCAACGGCTGAGCAAGATATGGTCATCAAATTTTGTGAGGACCGAGATATCCCTATCCAAGTAGTGGCTTGGGACCACGATGACCCGCAGAATCCAAACCGGTCGGAATTAGCGGCACGCGAATTCCGATATGCGGTCTTTGAGCGGATGATGGTCTTGACTAAGTCACCTTTCTTAGTGACAGCCCACCATCAAAATGACCAGGCGGAAACAGTCTTGATGCGGTTGGTTCATGGCGGCCGCTTGAAGAGTATTGCCGGCATTCATCCCTACCGGCCAATTCACTTGGACCAGGGCTTGCAGACGGGTTATGTGCTCCGCCCCTTGTTAAGTGTGGATAAGGCTGATTTATATGACTATGCAACGGCGTGTCAGGTCCCTTTTAGTGAGGACGCGTCTAATCTTGACCTGGCTTATACCAGAAACAGGTTTAGACAGCAGTATCTGCCGGAATTGGAGGCGGAAGATGGCGCCCTTGTTGACCATCTGGGCGACTTTGCCTTGGCTGCTCAAGCGACCAGCCGGTTTGCGGACGCTTATATGGATCAAGTTTTAAGAGATGTCTTGAGGAAAAAAGATGACACTTGGCAAGTTGATTTGGCGGCCATAGCGGACTATGACTTGCCTGAACAAGTTTTGTTGTGGCAGCGATTGTTTGACCGAACGGGGGTTGCCGACTTAGCCGCCTTTACGCAAGACGGCTTTAAGCGGATGGTGGCTTTCTTACAGAGCGAGAATGGGCAAGCTGAGTGGCGGTTGCCGGGAGGCTACCGCCTGGTTAAGGTGTATGATACGGCCTATATTCTGCACGGTGGCCGGTCTGTTTTCTTGGCGGGTGCTAGTGCCGCCGGTAAAAGGACTGAGCAAGTTTTAAGTTGGCAGGAGTGGGTGGTAGTAGGCGACGGGGTCAAGTTTGGTTGGTTTGACGATGACCAAGCGGATGTTTATTTGGACCAGGGGGCTGTCTTGTTGGCTGAGGTGGGTGCTGACGTTAGCTTGACGGTGCGTGATCGCCGTCCCGGAGATTTTATCCGCCTGTCAAATGGTCATCGACAAAAGCTGAATCGCTTTTTAATCAACGAAAAGGTCCCGTCTGGTATCCGGGATGATATTTTTGTGTTAGCGGATAGCCAGCAACAGGTGTGGGGCCTCTTTTTCAATGGAGAGGTCTTGTATGTAAATCGGAGTGGTGCGGGGGCTAAAGTATTGGTAAAATTTTAGGGGTTTTTGACGTATTTGTTGGCGTTTAATGGTAAGATTGATATAATACTTTTCGCTTATTGAATGTTTTTAGGGTGGTTTTTCTGCGCTAAAGGGGTTAGATTTGAATGAGTAGTCTTAATTAATTGCTATTAAATTGGGTTATTTGCTAAAATAACCTAGAATTATGTGAAATGAAATGTGGAGGATTATAGGCATGCATAAAGATGTAGAGGAAATTTTAGTTTCGGCTGAGGAAATTGCGGAACGTATTCAGGTGTTAGGGGAGGAGTTAACGGCGGATTATCAAGATAAGAACCCGATTGTGGTGGCTATTTTGAAAGGCTCTGTCTTATTCATGTCTGACTTGATTCGTGCAATGGATGTTAAATTACAAATTGACTTTATGGATATTTCTAGTTACGGCGGTGGCGTTGAGTCATCAGGTCAGGTGAAGATTTTGAAGGATTTAGATGCTGATGTATCTGGTCGTCACGTGATTATTGTTGAGGATATTGTGGATACGGGGAATACCTTGTCGAAAATCCATGATTTGTTCCAACACCGTAATGCTGCGAGTGTGAAGGTGGTTACTTTACTAAATAAACCTGAACGCCGTACTGCCGAAGTTTCAGTGGATTATATTGGTTTTGAAATCCCTGACAAATTTGTAATTGGTTACGGTATGGACTTTGATGAAGAGTACCGACAATTGCCTTATATCGGTATTTTGAAGCCTAGTGTTTACGCACATTTATTCCATAATTAGTGAGTTAGTTTATTTATATCTATTTTTTTACTATTTATTTACAGGCTACTTTAAGAACAAGAATTAGAATGGGGAAAATGAATGCAACAAAAGAGACCTAATAGACCAAATAGAAACACCTTCATTAGAAGTGGTTTGCTGTGGCTGATTATGTTCTTTGCTTTGATGGCATTAGTCAGATCATTAACGAGTGATTCTACTGGTGGTACCACTGAAGAGTTAACACAATCAGAATTCATTCAAACACTTTCTGATGGGGATGTAGAGCGTTTCTCTATCCAATCCAACGCCGGGGCTTACCAAATCCGCGGTGCTTACAAGGGTTCGGGTGAGGAATCAAGTGAATCGTCATCCTCAACTAGTGACGGGATTCCAATTTTCCAAGATTTACAACAAAGCTCAGCTTCTGAGTTTGTGGTAAACGTATTGCCTAATGACAACACGATTGCAACGATTACGGATGCAGCGAATGCGACCGGTACTGAAATGACTGCCTTAGAAGAAGACCAGTCTGGTATGTGGTTGAGCTTATTATTCACTGCTGTACCGATTATTTTCTTCGTTGTGATTATGTACATGATGTTCAGCCAAAGCCAAGGTGGCGGTCGAAACAACCCAATGTCTATGGGGAAATCGAAGGCTGTTGATCAATCGAAGAAAGAAGTAAAAGTACGATTCTCTGATGTCGCTGGTGCGGATGAAGAGAAACAAGAGTTGGTTGAAGTGGTGGACTTCTTGAAAGATCCACGTAAATTCCAAGCTTTAGGTGCCCGTATTCCAAAAGGTGTTCTTTTAGAGGGTCCTCCAGGTACTGGTAAAACTTTACTTGCTAAAGCAGTGGCCGGTGAAGCTGGCGTGCCTTTCTACTCAATCTCAGGTTCTGAGTTTGTGGAAATGTTCGTTGGTGTCGGTGCTTCTCGTGTACGTGACTTATTCGAAAATGCTAAGAAGAGTGCCCCATCGATCATCTTTATTGATGAGATTGATGCTGTTGGTCGTCGTCGTGGTGCTGGTCCAGGATCGGGTCATGATGAACGTGAGCAAACATTGAACCAATTGTTGGTTGAGATGGATGGTTTCTCTGAAAAAGATAATGTTATCGTGATTGCGGCAACTAACCGTTCTGACGTATTGGACCCAGCTTTACTACGTCCAGGTCGTTTTGACAGACAAGTATTAGTTGGTCGTCCAGATGTTAAGGGTCGTGAAGCAATCTTGAAGGTACATGCCCGTAACAAGCCGTTCGGTCCAGGGGTAGACTTGAAAGTTCTTGCTCAACAAACCCCAGGATTTACTGGTGCTGAACTTGAAAACTTATTAAACGAGGCGGCTTTAGTGGCAGCTCGTGTAGATAAGAAACAAATTGATATGATTGATATTGATGAAGCGCAAGACCGCGTGATTGCTGGTCCGGCCAAGAAAGACCGCGTGATTTCTAAGGTTGAACGTCGTATGGTTGCTTACCACGAGGCTGGTCATACCATTGCTGGTTTAGTCCTAAGCGACGCCCGTGTAGTCCACAAGGTAACAATTGTACCGCGTGGTAAAGCTGGTGGTTATGCGATTATGCTTCCTCGTGAAGACCAAAACCTTTACACAACGAAAGACTTGCGTGAACAAGTGATTGGTTTACTAGGTGGACGTGCCGCTGAACAATTAATCTTCAATACCCAAACCTCTGGGGCTTCTAATGACTTTGAACAAGCGACAGGTATTGTTCGTGCCATGATTACTGAATACGGTATGAGTGAATTACTTGGACCAATTTCATACGAAGGTAACCACTCAATGCGTGGGGCAGATTCTGGTTATGCACAAAACAAATCTTACTCTGAACGCACAGCTGGTCAAATTGATGACGAAGTACGTAAGTTCATGGACGAGTGTTTGGAAGAAGCAGAAAGTATCTTAGCTTCTCACCGTGATCAATTAGATGTGATTGCTGAGAAATTACTAGAACTTGAAACGTTAGATGAACGCACAATTCGCGCCTTATTCGAAACTGGTGAAATGCCAGAACCATTAGATGGCGAACAAGAACGTGAATCAGAAGCTAAATCTTTTGAAGAAGTAAAAAAAGACTTACAACGTGGCGCTGAGCATCGTCAATACCGTAATGGTGAATGGTCTGAAGAAACGACTTCAGAAGATCAAACCGAAGCGGCTGATGATGTTAATGACTCTGATGACGACAACGACGATCATCAAGGTCCACAAGGGCGAAATGCACATATAGATCAAGACTAAGTAAGGTGCGAGCGAACCCGACTAGGATGTAAGAGCCAACTTTTCTTGAATCAATAAAAACCTCCGATGACATTTTATCGGAGGTTTTTCAATGCAATAAAGAAGGGACTTTCCTAGCACCAATAAACGGGTTCAGTAAACCAATAGTGACTGTGTTTCACAAAATCTTTCGATATGTTTCAGATATTGAAAGATTTTGTTCTAACGGTTCATTATTTAGCAGTTTGCTTAACACCTTGCTAACTATTATATTTTCACTGTTCGCCAAATTAGGTTAGAATAGTAGTTGAAGAGCGACAAGCGAATAATGGGTGCCTAGCACCTAATAATGGAGTGAAATAAATGACAGATAAATTAATTAAGGCAGTAGCCTTTGATGGTGAAGTTCGTATTACAGCTGTAGATGCTACGGCTGTTGTCCAAGAGGCACAAAAGAAACATGATACATGGTCTGCTTCTACAGCAGCTCTAGGACGTACGTTAGTGGGTACTTTGATGATGGGGTCTGACATTAAAGATGATGCCAAAATCACTGTCCAAATTAACGGGAATGGCCCAGCTGGTAAGTTAGTAGCTGTTGCGGACGGTCAAGGAAATGTGAAAGGCTACGTTCAAGAGCCACATATCAGCCTAGATCCAAACGACAAAGGCAAGATTGATGTACGTGGCGCGGTCGGAACGGAAGGTCTTTTTACCGTTACAAAAGATTTAGGTTTGAAAGAACCCTTCTCTGGTCAAGTGCCAATAGTTTCAGGTGAAATCGCTGAAGACTTCACGTACTATCTTGCTTACTCTGAGCAAACACCTTCTGCAGTAGGATTAGGTGTATTGGTGGACACAGATGAAACAGTGATTAACGCTGGTGGTTGGATGATCCAATTGATGCCAGGGGTGACTGAACCGTCTATTGAAGCCGTTGAAAAGGCCGTTGCTGAAACACCGCAAGTAACCGAATTATTGTCAGATGGTGCGACAGCCAAAGACATGATCAACCGTTTGTTAGGTGAAGAAAATGTCAAATTCTTAGATGAACGTGATGTGCAATTCGCTTGTGACTGTAACAAAGACCGGTTTGCGGCTGGATTAGCGACTTTACCGAAAGAAGAAATCACAGCTATGATCGAAGAAGATAACGGGGCCGAAGTGGTATGTCAATTCTGTAATAAATGCTATCAATTCACGGCTGAAGATTTAAAAGGCATTGAAGACCAAGCTTAAGGCCAAGGTTTGCTATAATAGGTATAATCAACAAGGCTATGCAATCATTTTACAGAGAAAGGTTTGAGCTATAATATGGAAGTTACAAATTATATGAGTCAATTAATCGGAGAAACACCATTACTGAAATTGCAACGATCAGTCCCATATAAAGCCGCACAGGTATACGTCAAACTCGAAACAGCTAACCCAACCGGATCAATATACGACCGCGTTGCCTTAAACATGATTGAAGTAGCGGAAAATGAGGGTCGCTTACAAGCTGGCCAACAAATTGTGGTCGCAACCACAGCCGAAGTTGCTGCCTCTTTCGCCTTACTAGGAGCGAGCAAGGGTTATGATACAAAAGCCTTTGTCCCAGATACAACCACGCACCATGACTTGACAGTCTTACGCGCATACGGGGCTCAAGTGCAACTGGTAGCCGGTAAACAAGGTGTTGTAGATGCCATGACCCAAGCGCGGGCTTACGCTGAAGCGGGTAACCACCTATTTATTGATGTTTATGATGATGAGAGCAATGCTGCTGTCCATGTAAAAACAACAGGACCAGAAATCATCGAAGCCTTAAACGGCGCGCCAGATGCCTTTGTATCAACCATCGCAACTGGTGGAACGATGACGGGTGTTGGAACAGCCCTTAGACAGGAAAACAAGAATATCCAACTCTATGCGGTAGAAGATAAGGATGCCAAATTCTTGTCAGGTGAAATGGCTAATCCGAGTGTAGCTACTGGGTTTAACCCAGGTTTATTGCCTTTGAATTTGGATACCACTTTATACGACAGTATCGTGGCCATTGATTTGGCCAAGGCTAAGGAAACTAGTCGCTTGTTAGCCATCAATGAAGGATTATTGGTAGGGCCAGCCGGTGGTGGAGCAGTTGCAGCAGCGATTGCGGTGGCTAAAACCCTAGGTCAAAATAAAAAAGTAGTCGTTGTTATTCCAGATGACGGCAGACGATTTGTTGCTGAAGGTGCTTTCGACTTCAATACAAGCAATTAATAGTAGTAATTGAGTGAATGAACATTATTAAAAGTGAAAGAAGGCTTTTATGAAGGAAGCAGAAGAACATCTTGAGGGTCAACACGAGACGGTTGAACCGGAGCAAATTCGACATTTGAGTAAAATGTTTAAGGCTTTGGGGGATCCGACAAGATTACGCATACTATATTTATTGGGTGAAGGCGAAATGAGGGCCACTAAGATTTCTGAAGTATTAGGTTTGGAACAATCAGCAGTGTCCCATCAATTAAAGAAATTGTTTGAATTGCGGCTAGTGAAGAAACGTAAGGAAAGAAATACGGTTATTTACAGCCAGGCAGACAGCCATGTCCTGCAAATTTTAACGGATGCCTTTACGCATATTAAAGAAGAGAATGCCCATTAATTGAAAGCATAAGCAGTTCCTACCATATTAAGGTTTTCTTTAACCTGAAAATTTGGTACAATGCTTGTGTTTTCGTATGCTCAGAGAGATGACAGTTTGTCCGAAAAAAACTGTTCTGATAGAAATTGTCGACAAGGGTCGCTTGCTTTTTTGGCAGAAAGTTGGCAATATAGATAAGTATCGAATTGACTAGAGGATAACGATAGATAAAGTAAGGAGTGTATATAGTGACTGAAGAAAATAATCAACATCAAGCTACTGATGCGACTGAAGGGTTGAACGACCAACTACTTGTCCGTCGTGAAAAAATGGCTGAGTTAGAAGAAAGCGGCTATAACCCATTTGCTTCAGGGTTTGAACGTAACGCAGTAGCAGCTGATTTACACAAAAAATATGAGGCTTATGACAAAGCGCAATTAGCTGCAATGGATGACGTCGTAGCCATTGCCGGCCGTTTAGTAACGAAACGTGGTAAGGGTAAAGCTGGTTTTGGGAACATCCAAGACATGTCAGGCAACATTCAAATCTACGTGCGTCGTGACCACATTGATGAAGAGGATTACGACCACTTATGGAAGAAAGCTGACTTAGGGGATATCGTTGGTGTTGAAGGTACTTTAATGCGTACAAACACTGGTGAATTATCTGTTAAAGCGACGAAATTCGTCCACCTAACAAAAGCTTTACGTCCATTGCCGGATAAATACCATGGTTTAACAGACGTAGAACAAATCTACCGTCACCGTTACCTAGATCTAATTGCCAACCGTGAATCATTTGACCGCTTCACAAAACGTTCGCAAATCATCCGTGAAGTTCGTCACTACTTAGACAGTAACGACTATCTAGAAGTTGAAACACCCGTCTTACATAACATTGCTGGTGGTGCCTCAGCGCGTCCATTCATTACCCACCACAATGCCTTAGACATGGAATTATATCTACGTATCGCCTTAGAATTGCACTTAAAACGTCTAGTTGTTGGTGGTATGGAACGTGTGTACGAAATCGGTCGTGTATTCCGTAACGAAGGGATCGATACAACGCACAACCCTGAATTCACTATGCTTGAAGTTTATACAGCTTATAGCAAAATGACTGACGTGATGGATCTAGTTGAAGGTTTATTCCAATCAGTCGCTGAAAAAGTATTGGGTACAACAAGTATCACTTACGATGGTCAAGCAATCGAATTGGGTGGCAAATGGCGTCGTGTCCACATGGTAGATGCAGTTAAAGAAGCGAGTGGCGTTGATTTCTGGCAAGAAATGACAGATGAAGAAGCTCGCGCAATTGCCAAAGAGCACCATGTACAAGTTGAAAACAACTTTACAGTGGGCCATGTCATTAATGAATTCTTTGAAGAATTTGTCGAAGACACTTTAATTCAACCAACATTCGTTTACGGTCACCCAACAGCGATTTCGCCATTGGCACGTAAAAATGAAGAAGACCCACGCTTTACTGACCGTTTTGAAGTATTCATTGTAGGTTCAGAATCTGGTAACGCCTTTACCGAGTTAACGGATCCAATTGACCAACGTGAAAGATTTGAAGCTCAAGTGAAAGAAAAGGCTGAGGGTAACGACGAAGCGCATCCACTAGATGAAGAATTCCTAGAAGCCTTAGAAACTGGTATGCCGCCTACAGGTGGTTTAGGAATTGGTATCGACCGTATGGTGATGCTATTAACAGACGCACAATCAATCCGTGACGTCTTACTATTCCCAACAATGAGAAACGTAGAACAGTAAGTATAAAAAAGGCCACACTTTCCTTGCTAGCCGAGGGAAAAGTGGTCTTTATTTTTTTGAGATTATTTGTTGACGCGACCTTGCGAATGTGATAAATTATATAAGGTGCTTTTTGTATGCAGATTCCTGTATTTGTATCCAAATCGAACAGTCGTGCTGACTGGTACATTAGCACACAAACATTGAAAAGCTGAAATCGTAGCTGTAAAGCGATTTTTATTTTTTCAAAAAAATTATGACACGCTTGGATGTGTGAGCATAAAGTATATACCAAAAATATCACCCATTAATGGGAAGGAGGAGCTTATAGTTATGCCAACTATTAACCAATTAGTACGCAAATCACGCCAAAGCTCAACTAAAAAATCTGGTTCTCCAGCTTTAGGTCGTGGTTACAACTCAATGAAACGTAAATCTACTTCTACAAACTCTCCTCAAAAACGTGGAGTTTGTACGCGTGTAGGTACTATGACACCGAAAAAACCTAACTCAGCGTTACGTAAATACGCTCGTGTTCGTTTATCAAACATGATCGAGGTAACAGCTTACATCCCAGGTATCGGCCACAACTTACAAGAACATAGTGTTGTTCTTATCCGTGGTGGACGTGTGAAAGACTTACCAGGGGTTCGTTACCACATCGTTCGTGGTGCATTAGATACTGCTGGAGTTAACGACCGTAAACAAAGCCGTTCTAAATACGGTACTAAAAAACCTAAATAATTAAAATTCGAAAGGAGGAGCACAAATGCCTCGTAAAGGACATATTGCAAAACGTGATGTATTACCAGATCCAATTTATAACTCAAAATTAGTTACTCGTTTAATCAACCGTATCATGGTTGATGGTAAACGTGGTAAAGCAGCTACTATTTTATATACTGCCTTCGACAACATTAAAGCTGAAACAGGTAACGACCCAATGGAGGTTTTCGAACAAGCAATCGAAAACATCGCACCAGTTTTAGAAGTTAAAGCTCGTCGTATTGGTGGTTCTAACTACCAAGTGCCAATCGAAGTTCGTCCAGAACGTCGTCAAACTTTGGCATTACGTTGGTTAGTAAACTACGCTCGCCTACGTGGTGAGAACACAATGGAACAACGCTTATCACACGAAATCATGGACGCTGCTAACAATACAGGTGCTTCAGTTCGTAAACGTGAAGAATCACACCGTATGGCAGAAGCTAACAAAGCCTTCGCACATTTCCGTTGGTAAGAGTTTTCTAAAAGTCGATAATTTATATTGTCGACTTTTCTCTAAAAACGTTATAATGATTGTGGAAACCAATTATTAAACGAATCAAAGAAAAAAGGAGTAAAGATAAGATGGCTAAAAGAGAATTTCCTCTTGAAAAGACTCGTAATATCGGTATCATGGCCCACATCGATGCTGGTAAAACGACGACTACTGAACGTATCTTGTTCTACACTGGTAAAATCCATAAAATCGGTGAAACTCACGATGGTGGGGCACAAATGGACTGGATGGAGCAAGAACAAGAACGTGGTATCACTATTACATCTGCTGCAACAACTGCACAATGGAAAGATCACCGTGTAAACATCATTGATACCCCAGGACACGTGGACTTCACTGTTGAAGTTGAACGTTCATTGCGTGTATTAGATGGTTCAGTAGCTTTACTAGATGCCCAATCAGGTGTAGAGCCTCAAACAGAAACTGTTTGGCGTCAAGCAGATACTTATAAAGTACCTCGTATTGTGTTTGTAAATAAAATGGATAAATTGGGTGCAGACTTCTTATACTCTGTAAACACTATCCACGAACGTTTACAAGCAAACGCTCAACCTATCCAATTACCAATTGGTTCTGAAGATGACTTCGAAGGTATCATTGACTTAGTGGAAATGAACGCTGAAGTTTACACCTCTGATGACGGTAGAGAATACGAAGAACGCGAAATTCCAGAAGAATACCGCGAATTAGCTGAAAAATGGCACACAAACCTAATTGAATCAATCGCTGATGTGAATGAAGATATTATGGAAAAATACCTTGAAGGTGAAGAAATTTCTAAAGAAGAGTTGAAAACGGCTATCCGTACAGCAACTACTAACGTTGACTTCTTCCCTGTATTGTGTGGTTCAGCCTTCAAAAATAAAGGTGTTCAATTAATGCTTGATGCAGTTATCGACTACTTACCTGCACCAACTGATGTTCCACCAATCCAAGGTCATGCATTTGACAACCCAGAAGAAGTGATCGAAGTTCGTGCGGACGACGATGCACCTTTCTCAGCATTAGCGTTTAAAGTTATGACTGACCCATTCGTAGGTCGTTTAACTTTCTTCCGTGTATACTCTGGTACTGTTCAATCAGGTTCATACATCCAAAATGCTACTAAAGACAAACGTGAACGTTTAGGTCGTATCTTAATGATGCACGCTAACTCTCGTTCTGAAGTAGATGAAGTATTCTCTGGTGATATCGCTGCTGCCGTAGGTCTTAAAGATACTACAACAGGTGATACATTATGTGACGTTGACAACAAAGTTATCCTTGAGTCAATGGAATTCCCTGAGCCAGTTATCGAAGTTGCAATCGAACCAGAAACCAAAGCTGACCAAGACAAAATGTCTATCGCTTTAGGTAAATTAGCTGAAGAAGATCCAACTTTCCGTGCGTCAACTGACCACGAAACTGGTCAAACAATCATCGCTGGTATGGGTGAGCTTCACCTTGACATCATCGTTGACCGTTTGAAACGTGAATTCAATGTTTCTGCAACAGTAGGTGCGCCTCAAGTATCTTACCGTGAAACATTCACACAACAAACGCAAGTTCAAGGTAAATTCGTTCGTCAATCAGGTGGTAAAGGTCAATACGGTGACGTATGGATCGAATTCACACCTAACGAAGAAGGTGCTGGATTTGAATTTGAAAATGCAATCGTCGGTGGTGTGGTTCCTCGTGAATACATCCCTGCTGTTGAAGCTGGACTTAAAGATGCAATGGAAAACGGTGTATTAGCTGGCTTCCCATTAATCGATGTTAAAGCTAAACTTTACGATGGTTCTTACCATGATGTCGATTCATCTGAAACAGCCTTCAAAGTTGCTGCTTCATTAGCTTTACGTAACGCTATCAAGACAGCCAAACCTGCAATCCTTGAACCAATGATGCGTGTTGACATCCAAGTTCCAGAAGAATACTTAGGGGACGTTATGGGTCACGTGTCAGCTCGTCGTGGACGTATCGAAGGTCAAACACCACGTGGTAACGCGTTGATGATCAACTCACAAGTTCCGTTATCAGAAATGTTTGGTTACGCAACTACTTTACGTTCTGCAACTCAAGGACGTGGTACTTTCACAATGACATTCGATCATTACGAAGCTGTACCAAAATCTATTCAAGAAGACATTATCAAACAATATGGTAAAGGTTCAGAAGAATAATTTTTAAATTAAGACTTTGACCATAGACTTACTCGTGGAAATCAAGTACTTACTAGGTTTTTCATATGCTAGATGCTTGATTTCTGAAGCGAGTTTGACTATAATGAACTTATTGAAAATCTATAAAACTTAGGTTTATATTTTCTATTCTTAGGAGGAATACATAAAATGGCAAAACAAACATATGAACGTACAAAACCCCATGTTAACGTTGGTACTTTAGGACACGTTGACCATGGTAAAACAACTTTATCAGCTGCAATCGCAACTGTATTAGCTAAACACGGTTTCGGTGAAGCCCAAGACTACGCTTCAATCGATAACGCTCCAGAAGAGCAAGAACGTGGTATTACAATCAATACTTCACACATCGAGTACGAAACAGCTAACCGTCACTACGCGCATATCGATGCCCCAGGACATGCTGACTACGTTAAAAACATGATCACTGGTGCTGCTCAAATGGACGGTGCGATCTTAGTAGTATCTGCTGCTGATGGTCCAATGCCACAAACTCGTGAGCACATCCTTTTAGCTGGCCAAATCGGTGTTCCTGCATTCGTAGTATTCTTAAACAAAGTTGACCAAGTTGACGATGAAGAATTACTAGAATTAGTTGAAATGGAAGTTCGTGACTTATTATCTGAGTACAACTACCCAGGTGACGATCTACCTGTAGTTGCTGGTTCTGCTTTATTAGCATTACAAGGCGACGAAGCTCAAGAAGCTAAAATCATGGAATTAATGGAAGCTGTAGACTCTTACATTCCAGAACCAGAACGTGACAACGACAAACCATTCATGATGCCAGTTGAGGATGTATTCTCAATCACTGGTCGTGGTACTGTTGCTACCGGTCGTGTTGAACGTGGTGAAGTTCGTACAGGTGACGAAGTTGACATCGTTGGTATTGCTGAACAAATCGGTAAATCAGTTGTAACTGGTGTTGAAATGTTCCGTAAAAACTTAGACTACGCTCAAGCTGGTGACAACATCGGTGCATTATTACGTGGTGTTCAACGTGAAGACATCCAACGTGGTCAAGTATTGGCTGCTCCTGGTTCAATCACTCCACATACTAAATTTAAAGCGCAAGTTTACGTTTTATCTAAAGAAGAAGGTGGACGTCATACACCATTCTTAACTAACTACCGTCCACAATTCTACTTCCGTACTACTGACATCACTGGTGTTATCACTTTACCAGAAGACGTAGCTATGGTTATGCCTGGTGACAACGTTGATATGGACGTTGAATTGATTCACCCAGTTGCGATCGAAGATGGTACTAAATTCTCTATCCGTGAAGGTGGACGTACTGTAGGTGCGGGTACAATCACTACAATCGAAGCTTAATTAACACAATTAAACTTTAAAAATTAAATTTGCAAATTGGAAAGGCGACCGGGTGACGATTCGGTCGTCTTTTTTTTCATTCTGTCATTAATTTTCAATATTGGTTATTCATTATATGTTATGGATATGGTATTGTATAGAAAATTATAATAAAAATAGGAGCAGTGATTCTATTGGATAATTATAAATTTAAGTGGGGGTTATTAGCTATAGGAGGAATTGTGGCCGCAATGCTATTATTCAATTATTTAAGTAAAGCTAAAAATATCGAAGCGGCCGTCTACTCTTGGTATGATCAACAAGTTGAAAATGTTGACCATACAGTAGAAGCAATGAGTACGCATGACATAGATTCGATTTATCAATTCGTTTCGAGTAAACATTTGTCTGATGACCAGTTTGTTGTCCAATTAAATCAATTTGTGAATCAAGTGAATCTAGCTAATAAACAAGTTTACTTCTTAAATGGAGAAGCCGAATGGGCACTAGTTGAAGAAAAGAATGAATTAATTACATATGTTAAAGAGGTTATTGAATATAAAGAAGCTAACCATCCAGTGCAAGGGGTTGTCTTAGATATTGAACCCCAATCTTTAGAAGAATATCAAGATGATCCCAAAGCTGTTTGGGGAACCTTAGTAGACAACTTGAAAGAAGTTTATGGTCTAACAAAAGCAGCGAATATGGAACTGATTGTTTGCCTACCATATTACCTAGACACAAAAGGGTTTGATGAAGAATTAGAAGCAATTATTTCAGAAGCTTCTGATGAGGTGGCCATTATGAATTATTATCGCGGTAAAGAAATTGATCATATTGCTAAAGAAGTAAGTGTGAGTAAGCAATACGATAAGTCTATTCAAACCGTTTATGAATTACAACAAGTTGGTATTGCTGATTTAACAGCACAAAATACCTACCATGACGAGGGGTTATTAGCGATGATTGAAAACTTTCAGGCTTTAACTAATTATTATGGCAATCAAGAAATTCATTTAGGTATACATGAATTTAATAGCTTGCTAGCGCTAACTTCTTTAGAAGAGGAGTGATTGTTTCATTTGGGAATTTAATTTTCTATTGTTTTACTTATTACTACTGGTAATTACCAGTATATTCACTTATTTTTCGATATCCTTATACCGTCGCTATACTAAATTCTCTGCTAAGAGAAGTAATAAGGAAAAAGAAGTTTTGCGCAAGTGGTTCGTAGAGATTAAGGGTTAAAATTATGACAGCGAGATGTTTTATCGTGATGTGACATCTCCCAAGAAAATGATTGTATTTTTGGAGATTGCTGAGGAATTACTTAGCAGTAGTAACCAGAAAGATAACGACTTGATCAAAGACTTTATTCATAAGTCATACAAAGATTGACTAAGAGTCGGCCAGTACTATTTAAAAAGATCTTCAACCCATAAAGCTTATTATGCCTATGCAACTAGTAAGTTACCTTTTAAGCAAGTGGGTAGGGATACGACCGAGTTGGAATCAATTCTCTTGAAGATTCCTCTACAATCGTCAATATATTCTAGGAATCACGTTTTTGCGGCTTTAACTAGTTTAGGCAATCCTCAATAAGTGGTAGAAGGACTTGAACGGTTGAGCCATGAAGATTTAACAACCTTAAATACAAAATTAATTACGGATAATCTATTGGCTTTTACCGGTGACTTTGATGAGTTACTGCACCTACTAGACACAAATTGGCGTCACTTGTCATCGCATTATCAAACGGCTGTCATTGATTTTGCTCGTATCAAGGGTTCAGCACAATTCCAACAGATTTTGCTGCCATACTTAGATGGTGAAACAGAAGATGTTGATTATATATGTGCTGTACTCAGATATTATGGAAAAATCGAGACCGAAGAAGCTTATCCATATGTCTTATCATGGGCTAATAATGATGATGTGGATTATATGGTATGTACCGCTGTAGCAACGAGTACTTTAATAGCCTATCCTGGTCAAAAAACGATTGAGCAACTAACAAGGAATGTTACATCAAAAGATTGGTATGTACGTCGGAACGCTGCTAAAGCTTTAAGTGAATTAGTAGATCAACCACAACGACTTTCATCAGTATTTGAAGGTGAAGATCAATATGCGATTGATCAATTGACCTATTACTATGGAAAGAGGGGATTAAGTTATGAATATTGATCTGTTATTTCAAATCTCTGAAAAGTTCTTCTTAGGTTACTTAATTTTCTACATTACTTATATCTTAATAGGTAATATCATGGCTATGGTGAAACTTTATAAGCGACGACTAACGAAAGTATTGATGAACCAACTATACCATGACTATTATTACCCAGTATCCATTGTCGTACCTGCTTTTAATGAAAGTGAAACGATAATAACAACAATCGATAACTTACTGCATTTAGACTACAAAATTTATGAGATTATCGTAGTAGACGATGGATCAACTGATGATACTGCTCAGAAGGTAATTGATCGATTTAATATGGTGAAAAACGATGTATCCATCCGCCTACAAGTACCTACCCAACCGATCGAATCTGTTTATGAAATTTCGAAAGGTGGAAAAACCATTAAACTAATCCGAAAAGTTAATGGCGGTAATAAGGCTGATGTGGTAAATGCGGGGATTAATGCGAGTGAATATCCATATTTCGTAGCGATGGATGCAGATGAAGTCTTACAAGCTGATGCTTTAAAGAATGCCATTCAATTATTCTTCGAAAATGATGATACAGTAGCCGTTGGGGGACTGTTGGGTATTGCTAACGATGTCGTCTTTAAAGATGCTTATCCAGTAGAAACACCTTTACCAAAAAAGTTGGTAGCCACAATGCAAACCTTGGAATACGGCCGGGCATTTATGGGGTCGCGTATATCTAGTGATGCCTTTAATGCAAATTTAAATGTATCTGGTGGTTTTGGTTTATTCAAAAAACAAGCTGTAATTGATATCAATGGGTATGACCCTAATAGTGTTGGGGAAGATATGGACTTAGCTTTACGTCTACATCGTCATCATGTCGAGAATGATATTCCTTATAAGATTCGTTTTGCTGAAGATGCAGTATGTTGGACGCGGGCACCTTTCTCAATGGATGATCTTGCGAAACAACGTGCTCGTTGGCATCGTGGTTTGATGCAAACGATGTGGGCCCATAAATCTATTCTTCTAAATCCAAATTATGGCTTACTAGGCTTGTTATCTTACCCCTACTTTTAGATGTATGAACTTTTAGCGCCGTTTATTGAACTACTTGGTTTATTTATCATCATCTTAGGTCTTTACTTAGGGATGATCAATATCCCCATGATGCTATTACTAATGGGCTTATACTTCATATTCAATTTGTTCCAAACTATGGCCTTCTTTGTTGGGCGATACTTTATCCAAGATTACAAACGTTATCCCGGAGAAGTTGCGAAAGCTTTCTTTATAACGACTTTGGATGCCTTCTTCTTCAGACCATACTTATTGTGGGTACGATTATATTCGGCATTCACTTATCGTGCAAAACTACATTCGTGGGCGCCAATTGAACGTGGCACTATTGAAGACCAGAGCGTAAATGACTAGGTCTTAACTTTAAGATAAAAGGTAAATCTTGATATACAAAAAATCCAGGTAAGTTAGTTGCAATTTCTAACTTACCTGGATTTTCATGTTAATGAAATGGGTTATAAAACCGGCCTTGGTTTACTACAAACAACCACAATCCAAGTCCAACTAATAATCCTGTCACAATCAAAGCGATGATATCTGCCTTCATAAAGGGACGGGCCCGGTACCAAGTCCGTTTGTTACCTTTACCAAACCGTCGTAACTCCATGGCTTGGCTGATTACTTCAATCCGATCTAATGAAGAAAAAATGAGGGGCATTATCACTTGTGCTGACCGTTTCACTCTTACAGTCAGTCCAGCCTTATTGGACATCTCAATCCCTCGTGCCTGTTGGCTTTGTCTTACTGCGAAGAATTGGTTCTGGATGTCTGGTATATACCGTAAGGCTAATGAAACTGCATATGAAATTCGGTAGGACACGCCAATTCGGTTTAGGGAAGAGGCGAATTCACTTGGGTTAGTGGTCAACATGAAGATTAATGCTAATGGAATCGTCGAGAAATATTTAATCATCAAGTTGAATTCATAGAAGACTTGCTCCCAAGTGAGAGAATAGCGTCCAATCCCTTCCCAAATGACAGTTCGCGACTGGTATAAATTGACCCCATATTCAGGTTCGAAAATATAAACAGTCACTAAATTCAATAACGAGAAAACTAGAATGAAGTAGACAACTGTAGACACTTCAGCCCATTTAATCTTAGAAATATAGAAGAGAACTAGTGATAAAACAGCTAAGCCTACTAAAAACCGGGTGTCGTAAGACGTCATGGCGATGACAGACAGCAAGATAAAGGCGATTAATTTTGTCGCACCAGATAAGCGATGCAAGGGTGAATCCTTTTTGATATACCCAAAACTTTGACCTTGTTTATTCGCCATCGTTCTCACCTCCAACCCATACACCAGCTTGTTCAACTCGCTTAGTCTGACGTTCGTACTGGATGAACCGGTCGATAAAGTCCGTCTTTTCAATCTTAGCCACCGCTTGTCCTAAATCATACAAGGAAGTAGGGGCTAAATGGGCTTGAGCCATTAAGTTTTCATCCGTTAAGACCGCAGCTGGACGCATATCGCCCACCACCTGACCGTCGTGAAAGACAATCGTCCGGTTGGTATACTCCTGAATCAAATGCATATCATGAGTTATCATTAGAATGGTAATCCCTTGATGTCGGTTCAACCCCTCGATAAACCGCATCATATCAGTATAGTGCTTATAATCTTGACCAGCTGTTGGTTCATCTAAAATCAAGACTTTCGGATCTAATACTAAAATACTTGCAATCGTCGCGCGACGTTTTTGCCCATAAGACAAGGCCGAAATTGGCCAATTCCTGTATGGATATAAGCCACATATTCGCAAGGTGTTAGCCACTTTTTCAGCTAAACGATCTGCATCATCCTCGTATAAGCCGCGGTTGACTAAACCAGAGGCCACCTCGTCGAATAAAATGTTCTTTGAGATCATCAAATTGGGGTTCTGCATCACGTAGCCGACCGAATCCGCAATTTCCTTAATCGATAATCCGTCTAAATTCTCCTGGAAAAGAGTTATCCGTCCTGAATCTGGCCGCTCAAAGCCACAAATCAGTTTAGCCAGGGTAGATTTACCCGCACCGTTTGTTCCGACAATAGAAACCATGTCGCCAGCATTAATGGTCAGATTTAATTCCGATATCAAAGGGGTACTGTCATAAGAAAAGTTGACATGGTCCATGACTAAAATTGGCTTATCCGCCCTAACTGGAGCGGTTACTGCATTGTCAGCCAACCATTTAGACAGATGGTCTTGAACACCAGTAGTGACCATATCTGGTCGAAACCGCCCTAAATGAGGAATGTCTTCGACATTCACACCAGCATAACCCAAGGCATCTAGGTATAGGGGCTGGCGTACACCAATTTGCGCTAATAAGTCAGACCGCAACAAGGTATCAACGGATACGTCAGCGAGTAACCGCCCACTGTCAATAACAAGGACACGGTCAAAGTCGGCGATTAAGGCTTCTTCTAGACGGTGCTCGATGACTACCGTGGTCAATTCTTTTTCCTGGTTTAATTTGGCGATTAATTCCATGGTCGCTAAGCCACTTGCAGGGTCCAGGTTGGCTAAAGGCTCATCGAATAATACGATGGGTGACTCGTCAATTAAGACGCCACCAATGGATACCCGTTGCTTTTGCCCGCCTGATAAAGATTGCGGGGCAAGGTCCAAGAGGTCCACAAGGTCAAGCGTATTGGCCCAAACCGCTACACTAGACACCATGCTAGCTTGGTCCACTTGGTCATTTTCCAAGGCGAAAGCCAGGTCTTCAGCTACGGTTAGGCCGACAAATTGAGCGTCAGTGTCTTGTAGGACGGTGCCGACGCTTAGTGATAAGTCGAAAATGGACTTGCTGGCGGAATCTTCGCCATTGATTAAGACCTGACCGGTTAAATCGCCCTCATAAGTATTGGGGATTTGCCCGTTGATAATCTTACCAATGGTTGATTTACCAGACCCAGATGCACCAATGATGAGGACTTTCTCTCCTTGCTTGATTGAAAAAGAGATGTCTATCAGGTTTAGGTCTGCCTGACTCGCATATTTAAAAGAGATGTTTTTAAATTCAATAGCCGGCGACAGATTGCTGTCCACCGGCTGATTGTGTCTTTCATGATTTATCATAGTAAAACTTCCTATTAATTTTCTTTACGTAAACTTCCTGATTTCGTACGTGTACTTGCATACCCTTTTAATAATAAGGTACCGATGATACCAACCGCAAGTGAATTTAGCACACCTGACACAATCCCTTGAACGAATACTTTAGATGCGGGTTCTGAATATATTAAAATATCTAAAGCAGGCGCTAGTAAGGCCCAAGCCAGTAAATTCACGACAACTTGCCCGACATTGAAAGTAATCATATCTTTCTTTGTAAAAAGGCCTTTGTTTACTTTAAGTTTACGGCCGATTAAACCGTAGCCAAAACCAGTAAAACCAGATGTTAAGACCCAAGACCACCACAAACCATAAGTCAGTAAGTCTTTAATGGCATGACCAATTAAACCAATCAATAAACCTGCGAAAGGACCAAAGACAGTTGCCATCAAGGCCAAGAATGGGTAAGTAGTTTCAATAGAGGTATTTGGCACACCAGTAGGGATTGATAGAAAGCGGCCTAGGATAAAGAAGACAGCTGCTCCAATACCGATAGCCACTAAAGTAGTAATAGATGATTGATTATTCTTCATAATAGATTCTCCTTAGTTGTTTCTACTATATAATAGCACTTGTGCATGCGTTCGAATACAAGCTTAGTAATTAAATTTTAGTGATTTCAATATTCCAATCCACACCAGTACCAACACCGTATGTCTCAGAGAAATTTTGTTGGTTGATGGCTACACCCAAATTCAATAATGAATTGATATAACCCACTGGTTCACCAACAGGTACATCAGCGAATGAATGGCCAAATAAGATATGGTTTTGATAATGTTTAACGCCGTTATGGTAAATAGTAACCGAAATGGTGTCACCGTTTTGAATGCCCGCTTCTTTTAACATAATTGACGGGATATTCGTCCACAGTGAACCAAAGCGGATGTCTAGTATATCGATAGTCCCGTAAATAGTGTCGTCAGCTAAACGCAAGTCGCCAAGTTCGAAGCTAGTCACCGTATCAGCAGGGATATTATTTTTCAATTCGTCATAATAAGATGCGTCTTGTGCTAGTTTAGCACCGTTATAAACGTAAACGTCACGTCCATGGAAGGTATGTGATTCTTCAGAATGTGGTAAGCGGTTTTTAATTTCATCGATTTCTTTCACAGATTCAAGGCCGATGTGTTTAGCCACGTGTGTTAAGGTACCGTTGTCAGGCGTTACGATATAATGACCAGAGTTAGTTTTCGCTACAACAGATTTACGTGCAGAACCAACACCAGGATCGACTACAGAAACGAAGACTGTATTTGCTGGCCAATATTTAATGGTTTGTAATAGGCGGTATGAAGCGGCGAAAATATCGTAAGTAGGGATCTCATGGGTTAAATTGGCAATTGTTAAAGCTGGGTCTACTGTGTAAGCCACTCCATACATTGCCGCTACCGCACCGTCACCTAAACCAAAGTCAGTTTGTAATACTAAGAAATTATTCGTCATATCTGTTTCCTCCAATGATATAAAATCCTTTTATAGGCTTATCATACGCAATTAGTAGGCATTTAACAATCTCTGGCAAAAGAATTACGCAAGGTAAAAGCTATCGCAAGTGATAGGAAAAATTTTTGTTTCCAAGTGATGATATATGATTTTTGAACAGTCATTTGTTACAATAAACACCGCAAGAAGAAATTCACTAAAATATAGAAGAAATCGTTATTTGGAAAAATGTTGGTCCGGATTAACTGACTGCTAACTAAAAGAAGAAAAAGGCGTTGTCCAAGACATCAATAGCCAATAATAAATAACATTGATAATACAGTTATTATATAGAAGAAAAATGAAAGGGAGGCAAGATTTAATGACGAAGCCATTCGGCAAGCAAAGTTTAATAGAAGTATTGACGGCCTATAAGGCAGATCCAAACCCATTAACAACGCTAGCTATGTTGACCACGATGGCGAACGCCAACTTATACGCTATCCAACGAGAGGGGGCCCCGGTCGACAAGAGTATCTGGTTAACTTACGACAAAGAAAAGGGACAACGAGAGCTTGTAACTTTCACGGATAAAGACCAAGCTAGCCAATACGCATCTAAAGCAGATAATGTCTCGGTCCAGCATGTAACTTTTAAGCAGATTGCTTTGATGGTTTTAGCCAAAGACAACCCCGTAGATAGCTTTATCGTCAATCCTTGGACCACCAAAGCAAAATTTAATCAAAATATCATCGAAAAAGTATGGCAGTATGCGATTAAACATGTATAATATACCTGTTGGAAGATGACACAGTAGGGCGCGTTGCTAAGAAATGGCAACCGCCTTGTAAAATGTTTCAAAATGATACACTAGGCAACGTTGGCAATGACCGTCAAAAAAAGGCCTTTCATAAAGAAATGGCGAGAAATAGGGATTTTTTTGAAAAAAAGGCGAGAAAAAGCTTGCACTGCCTAGTTTAATTTTGTATACTAATTGGGTGCCGTTTTATACGGAACCACAGTATTTACGTGAAAACGTTGATACATCAATAAGCAGTGATGTATGAGGTTGCGACACACCCGGTAGCATTGCCATAAGGGTGGCCGGTAATTCATACGGAGCAAGTCAAATTTAAAATATGACGAGGAGGAAAAAGTCATGGCAAAACAAAAAATTCGTATTCGTTTAAAAGCTTACGAACACCGTGCATTAGATCAATCAGCAGCTAAAATTGTTGATACTGCACAACGTACAGGAGCAGAAGTATCAGGTCCAATTCCATTGCCTACTGAACGCTCATTATTCACAGTAATCCGTGCAACACACAAATACAAGGATTCACGTGAACAATTCGAAATGCGTACGCACAAACGTTTAATCGACATCGTTAACCCAACACCAAAAACTGTTGATGCGTTAATGAAATTAGATTTACCATCAGGCGTAGACATCGAAATTAAATTATAATTCCAGAATCATCGCAACAAATTAGTTAACCCAATTATTAAATAAAAAATTATACGGAGGTGTACTCATGACTAAAGGAATCTTAGGAAAAAAAGTAGGTATGACACAATTCTTTACAGAAACTGGTGAATTAGTACCAGTTACAGTTATCGAAGCACAACCAAACGTTGTTTTACAAGCTAAAACAAACGAAACTGATGGCTACGAAGCTATTCAAGTTGGTTTTGACGACAAACGTGAAGTGTTGGCAAACAAACCTCACAAAGGTCATGTAGCAAAAGCAGAAACTACTCCTAAGCGCTTCATTAAAGAATTCAAAGATGTTGAGCTAGGAGATTACGAAGTTGGATCAGAAATCAAGGTTGATATCTTCCAAGCAGGAGACATCGTTGATGTTACGGGTACTTCAAAAGGTAAAGGATTCCAAGGTGCTATCAAGCGTCATGGCCAATCACGTGGACCTATGTCACACGGTTCTCATTACCACCGCAGCCCAGGTTCAATGGGTATGGCGTCGGATGCTTCTAAAGTATTCAAAGGTAAAAACTTACCAGGACAAACTGGTGGTACTCAAATTACTATCCAAAACCTAGAAATCGTTAAAGTAGATGCAGAGCGCAACGTCATCTTAATCAAAGGTAACGTTCCAGGTGCTAAAAAATCTATGGTAACAATCAAATCTGCAGTTAAATCTGCTGAATAATACCAGGAAGGAGGAACAGTTTCATGGCAAACATTACATTATTTAAACAAGACGGTTCTCAAGCTGGCGAAATTACATTAAACGATGAAATCTTCGCAATCGAACCAAATGAAAATGCAATCTACGATGTAGTTATTATGCAACAAGCTTCATTACGTCAAGGTACTCACAAAGTTAAAGGACGTTCAGAAGTTAGCGGTGGTGGACGTAAACCATGGCGTCAAAAAGGTACAGGTCGTGCTCGTCAAGGTTCAATCCGCTCTCCACAATGGGTAGGCGGTGGCCGTGCATTCGGACCAACACCTCGTTCATATGCTTATAAATTACCTCGTAAAGTTCGTCGTTTAGCTTTACGCTCTGCATTATCTACTAAGGTAGCAGAAAACAACTTCATCGTTGTTGATGAATTAGCATTCGAAACACCAAAAACTAAATTATTCCAAGAAGTGTTGAATAACTTACAAGTTGAAAATAAAGTTTTAGTTGTAATCAACAAAGACAACGACAACGCACAATTATCAGCTCGTAACTTACCAAACGTAAAAGTAGTTGATGAAAACAACGTTAACGTATTCGACTTAGTTAACTCTGAAAAAGTCATCATTACAAAAGCAGCACTTTCTAACGTAGAGGAGGTACTAGCATAATGTTGGCACACGACGTAATCATTCGCCCAATCATCACTGAAGAATCAATGTTGAAAATGGACGAAAACAAATACACTTTTGAAGTAGCTGTTAAAGCGAACAAAACAGAAGTTAAACAAGCAATCGAAGAATTGTTCAACGTAGACGTGAAAAACGTAAACATCATGAACGTTCGCGGTAAATTAAAACGTATGGGACGTTTTGCTGGTTATACACGTAAACGCCGTAAAGCAATCGTAACCATCGCTGAAGGTCAATCAATCGAAATCTTCGGAAACGAAGCAGAATAATTAAGATAGGAGGAAATTCACGTGGCGATAAAAACATATAAAGCAACGACTAACGGTCGTCGTAACATGTCAGGTTCAGATTTCTCAGAAATCACTAAAACAACTCCTGAAAAAACATTGTTAGAATCACAAAGCAAACGTGCTGGTCGTAATAACAACGGTCGCATTACAGTTCGTCATCACGGTGGTGGACACAAACAAGCTTACCGTATCATCGACTTCAAACGTAATAAAGACAACGTTGAAGGTGTAGTGAAAGCTATTGAGTACGATCCAAACCGTTCAGCTAATATTGCATTAATCCACTATACAGATGGTATTAAAACTTACATCATCGCACCTAAAGGTTTACAAGTTGGTGCTCGTATTTCTTCTGGTGAAGCAGCAGATATCAAAGTTGGTAATGCATTACCATTGAAAAACATCCCAGTTGGTACTTTAGTACATAACATTGAAACTAAACCTGGTAAAGGTGGACAATTAGTTCGCTCTGCTGGTGCTAGCGCTCAAGTGTTAGGTAAAGAAGACAAATACGTATTGATTAGATTAACTTCTGGTGAAGTTCGTATGATCTTAGGTACTTGTCGTGCAACAATTGGTGCTGTTGGTAACGAACAACACAGCTTAATCAACGTAGGTAAAGCAGGACGCTCTCGTTGGGCAGGAAAACGTCCAACTGTTCGTGGATCTGTAATGAACCCTAACGATCACCCTCACGGTGGTGGTGAAGGTAAAGCTCCAGTCGGACGTCCAAGTCCAATGACTCCATGGGGTAAACCTGCACGTGGTATTAAGACTCGTGATAAGAACGCACGTAGCAATAAATTAATTGTACGTCGTCGTAACTCTAAGTAATCACATTAAATAGGATAGCGAAGGGAGCCAAATAAATATGAGCCGTAGCTTGAAAAAAGGACCTTTTTGTGATGACCATTTAATGAAAAAAGTGGTTGCACAACAAGACGCACAAAAGAAACAAGTAATCAAAACATGGTCACGCCGTTCAACAATTTTCCCTAACTTTGTTGGGTTAACAATTGCTGTATACGATGGCCGCAAACATGTACCAGTTTATATCCAAGAAGATATGGTAGGTCACAAATTAGGTGAATTCGTACCAACTCGTACATATAAAGGACATGGCGCTGACGACAAGACAACTCGTCGTTAATCTGAGAGGAGGAAATAAAGAATGGCAGAACAAATTACATCTGCAAAAGCAACTGCAAACACAGTTCGCGTTTCTGCTCGTAAAGCACGTTTAGTTGTTGACTTAATCCGCAACAAAACTGTCGGTGAAGCTATTGCAATCTTAAAAAACACTCCTCGTTCAGCATCTCCTGCTGTAGAGAAAGTGTTAATGTCTGCAATTGCAAACGCAGAGCACAACTTTGGCTTAGAGCCAGCTAACTTAGTAGTAAGCGAAGCATTCGTAAACGAAGGACCAACGATGAAACGTTTCCGTCCACGTGCGAAAGGTTCAGCTTCTAGAATCAACAAACGTACAAGCCACATTACAGTGGTAGTAAAAACAGCAGAGGAGGCATAATTAATGGGACAAAAGATTAATCCTATCGGTATGCGTATCGGCGTCATCAAAGATTGGGACGCTCGTTGGTATGCAGAAAAAGACTTTGCAGATACTTTACACGAAGACTTACATATCCGCGAATACATCGCTGAAACATTAAAAGATGCTTCTGTATCTCAAGTTGAAATTGAACGTGCTGCAAACAAAGTTAACGTAAACATCCACACTGCTAAACCAGGTATGGTTATCGGTAAAGGTGGTTCTGAAGTTGACGCATTACGTAAAACTTTAAACAACCGTACAGGTAAAAAAGTACACATCAACATTGTAGAAATTAAAAAACCTGAATTAGACGCTAAATTAGTTGGTGAGTCAATCGCTCAACAATTAGAAAACCGTGTAGCTTTCCGTCGTGCGCAAAAACAAGCAATCCAACGCACAATGAAATCAGGAGCTAAAGGTATCAAAGTTCAAATCTCAGGTCGTTTGAATGGTGCCGACATGGCGCGTTCAGAAACTCAAGTAGAAGGAACAGTTCCATTGCATACATTGCGTGCGGACATCGACTACTCATGGGAAGAAGCCGACACTACTTACGGTAAGATCGGTATCAAAACATGGGTATGCCGTGGTGAAATCCTTCCAACAAAAAATATTCAAGGGGAGGCTTAAAACATGTTAGTACCTAAACGTGTAAAACACAGACGTGAATTCCGTGGTAAAATGCGTGGCGAAGCTAAAGGCGGAAAAGAAATTGCATACGGTGAATTCGGTTTGCAAGCATTAGATTCAGCATGGATCACTAACCGTCAAATTGAAGCATCTCGTATTGCCATGACACGTTACATGAAACGTGGTGGGAAAGTATGGATTAAAATCTTCCCACATAAATCTTATACAGCTAAAGCAATTGGTGTTCGTATGGGTTCTGGTAAAGGTGCTCCAGAAGGTTGGGTATCTCCAGTAAAACGCGGTAAAATCTTATTTGAAGTTGCCGGTGTTCCAGAAGAAGTAGCTAAAGAAGCATTGCGTTTAGCATCTCACAAATTACCTATTCGTACTAAAATCGTAAAACGTGAAATTGGTGGTGAATCTAATGACTAAATTTACAGATATTAAAGATCTTTCCACTGCTGAACTTACTGCTAAAGAACAAGAATATCGTCAAGAATTATTCAACTTACGATTCCAATTGGCAACTGGTCAATTAGAAAACACAGCTCGTATTAAAGCTGTTCGTAAAGATATCGCACGTGTTAAAACTGCGTTACGTAATCAAGAAGCGTAAGAAAATTCAGTAAAGGAGGAAACCTGTCCATGGAAGAACGTAATAACCGTAAAGTGTTACAAGGCCGTGTTGTTTCTGACAAAATGGAGAAAACAATCACAGTCCAAGTTGATACTTTCAAATTCCATCCAACATATGGTAAACGTATCAAATATTCTAAGAAATACAAAGCACATGATGAAAACAATTCAGCAAAAATGGGTGACATCGTCCGCATCGCGGAAACTCGTCCATTGTCAAAAGACAAATACTTCCGTCTTGTTGAAATCGTTGAAGAATCAATCATTATCTAATAACAACTGGAAGGAGGTACTCTATAAATGATTCAATCAGAAACTCGTTTAAAAGTAGCAGATAACTCAGGCGCGCGTGAAGTCCTAACAATTAAAGTATTAGGCGGATCTGGCCGTAAAACTGCAAACATTGGTGATGTTATCGTGGCAACTGTTAAAAATGCAACACCAGGTGGAGTTGTCAAAAAAGGTGATGTAGTTAAAGCAGTTATCGTTCGTACTAAGAGCGGCGTTCGTCGTCCAGATGGTTCATACATCAAATTCGACGAAAATGCATGTGTAATTATTCGTGACGATAAATCTCCTCGTGGAACACGTATCTTTGGTCCAGTTGCACGTGAATTACGTGACAACAACTATATGCGTATTATTTCATTAGCTCCAGAAGTAATCTAAAATCTGAAGAAAATAAGGAGGTGCCCGTTTAAATGAAAGTAAAAGCAAATGACACAGTTATCGTTATTGCCGGTAAAGACAAAGGCAAACAAGGTCGTGTAAAACAAGCTTTGCCAAAAGCTGACAAAGTTGTTGTTGAAGGTGTTAACATCGTTAAAAAACATCAACGTCCAACTCAAATGAACCCTCAAGGCGGTATCATCGAAGTTGAAGCACCTATTCATGTATCTAACGTACAACTAGTAGACCCTAAAACAGGCGAAGCAACACGTGTAGGTTACCAAGAACAAGATGGTAAACGTGTTCGCGTAGCGAAAAAATCAGGCGAAGTAATCGCTGAAGCAGTATCAGGAGAGGAGGACGCTGAATAATGGCTAATCGTTTACAAGAAAAATATAAAAATGAAGTAGTACCATCAATGGTTGAAAAATTTAACTATAGCTCAATCATGCAAGCACCTAAATTAGATAAAATCGTTATCAACATGGGTGTTGGTGATGCAGTATCTAACGCGAAAAACTTAGAAAACGCTGTTGAAGAATTAACATTAATTGCTGGTCAAAAACCAGTTGTTACAACTGCTAAGAAATCAATCGCTGGTTTCCGTTTACGTGAAGGTATGCCAATCGGTACTAAAGTTACTTTACGTGGCGAACGTATGTATGAATTCTTCGACAAATTAGTAACAGTTTCACTACCTCGTGTACGTGACTTCCGTGGTATCAGCAACCGCTCATTCGATGGTCGTGGTAACTACACATTAGGTATCCGTGAACAATTGATTTTCCCAGAAATCGACTTTGATAAAGTATCTAAAGTACGTGGTATGGATATCGTAATTGTTACAACTGCTAATTCAGACGAAGAATCATTAGAATTATTAACTCAACTAGGAATGCCATTCCAAAAATAATAAAGTCTTGAAGGAGGCGTGAGTAATTTGGCAAAAAAATCAATGATCGAAAAGAACAAGAAACCAGCTAAATATTCTACTCAAGAATATACTCGTTGTGAACGTTGTGGACGCCCACATTCAGTTTACCGTAAATTTAAATTATGCCGTATTTGCCTTCGTGAACTTGCCTATAAAGGGGAAATTCCTGGAGTCAAAAAAGCAAGCTGGTAAATTTCTGGTAATTAAGTAAAGGAGGGTGTACTCGTAATGGTCATGACTGATCCAATTGCGGACTTTTTAACTCGTATTCGTAACGCCAACATGGTGCGCCACGAATCATTCGAAAGTCCATCATCAAAAATCAAAGAAAATATTGCTGCTATCCTTAAAGAAGAAGGATATATCAAAGATTACGAAATCATCGAAGATGATAAACAAAACGTTATCCGTGTATTCATGAAATACACAAGCGATAACCAACGAGTAATCACAAACTTAAAACGTATCTCTAAACCAGGTTTACGTGTATACGCGAAAAGTGATCAAATTCCTAAAGTTTTAAACGGCTTAGGTACTGCATTAGTTTCAACATCTGAAGGTGTTATCACTGATAAAGCAGCCCGTGCTAAAAACATCGGTGGCGAAGTTTTAGCTTACATTTGGTAATAAATAACAAAAATTAAAAAACAAAATTGAAAGGCAGGTGCAGTCTAGAATGAGTCGTATTGGTAATAAAATTATCGAGATTCCTAGTAACGTAACCGTAGAAAAAGCTGGTTCAACTATCACTGTTAAAGGCCCTAAAGGCGAATTATCACGTGAGTTCAACCCTGTAATTGATATTCAAATCGGGGAGAAAGAAATCACTTTCACTCGTCCGAATGACCACAAAGAAGTACGTTCTATCCACGGAACTACTCGTGCATTAGTAAACAACATGGTTATTGGTGTTTCTGAAGGATTCGAGAAGAAACTTGAAATGACTGGTGTTGGTTACCGTGCACAATTAGCAGGTAACAAATTAACTGTCAATGTTGGTTTATCTCACCCTGTTGAATTTGTAGCACCAGAAGGCATCGAAATCGAAGTGCCAACTAACACTACAATCAACATCAAAGGTATCAACAAAGAAGTTGTTGGTGAATTAGCAGCGAATATCCGTTCAACTCGTTTACCAGAACCATACAAAGGTAAAGGTATTCACTATGTTGGCGAACACATTCGTCGTAAAGAAGGTAAAACTGGTAAATAATTGTAATTCCTTACAATTATTTCCTTTTACTTGTATCCAAATTATCTATAAAATGAGGGTGACGAGGTCATCCTTACAAATCTAACAAAGAGGTGACTATTTTGATCAGCAAACCAGATAAAAATAAATTACGTCAAAAACGCCACGCGCGTGTTCGTAGCAACATTTCTGGAACAGCAGAGTGCCCACGCTTGAACGTATTCCGTTCTAACAAACACATCTACGCTCAATTAATTGATGACGTAGCGGGTGTTACTGTAGCGAGTGCCTCTACAAACGAAGAAACATTATCAGCCGCAACTAAAACCGAAAGTGCAGCATTAGTTGGTAAAGCTATCGCTGAACGCGGTGTAGCAGCAGGCGTTAAAGTTGTAAAATTTGACCGTGGTGGCTACCAATATCACGGACGTGTACAAGCTTTAGCAGATGCAGCTCGTGAAAACGGCTTAGAATTTTAGGAAAAGGAGGAAGCCAAGAACATGACAAACACATTTCAAGAATTAAACATTAACGAAAACGACCTTGAAGAACGCGTTGTTGCCATTAACCGTGTTGCTAAAACCGTTAAAGGTGGACGTCGTATGAACTTCGGTGCCGTTGTTGTTGTCGGTGATAGAAATGGCCATGTTGGTCTAGGTACTGGTAAAGCTGCCGAAGTACCAGAAGCAATCCGCAAAGCGGTTGAAGACGGTAAGAAAAACTTAATTACTATACCTCGTGCAGGATCAACTGTTCCTCATGAAGTTATCGGTAAATTTAACGGTGGTAACGTATTACTTAAACCAGCTCAAGCCGGTTCTGGTATCGCTGCTGGTGGTCCAGTTCGTGCCGTAGTCGAATTAGGTGGTATCGCAGATATTACTTCTAAATCACTAGGTTCTAACTCACCAATCAACATCGTACGTGCTACTTTAGAAGCAATTAAATCATTAAAATCTCCAGAAGATGTAGCTGCATTACGCGGTAAATCTGTGGAAGAATTATTAGGTTAAGGGGGAAATTCGAATGACTGAAGTAAAAATTACTTTAAAACGCAGTTTAATTGGACGTCCTCAAGACCAAATTAAAACAGCTCAAGCACTAGGTTTAACAAAAGTTGGTAAAACAGTTGTTAAAACTCGTAACGAAGCAATTAACGGTATGATTACTAAAATTGCTCACTTAGTAGTTGTTGAAGAAGCATAATCTAGAATAGGAGGTGCCTAACAGGATGAAATTACATGAATTACAACCTTCAGAAGGATCTCGTCACACACGTCACCGTGTAGGTCGTGGTGCAAGTTCTGGTTGGGGTAAACTATCAAAACGTGGACAAAAAGGTCAAAAAGCTCGTTCAGGTGGTGGTGTACGTTTAGGTTTCGAAGGTGGACAAACACCATTGTTCCGTCGTATTCCAAAACGTGGTTTTACAAACATCAACCGTAAAGAGTATGCGATCATCAATCTTGATGACTTAAACGTATTTGAAGATGGTGCTGTTGTAGCCGCTGCTGACTTAATCGAAGCAGGCTTAGTTAAAAAAGAAAAATCTGGTATCAAAGTTTTAGGTAATGGTGAATTAGAACGCAAACTAACCGTTAAAGCAGCTAAATTCTCAGCATCAGCTAAAGAAGCTATTGAGGCCGCTGGGGGTTCAATCGAGGTGATCTAATGTTTCAAATACTGAAAAATGGATTTCAGGATAAGGATATTAGAAGCCGCGTGGCATTTACAGCAATCATGTTGATTGTATTCCGTATCGGGGCTAGCATAACTGTCCCGGGCGTGAATGCTGCAGGAATTCAAGGGTTAGCTGAATCTGGTTTATTCAGCCTACTAAACACTCTTGGTGGAGGAGCACTTTCGAGCTACTCCATCTTTTCATTGGGTGTTTCACCGTATATAACCGCATCAATTATTATTCAACTTTTGCAGATGGAGATTATACCTTCATTTACAGAGTGGTCTAAACAGGGTGAAGTTGGTCGGCGTAAGTTAAATCGATGGACTAGATACTTTGCAGTAGCAATTGGCTTTTTTCAAGCTTTAGCTATTTCAATAGGATTTAATTCATTGTCATCGCTAGGATTAATTAATAATCCAGGTTTTGTAACTTACTTATTGATTGCTTTATTCATGACTGCTGGATCTATGTTTGTTATCTGGATTGGTGAGCAAATCACTGAATATGGAATTGGTAATGGTACTTCAATCGTTATCTTCGCTGGTATTCTAGCGCAAATCCCTTCAGAGTTAACGTCTTACTATCAAAATAACATTGTAGATGCTACTAGCAGTGAATTAAATCGACAAATGATTTATGCAGGACTATTTGTTCTTGTATTTATCCTATTAATTATGTTCGTCATTTTCATGAGTCAAGCGGAACGTCAAATTCCCGTACGGTATTCCAAACGTGCGAATTCGGCATCGCAAAAGTCTCATCTACCATTAAAGATTAACTCAGCAGGTGTTATTCCCGTTATCTTCGCGTCATCATTAATCATGGTGCCACAAACGTTACTCGGATTATTTGCCGCTGATTATAGTGATGTTTCTTGGTATCAAGTATTGTCAACAATCTTTAATTTGGAAGAACCAGCGGGTATTGCTATTTACGCAATTGTCATTATTTTGTTCACATTCTTCTATGCACATATTCAGATTAACCCTGAACGTGCTGCAGAAAACTTGCAGAAGGCTGGTGGTTATATTCCAAGTATCCGTCCAGGCTTAGCAACTAAAGAATATTTACAAAAAATGTTAAATCGTTTAAGTGCAGTTGGCTCACTATTCTTGATGGGTGTAGCAGTTCTACCTTTACTAGGGGCATACTTCTTTGATATGCCACAATCAATTGCTTTAGGTGGTACAAGCTTACTAATCGTTGTTGGTGTTGCTTTAGATACAGCAAAACAAATTGAAGGACGTACAATTAAACGTCAATACGTTGGCTTTATTCATGATAAAAAAGACTAATGCGTAACGTGCTTGGGGAGGACAATTATGAATATTATTTTAATGGGCTTGCCTGGTGCCGGTAAAGGTACTCAAGCAGCTAAAATCGTTGAAGATTACAAATTTCCACATATTTCTACTGGAGATATGTTTAGATCAGCAATCGCTGAAGGAACTGAATTAGGAAAAAAAGCTAAATCATTCATGGATGATGGTGCATTAGTTCCTGATGAAGTAACGAATGGTATTGTTGAAGAAAGACTTCAAAAAGAAGATACACAAGCTGGCTTTATGCTAGACGGTTTTCCAAGAACTGAAGCGCAAGCTAAAGAACTTGGCGGTATCATGACTCGCTTAGATCGCGACATTGATGCAGTTATCTACTTAGACGTGCCAGCTGAAACGTTGAAAGAACGTTTATCAGGACGAATCATTTGTCGTAACTGTGGCGCAACCTACCACAAAGTTTTGAACAAACCAAAAGTAGACGGCGTATGCGATGTTTGCGGAAGCCATGATTTCTACCAACGTGAAGACGATAAACCTGAAGTTGTTGAAAATAGATTAAAAGTTAATCAAGAACAACAACAACCAATCTTAGACTTCTATGAAGGTCAAGGTAAGCTTTATCGCATTCCTGGTGATATCGGTATTGACAATGTTTACGCTGAGATCCAAAAGATTTTAGATAAATAAATTTTGTTGCTTTAAGTCGCTAATTATGGTAAGATATTCGGGTTGACTGAACATTTCGTATTTCTATCCTATAATCAATTAGTGATTAAACGAAACAACCACCATTAGGAGGAAAAACTTTGTCAAAAGAAGATATGATCGAAATTGAAGGTACTGTGACTGAAACATTACCTAATGCTATGTTTAAGGTCCAATTGGAAAATGGTTATGAAGTTTTAGCGCATATTTCAGGAAAAATGCGTGTAAACTACATTCGTATTTTGCCAGGCGACCGTGTAAAAGTTGAGATGTCTCCATATGACTTGACGAAAGGTCGTATCACCTACCGATTCAAGTAATGTAGAGATATATAATCGAGGAGGTATAACTGTGAAAGTAAGAGCATCTGTTAAACCAATGTGCGAACATTGTAAAGTTATTCGCCGTAACGGTAAAGTTATGGTTATTTGTTCTAATCCAAAACATAAACAACGCCAAGGCTAATTAAAGATAAATAAAAAGGAGGGTTTTCATATATGGCTCGTATAGCAGGAGTAGATATTCCACGTGAGAAACGTATCGTTATTGCCTTAACATACATCTATGGTATCGGTAAAACGACTTCTCAAAAAATCTTAGCGCAAGCTGAAATTTCAGAAGATACTCGTGTACGTGACTTAACTAACGATGAGTTAGATCGTTTACGTGCAGCAGTAGATACAATTAAAGTTGAAGGTGACTTACGTCGTGAACGTGCTTTAGACATCAAACGTCTACAAGAAATCGGTTCATACCGTGGTATCCGTCACCGTCGTGGTTTACCAGTTCGTGGTCAAAACACTAAGAACAACGCACGTACGCGTAAAGGTAAAGCTGTCGCAATTCAAGGTAAGAAAAAATAATCTAAAAGGAGGTTAATTACACTATGGCTAAACGTCCAGTTTCACGCAAACGTCGTGTGAAGAAAAATGTCGAAACAGGTGTGGCGCACATCCACTCTACATTTAACAATACTATCGTTATGATTACTGATGAGCATGGTAATGCAATTTCTTGGTCATCTGCAGGTGCTTTAGGATTTAAAGGTTCTCGTAAATCTACTCCTTATGCTGCACAAATGGCTTCAGAAACAGCTACAAAAGCTGCTATGGATCACGGTATGAAATCTGTTGAAGTTTCAGTAAAAGGTCCTGGTTCAGGTCGTGAATCAGCTATCCGTGCTTTACAAGCAGCAGGTTTAGAAGTTACTGCTATTCGCGATGTAACACCTATTCCTCATAATGGTTGCCGTCCTCCAAAACGTCGTCGTGTTTAATCGATTGATGAACTTGGATATGCGATGATACATTTTCTCACGTTTTGAAAGGGGTAATTTGTCGATATGATCGAAATTGAAAAGCCAAATATTGAGACAATTGAAATTAACGACGATAGTAAATTTGGTAAATTCGTTGTAGAACCATTAGAACGCGGCTATGGAACAACCCTAGGTAATTCATTACGTCGTATCTTGTTGTCCTCACTACCAGGTACAGCAGTTACATCAATCCAAATTGACGATGTTTTGCATGAATACTCAACAGTCCCAGGTGTACGTGAAGACGTTACTGAGATTGTGTTGAACGTAAAACAATTATCATTGAAATTGTATGACGTAGAGGAAAAACAAGTAGAAATTGACATCACAGGTCCAGCTGACGTAACAGCTGCTGATATTATTGCCGATGCTGATTTCGATGTTATGAATCCAGACTTACATATCTGTACGCTTGCAGAAGGCGCTCGTTTCCACATGATTATGAATGTTAAAAACGGTCGTGGTTTTGTTCGCTCAGAAAATAATAAAGTGGATTCAATGCCAATTGGCGAAATCCCAGTGGATTCTATCTACACGCCAATTTCCAAAGTAAACTATCAAGTTGAAAATACTCGTATCGGAGAAATCAACGAATACGATAAATTAACTATGGATATTTGGACTGATGGTACAATTTCACCCGAAGAAGCATTAAGCTTAGCGGCAAAAATCATGACAGAACACTTGGAAGTATTCGTTAACTTAACAGACGAAGCTCGTCAAGTTGAAGTTATGGTCGAAAAAGAAGAAACACAAAAAGAAAAAATGCTTGAAATGACTATTGAAGAACTAGACTTATCAGTTCGTTCATACAACTGTCTAAAACGTGCAGGCATCAATACTGTTGAAGAATTGACTAACAAGTCTGAACCAGAAATGATGAAAGTACGTAACTTAGGTCGTAAGTCTCTTGAAGAAGTTAAAAACAAGCTAGCTGCTCTTGACTTATCTTTACGTCAAGAAGATTAATAAATCATAAAGGAGGATACTGACAATGGGTTACCGTAAATTAGGTCGTACTAGCTCTCAACGTAAAGCTATGTTACGTGACTTAACTACTGATTTAATTATCAATGAACGTATTACTACAACAGAAACTCGTGCGAAAGAGATCCGTCGTACAGCTGAAAAAATGATTACTTTAGGTAAACGTGGAGATTTAGCTGCTCGTCGTCAAGCGAACCAATTCGTTCGTAACGAAATCGCCGATGTTCGCGCTGAAGGTGAAGACATCGTTATCGAGTCTGCTTTACAAAAATTATTCAACGATCTTGGTCCTCGTTACGCTGAACGTCAAGGTGGATACACTCGTATCTTAAAAACTGAACCTCGTCGTGGCGATGCTGCACCAATGGTTATTCTTGAATTAGTTTAATAAAAACTTTTAGTGATGTATAAAACGGAGTGTCATGATGTTGGTTATACCTAGTATGGCCGAGTCTAGCTCTATCTACTCCTAGCGTGATGAAGTTCGCTAGGAGTGGAATATATCCATTAGTCTTTTGAATAAATCAAGGCCAATTCATTTAAGTGAATAATTGGTTCGGCATATGTGTTGTTTTATCCAACAGGTGTTTGGTAGCATATATGCTTTTTTATTTTCTGAAGTGGTTGAGGCTAGGGCTCAACCACTTTTTTTGGTCTTTTGGGAGGCAGTTGTCGTAAGGACTTTGGGAAATCTCAAAATTGATGTTCTCATTTTCCCATACTATCGATATAATATATCTATTATAATTGCGTAAACTGTCTCAAGCATTGGCAATGGCGTGCTTGGCAATATAGAGAGGCGAGGGTAATGAAGAAAAACTACTTTACACAGTTTGATACAATTCGATTCTTAGCGATGCTGGGTATTATTTTATACCACTATCTAACTCACCGTGTTTCAGGTGGTTTCTTAGGGGTGGACATCTTTTTAGTCCTTTCAGGTTACCTAGTGACGAGTCAGATGGAAAGTAAATACCAAGCGGGCATTGATGAAGGATCCTATTTTAAGAAAACGTGGGGGCGTATGCGCAAGGTATGGTGGCCCATGGTCATTATTACCATGGTTGGCCTTACCTATCTACTCTTATTTAGACAGCAACTCCTAGTAAATATTGGGATTAACCTAACCACCTCCCTATTATTCGTGAATAACTGGCATCAGATTCTGTCTGGTTCGTCCTATTTCGCCAATATGTTACACCCATCCTTGACCACGCATTATTGGTATATAGCTGTTTACATGCAGTTTATGGTGATTTGGCCTTTATTCTTTAATGCTAGTCGACGTTATACTAAAACTAAATGGCAATCAGGATTGGTCATGCTTGGTGCCGCGCTTTTGTCAGGAATTTTGATGGCGATAATCTTCACACCTGGTGAAGACCCATCAAGAGTTTACTACGGCACGGATACTAGATTCTTCTCTATCGCTCTTGGTGGGGCTGCTGCCCAATTGTTGGATATGGACCAGCTGGCTACTTGGTTGAAGAATCGTATTGGTCGCTTTCACCACTTTATTGTTGATGTGGTGTTGTTAGGCTTATTGGCTATACTCACTTACGGGATGCTCCACATGCTTGATGCAGCGACATTCACCTACTATGGCGGAATGTTTGGCTTTAATTTATTAGCTGCCGTAATGATTGCCTTGTTAACTTATAAAGGCTCTTGGGTTGGTTTTCTATTGAAATTTAAACCCTTGCGGTGGTTAGGCCAACGTACATTCCATATGTATTTATGGTATTACCCAATCAATGTGCTGTTTCATATGGTACCAACCAGTCAGAATTGGTTTACCAACAGTATTTGGCCTCAAGTCATTTTAATCATCACCCTGTCTTGTTTATCTTATGCCTTGCTAGAGGAAAAAAGATGGCCGGTGCCAATTTTTAATGAAGTCCGAAATAATCAACCCGTCCGTCTATTTACCAAGGTACGTAACTTGTTTAAAGAGCCGGCACCCTGGTTGACCCGCATTTTATTCTTAATGTTTACCTTCATATTCCTTGGTGGTGCTAGTGCTGTTGCAATTTCTAAACCAGCAGATAATGTGACTGTAGAAGAGCAGCAAGCAGCTGAGCAGGCAAAAAAAATTGAAGAACTGAATAAACAAAGGGCTGAGCAAGAAAAACAAGCAGATGCGAGTCTTTCAACTTATAAAAAGAACTTAAGTGAGGCATCATTAGGATTTTACCAAGGTATTCCTGATGAGCAGGCTCGGTTTGCGTATCAGCTATCTGTGACTTTCATCGGTGATTCCTTAATGGTGGGCGAATCAGAAGGTTTGTATACCTTGTATCCTAATGCTATTGTTGACGCTGCGGTTGGTCGTCAGTTATATACCTTAATTGGCTATCCAGCTAGCTTGGCCGCGCAAGGTATGCTAGAAGATGTCGTTTTGGTTGACCTCGGTGCGAATGGTGGCTTTACATCAGCACAACTAAGTGATTTCTTAGATGAGATTGGTCGAGAGAAAACGATTTTCCTAGTGAATACGCATGTTGATCGACCTTGGGCAAATGATGTAAATAAAACTTTAGCTCAGGCAGCTAGTGACGATAGTGATTCAGTCTACCTACTGGATTGGTATGATTATTATGCGAACCATGCTGAGGCGCCTACTTGGCTAAGTCAGGATGGGGTACACTTTAATCCTGAAGGTGGGCAAGTTTGGTTACAATTTGTGACAAATGGCATGTATCAAGTCTTGAAAAAATAATATTGAATTGAAAGGCAATTGCAAGATTTATATGCAATTGCCTTTTTTGCTAGGAGTATTAGGGGTATAATGCCCCATAATAGAGCATAACCAAGAGGACGGAGGCAATGCGCATATGGCTGAGGATAAATTGTTATACACAACACGAGTGCATAATGACCAAGGACTTAAAGGAACGGCTTGGGTTGAAGGGGAAAAGGAGTTTCGAGTGGCGACTTCAAGCCCATTGAAACCACAAGAAGCGGGCACAAACCCCGAGCAATTGATTGCCTTATCTTGGACCATTGCTTGAATGCGACAATAGAAATGGCCTTAAAACGTCATGGTATCAAAAATGTAGCTAGTGAAGTGGCTATTCAGGTAGATTATAGATTAAATCAGGAAACATCTATTACATATTTCGGGTTTAAGGTGGATATATATAGACTTAGCTCGAAATGAAGCGGATGAAATTATTTATGAAGCAGAAAGCCGGTGTCCGGTATCGCAAATTATTGGTAATTACCAGCATGTTGAACTAGTCGTTCATGCTAAAGGTGAGTGATGTATTGGGTGACATTTAATTGGGCTATAATAGGTGTCTTGACATCTAATGATTGCTTTTAATGGGGGATTTTAGTAGACTAAACTAAGTAAAGAACAAATGAAATGTCTTCAGGGCAGGGTGCGAGTCCCGACCGGCGGTAGAGTCCGCGAATTACCAGGTGTATTAGGTGATTGAACTAGTGGAATTCTAGTACCGACTGTTACAGTCAGGATGGAAGAAGCGTATAGCAGGATGAACGAGACGGCGATGCAAGTGGCTAGCTGGGCTTCGGCTTCTTTGACAAACTCTTCCAAGTAACGTTGGAGGAGTTTTTTTCTTAAATATATAAAGTGAGCGAGGGAACAAGATGGCGAAACCGATTATTCAGGTTCAGGATTTGTCTTTTCAATATAGTCAATCAGATGAGAAATTAGCTATAGATGGCCTATCAACGACTATCTACGAAGGTGAATGGCTAGCGATTATTGGTCATAATGGGTCAGGGAAATCGACCTTTTCAAAATTATTAGTGGGTTTACTAGAAGCCAAGTCAGGAATCATTGAGGTGGACGATAAGGTCCTTTCTATGGAAACCTTATGGGATATCCGTAGCCAAGTAGGCTTAGTCTTTCAAAATCCAGACAACCAATTTGTTGGCGCAACTGTTGAAGATGATGTGGCTTTTGCCTTGGAAAATATGGGCATGCCGGTTGATGAGATGCATGCGCGGGTGGAGTCTGCCCTAAAACGAGTTAAAATGTGGGACTACCGTGACAAGGAACCTGCAGCCTTATCTGGCGGTCAAAAGCAACGGGTTGCCATTGCGGGCGTGATTGCTATAGCACCAAAGATTATTATTCTCGATGAATCGACTTCAATGTTAGATCCTGAAGGGCGGGACGAGTTGATGGCCGTTGTGGCGGATATCAAACAAGATAATGACTTGACTGTTATCTCAATTACCCATGACTTAAATGAGGCGGCAGAAGCTGACCGTATGCTTGTTTTTAAAGAGGGGCAAATTATTAAAGAGGGGACGCCAGCTGAAATCTTTACTTATGGTCATGAGTTGACTGAAGTTGGGTTGGATGTGCCTTTTTCCGAGCAACTAAAAAGTGCCCTAGCAAAACGTGGGGTTGCTGTGCCGGATGCGTATTTTGATGAAGAAGGGTTGGGTGAATGGTTATGCAAATCGTATTTGAACAAGTAGGCTTTACTTACGGGGCTGGGACACCGTTTGCCAGTTTAGCCTTGCATGATATTAACGTAACGATTCCTGACGGGTCATATACGGCGATTATTGGCCATACAGGGTCAGGGAAGTCTACCATTACCCAACACCTTAACGCCTTGGTACAACCCACTGTGGGCCAAGTACGGATTGGTGAGGCGGTGGTGTCAGCTGACGCTAAACCAAAAGACTTGAAGAAAATCCGTCAACGAGTAGGGATGGTCTTTCAATTTCCTGAAGGACAACTATTTGAAGAAACTGTCATTAAAGATGTTATGTTCGGGCCCATGAACTTTGGCGACGATGAAGCAACGGCCCGCGAGAAAGCTGAAGCGGCTTTAGCTGCAGTTGGGATTGCTCCGACTTTATTTGAGCGGTCACCTTTTGAGTTATCTGGTGGGCAAATGCGCCGGGTAGCTATTGCTGGGGTAATTGCCATGAAACCGGAAGTACTGGTTTTAGATGAACCAACTGCTGGATTGGATCCAAAAGGTCGGATGGAAATGATGTCTATGTTCGACCGCTTGTACCGAGACCAAGGGTTGACGATTGTTTTAGTGACCCATCAAATGGAAGATGTGGCGGCTTATGCCAACCACGTGATTGTGATGGATGGTGGGACTTGTGTGAAAGAAGGGACGCCAGCTGACGTCTTTTCGGACCCAGCTTGGTTAGCCAGCCACCAATTGGCTTTACCGGACGCAGCTGATTTTGCCTTTAATTTACAAGACAAATTAGACCGCCAGTTATGGGATTCAGCGACTGAAGTGCCATTAACGGTGGATGCTTTAGCTGACTTAATTGTTGATAAATTGGCTTTAGCGACGTGGCAAAATGACGATGACAAGTTAAGCGGATTTATTACAGGGGAAGGGGGCCAATGATAGATGAAAGATAAATTGATTATTGGTCGGTACATTCCCGGTAATTCCTTGATGCACAAACTGGACCCAAGGGTGAAATTGGTGGGCTTGATTGTCATGATGCTATTGGTGTTTGCGGCAACTAATGTCACGACCAATATCGTCATGATTGCAGTAGTTACGAGTTTGGTCTTTTTAACTGGGATTTCTTTAGGGATATTTTTACGTGGTTTGAAACCCATGATAGCTATTATTATTTTTACGGTAGCCCTACAAATCCTCTTTACGCATACCGGGGACGTTCTGTGGTCATTTGGCCCACTAGCCTTAACAACTGGTGGCTTGTCTAATGCAACCTATATTTTTATCCGCTTCCTATTGATTATTTTCCTATCGACGATTTTGACTTTGACCACTCAACCCCTGGCTATTACCGATGCTATGGAAGCCTTGTTGAAGCCTGTCCGCAATATTTTACCAGTCCATGAGATCGCCTTGATGCTATCGATTGCCTTACGCTTTGTGCCAACCTTACTAGAAGAGGCAGATAAAATTATGAATGCACAGCGGGCACGTGGTGTGGACTTTTCAGAAGGGCGTATCCTTGAGCGGGTGAAAGCCTTTATTCCGGTTCTCATTCCCTTGTTCATTTCAGCCTTTAACCGGGCTTATGACCTAGCCACTGCCATGGAAGCGCGTGGTTACAAGGGTGGTGAAGGCCGGACCAAGTACCGTCAATTGCATTGGGGTAAGATGGATACCCTTGCCAGTATCGGTCTTGCTGTTTTGACCATTGTCATGATTATCTTATAGCCACTAGAAGGAGGGCGCATTTTGCCTAGATTTAAAGTAACCTTGCAATACGACGGGACCCCCTTTGTCGGCTTTCAAGTACAACCAAATGGCCACACTGTACAAGAAGCCCTTGAAAAAGCCTTAAAGCTCATGTCAAAAGGCCATGATATTCAAGTGGTTGGGTCAGGCCGGACTGATTCAGGTGTACATGCCCTTGGCCAAGTCATTCATTTTGACTATCCAGCGGAAATTGGTGAGGAAGCGGTCTTAAGGGCAATGAATTCAATCCTTGATGATGCTATTCGTATTACTAAGGTAGAACGGGTGGAAGATGATTTCCATGCCCGGTTCCATACTAACGGTAAGAAGTATATTTACAAGGTAGATACGTCCAAATTTCCGTCACCATTTACTAGACAATATATGTACCACCATCCCTACCGAACGGATATTAAGCGTATGCAGGAGGCCTTAAAGGACATTATCGGCGTTCATGATTTTAAGTCCTTTTGTTCGACTAAAACGGATAAAACCAACTTTGTCCGAGAAATTTACCGGGCCGAAGTGACGGCTGACCCGGATGAAGAAACCTTGACCTTTGTCTTTGAAGGATCAGGATTCTTGTACAATATGGTCCGGATTTTGGTGGGCACAACGCTTCAAATTGGGGACGGGTTAAGACCAGTTGATGAGATGAAACGGTTAATCGCAGCCGAAGACCGGAATGAAGCAGGACCCACAGCAGCCGCACATGGCTTATATTTAGCGGAGGTTTATTACTTAGGACTAGAAGACCGCCGGCAGGTTTCCAAGGCTTATAGCGACTATAAAGCTGGTTTAGGGACTCCTGTGGATGCAAGTGTGGGCTTAGATGCAAATTCAGATGAAGACTTTTAGAGACGGTCGACAAATTTGATAATGATATTAATAAGAATAAGTTCTTCAATCTTTGGTCACAAATTTTATATAGCTTAAAAGGCAAAAACTCGATACAATATACATATCAAATGGTATCGAGTTTTTTTATTTTGCCTTGATGTCAGAAGGAGTCCAACATGAAGAGTGTAAAAATTGCTTCCTTGAAGTTCGGGGAGGATAGACCAAAAATTATTATTCCCTTAGCCGAGGATAATGCGGTAGATATTATCAACTGTGCCAATTTCTACCGCCGTCAACCAGGCGATATGGTGGAATGGCGGATTGATTACTTTGACGATTTCGACGAGCTGGAAGAGTTGGCTGAATTGAGTAAACGGGTGAAAACCTCTATTCAAAAACCCTTACTTGCCACCTTTAGAACCTTGAGCGAAGGCGGGGAGTCAGCTATTGGCAAGAGCCAGTATGTTGAAATGTATCGGTATTTAATCCAAGCTAAGGCTGTCGACGCTATTGATATCGAGTTTGAGCGCGGCCAGGACATCTTAGACAACCTGATTCCTTTCGCTCACAAACACCAAGTCAAAGTCATCGTTTCCTACCATGATTTTGTGAAAACCCCGTTGGAAAATGATATGGTCAAACGTCTACAAAAGATGGGTCAGTCAGAGGCGGATATTGTGAAAATGGCCGTCATGCCCCACGATGAAGCGGATGTATTGGCTTTGATGAGTGCGACCCACCAAGCGTCCACATTAATCGACCAACCCTTGATTACCATGTCGATGGGCCGTTTAGGTAAGATTACCCGAATTGCCGGGGAAATCTTCAAATCATCGGCTAGCTTTGCCACTGTAGAAGGGATGTCGTCTGCCCCTGGGCAAATGGACGTTGAAGATGTGGAAGAGTGCATGAACTTGTTGAATTTACGTGTAGATGACCTGGATGATGACGATTTCTAGGATAATTTGTCTCTAGGGGTGGAGAACGGCCATTAAGTAAGGAAAATGCGCATATGACAAGAGAGGATTGTAGGGTAAAACCGCAGTCCTTTTTGCTTTCAAAAAAATTTTCATTAAAGCTTTGATTTTTGATATAATCATGTAAAACTTTACTACTAGTTTCCTTAACTATATAATGTAAAGATGAATTATCAAAAAATTGAGAAATTAGTAAATATTAGGAGACTTATATGACTTTAGAATTTAAGGCAAAAATGCGTGGAAATGTCCTTGTTGGTGTGAATCCGATGGGGTTGAAGCAAGAAGTAAACAATCAAATTCAATATGTAAAAAACCAAGGGACCTTTGAAGGGCCAAAGAAAGTTTTAGTATTAGGCGGCTCATCTTCTTATGGATTGGCTAGTCGGATTAACCTAGCTTTTGGTGCGGGGGCAGATACGATTTCAGTTTCCCATGGTGGGGGACCACGATCTGAGAAAAACCTTGGTAAGCCAGGTTGGTATAACAATATCTTTTTCCGGCAAGCAGCGGAAGCTGAAGGGTTAATCGCCAAAAATATCATGGCAGATGCCTTCTCTAACGAAGCGAAGGACCAAGTGATTGACTTCATCAAGAATGAATTCGGCGGAAAAGTGGACTTTGTGGTCTACTCATTGGCTTCAGGACGCCGTACAGACCCAAATACCGGGGAAACTTACAATTCAGTGATCAAATCAATTGGTCAAGAGGTTGTGGGACCAAACGTCAACCTACAAAAAGAAACTTTCTTTGAACAGGTGCTTGAACCTGCAACTGAGCAAGAAATCGCAAATACTGTGAAAGTAATGGGCGGTGAGGACTGGCGGATGTGGATGAATGCCTTACAGGAAGCGGACGCGCTAGCTGAAGGCGTTGAGACCGTTGTTTATTCTTATTTAGGGGCTGAATTAAACGAGTCATACTACGATAAGGGAACTTTGGGTCGCGCTAAAGCGGACTGTGATAAGGCTGCAGCTTTAATTAATGAAGATTTAAAAGACATCAACGGAAAAGCGACTGTCGTTGTAGCAACAGCAGTGACGACAAAAGCATCATCAGTTATTCCATTCTTCCCAGTTTATTGTCTAGGGTTGTATAAGGTAATGGAAACACGCGGCCAACATGAAACACCAATTATGCATATCGACCGGATTTTCCGTGACATGTTGTTTGGTGATAAGCCAGAGTTTGATGAAGAGGGCCGTTTACGCCCAGATTCATGGGAATTAGACCCAGAAGTGCAAGCTGAAGCCAAAACCTTGATTGAACAAATCAACCAAGATAACTTCAATACAGACTTCACAGCTTGGGATACCTTCATGAAAGAGTTCTTGAATTTAAACGGCTTTGAAGTGGATGGTTATGAAGAAACACCGGTTACTTACGAGGAATTGGCTAGCCTAGAGCCATAATAATAGCATAGTTAGATAGGACACGGTGAGTTGATAAGAAGTTCAACTTATCGTGTTGTTTACAGAAAAAGCTCAGAGGCCGTTTCATTCCTCTGAGCTTTCTTTATTTTATTTACTGCTTTTTTTATTTTTTGTTTACAGATGCGTCGTAAATGGTGTCGATAGCCTTTTCTAATAATTCGTTAAACTCATCATCTGCTTGGCTTGCTCGTAAATCGGACGCGAGGGCACGTGAGAACGACGCAATCATGTCGTGGTTTTCCGCTAATAGTTCATTGGCTTCTTCACGGGTATAACCACCTGATAAGGCCACTACACGAACAACGTTAGGGTGGCTGGCTAGTTCACGGTAAGTATCTGGTACTGTAGGGATTGTCAGCTTCAACATGACTAAGTCATTTTCCCCTAATTGATCTAAGTGTAATCTAATTTCTTCAGCTAATAATTCTTCGATGGCTGATTTGTCTTCTGCCTTGATATTCACTTCAGGTTCAATAATCGGTACTAAACCTGCATCAATAACCTGTTTAGCGACTTCAAACTGTTGGTCGACAACTTCTTTGATGCCTACAGGGTTGAAGGCTAGGATATTTGACCGTTCTTTGGTACCGAAAATACCGCGGTCATTTGCACGTGCTAATAGGTCGTCAAGGTCTGGCATATCTTTCATCAATTGTACGCCATTGGCTTCTTCGGCAAGTCCTTTATCGATTTTAAGGAAGGGTACGATCCCTTTGTCAGCTAAGTATTCTGCGGTGTATTTGCCGTCTACTTGGCGGTCCATGGTATTTTCAAATAAGATAGCAGCTAGAATTTTATCGCTAGTAAAAGCTTTACTGGTCATGATTCGCGTCCGCATTTCATGGACTTTCGCAAACATTTCGTCTTCATTGCTGTAGGTATCTTCGGCTACACCATAGGCTAATAGGGCTTTTGGTGTTGAACCACCTGATTGGTCTAGGGCAGCGATAAATCCAGGGGCATTTGACATGCGTTCTAATTGTGCTTGATTAATTGACATATTGAAAATTCCTCCTTAAAAATTAGCGGTGGTATTATTTCGTCACTTATTATTATGAACCTAATATTTTAAAAATTCAAAGAAAGACACTTATGAAGTAGGATAGCCAACCTATTTCTGGTAAGTTTTGGGGTTTTAGTGGTAAACTTATTTAAGAAAATTACCATTAAGCTAGGAAAGAAGGATATGCCGGATGACAACAGAGAATACATTCCCAACCCGCGACCAAGTAGATGTAGCAACCACTTGGGACCTCAGCCAAATTTTTGAAGATGAAGCAACTTTTGAATCGAAATTAGCTGAATTTAAAGATCTAGGACAAGCTTTCAAGGAAAAATATGAAGGCAAATTAAGTGACGCGAGTGATATTGCTAATGCAGTTTTAGCGGCTTCTGACGTGCAAGTTTTAGGGTCACAATTGATGCACTATACCTTTTTAGCGGTTGAAGCCGACCGTACAAATTCACAAGCAGCATTGAAATTACATAAGGTATCGGCAGCGAGCAAAAATGTTCAAGAAGCGATGCTATTTTTCCAAAATGCATTACTAGAAAAATCAGCAACTGAACTGGAAAAAGTAAAGGCCATTGCTCCAGAAACAGCAGATTATATTGCTGAAGTTGAACGTCAACAAGCGATATATCTGGGTGCTAAAGTGGAAGATGTACTATTCCAATTCGAACAAGCACATGATCAAAATTATGAAGTGTATAACAACGCTAAATTAGCCGATTTAACTTTTCCTGATTTTGAAGTAGATGGTACTACTTACCCTTTAAGCTTTGTTTTATATGAAGATAAATATATGTTTGAAGAGGATACAGCCGTTCGTCGGGCAGCCTTTGATGCTTTCTCAAAAGAATTGGCAAAATACCAAAATACCTTTGCAACAACTTATTATGGCCACGTCTTGCAGGAAAAAGCTCAAGCTAACATCCGTGGCTACGAGTCAGTAATTGACTACCTACTCTTTAGTCAAGACGTTGACCGGGACCTTTATGACCGCCAAATCAATGTGATTATGGAGAAATTAGCGCCCGTTATGCGTAAATATATCAACCACGTTAAAGAAGTACGTGGCTTAGATAAAATGACTTACGCTGACTTAAAAATTAGTTTAGATCCAACTTTTTCAAAACCCGTTTCTTTTGAAGAATCAGAAGCCTACGTGAAAGAAGCTACAGCTATTATGGGTGAGGACTACTTCAAGGAAATTGCCCCAGCCTATACAAACCGCTGGGTAGATTACGCTCAAAATATTGGTAAATCAACTGGTGGATTTGCGACCATCGCTCCTGGTGTTCATCCATATATCTTAATGAGCTGGACAGAACAATTGTCTGATGTCTACACCTTAATCCATGAGTTAGGGCATGCAGGGCAAATGAGCCGGGCAGAAGCCAACAACTTGTTTATTTCAAGTGAACCCAGCTTGTATGTGATTGAAGCGCCGTCAACTTTTAATGAGTTACTATTAACTGGCTACTTACAAGCCAATGGTGAAGACGACCGTACCCAACGCTTTGCCTTAGCCAATATGCTAACCAATACATACTTCCATAATTTCATTACACACTTGTTAGAAGCAGCCTACCAACGTGAAGTTTACCGACTAATTGACCGCGGGGAAGCCTTCACAGCTGAAACCCTTTCAGACTTGAAAAAAGGGGTATTAGAAGCTTTCTGGGGTGATGCTGTAGAGATTAATCCGGGTGCTGAATTAACTTGGATGCGTCAACCACATTACTACATGGGGCTTTACTCATACACGTACTCAGCAGGTTTAACCATTGCAACCCAAGCCTTCTTGAATATCCGTTCAGGTGAAGATAAGCAAGCGGTTGACAATTGGATCAACTTCTTGAAATTAGGGCGTATTAACCCTGTTGATGCAGCCAAGGTTGCGGGTGTGGATATTACGACTGCACAACCTTTAGAAAATACAATTGACTTCTTAAATGAAACGGTAGATGCGATTATTGATTACTCAGCGAAACTGGCTTAGTTTGGGCCGGATGGTGAGCCGAGTAAGTAGCGGAAAGTTTGGTGACTAGATGATTTGGGTATTTTTTGTAGCAGCTTTTTTGCTACTAATAACCAGTAACTATATGTATAGAAAAGAGCAGAAGCGTATCTACATCGTCTTCGGTGTCCTCGCGGTTGTGCTATTAATCTTCTTTATGGCTTTCTTTGTACTTTACAATATGCAAGGGGCTTAAAGCTTGAATTGCTATCTAAGTAGAATCCTATTTTTTGGATTCTACTTTTTTATTTATCACAAAAATCTGTAGACTTTTGCTTTCTCTATCATTGCCGTAAAAGCAGAGGGACCGTTCCCAGCCATGGTCTATGAACTTGCATGACGATTCAGACTGTAAGGGGGTTATCCCGAACATTCCGATATGAGTCAGTCATCCTAGATTCACTGCTAAGGCATGCTAGGAAAGCTTTCGCCTCGGTTAATACATATTAAATTAAGCTAGTCCAAATTATTTATGCGTCAGCATGTGAATATTTATGCCCTTAATAGGCGAGGGCTACAACAAAGTAAAGCTCAAAGGATTCACTTTAACTTCTCGCATTGATTGAAGTGATTGCTGATATAAGAATAAAGACATAAAAAAGAGGTTGGCGTGGGGAGCCAACCTCTTTTGAAGGATGATAGTTTTTTTGATTAGGGATTATTCACCAAAGTATTTGAATGCGATTGCTTGTCCTTGCTTGATTTTGTCCCATTGGTTTTCGTGGGTTAATTCGTTACCACCGTCACATGAGGCAAAGCCACATTGGTGAGATAGGTATAATCGATCTTTTGATACATATTTGCTAGCTTCTTCTAAGCCGTTTAGGGCGCGTTCTTCATCGTCTAAGTCAGCTGTTTTTGAAGATAGTAAACCTAATACAACTTCTACTTGGTCGTTGTCTTTAAAAGCTTCTAATGCGTCGATTGAACCAGCACGCTCGTCGTCCCACTCTAAGTAGAAACGGTCGTAACGTTGGTTTTTCAAGAAATAATGAGCAATTTTCTCATACGAACCGTCAGCTAGGTGTCTAGAAGCATAGTTACCACGACAGTTGTGGGTATATACTTTTAAACCTAATTCATGACCGTAATCAATAATTGCATTGTTAATAGCTACATAAGCTTCTGCACTGGCTTTAGCTGCCTCAGCGTCCCAACTACCATCTTCATTTCTAAATGGTGAATTTGATGCATCTTCTGCATGGATAGTCCATAAACAGTCATCTAATTGGATGATCTTACCGCCTTCTTGTACATATTCATCTAAAAATTCTTTGTAGGCCTTGATTAATCCATCTTTTAATTCTTCTTGTGATTTGTATACCTCGTTGTATGTTTGTAGGTTTAAACCTAAATCAACATACATATGACCTGGTGAAGGGATACAAACTTTCACATCAGCATCTGAATCATTTAAGGCTACTAAACGTTTGTAGTGGTCGATGAAGGGATGGTTTTTACCTGATAGTGGTTTGAAGATTTCAATCCCGATGTCTTTACGTGTTTCAAATGGGGTTTCGTCGTCATGATCAACAAAGATATACCCTTTGTCAGCAATGAAACGACGTACGCCGTCAAATCCCCAAACGAAGTCTAGATGCCATAATGATTTTGAGTATTCGCCATCTGTAATTTCAGGGAAGTCTAATTCGATTTCTTTTTTTACGATATCAGCAACTGCCTCGTCTTCTACTTTTTCATAGTTATCGAAATCTTGGTAGAATGGATATTGGATATCGTCGCGTTCCTCGATTTGACGTTTGTAGGCTAATAAGTCTTCTGGACGTAAGAATGAACCAACTGTAAGGAATCGTTTTGAAGTTTGTGTTTGTGTCATAATAATGTTCTCCTTTTTCGATAAAATATTTTTGAACTTGTTATGAGTATATGGGTCTGGCATAATAATTACAAATAACTATTATATGTCGGTTTTCATAGCTTGAAACTATGGTAAGGAGTGAGCGTATGCGGATTGAAGATTTGCAGTATTTTATGAAGGTTGTTGAAGTGGGGAATATGACGCAGGCGGCCAAGGACTTGTTTATTGCCCAGCCGTCTTTGTCGAAAGCCATAGCCAATTTGGAGTCTGAGATTGGGGTAACTTTGTTTCAGCGGACGGCTAAGGGGACGGTTCTGACGGTGCAAGGGGAGGAATTCCTCCAGTATGCACGGCAAGTCTTGGAGCAGATTGACTTGATGAACCACCGCTACAAAGAAGGCATTACGGCCAATCGAATATTCTCCATTTCCGCTCAACATTATGCCCTTGTAGTAGATGACTTCGTAAAGCTTCTTAGCGAAATGGACGCTGATCAATATGAAGCAACCCTAAAAGAAGAGTGGACCTTCGAAGTCTTGGACGACGTAGCCAATTTGAAATCAGAAATTGGTGTTATCTATGCTTCTCAATTACTCTAAGAACAGCTGCGACTCTTTCATCTAACGTATGATTAGTCCCTCTTTTAGACATAAAAATGCCCCCTTTACAGTAGTAGAGAACTTTTATTATTTCTCTGTCTACTATATTGGGAGCATAGCAAATCACGCTGGAGGCTGTTGCTTTATATAATTTGCTCTTTATACGCCTAAGAGTTCCGTAGTTTGAAACAATGATTTTGTTGCTTGATGAATTTGCCGAGCGGTATCGGATTGATTCATGGTATATAAATGAATGCCATCCACGCCTTGTGTGACTAAGTCGACAATCTGATCAATGGCGTAGGCAAGCCCCGCTTCACGCAATGCGACAGGATTGTGTTCATATTTTTCTAAAATTGCTAAAAATTTCTTCGGCAGTTGAGAAGAGCTGACTTTAATTAGACGTAAAGCCTGTTTACGATTTACGATAGGCATGATCCCAGCCAAAATGGGGGCATCAATCCCTGCCAGTGAGCATCCTTCTTTGAACTGATAAAATTGTTCATTGTCAAAGAAAAGCTGTGTAATCAACTGACTGCAGCCAGCTTCTACTTTTTTCCTTAGATGCTTGATATCAGAAATCCGGTTGTCTGAATCTGGATGAATTTCAGGGTAGCAAGCACCTGAAATGTCAAAGTAGGGTGCTTGTTCCTGAATAAAACTAACCAAATCACTCGCATAAGAAAAATCTCTTTTAGGTGGAATTCCTTCAACAATATCGCCTCTAAGAGCTAAAACATGCCGGATTCCTAGTTTTTCAAGCTGTCCAAGGATGGTAGATACTTGTTGCTTGGATAAATAAGCTGCCGGTAAGTGTGCAATGGTAGGAATTCTCAATGTGTTTGTTACATAATCAGCAATTTTGACGGTTGTTTCTTCAATATTAGCTTTGTTATTACTGCAAGTTACGCTAATAAAATTCGGCTGTAAATCCTGTAGTTCATTCAAGGTCTGAATCAATTTTTTTGTACCAACTTGGGTATTCGCTGGAAAAACTTCAAAAGATAGGGAAGTGCCATTTCCTCTTTGAAAATCGGTCATTGCCTACAGCTCCTTTCGAATCGTCTTCACTGCTTGCGTCATGTTTTCCAGGCTCGCTTTTGTTTCACGTTCCCCACGAGTCTTCAAACCACAATCCGGATTAATCCAAACTTTCTCTTTTGGAACCTTTGCTAAAATTGCTCGAATGGTTTCGGTAATTTCTTCCACTGAAGGAATTCGTGGTGAGTGGATATCATAAACACCGGGGCCAACTTGAATTTTAAAGTTTTGTTTTTGTAATTCATCTATAATTTCCAAATTAGAACGAGACGCTTCAAAGGAAATGACATCCGCATCCATATTCTCAATCGCAGGGATAATATCGGTAAACTCGCTATAGCACATATGGGTGTGGATTTGCGTTTGGGGTTTCACTTTGCTGTGAACCAATCGAAAGGCAGGGATTGCCCAATCCAAATATTCTGAATTCCAATCACTTCTTCTTAATGGCAACTTTTCCCTCAAAGCAGCTTCATCGATTTGAATCACGCGAATACCGTTTGCTTCTAAGTCCAATACTTCTTCCTGAATCGCCAGAGCAATTTGTAAAGTAGATTCACGCAATGAAAGATCCTCTCGAGGGAATGACCAATTTAAAATGGTCACCGGACCCGTTAACATTCCTTTTACGATTTTATCTGTTTGTGACTGCGCATAAGCAGACCATTCCACCGTAATCGGTGCTGCTCTTGAAACATCTCCCCATATGATAGGCGGTTTCACACCACGAGTGCCGTAAGATTGTACCCAGCCATTTTTACTAAATAGATAACCTTCCAAGTTTTGTCCGAAATATTCGACCATGTCGTTTCGCTCAAATTCACCGTGAACCAAAACATCTAACCCAATTTCTTCCTGCCAAGCTAACCAATCATTCGTTCGGTTTGCGATAAATTCTTTATAGTAATCTTGACTGATTTCTTTTCGTTTGAAAAGAGCACGCGTCTTTTTGACATCTTTCGTTTGTGGGAAAGAACCAATCGTTGTAGTCGGTAGTAACGGAAAATTAAAAATGTCCTTTTGCAAAGCTTCTCTTTTTGAAAAATCTGGTTTCCTTGTAAAGGCATCTTGGGACAATTGATTGATTTTTTCCCCTAGAGCAGTATTTACCGCAATTCTTTCTGATGCAAACAAGTCTTTATTTTCAGCCAGAGCAGCGCTGCTTTCTCCATCAAGAATTTCTTTTAATTCAACGAGCTCCTGTAACTTTTCTTTAGCAAAAGAGAAATGCCGCTTGATTTCTTCAGGAAAACTTTCCTTTTCTACTGTGAATGGTACGTGGAGCAAGGAGCAAGAAGTAGACAGGACATAATTTTTCACCCTCAAACTCTCTAATAGGGCCAAGCTTTTCGAATAGTCATTTCGCCAAATGTTTTTTCCGTTAACGACTCCTGCATACAGAAATTTGTCTTCTGGAAAGGCAGTTTGAACCAACTCGATATTTTTAGTACCTTCCACAAAGTCCAAGCCGATTCCTTCTACTGCTAAGGCAGTCAATTCATGATACACGTCACGTACATCACCAAAGTAAGTTTGAATGAGGATTTTCAAGCCAGCTTTATCTGTAAGCAAGGAATCATAAAGATCTACAAATAATTTCTTTTCCGCTTCATCAACATCTTTTACCAAAGCAGGTTCATCTAATTGAATCCATTCTGCACCGATTTCATTCAATTTGTGAAACACTTCTTGGTATCCTTTCACCAAGTCAGCGACAAAGTCACGAGCAGCTAATCCATCTTCAAACTCGCTTAGTTGAAGCAAAGTAAAAGGCCCAACTAAAACAGGGCGGCTATCAATTCCCAAATCCTTGGCTTCTAAGAACTCATCAAAAATTTTGCTCGTACTAATTTGAATAGCGGTGTCTTTTTCAAATTTTGGTACGAGATAATGATAATTCGTATTGAACCATTTTTTCATCGGGAGAGCTTTAATATCGCCTTTTTCTCCTTGGTAACCATGTGCTAAAGTAAAATACTTATCTAGGGAAGATAAGTCACTTTTTTCGACTTCTTTTGGAAGAATATTGAATAGAAATGCAGTATCCAAGGTCTGATCGTAAAAGGAAAAGTCATTACTTGGAATAGAATCAATTCCTGCTTTTTTTAATAGTGTAAAATGCTTGCGCCGGATTTCTTTTCCAATTCGGAATAATTCTTCTTCATTGATTTCGTTTCGGAAATACTTCTCCGTCGCAAATTTTAATTCACGGTTTTCGCCCAACCTGGGGAAACCAATAATGGATGTTTGAGTCATAGTGAATCCTCCTTTGTTGTTATCACCTGAATAATTCATACCTCTAATATCAAAGGCTGTTTTATCTATATTGTTATATTTTCTTTATCGTTTATCATCTTCTATCCTAATTGATTAATTTTTTTGGCCCTTATAATTATTTTGAGTTTTTTCACTTTTCAAACTCAAATTTTGGACGCACTGCTCCTTGGGCCATTTTAAAATTTTAAAAAATCTGGTTATTAAATGTACTGCCGAATCCTTTGGTTTTGCCTGAATACGGTATAAAATTCTCGCTGATAAAGGGGTTCTTTTTCATCACCTAATGGGTGATGAAGCAGATTACTTTAAAGACTAATAAATCAATGTTAGGAAAGACTATTAGTAAAACTATGAATTATTCAGGTTTTGAACTTGTTATGAGTATATGGGTCTGGCATAATAATTACAAATAACTATTATATGTCGGTTTTCATAGCTTGAAACTATGGTAAGGAGTGAGCGTATGCGGATTGAAGATTTGCAGTATTTTATGAAAGTTGTTGAAGTGGGGAATATGACGCAGGCGGCCAAGGACTTGTTTATTGCCCAGCCGTCTTTGTCGAAAGCCATGGCCAATTTGGAGTCTGAGATGGGGGTAACTTTATTTCAGCGGACGGCTAAGGGGACTATATTGACTGTACAAGGGGAGGAATTTCTCCAATATGCAAGGCAGGTTTTGGAGCAGATTGACTTGATGAACCACCGCTATAAGGAAGGAAGTCAGGCCAACCGGATATTTTCAGTATCCGGCCAGCATTATGCCTTTGTAGTGGATGCTTTTGTGAAGTTACTTAGAGAGATGGATGCAGACCAGTATGAGGCGACATTAAAAGAAGAACGAACATTTGAGGTCTTGGATGACATTGCTAATTTTACCTCTGAGGTGGGCGTTATTTACCGGTCTAATTATAATCAGAAGGTATTAGAAGGGGCTTTTCAAGAGAAGCAACTGACTTTTACGCCATTGTTTAAGACTGCACCACATGTGTTCATTGATAAAGGTCATCCTTTAGCGAAACAAGCGACCATTAGTTTAGATGACTTAACCGCTTATCCTCTATCCTCGTTTATCATATGAACAAGGTACTCACAACTCTTTCTACTATTGGGAAGAGATTTTAGCAGATATCCCTGTCCCAAAACGGATTATCGTATCTGACCGGGCAACTTTATTTAATTTACTAATTGGTTTAGATGGCTATACGATTTCTTCAGGGATCATTAATGATGATTTGAACAGTCCGGATATATTAGCAATCCCCCTCGAGTCAGACGAGGTGATTGAGCTAGGTTACCTAACCGCTAACCGTCACCAGCTGTCTTCTATTGCCAAGCGCTATTTAGGCTTACTTGAAGAATCAATTCAACAATATGCTAAATAAGAAATCTATGATAAGTGATTTTTTTCGTGGAAAAAGATTGACGTAGTGAATTCCAAAGTGGTACAATATAAGACGGTATTGTTTGCCCCATGATAGGCCCCGGAAACCAATTATGAATCGAACAATCAGACAAGATAAACGGAGGAAATATAATGCGTACAACATATATGGCGAAAGCAAATGAAGTTGAACGTAACTGGGTTGTCCTAGACGCAACAGATGTTCCATTGGGACGTCTATCAACAGTTGTGGCAAGCATGTTACGTGGTAAAAATAAACCAACATTCACACCAAACGTTGATACAGGTGATCAAGTTATCATCATCAACGCTGAAAAAGTGAAATTAACTGGTAAAAAAGCAACAGATAAAAAATACTACCGTCACTCAGGTTACCCAGGTGGTATCTATGAAACAACTGCAGGTACATTACGTGATGAAAAACCAGCACGTTTAATCGAAACTTCAGTTAAAGGTATGTTACCAAAAAACCGTTTAGGTCGTGCTCAATTTACACACCTACACGTATACGCTGGTGCGGAACACCCACATGCAGCGCAACAACCTAAACAATTAGACATTAACGAATTAATCTAAGGAGGGAAAAGCAAATGGCACAAGCTCAATACATCGCAACAGGCCGTCGTAAAAACTCAACAGCCCGTGTACGCTTAGTACCTGGTACAGGTAAAATCGTTTTTAACGGTAAAGAAATGGCAGAATACCTACCATACGAATCATTATTCGTAATCGTTAAACAACCTTTAGCAGTTACACAAACTGAAGGCCAATATGACATCTTCATCAACGTTAACGGTGGTGGATATGCTGGTCAATCAGGTGCAGCTCGTCACGGTATCTCTCGTGCGTTATTAGAAGTAGATCCTGACTTCCGTAAACCACTAAAAGATGCTGGTCTTTTAACACGTGACCCACGTATGAAAGAACGTAAGAAACCAGGTCTTAAAAAAGCACGTAAAGCACCTCAATTCTCTAAGCGTTAAGAACAGCTTTATATCAACATTTTCAGGCGTTTCGCAATTCATTTTGCGAAGCGTCTTTTTTTGAGTTGACACCATTGTTGACACCATTCCGGTCTGCAATATTTTGAGAGAGTTTGCGATAGGCGATCTCACCAACAGGCATTTGGATGACGTTTGGTGTATTCACATAGGTTCTAGTTACATTGGTATCGCTATGAGTCAGCGCTTCTGAAATCTGTTCAAGTCCAATCCCAGACTTTTTAGCCAGAGTCGCACCAGTATGGCGCAGCTTATGCGGTGTGGCGTGAGCCAGATTTTTATGGCGCCGCTCGATCGAGTTCATACGGTAGTTTAAGTAATCCGTATGCAGTCGTTGGTTGACATTGCCCTTGTCATCGAAAAATGTGAAAACGAGCTGTTCATCGGTTTGCTCGATTTCAAATTGTGCTAAATCTTCTTGCTGTTGCACTTTCCATTGTTGAAGCAGGAGTTTTAGCTCATTGGGAATATGGAAAATCGTTGTTTTATTTCCCTTCGTACTCTTTTCATTCCCGAATTTATCTAAGGCAGAGCCGATCGTGATTTGAGCTTTTTCAAAATCAACATTTTTCCATTTAATGGCGTAAGTCTCAGATTTTCGGTCAGATAAGAAAAAAGTCGTTTGGAAGAGAGCATAGTCTTGCAAAGTAAGCAGTCCATTTTCGTAATCCTCTTGAGCCGCTTGCAACCATTCTTGCAACTGCTCAAAAGATAAATACAAGTCTTCCTCTTTTCTAGCTGCTTTTAACTGATTCTTCTTAGTTGCTTTGGTCCGTTTCAACGATTTTCCCAACTTATTTCGTTCGATATATTCGAGTTCTTCCGCCCAATCAAAAATGGAATTTACATAGCTTCTCAATGTTTTGAAGTTGGCGCACTCCGCTGCTTTCTTCGTCATCACCTTTAAAACAAACGCTTTGTTGTGATTAAGATGGTTTAGCGTGTACTTGCCAAACATCGGAATGATATGCAAACGGAAAACATCTTTTGTGTTAGCTACAGTGACTGCTGTTGGTGGATTTGTATTTGTAGAAGTCAATCCAGCAACATAAGCATCCAGCCAGACTTCCTCGTAGAAATCCTTGAATAATGCTTCTCCGCCTAATTCTAAAGCCGTCTTATCCTTACTTTCTCGAGTTTCTTTGATTGAGGCATAAAAATCAATTTCTGCGTCTTTTGCCTCCTTATTGGTTTTGAATGTCTTAGAGTAAAGCTTGCCTACCCCCAAGCGTTCCTGAATATCTTGAGGGTAGTAGAGCCGTACTCGATAGGTATTGTTCTTCGTTTTGCTAATTGCCACAGTATTTACCTCCGAGTTTGCGAGCCGAAATCAAATACTATAAATGAATTATAGCAATGCCGGAATTATTTTGCCATGCCTTGTAACCACTGATCGATAGCGACACGATCGAATCGGTTTGATCCATGGATCTTGATTTGCGGCAGATCTTCTTTAATCTAACTATCCAGCGTATTATTTGAGATTTGAAGATACTTGCAGGTTTGCTCTTTGTTCATATAGCGATATTGCAGATTTTCCTGATTCTTGATTTGTTCGATTTGAGAGACGATAACGCTATTTAGTTGGTTAGAGATCGTCCCTAGCTGTTCGTCACTCAGTAAAATGGTCATTTCTGTCATAGGATTCACTTCCTTAGAAAATATTTTGATTTGCTCAGGCAGAATTATTTTTTATCTTGGTGTATCGTACAATGCTTTCTTGAAAATCCATACATTTCTCGCCGCTATCCTTATCATTGAAGAAAATAGGGCGTTTCACGAGATAGTCGTTCGTATAGATGATTTATTAATCACTTGTGTCGAATGGTTTATCTACCAGTCGTTTTGTGACCTTTGGATCTTTCAAATTACGTGATTTGAAAAAGGCCTTCTTTTTGTGTTCCTTTAGTTCTAAATCTTTGTCGAAATATTTGCTGACGTATCGTCCGCGGTTTTCGATGCTATCCACGTCGATCTTGTTGATTGTGATAAATCCATGTCCCCAAACTTCGCTTAGCTGCTCAAAAGGCATATAAGGAAAGGTAAAGAGGATGATATGGTAGTGGATGGCACCACGTTGCTGTTTTTCCCACGTGGCTAAGTATTTTAGTTTCGCTTTTTTCGTATGATAGGTTTGGTAGTTTAACCGTTTGATAAATTTTTTGAATTCATTATTCGCATCATCAATATCTTGAATATTTTCCTTAAAAGTGAGCGTTAAAAATTTCGTTTGATCGTCAAAATTCATATCTATCAGTCGGGCGATCTCAAAACGTTTATTTTTATAGTACTTCTGTTTGCGTTTCAAGCTGTCGTATTGTCCCTGAGCAGATAATTCATCAAATTCTTTTCTCTTATCAAGTTCCTCGTTATCTTCATAGATCCATTCAAGCTCTTGTCTTCGTTCAGCATCAATAACCATTTCTTTTACTTTTTGTTTAGGGTAATAATTGCTTCGTATTCATAAATTTCAGTGTACGTGGGAGTTTCAATGATTTTTTGATTGTAGGCTTTCAAAAATCATCACTCCTTGGTTACTATTCAGTTGATCAATGATCTGTCTGAAGAATTGACGGATAAACCATTTACGGGAATGTTTGGCGGTGAAGAGTTGGTGGAGACGATTCAGACGCTGCGACCGACGTTGATTAAGTTGTATGGGGAAGTGAGTGCTGATCAGGTGGAGGATTGGTTTGGGAAATAGATCACGAGTTAAAACAAAATTTTGATTGTGAGTAAAATCAATGCAGAAAACTGTAATAGATATTTTGAATACTATTTCCTTTTTATTTGTTTATAACAATCATAATTGAGGTATAATTTCTTTGAGTGTGAAAAATGATTACTTATTGATATTTGTGAAATTGTGGATAAAGTATACGGAAGCTTAATGTATTAGTTTTATTGGGTAAGCCATTATTGATAGAATAGCAAATCTCGGATGTAAAATTCTGACTAATCATTTATTTAGTCGAAAAATTTTCTGTGATGCAGTTGCCTTGATTAAATAAAAATAGATCATAAACAGTTTTGGTGGCATATGAGTGTAGTAAATATGTATGTTAAGCGATTATTGTTTTAAGAAAGGAAAGTTTAGGATGCTCAATGAAATTGTTGAATGGATTAAGAATCAGCCTTATTGGCAACAATATTTAGGAAACCTAATATTCGCGAATGGAGATTTAGATGATGCTAGACTAGAAACAGTATATTTACTATTCAAGCAAGAATTTGATTTAGTGGAGCAACCTCTTCAAAAAGAAGATTTGCCTTTCTTAATAAAAAACGATATAAGTGAATCTGCTGAATATTATACATGGGATGGAGTATCAAACATAACTGGCGTAAACGCGCTTAGTTCAAAGGAATCCTTAAGTATAGGTAGCCAAATCACTTTAATCTATGGAGAAAATGGAACAGGTAAGTCAGGATATACTAGGCTACTAAATAATGCTTTTTTATCTAGAGGAGATAAAAATATAATCTCTAATATTTATAGTGATGCAAATGAAGAGATTGGTGCCAATTTTCATTTTACTGACCTAGCTGGAAAACAGTCCGTTATAAATTTTCCAAAAGAAAAAAATAAAAGTTTGTTCAATAGTGTGGCAGTTTTTGACACAGTCAGTGCTATGAACGATTTGACAAAAGAAAATGAAATTAGTTTTGCACCTATAGAGTTTAGATTTTTTGAGGATTTAATGGCCGGTTTTGTATATGTCAAGAATAGTTTGGAAACGGCTATAAAAAAACTCCAAGTTGAAAATCCGTTTATTATTTATTTTAAAGAAAACACGTCGATAAGAGATTTAGTGCTATCTTTGAACAAAGATACAGACTTAAATAATTTGGAACAAAGAATAACACTATCGGAAAAACTAGAAGTAGATTATAAAGAAAAAATGAAAAGAAAAGCAATTTTATTAGGCTTGAATGTCAATAAGAAAGTGGCCGAATACAATCATTACAAAACAAACTTGAAGCAACTTGAAGAAAAAATTAAAAGATTAAATGAGAAGTTTTCCTCGAATAGATTGCAAAAAACAAAGGATTTATTGGTATCAAAAGAGGAATTAGAGCAAATATGTGATAAGGAAGGTTTGAAGCAATTTAAGGATGATAATATATATTTGCTTGGATCAAGTGAGTGGAAAAATTTTATTCAGGTAGCTGACACATATTACAAAGCTATTGATCGAGAAATTGATCATTGTATTTTCTGTGGTCAATCATTAGAACATGTACACTTAATTGATAAGTATTGGAAGTTTTTATCTAGTGCAGCAGAAAAAAATTTAAGTATGGCAAACAAAAACATCAACAAAATAACGGGTGAGTTTTTATCTCTAGATACAAAGCTAATTGTCAATGATTCAAAATTAGAAGAATGGTTGAAGGAAGAATATCCAGGTCATTTACAAATAATTTTTGATGCAGAACTAAAATTTGAAGAGATGAAAAAAAATATTGTGGAAAATCTGGGTTCTAATAATTTAGACTTTCGAATTGAGAATAAAGCTATCAGTACAGATAGTTTTAATGAGATATACAAACAACTTGATAAAAAGATTACGGAATTAAATCAGGAGGAAGTTGCTTTTGAATTGAAGGAAATAAAGAAATTTGAAGAAGAGTATGATGATATTAAAAAGTTAAAGGGTTTGTTACCTCAAATTAATAGTTACATTCTAAATTTGAGATGGATCGATAAAGCACAGAGAGTAAATCCCTCAACAAACAGAATCACAACATTTCAAAATCAGTTATTTAAAAAATATGTTACTCAAGAATATGTTGATAATTTTAAAGTGGAATGCAAAAATTTACAGACGAATTTTTCTGCGCAAATTGTACAACGAGGACGAAAAGGAACTACGCTGAGCAAATTGACTGTTCAAGGTAAAAGACCCATTGAAATATTGAGCGAAGGTGAGCAAAGATCAATTGCTCTTGCCAACTTTTTGGCTGAAACGAAATTGAACCCCAATAATAATTGCCTAGTTTTTGATGATCCAGTTAGTTCTTTGGATCACAAAAGGCGAGAAGCGATTTCAAGGCGACTTGTCGAAGAAGCTAAATGCAAACAAATCGTTATATTTACACACGATATTACTTTTCTATTAAGTATTCAGCAATATTGTGATAAGGAAAACATTTCTTATCAAACTACAACGCTCAGAAAGCTCCAGAATGAAGCAGGATTTGTACAGAATAATGTGCCGTGGATTGGAATGACTGTGAAGAACAGGATTTCGTATCTTAGAAATGAGTTGCAAAGTGTAGAAAAAACGTATAAGTTATTGCAATCTGGAGATGTCAATAAACAAGACGAGTACGAAAAAAGTGCAAAATTATGGTGTGAGCAGCTTAGAGAAACTTGGGAACGGATGATTGAGGAGATTCTATTTAATAATTCTGTACAAAGATTTAGCCCTGCAATTCAAACACAAAGGTTAAAAAGTGCTTTATTTACAAAAGATTTATATCAAGAAGTTGAAAATGGAATGAGTAATTGCTCCAATTGGGTTCATGATAGGGCTGCGGGATTAGGGGAAGCTATCCCTACTCCGGAGGAGCTGATAGCTTATCTGGAGGCGTGTGATTCTTTTCAAAAATCAAATAAACCTAAATAATAGGTGTTGCGTTAAATGCTCAATTTCGGCTCGCGATTTTTTATGGAAAATTGACACCAGTGCTTTCAAATTATCTGAAAGCAAGTAAAATCTTTGTTGATTATACAGACGAAATCAGTTGACATTAAAGCTTTTCCAAGCAAATTAAAAAAACAGGGAGTCGAACCAGGTCTTAAAAAGGCGCGTAAAGCACCTCAATTCTCAAAACGTTAATTTCGGCGCTATTACGAATTTATTCGTGTATGGATACAATATGTTACGGAGATTTCCAAAGAAGTCGAGTACCAATCCATATTCAAATCAAAAAGCCATTTCTCACTTATGTGGGAAATGGCTTTTTTTTGTTATAAATAAGTCTAATACTATTAAAATAGCTTATACTAAAATTTTCTTCTTAATAGAGGCACCCAATGAAGCTAAATAGAAAAAAAGATAGCTATTTACCACTTAAAATTCGATTTAATTAGCAGTAAATAACTAAATTTTTGTTATTGACGGATTAGGAATTTGAGCTATCTTCCAATAAGCTTTCACCAACACTTTTTAGTTTATTGGCTAAATCCATAATATCTATAACAAGGTCATAGCTGTAGTCTTCTCCAAGTACAGCTGTTGTACTAGCATCTTCAAATAAGCCTTGTTCTTCCATCTTTAAATGTTTAAACCAAGTCTCACTGCCATAGTAGTTAAGGAATAGTTTGATATTTGGTAGGTATCTTTCAAAATTTTCCAAGGAATCAGACATGGCCTCAATTTCTTTAGAAATATTCAAAAAATTTTCTTCCATCTCATAAAAATTATCAGTGTTCTTCACGTTACCCCCACCTTTCTTAAATGATATAAATTTGATGATTATCTTATTGCGCTAATGATAGTGGTAATTGTTGGTACGATTGAAATAATCGTATAAACTTGGACAAAATAAGCAATAGGTTCCTCCCATGAAGGAGGTGCAATTAAAGCAATAAAGAAGAGTATAATAATAAAAATAAGATTCGTTAAAATCCTAGATAATGCTTGGCGCCAGCTTATTTTCTGTTTAAAATTAAATGCATGTTGCCAAAATTGGATAAGTGATTTCATGATAAAACGCCTTTCTAAGGTTGAATGAATAACTAAAAAAAGCATAAACTAAAAATAAACAGCAAGCAACCAAATTATTTTTGCTCATTAATTCACAATATATTTGCATTTAAATATATAAGGAGTAAAATTATAGATAAGGAGGGATTATGATGACTGATAATAAATTTCTAACTGGTAATGTAGATAACGACAAAAAGCCGTATATTATAGATGTTGAAAAAGAAACATTAGAGAATACAAATTTTCGTACGACGATTTGGACAGGTGACAAGTTGCAGTTGACTGTTATGGAAATTCCTGTAGGCGGTGATATTGGTTTAGAAGTACATCATGAAAGTGATCAATTTATCCGTATCGAGCAAGGTGAGGGTCTTTGCCAGATGGGCCCTGCTAAGGATGATTTATCCTTTGAACAAAAAATTGGAGAAGATGAAGCAGTCTTTGTGCCACTAGGTTTATGGCATAATATCACCAATCGGGGGAGTGTACCGTTAAAACTGTATACCATTTATGCTAGCCCTGATCACGTACCTGGTACTGTTCATGGCACTCAAGAAGATGCTGAAAGCGATCCAAATGAATAAAACAAACATGAAATGCATAAAAAGTGCAAACAATAGTTAAACCAAGAAAACCGATGACCTTAAAAGCGTTATCGGTTTTTTTAAGCTAGAAATCAACAAGTCTCTATAAAAAGATATTCCTTTACATATATCAAACAATGTATAGTACGGTACTTCTAAAAATTGTTGTAGGGTGAAACTAGCATTTTAATTCACTTTATATATAATGAGGATATCAAAGATATAAGGAGTGTGCTACATGCCATTAGTTAGAATCGATCTATTAGAAGGTAAGTCAGCAGAATTTAAATCACAACTAGGTGAGTTAGTTTACGAATCTATGCTTGAAACAATTGGCATCCCAGAAGAAGATAAGTTTGTGGTTGTGAATGATTTAAAAGCTGAAGAACTGATATTTTCTACCAATTACCTAGGTGTTGACCGTACAGATGGTATCGTGATCATTCAAATCACGATGAATGAAGGGCGTACAACTGAGGTGAAAAAAGCTTTATACAAGACAGTTGCTGATAAATTAAATAGCCAATTAGATATTCGCAAAGAAGATGTCTTTATCAACTTAGTAGAAGTAAATAAAGAGAACTGGTCCTTTGGTAATGGTATTGCACAGTACGCAGAATAAATAGCATTACTACAAGTACATAAAAGCCATACCCTAGCTATCCCCATCTTTTATTGAGATAGCTAGGGTATCTGTCATCTTAGCCCAGGAGGGATTACCATGTATTACAAATCATCTTACACCTCACCACTTGGTCAAATGACTATCGTGAATGATGAACATGCGATTAAAGGATTGTGGTTTAGTGATCAAAGATACTTTGGTGGTAAATACGACTTACAGACTATGATAGAAGGAGAAACGCCAGTGACAAAGCAAGTAAAAAATTGGTTAGATGCTTATTTTGCTGGTGAGAACCCAACTCTTGACCCTAACATTTTGGATCCAGAAGTAACGCCTTACCGTAAGCAAATCCTGAACGCACTGATTAATGTTCCTTACGGCCAAACGACTAGCTATAAGGAATTAGCTGATAAAGTTGCTTTAACCACTCCTGGGAAAAAGGGTTCAGCTCGTGCAGCTGGCGGTGCTGTTGGCCACAATCCCATCTCGATTCTAATTCCATGTCACCGAGTTGTAGCCACTAATGGTGCATTGACTGGTTATGCAGGTGGTATCGACCGCAAAATTGCCTTGCTGGCTTTGGAAGGATTTGACCAATCCAAGCTAGACAACCACTAAGTATAGGTGTGAGGCTAATAGGAATCCATTAATTTTTACATGAAGGTGCAAAGAAAATACCACATAACGGCAAAATAATTTAGGGTGAGATGATGAATAAATTAGCTATTAGAAAGTTATACGATACCTTATTAAATGAAATGGGCCCACAAGGTTGGTGGCCTGCTGAAACTAAGGTAGAAATTATCTTGGGGGCTATCCTTGTTCAAAATACCAATTGGCGTAACGTTGAAAAGTCCCTAAATAACTTGAACGCAGCTACTGGTTTTTTGCCAGAAGAAATTTTAAAGCTCACGTTAGAAGAATTAGAAACGTTGATTCGACCAAGTGGATTCTACCGCAACAAGGCACGAGCAATTCAAGCCAGTTTCCAATGGTTTGATAACCACAAATGGGATTATCAAGCCATGCAGCATGAATACGGAAAACAGTTACGAAGTGAAATCTTGAAATTACGCGGGGTAGGGTTTGAAACAGCTGATGTATTTCGCGTTTTTATATTTGATCAACCAGCGTTTATCGCTGATGCCTACGCTAGGCGATTATTTAGTTGGTTGACAGGAAATTCATACAAAACCTACCAAAGCCTTTACCAAGAGATTAACTTACCGGATGACTTCACTTATGAAGAAGCCCAAGAATTCCATGGCTTAATTGATGAGTTTGGCAAACTATACTTGGGTAAAAATGGCCAAGTAAAGGAAAATTTCCTATCCAATCACCAGTAATAAATACCCTATAGTATATATTTTTTATTTAAAAAATACATTTGGGTTTACATTTTCTTTTTAATACCGTATGATATCACCATAAACATTCAAATAAAATCTTCAGGGCAGGGTGTGATTCCCGACCGGCGGTAAAGTCCGCGACCTCCTTTAATTAGGGGCTGACTCGGTGTAATTCCGAGACCGACAGTAAAGTCTGGATGGAAGAAGAGTAGAATCAAAATAAACGAATACTATAAGTCTATAGTTTATTTGTGTGCCCTAGGAATCTTATTTCTAGGGCTTTTTTTTCGTCACTCTGACTGGATTATTTGTTGTTTAGAGAAAGGATGAGTGAATGAAAGACTATATGCAAGAAGCACTTGACCTAGCCAATTTAGGACAGGGTTGGACAAGGTCTAATCCTATGGTTGGTGCAGTTATCGTAAAGAATAGCCAAATTATCGGTCGAGGCTATCATCAGCAGTATGGTGGTTTGCATGCGGAAAGAGAAGCCTTAAAGGATGCCAACGAACAAGGGCATGATGTAAAAGGGGCAACTATGTACGTCACGCTGGAACCCTGCTGTCATTTTGGTAAAACGCCGCCTTGTACGCAAGCTATTATCGAAGCGGGTATTGAAAAAGTGGTGGTTGCTGCAACCGATCCAAATCCATTGGTTGCTGGAAAAGGGATCCAGGAGTTAAGAAGCCACCATATTGAAGTGGAAACGGGTCTTTTGGCTGAAGAAAGTGAAGACCTTAACCGTAAATTCAATTACTTTATGCCCCATCAAAAACCTTATGTCACCATGAAGTATGCCATGACTCTTGACGGTCGAACAGCTGCTTACACTGGGGATTCCCAGTGGATAACGAACAACATTGCACGAGAGCATGTGCACTACCAACGCCACAGTAACCAAGCCATTATGGTTGGCATAGGGACTGCGCTTGCTGATAATCCATCGTTAACTGTTCGAATTGACGATTTTGAGGGGATTAATCCTATCCGTATTGTTTGTGATAGTAGCTTGAAGCTCCCCTTAAACAGCCAATTAGTCAAAACTGCGAAGGAAACGCCCACAATTATTGCGACAATTAATCAGAATCCACAAGATCACCAAGCCTATCAAGCAGCTGGCTGTCAGCTATTGGTTGTGAATGCGAAGAATGACAAGGTAGATTTAGTGGATTTAATCACACAACTAGGTCAACAAGGTATTCAAAGTATTTATGTTGAAGGTGGATCAAGACTAAATGCTTCGCTACTTGAAGCTGGGTTAATCCAAGAAATCCACACTTATATTGGACCCAAAGTCATTGGTGGTTTTGACCAGTATAGTCCTATCAGTGGTTTCGGTTTTCCACATATGGACCAAGCGCTCACAAGTTATATCCAAGCAATCACGCCATTAGGTCAGGACCTTTTGATAGAAAGTAGGGTGGATTAAATGTTTACAGGAATTATTGAAGATATTGGCCGTATTGAAAGTATCGAGGCCATCAACAATGATGCAGGATTTCTTTTAACCATTGCCTCGGAAAAAATAGTATCCGATGTCAATCTAGGGGACTCTATTAGTGTCAACGGTATTTGTCTTACCGTGACGAATTTCACTGATACGAATTTCCAAGTTGAAGTGATGCCAGAAACGATTGCGAAAACGTCTTTAGAAGGAATTGCTAACAATAGCCGCGTAAATCTGGAACGGGCGATGAAGGCAAATGCAAGATTCGGTGGTCATATTGTAAGTGGTCATATTGATGGTATTGGTAAAATCACCGCAATAGAGGCGGATGGTATCGCTAATTGGTACACGATTCAAACAAGTAAACCATTAATGCGCTATATCATCATGAAGGGGTCTATAGCTATTGATGGCACAAGTTTAACGGTTGCTGGCGTTGAAGGAGATACATTTAAAGTGTCAATCATTCCTCATACGAGTGAACAAACAATCTTTTCAACCTATCAAGTAGGCACTATCGTGAATTTAGAAAATGATATTGTTGGTAAGTATATTGAGCAATTTACAGTGAAGGAGCAGGTATAGATGGATTTTTCAACAATCGAAGACGCATTAGCAGCTTTACAAGCAGGCCAAATCATTATGGTTTTGGATGATGAGAATCGAGAAAATGAAGGAGACTTAATTTGTGCAGCTGAGTTTGCAACAACTGAAAACATCAACTTTATGGCCACTCACGCTAAAGGGTTGATTTGTCAGCCAATGAGTCAGGAAGTAGCTAGTCGGTTGAATTTGTCGCCAATGGTGGATGATAATACAGACCCACATACAACCGCATTTACGGTATCTATTGACCATAAAGAGACAAGCACAGGTGTATCTGCAGTTGAACGCGGGTTAACCATGCGTGAAGCAGCAAATCCGGCTAGTCAACCCAGTGATTTTAACCGTCCGGGCCACGTTTTCCCATTGGTGGCGAAAGAAAATGGTGTCTTGGAGCGAAACGGTCATACAGAAGCAACGGTTGATTTGATGAAATTAGCTGGACTGAACCCAGTGGGTGTTTGTGTAGAAATTATGCGCAAAGACGGTACAATGATGCGCCAAGCCGAATTGCTTGAGCAAGCAGAGAAATGGCAGATGCCAGTCATCACCATTAAAGACCTGCAAGACTACCGTAGAGCCACCGAAACCCATACCCACCACGAATCGACAGCCAAGATGCCGACCAAATTCGGCGAATTTACCATCCATACTTTCGTTAATGACATCGATAATCAAGAACATGTAGCCCTAGTGAAAGGCGATATTTCCGGCAAAAAGAATGTCCTCACCAGACTCCACTCGGAATGTTTAACAGGGGATGTGCTAGGATCTAACCGGTGTGACTGCGGAGAACAATTACATGAAGCCCTGCGGAAAATCAACGAAGCTGGCCAAGGTGTTTTATTATATTTAAGACAAGAGGGCCGCGGGATTGGCTTAATCAATAAAATCAAAGCCTACCAATTACAAGAAGAAGGACTGGATACAGTCGAAGCCAACCATGCTTTAGGTTTTCCGGACGATTTAAGAGAATACCATACGGCTGCACAAATGCTGGCTGAACTTGAGGTAGCCTCCATTGACTTGATGACCAATAATCCAGATAAAATCGCACAATTAGAAGCATCTGGTATCCAAGTAGCCAACCGTGTGAGTATTGAAATGGCTGCCAATCCGGATGATGAAAACTACTTAATCACTAAAAAAGTAAAAATGGGTCATTTATTAGACTTATAAAATATGGAGGAAAAATAGCATGAATATTATTCAAGGAAAATTGTACAACGGAGAAGATATTAAAATTGGGATTGTCATTGCTCGATTCAATGATTTTCTGACTAAAAGCTTACTAAGTGGTTGTGAAGATGGCCTTACGCGTTCAGGTGTGTTGACAGAAAATATCGACGTAGCTTGGGTGCCAGGTGCCTATGAAATCCCGCTTACGGCTGCAACGATGGCTGAAACAGGTAAATACGATGCGATCATTACACTGGGTGCTGTGATTAGAGGGGCTACAAGTCATTTTGATGTGGTTATTAACCAAGCTTCAAGTGGGGTAACTCAAGTAGGTTTAACCCACAAATTACCTGTTATATTTGGCGTCTTAACCGTTGAAAACATCGAACAAGCCATTGAACGCTCTGGTACTAAAGCTGGTAACCTTGGTTTTACTTATGCAACGAATGCTATTGAAATGATTAATTTATTCAAGGAAATTAAACAACAATAGGTCATCAATCCATATGAAAGTATCTCTAACAGTACAAGACTAGCTTTAATTTTAAATCATGGTAAGATGGATGTTGGAACAATAAAGCGCATTCAATTATCATATCTTTCTGATGATTTGCGCAAAAAGCTTAAGGAGACTTCATATGACGATTCAATCTAAACAAACATTGGCGCCAATCAAGGATAATTCTGGACAACCAATCATTTTAAGTGACGCTACCTTCGCGCAACGTAAGGACAAGGTCCTTCAGTTAATGCGTAAATATGACTTCTCATCATTGATGATTTATGCAGATAAAGAACACGGTAGTAACTTTGAATATTTAACTGGTTTTATTCCACGGTTTGAAGAAGCTATCCAAGTAATCAACCAAGACGGAACGTCGACACTGATTTTAGGTAATGAGAACTACAATAAAACCAGTATGGCACGTACACAAAGTGAAGGCGTTCTTTGTCCATTCTTCTCTTTGCCTAACCAACCTATGGATTTCACGAAAACTTTCGCTGACTATCTTAAAGACGTTAAAGTAGATGCTTCTAAACAAATTGGTTTAGTAGACTGGAAGCTTTTATCTAATGATATGACCAACTTCCACAACCATCATTCAGTACCAGCATTTATTGTGGATGGTATACAAGAAGTTTTCGGTTCTGACAAGGTAGTGAATGCAACCCAACTATACATGCATCCAAAAGAAGGTGCTCGAGTAACAAACAACGCAGAGGAAATCGCTCGTTATGAATATGGAGCTTCCCTTGCATCTGATGCTGTTCTTGAAGCAATGAACCAGCTAGCCGTTGGCCAAAGTGAGTTAGAAGCAGGTAATCGCTTAAATCGCGATGGTCAATATCCTTCTGTTGTGACCATTGCAGCCTTTGGTGATCGATTTAAGGGCGCTAATATTTATCCAACTGATAACACGTTAAATGATGGCGATAAAGTTGCATTAACTGTAGCCTATAAAGGTGGCTTGTCTAGTCGTTCTGGCTATGCAGTGAAAGATGAAAGTCAGCTCGCTGAACGTGATCCAGGATACTTAGAAGAAGTCGTTTACCCCTATTTCCAAGCTTATAAATGGTGGTTAGATAATTTAACTATCGGGAAAAAGGGTGGCGATTTCTACCAAGCATTCAGTGATTTTTATCCGCAAGCTACTTTTGGCTGGAACTTGTGCCCAGGGCATTTAGTAGCTGACGAAGAATGGCTAAGCTCACCATTTTATAAAGACTCTGATGCAACGATTCAAAGTGGCTACATCTTCCAACTAGACTTTATACCTTCACAAGCAAACCACAATGGTGTTTCAGCTGAATCAACGATTGCAGTTGCAGACGCAGCACTACGTGAAGAAATTAAGATTAAACAACCAGAACTTTGGTCAAGAATTTCTAAGCGGAAGGATTATCTAAAGGAAGCATTAGGTTTAGCGTTACCAGAACATTTACTACCTTTAGCGAGTACCTTTGCCTACTATAGACCATTCTTATTAGACAAAAAAACTGCTATCTACTTTGGATAAAAAAAATTCCCCTCAAGATTGGTTAACCGGACTTGAGGGGTTTTTGTCTATTTCTAAGTGAATAATGACGGACTATCCTAACGGAATTGCCATAAAGATGTTAATATATGTATAATATTAGAAAGAAATTGGAGGATTATGCCCTTGGACGAGCAGATTGAATTATTATTTACCATAGATGAAGGCTATTTGAATCCCTTAAAAGTGGCTTTAACATCGATTCGCCAGAATAATCCAGGCCAAGCCATCCGCATCTGGTTGATTCATGAATCAATTGCAACCCATACTATTCAAGAATTGCAGAAGTTAACGGATTATTTACAGTTTGGTTTTGAAGCGATTAAAATTGATGGTAGCCGATGGAATAGCGCTAAAACTGAAGATAGGTACCCAAAAGAGATGTACTTCCGCCTACTTGCGGGTGAAATATTACCTAAAGAAATGAAACATGTGATTTATTTAGATCCAGATATTTTAGTGGTTAATCCTTTATTAGAGCTGTGGCAAACAGATTTAGACGGTCATATGCTAGCAGCCGCTACACATGTTGGGTTGACGGACGTTTCTACCCGAGTAAACCAAATGCGACTTGACGTTGACCATGCATACTATAATTCTGGTGTGATGGTGATTGATTTAGATATGGCTAGAGAAATTGTCAAATGGTCAGATATTGCGCAAATGATTGAAAAATATAATCTATTACTATTCTTACCTGACCAAGATATTCTAAACCATTTGTATGGCAAATATACGAAGGAAATTCCCGAAGAAATTTGGAATTATGATACGCGTAAATATATGCGCTATTTTACCAAAAGTCTTACCCAACACGATATTCACTGGGTGATGTCGCATACTGTAATCCTTCATTTCTGTGGTGGACCAAAACCATGGGACGATAAACATGACAACCGGTTTACCAGTCTTTATCTTAACTATCAAAACCAATTGAAGCGTATCGAAGATTTGATAAAGTAGATTGAAATAAGTTTTTTCATTACTTATGGTGGTTAAATTCTTATTTACTATTGTCAAATCAGTCATAGACACTTTGAAATCTAATAAAAAATCCCTAGAAGTAAACATATACATGCATACTTCTAGGGATTCTTTTTTTATAGGATAAATAATCCAATTAATCGACTGATTTTAATGCTTCTAGCATATCGACGTGTTGTAGACGTTTATAAATGATATAGGCTAGAACAGCTGTAATTGATCCGATAATAACAGCTGGAACAATAAAGCTTGTCGCTGCTAGTGCAGGGTTAAACATTACATCAGCAGGTGGAACGATTCGAATAATATATTGGTGGAGCAGTTCACCAATACCGAAACCTACTAGTATACCGAGGGCCGTTAAAACGATCGTTTCACGGTAAATATATAAGGTAACTTCATTATCAAAGAAACCAAGTACTTTGATAGTGGATAATTCACGCATCCGTTCAGACACATTAATATTCGTTAGGTTATATAGGATAACGATACCTAGTAAACCAGCAACAACAATTAGAACAGTCATGATTTTATCCAATGAATGAACAATTGTATCGATTTGATTCATTAGGGTAGTGTTTTGTACTACACCGGCAACACCGTCTAATTCAATGAATTTTGCAGCTTGATTTTCTGTGTTCTTAATTGAATCATCTTTTAAGTTGACTAGATAAGCATTAGATTGGTAATCCTCACCGTAAATTGATTCATAAACTTGTGGACTAGCGAAGACAAAGTGACCAATATACATTTCTGTAATTCCTGATACTTTCATTTCACGGTCTTTACCGTTCGTATCTTGAAGTGTAATTGTATCACCCACTTCAGCGTCTACTAGGGTAGCTAGTCGTTCAGAAATTACTACACCATCATCAGGTAAGTTTAGCGTTTCATCAGAACCACGTTCAGTTAATTGAATATAGTCTGAAAATTCATCTAAGTTTTCTGGGGAAATTAAAGTGATATCTTGTGTATCGTTTTGTTTTCCACCGACAGTTGTTAACTCTTGATATGCTACTTCACCGAATTGATCAATGTCTTGAGAAGATAAAGTATCCTTAATCTCATCATTTTGTTGATCAGAGACATAGTCATTTTCTGCTACAATCATATCGTAATGGATTAATTCACCAAATTGACGTTGGTTAATTTCACCGATAGATGATTGTACGCTAAGCCCTGAGAATAATAAGGCAGTAGCGCCGGCAACACCAAAGATTGTCATTAGCATCCGTTGTTTATAACGGAAAATGTTTCTTGCTGTTACTTTGTGGGTGAAGGACATCCGGTTCCAAATTGGTGTAATTCGTTCTAATAAAATCTTAGATCCAGCACTAGGTGCTTTTGGTAAAAGCAGTTGCGCAGGTTGTTCTTGTAATTCTCTCTTCGCTACTAAGTAGGCTGGTAAAACAGCCGCTAATAACGCTAAAAGAATGGCAACCAAGGAAATTGCCCAATGGAAGTGTAATTCAATGGGTGGCAAGGTATAGCTTGCACTATAAGCATTGTAAACAATATAAGGGAGTAGGGTGTGTCCTAAGATAATCCCTAAAATAGTACCAGATAAGCTGGCGGTTAAACCGTAGAAAGTAAATTTCTTAATAACGTCTTGGTCATCATAACCTAGGGCTTTCAAGGTACCTGATTTAGTCCGTTCTTCGTCTACAAAGCGTGTCATGGTAGTAAAGGTAACGAGTGCAGCAACGAAGTATAAGAAGATTGGGAAGATATTTGCTAGGGAATCTACAATATTTGAAATGGTACTGTAGATTTTATACCCCTCGCTACCTGGAATCTCCCGACGACTATTTACGGAATAAGTTGGTAAGGATAAATTATCCACCCTTTCTTGTGCTTCGGCTAGTTCATCTTCTTTTTCTGCTATTTCATCTTCAGCATCCGCTTTAGTTTTAGCGAATTCAGCGGCTTTATCTTCGTATTCTGCCTGACCCTCAGCAAGACTTTCTTTGGCATCTGCAATTTGGGCTTCAGCATCCGCAGATTCAGTTGCTAATTGGTCTTCTGCTTGGGCTAATTCCGCTTCTTTATCAGCTAATTCCGCTTTTGCTGCGGCTAACTTATCTACATTCGCTTGGTATTCCGCTGATTTCTTATCTAATGTCTCTACACCAGCAGTCCATTGTGCTAGACCCTCATAGTAAGTATTTAAACCGTCATTATAAGATTGGATACCGGCATTGTATTTGGATAAGCCATCTTGGTATGCCGCTTCTTTTTCTTGTAAGAGGGCTTCATTCTCGCTTAAGCTAGCAGTTGCTGCTTCAATTTGAGCTTTACCATCATCAATTTTGGCTTGATTGCTAGATAATGCTGCGTTACCATCACTTAATTGTTTGTTAGCAGTATCTAATTGTGCTTTAGCACTATTTAATTGTTCTTGGCCAGCATTTAGTTGACTTTTAGCACTTTCTAATGCTGATTTCTGTTGATCTAACTCAGCTTGACTAGCCTCTATTTTTGCCATTCCAGGAGTGTATGTTGAATTCATGAAGGATTCATATTCACTTTGGCTAGCATCTAATTTTTCTTGTAGGTCAGCAATTTGTGCTTGTAGCTCAGCAGTATCAGCTTCATTTAAATCGCCTGCATCTAATTTATTTTGTAGACTAGTGATTTGTTCGGTTAAAGCTTGAATACCTTTTTCATAATTTGCTTTACCATTAGTTAATTCCTGACTGGTTTGATCAAGTTGATTTTGTGCGCCTTCTACTTGACTCGCTTTTTCTTTGTAGTCAGCTTGTTTTTCCTCAAAAGCATTTAAGTTTTTCGTGTATTCACTGTACTTGTTATCGTACTCAGCTTGTTTGTTATTGAGCGTTTCTTTGCCTTTGGCGATTTCTGCCTCGGCGCTATTTATTTGGGCTTTCTTTTCAGCTAATTGACTATAGCCATTAGCAATCGCCGTTTGACCTTGATCTAATTGGCTTCTTGCGGCAGTTAACTGATTTTGACTATCATTTAACTGTTTCTTTGATTGGTTTAATTTAGCTTTACCATCTTGTAGTTGGTTCCACTTTTCGTCCAATGTAGCTTGCCCATTAGCTAACTGCGCTTTAGCAGCATCTAATTGTGCTTGACTATCATCAATTGTAGCATGGGCATTCGCAATTTGATTGGCACCATCATTAATTTGTGCAGTGGCGTCAGCTACTTTAGTGTCTAATTGATTTTGTGCATCTTCAATTTCAGCTTGACCATCAATTAATTGTTGTTTGGCATCATCTAGTTGTGCTTGTCCATCTGCCAATTTCTTCTTGGCATCATCAATTTGTTTTTGGCCATCATCAATTTCCGATTGATAATCATTTTTAATTGTTTCAAGACGATTTTCTGGTTGGTTTGCTAAGGCATCATCTAAATCATCTTTGTGAACTTGAAGTCTTTCAGTGTAAGTATCTGAATAAGGATCGATATTGATTAAATCATCGAATCTTAATCGAGCCAGCATGTAGACATCTGAATCAAACGCAGATTCAGGTACAATCGCGTAACCTTTTAAGGCACCGGTTCCGGCTGTAGAAGCACCTTGGTTTAGATTGGATAAAATCTCACCAGAATAAACAAAACCGACAATTTCATAGGTGTCTTCTTTTAGTACGGTATCACCAGAGGCATCTGCCTGTTCTGACAGGTCAATTTTATCGCCTACTTGATATTGATCATCAAAGCTAGCATCTATCGCTATTTCATTACTTGCTTTAGGTAATTGACCTTCCACTAATTCATAATCAGAGATATCTTCTCCCATTGAGAATACACGAATAGCTGTATGGCTATCATCAATAGTGACATCCTTTAAATAGCCATATTCAATATCTGCCAAGCCCGAGGTTTTATCCAAGATTTTAACATCATCATCATCAATACCCATTGAACCAATCACAGTGATATCAGAAACGTTTAACTCGTCAAAATAATGCTCACCAGTTGCTCGCATATCTGGTCCGGTCACTTTTAAACCAATTAAGGCAAAAGAACCTATCAACATTAACCCCATGATAGAGAAAAATCTACCTTTAGATTTAGTGATTGATTTTCGAATATCCTTCCATAACATTTTCTTTTTCATGTTTATTTGTCACCTACCATTCGATATCTGAGATATTTTCAGGTGCATCATTTACTTCAATAGATTCCACTGTAGCGTTACGCATGTGAATAACTCTATCAGCAATAGGTGCAATGGCTGCATTATGTGTCACGATAACTACAGTGGCACCATTCTTGCGACTCATATCTTGTAAGATTTGTAGGACTTGTTTACCCGTTTCAAAGTCTAAAGCACCTGTTGGCTCATCACATAGTAAGATTTTTGGTTTTTTAGCAACCGCTCTAGCGATCGAAACGCGTTGTTGCTCACCACCGGATAATTGTGCAGGGAAGTTATTGATTCTCTCAGCTAAACCTACACCCTCTAATACCTCGATAGGATCACTCGCATCTTTAACTATTTCAGAAGCCAACTCTACATTCTCCTTAGAAGTCAAGTTAGGCACTAAATTATAAAATTGAAATACGAAACCTACATCTTCTCGGCGGTATTTTGTTAATTGCTTTTTGTTATAAGTAGAGATGTCATTGCCATCAATGATGACTTGACCTTCGTCATTTGTGTCCATTCCACCAAGAATATTTAGCATGGTAGATTTTCCGGCACCGGATGATCCTAGAATAATGGCTAATTCACCTTTTTCAATTGAAAAATTTACATCATTATTCGCAGTGATGACATTCTCACCCATTTTATAATGTTTAGAACTATTAATAACCTCTATGTAACTCATTTTCATTTCCTTCCTTATAAATATAAAATGATTGCCCAAGCAAATGAACAACGTGTTGATTTATTTACTTAGAGAGTATATAATGATTGTGCAAGAGATTCAATAAACAAAATACAAAAAAGTGTTGATTTTATAATAAAATTTATCAATTAATTTATTCAAAGAAAGTAGGACAATAAATGAGCCGGAAGATGGAAACAAAAGAAAAAATTAAAGCAGCCTTTATTGATTTAGTACATGAAAAGGGATTTGAAGCGATGACTGTGAGTGATATCGCCAGAAAATGTGACATCAATCGTGGGACCTTTTATCTGCATTATGTAGATAAGTATGACTTAATGAACAAGCTAGAAGAAGAAGTGATGTTTGATTTAGAGGCGATTATTTTAAAGGATTCAGGTCACAAAGAAGCCAAGGAATCTTTAGAATTGATTCCATACGATGAAATTTTAGAAGCCTTAGTCTATGTTAAAGGTGAATTTGACTTTGTAAAAACTATTGCCAGCCCAGGTGGGGATCCCAATTTCATGCAAACCTTAAAGTCTATTATTGGACAACTGATTGATATAAAGGTGAAGCAGTCTAATCGCGTAAAGTTTGAGAAACTTGACGTGCCTGAAGACTATGCGATTGAAATCTTACTATCATCAATTGTGGGGATTATGACTTTGTGGATCAAAAAAGATGGAAAAGAGTCACCGGAAGAAATTGCGCACATGATTACCAAAGCAAAACTATTGTCGCCATATGAATTGTTGTTATAGATAAATACGTGGAAAAAAGAGCGGCCATTCATTGGTTAAAATGGTTGCTGGAAAATAAGTATCAAAAATAAAGTCAGTGAAACATAATAAATGTTTTCACTGACTTTATAGTCGTCGTAATTAATGGATATGTTTACTAAAGTAATCAAGTTGGTCAAGGTTACATTTTCTAGCAATAGATGATTTTTGGTCGATGTGAAATACATGATTTAGTGGTGTACCATCAGGGTTTTGATAGATTTTAAAGTAGACTTCACTCCCTTTAGAAATTAAAAATTGACCAAATTGGATACTACTTTCTCTTAGGAAATCATGGCTTGAAGTCATGACAAAAGCAGGGGGAAAGTTGGTGGAGATGTATTGTTCAACGGGTAATTGAGCTTTTAGTTGATCAGTCATTTTTCCATCGAGGTAATAAGGAAAATCATCAGGGGAACCGATATTATTGCCGATGTAATAGACACCACAATTTAAACCAACAGCGTTAAATTGGATGTTAGGTACTTGAAAGTCAAATAAATTTTGATAATTAGGATTTGAAGCAATTGTAGGGTACTGTTGAGTAAGTTGACCACCTGCAGAATCGCCCAATAAAAATAAATTGTCTAAATTAATGTAGTATTCTTCGTTATTTGCAGTCATCTATTGTAGCACTTGTTTGATATCTTCAAGTGGAGCGGGGTAAGTATGGTATGCTGCGAGACGGTAATTGAAATTAATTACCATAAAGCCATCGATTCAGACGGCGAAGACTTAGCTTAATCATTACAATAATAAAAGACGAAATGCACTCTTTTTGAAGCGCAATTCGTCTTTTTTCGCGTATATACAACTTGTAGGGCGGATTACTCACCAACCATACCATCGCCGTCACGGTCATCCATATATGGATACAACCAATGGTCTGAATAAATAGGCATTGAAAAGCCTGCTGCTTTGGCTTCTTTAATGGTTACCTGTCCGTTGCCGTTGGCATCAACCGAACTGACATCACCACCAGATGCGGGTGCTGTAGTAGCGGGTGCACTTTCAGCTGTAGGGGCAGTTTCAGAAACGGTTGAAGATTGGTTTAAGTTTGGTAACGATTCATCTTGTGTTGGGCCTTCAGGACCTACTGATGAGCCGTCTGCATAATTGATTTCAACGTCTGGTTGGATGTTTGGTACATAGATATTGAATTGGATAGTTGCACCGTTATCTTCAATAGAGAAACCTTCCATGTATACACCGGATGCCAGTAGGTTATCCCCTTCAAATGATGGTGTAACGCGGTAGCGGACATGGTTTTCTGTTTCTTCAATATAGTTAGCCACAAAGTTCTCAAATGGCAACATCCCTTCAGTATTAAACCATCTAGTCCCAGTCATCAAATTGCGGGCATTGGCATCTTCACCAGTTAGTTGGTGGCCGATCAAATGAGACCGGTTATACAACCAACCACCAGAAACATTGGCATACTTGGCTTGTTGCCAGCCAGTGGGTTTGATATCTGAAATATCACCACGTTCTGTAGTAGGCATCAGTTCGACGCCGAGGACAGCGTTTGCGGCGGTTACCCGACCTAAACTATCCAGTTCACCGTATGATTCGTAGGCTTCAGTCGATGTAATATCCGCATCTGTAAAGTAAGGGATATTATTGTTAATTTCTATATAAGTTTGCCCAGCAGGTACTGTCCGTACTTTTGTGAATTCAGCGTTTGCTTGGTTGGCAATTTCACTTTCAGCTTTAGCTTCGGCGGCTGCTTTTTCTTTAGACTCTGCTTCAGCACGTTTCATAGAAGAGGCTTGGCGCGCACTTGATTCAGCGGCTAATTTTTTGTCATAAAATTCCTTGGAGGATTTTCGTGACGCATCTTTAGCGGAGTTAGCAGCCGCTTCTTCGGCTGCTGATTCAGAAGCCTCATCGGAATCCTTATCAGAAGCTTGATCTGAGGATACGACTTGTGCTTGTGATTGTAGGTCGGTTTGATTGGCTTCAGTATCACCTGTATCTATTGAAAAGATGACAATCGTAGCGATTAATGCAGCTGCAAAGGCAATCAAGCTGTTTTTGAACCATTGATTATTTGGTTTAAACTTGTAGAAAAACAAGGCCAGAATAGGTGCAACAACTAAAATGAATGGTGATAACCCGATAAATATTATCAATAAACCAAAATAGGCCAACAAACGTAACCAGTTAATATTCTTTTTCTTCATTATTCATATTTCTCCCAAATGTATCTAAAATTTCCCATATTGCCCAACATTATATCGGCCGTCATGAGAAACTGCAATAACTATCGTACTTTTATTTATAAAATGTAAAATAGACAAAGTTAATTCTCGTTAAAGGGTCACTAAATCGATGTCTGTAGTCTTTTTACAATAATCATCAGGCAAATTTCTGGTATGATACTTGTAATAGAAAGTCGATTGAGGTGGAATCATGTTAGCGAAAGAAGAATTACCGGTATGCCCAGTGGCGACAACGGTTCTAGCAACCGTCGGAACGCAATGACATACGGATGTCTATGCGTAAGAAGAGCCCAATATTGAGACTAGAATTAGTTATAAAATGTTATAGATCTAACACAACCACCAGCGACTTAGTTAATGCTAGCTTGTTGGTGGTTTTAATTTTGTCATAGCCAATAAAAATAAGCCATGATACCCGGGGTAGTGGGTTCACGGCTTTTAGGGGTAGGTATTTTAATCTAGTTGATCACTTTATTTGGATCAAAGTCGGTGTGTGTATTGGCTGTTTGCGTAGCTTGTTTTTCATTGTAATGATCTAATAAGGACATGGCAATCGTCGTCAAGACACCAATTACCGCTGCGTCATCCACAAATCCCAAGGGACCGAAGATATCTGGTAAGACATCAGCTGGGAAGACGGTATAAGCGAGTGCTAATCCAGTAATCGCCTTGATGTAGGTAGGTGTTTCCTTATTAAATAAGGCTTTAGCGAACTTGCCCAAGGTCATTTTTGATGTTTGTTTCATTGCGTACATCATCCTTTCTCATGTCTATATATTAATGGGAAAAAGGGGTAGATGTATCCGTCCTAAGACCTAATTTAGGGATTTGTCTTCGTTAAATCTAGATACATGATATGCATATCCACATAACGACCTTCTTTCACTTGGAAACCGCCTGGAATAGTTCCCACAATTTCAAAGCCAAATTTCTCGTAAGTATGGATAGCAGCCTTGTTTTCGGCCACAACCGCGTTAAATTGAATCCCTCTAAAACCGCGCGCTTTAGCCGTTTCAATGGATTTTGCTACCAAGTCATTGATCAAACCTCGACCCCGGAAGGCTTTATTCACTGCGTAAGTCCCGTTCGCTACGTGACTTGCCCGACCTTCGTTATTTGCTTTAATCAGGTAGTAGCCAGCAATCTGATCATCCACCAACAAGACGTCAACTTGATCATAAGAAGCCAGTTTCTTCTCAAATGCGGCACTTGAATAGAGGTCTAAACCAGGGAAGGCGACACCGTCCACCAAAATATCATTCCATATTTCTCTAAGGACTTCCGTGTCGACTTGGCTGTAATGTTCAAAATTTTTCATACTTTTAGACCTCCTATAAAGTTGTGTCGAATTCCCTTATTATATCCATACCAATCACATGCTTACAATAGTGCGTAAACAATAATATTCTTTAGACAGACAATATGCCATCTAAGGTGATGATAGGTCAAGCATAAGGCCTAAGGCTTAATTTTTTAAACTATCTTTCAATAATGCCTCGAATTGAGAGGGTTGACATTCCTTTAAAAGATTGTTTGAATAGAGTTAATTCATAGAGACATTTGGGGTGCTGTGACAGCTGAGAATATACCCATGGAACCTGATACAGTTAATACTGGCGAAGGAAAATGCAGTAAATATTGTCAAAAATATGATTCGTTTGGCTTTTTGCCTTGCTATCATTCATTTGGACGACTATTTCCCCCTTTTGTCGAATACTGACAGGAAAGGGGGCTTTTTTTTTCAAAAAGATATCTAGATAATTGAACACCGATGATATTTCACCATAATGATTTAAAAGATGCGATATTGAAAGGATTAAAAGATGACAATCGATTTATATACATTAAAAGCTTTACCAACTTACGACAACCCCTTCCCATTAGCTAAAAGTCCGCTAATCCAGTGCTTAACCAATACCGTGACGGTGGAATCAGTGGCCAACGCTTTATTATATGTGGGGGCGGCCCCAGTCATGGCAGACCAGGCAGCTGAGATGGAGATTTTCTTTAATCAAAACGATGGGGCCTTGATCAATATTGGGAGTTTGTCGCCTGAGAAAATCCGCAACATTTTATTGGCTGCTAGAACAGCTGACGAAACAGACACGCCTTTCGTGCTGGATTTAGTAGGGGCTTCGGCCAGTCCCTTGCGTAATGACCTAGCACAAGAAATCAGCGCATCCACACCAGAGGTCATCAAGGGTAACTTGTCTGAAATGCGGACATTCTGTGGTCTAGGGTCGACTGGACGAGGTGTTGATGCTGGGGCCGATGACCAAAGTGAGGCGGGCTTAGTGGAACTGGGCCAAGCCATGCAAGAATGGGTGTCAGACAATACTGGCACAACTCTATTAGCAACAGGACCAGTAGACGTGGTCGCTGATGCATCAGGCATTTACTACTTGAAGAATGGGGTAGACAATCTTGGTCGCTTTACTGGGACTGGAGACATTATCGGCGCCTTGATTACAGCCTTATTAGGAGCTGGTCAACCAGCCCTAGAGGCTGTGATTTTAGCGGTATCTTACTTCAATTTATGTGGTGAAAAAGCGGACACAACAACACATGGTCTAGCCGATTTTAGACAAGCAACATTGAATAACCTATCCCTATTGTTAGAAGACGATGGATGGGTAACAGGTATCAAGGGAGGTCAACTATAATGGATTACAGTTTATATCTAGTCACAGCAGGTTTTGATTACCAAGAAGACGCCTTTTTACAAGTGGTTGAAGACGCAGTCAAGGCGGGGGTTACTTTGGTTCAATTCCGGGACAAAACGGCAACCAGCCGCGATGCTTACGCCTTAGCCCAAAAATTGAAAGCCATCACCGACCGATATGATGTGCCATTGATTATCAACGACCGGGTGGACTTAGCGCTAGCGGTGGACGCAGCGGGTGTCCATATTGGCGACGACGAATTGCCGGTTGACGTGGTTCGGAAACTCATCGGACCAGACAAGATTTTAGGGGTCTCAACCAAAACCCTAGCGCGGGCAGAAGAAGCCTACCAACAAGGGGCGGATTATTTGGGTGTTGGGGCCATCTTCCCAACAACCACCAAGGATTCTAGCCTAGTGACAGTAGAAACTCTACAGACGATCACCAGCCAAGTAGCCATCCCCGTTGTCGCAATTGGCGGCATTCAACTGGATAATATTAAAACATTAGCCGGTAGTGGGATTGCGGGGATTTCAGTGGTTTCTGAAATTATGTTGGCAGATTCGGTGACACAACGCGTAAGAGATTTAAAAGCTAAAGTAGCGGATATTTTGGAGGTGGACTAAATGGTAAATTCAACACCACAAGTAGTGACAATCGCAGGATCAGACTCAGGCGGGGGTGCAGGGATTCAAGCTGACTTGAAAACTTTCCAAGCTCGCAAAGCCTTTGGTATGTCGATTGTTGTCGCCTTGACTGCCCAAAACACCCTAGGCGTCCAATCGGCCTTACCAGTACCCCAGGACTTTATCGATGCACAATTTGCCTCATTGAAAGCGGACTTCAAAATCGGCGCTGTCAAAACAGGCATGTTATTTAACGGGGCTTATGTAGAGAATGTGGTTAAAAATCTGAAAGAGGTAGACTTTGGACCTTTAATCGTTGACCCAGTCATGGTGGCTAAGGGTGGGCATCAATTGTTGGACCAAGACGCCGTCGACGCCATTCGAAATAAATTACTCCCTCTTGCGACCTTAGTCACACCAAATATTCCAGAAGCAGAAATCATCGCTGACATGACCATCGAATCAGAAGCGGATATGTTGGGGGCGGGACTGAAGATACAAGGATACGGGGCTAAAAACGTGATTGTCAAAGGGGGCCATTCAAAAGCAGAACGGGCCAGAGACTTAGTTCTCTTTGAAAACGGGGAACAATTATGGCTGTCTAGTCCACGGGTCAATACAGAAAACACCCATGGGACTGGGGATACCTTGTCAGCCGCAATCGCAGCCGAATTGGCTAAAGGAACTGGCTTGAAGGACGCTATCATTATCGGCAAGCAGTTTATACAGGGAGCCATCGCAGACGGAATCGACGTCGGCCATGGACACGGACCAACCAACCACTGGGCAGAATTGTCAGATGATATCGTCGTTGAAAGTGAATAAAACATAGCAAAAAGGACCTAGACTAGGGAAAAAGTGCAAGCGCATAATCCTAAATCTTGGTTCTTATTTTATATGTTTAAAATTTATTACAGCCTAAAAGCCCAACTCTTCCAGCGTCTCTTGGTGAGATATGCTTTCATCTTTTGGTTGATGTTGTGCCATTGCTTTCTCGTACAAGGTTATATCTATTTGCTTTTCTAGGTCTGTCAGAAGACTTGTTCTCACTAATTCTGAAACACTCAAGTTATTCAATTTGGCCATATATTGAATAAATAAGTATTCTTCATCCGTAACGCCAAAGGAAGATGTATGCATATTATAGCCTCCTGTGATGACTATTATTTCTGACGTCTTTTAACCACAAAATCATAGATGGTTAGGATTACGAGATAGATAAGTGTTGCGAGACTACCGATATTCATCATTTGACTACTTTGTGATACCATGCCATAAAGTAGAAATAAGGATAAGCAAAAACCAATAAAAAATCTTGTTTTAGACATGCCTAGCAAAAGTATCACCTCTTCAATACACGAAACCCTGAATATTTTAGAATTTATCTAGCGCTTCCATCAAGGCATCCTTTAACGAATGCCTACAAAAATTTTTACCACTAATATTAGCCTTAAAATATCACACAAGATTATCTCTTTCAAGTTAACGAAGAACTTCAATCCAGGTTTTGTAATCGCTTTTTTGGTAGAATAAAACAAAGACATTCAAGACGGGAGTGACAAGTATATGCGTAAAATTTTAGTGGCACCGGATTCCTTCAAGGGGTCCTTGACAGCTTTGGAGGCTTGCGAGGCAATGGCGATAGGCATTCGCCGAGCTCTGCCGGATGCGGAAATTGTGGAGATTCCCATGGCGGATGGTGGTGAAGGTACTGTCCAATCCTTAGTTGACGCAACGGATGGGAAAGTCATTGAAGCGGAAGTGGTTGGTCCCTTAGGTGATCCAGTAACGGCTAAATATGGGCTTCTAGGTAATGGCAAAACGGCCGTCATTGAAATGGCTGAGGCATCTGGCTTAGGCTACGTCACCGAGAAAACAAAGGATCCAATGGTGACGACAACATACGGAACTGGTCAATTGATTTTGGCTTGTCTTGACCAAGGTATTCAAGAAATTATTATTGGCCTTGGTGGTTCTGCAACCAATGATGGGGGTGCTGGAATGGCCCAAGCACTAGGCTACCAACTGATAGATAAAGCCGGCAATGAAATTGGCTACGGTGGTGGCGCCTTGGCTGACTTAGCAACCATTAAAGTTGACCAAGTAGACAAACGTTTAAAAGCTACCCACTTTATCATCGCTTCTGACGTCAACAATCCCCTGGTTGGTCCAGAAGGGGCTTCAGCTGTTTTTGGCCCACAAAAGGGGGCGGATGAAGAAATGGTCGCTAGTTTAGACCAGAATTTACAAGCATTTGCGGACATTATCCAAGAAGACTTAGGTAAATCAATCGCGGATACACCAGGTGCTGGAGCAGCGGGTGGTCTTGGCGGTGGATTCCTAGCCTTTACTGACGCAGAGATGAACAAGGGGATTGAAATGATTTTGGCCTATACCAAACTAAAGGAAGCGGCAGTAGGCTGTGACTTATGTTTGACGGGTGAAGGGGGCATTGACTTCCAAACGAAATTCGGAAAAACCCCATATGGTGTTGCCCAGGCCTTCAAGTCGGTCAATCCCGATAAAAAGGTCATCGCCTTAGCAGGCCATGTTGGCAAGCGTATTGATGAGCTCTACACTGAAGGCATTGAGGCAGTCTTTGGCATTGCGCCAGGTGCTGCTAGCTTGGATGATCTGATTGCCAATGCGAAAGATAATTTAGCGTCTACTACTGAGAATATCATTCGCGCTATTTATTCATAGTCAAAAGCCCTCTCGGATTTGCTAATCAAGGCAATTTTACGTAGTTAATCTCACTTTCTTTTGTTAGAATAATGTAGCAATTAATGGAGTCACCGCCGATTTCTTGGCTGGTGGCTTTTTTATGGGAATACAAATTTGAGGGAGTTTACTTATGCATAAAATGAACATTTAGGTACGGCAGAACCTGCTCTTTGTGATTGCCGCAAGCTTGGCCACAATCGCTGTGATTTTCGGCCAATTTGACCCGACCTATATAAAATATGACGTCTTAGTCAGTTTATTCGGCTTGATGATTGTCCTAGCCTTTTTCCAGACGTCAGGATTATTACGGTGGGCGTCGATAAAATTAATCGACTGGTCCGGAAATAGCCGTGTCATCGTCCAATCCATGGTCCTGGCCTCATTCTTCGGGTCATTCCTATTGTCCAACGACATCGCCGTCCTGACCCTACTACCGATTTACTTGAACATCCTACGCCACCTACCAGCATTCAAGGGCCGTGTACTCGGGGCAACCCTGATTGTCGTAGCCGCAAACCTAGGCGGGGTCTTCTTCCCCTTCTCCAACCCACAAAACCTCATCATCTATTCAACATATGCAGTCGATTTCGTCAGCTTCATGTGGTGGACCCTACCCCTGGTGGTTGCCGGCTTTATCCTAGTTATGGCCGCAACGCTCTTCGTAGAGAAAAGGGCAGCCCACACACAAGTTGAGGGCAATGCAGTAGATAGGTCGATTGTTATTCAAGCAAGTATTGGCATGGGGCTCATGGTCATTGCCATCTTTGGCTTATTTAATATTTTTTGGACGGTGACCTTCATTGTAGCCTATGTCCTCCTGACTAACTGGCGGTATTTACTGCAAGTGGATTATTTACTGCTACTGACTTTCGCTTCATTTTTTGTGTTAGTCGGAAACATTACTGACTTAACACTTGTCCAAACTTGGTTGGCAGCTAATATTTCAAGCAAGGCCACGGCTTACCTAACTGGGCTCTTGGCTTCACAAGTCTTTTCAAATGTGCCAACCACTATTCTGGTTTCACCCTTTACAGACCAGGCTCATAGCTTGTTGATGGGGGTCAACATTGGGGGCTTAGGGACCATGGTGGCTTCATTAGCCAACTTAATCGGTTTTACCATTATTCGAAACGCTATGACCATGGATTCTAGGGCTTATTTAAAGATTTTCACCATTATAAATGTGATTTTTATTCTGATTTTAGCCCTTCTTTTCTTCCCATGGTAGCTTTTTCTCACTTTTTTATCATTATTCTTTAATTAGACCTTGCATTATTGACCTTTTTAGTATAAATTAAAATTATATTAGAAAACGAAAGAGGCATCTCATTATGTTAAGCACAACGCAAAATAATAAGCATATTGTCATTATTATTATTGATTCTAGGACTTAGGGAATTCGGCAGCAGCCAATTTCATATGTCCTATTTGTGTTGAAACACTAGATGGGACCTAAGCTTCCCATTTAGGGAGGCTTTTTTTATTGGTATAAGCGAATTTTTAGTCTACTTGATAAAGGTTTGCATTGTTGGTATATAATGGTTGGGTTTGTTTTAGGAGGAAAATATGAATTTGAAGAAATTTGGTTTAACATTATTATCTGCAGCCACTCTAGCTGCCTGTGGTTCGGTTACACAAACAGCTAACAGCTCTTCTTCTGCAGGGTCAGAAGATTCTGATACGATTAACATCGGCGGGGACTTTGGTTTAACGGGATCAGCATCTGCTTACGGTTCTTACATCAATGATGGCGCAACGTTAGCCTTCAATGAAATCAACGAAGCCGGTGGTATCGATGGTAAGCAAATCAACTATATCGCAACAGATAACAAATCTAACGTTCAAGAGTCTGCCAATGAAGCCACTCGTCTGTTAGCAGATGAAAACTTGTCCGTATTATTAGCGTCAGATATCGCAGCCTCAACAGAAGCAGCGATTCAACCAGCAGAAAACGCGCAAGTCCCAATGATCATCCCTTCAGCAACAGTTGATGATTTAACATTGGATTCACAAGGAAATGTATTTGACTATGTCTTCCAAATTGCCTTCCAAATCTCTAACCAAACGGAAGCACTTGGCCGTTTTGCGGACGAGAAAGGTTGGGGCACGGCTGCCGTTTTACAAGATAACTCATCTGATTATGGTCAAAACTTAGCCTCTCAATTTGAGGAAGACTACTCAGGTGACGTTGTCATCAAAGAGTCATTCTTATCAGGAGACACTGACTTCAGCTCAATCTTAAACAACGTAAAAGCACAAGGTCCAGACGTATTATTCATCGCTGGTTACTACCCTGAAGGTGGGGCCATCGTGAAACAAGCCCGTGAAATGGGCATCGACGCTGCTATCTTAGGACCAAACGGATTAGGTAATGATGAATTCATCAACCTAGCTGGTGCAGAAAACGTAACCGACTTCTACTACGCAACCATCTTCGTAACAGGAGAATATGGTTCAGACGCAGCCAACGAATTCGCAGAGAAATACCGTGCGGAATTTGACACAGAGCCAGACTTGTTCTCAGCAGGTGGTTACGACGCAGCCCGCTTAGCAGCTGACGCCATCGACCGTGCCGGTTCAACAGACCCACAAGCCATCCGCGACGCCCTAGAAGAAACCCAAGACTTTGAAGGGGTAACAGGAAACATCTCATTCGATGAAGACCACAACCCAGTAATGGACTCATTCGTAGTAGGCTACACAGAAGGCGAAATCTCATCAGTAGAAGCCGTAACAGCTGAATAAGAACTACTTTTTTGAAATAAGGATAACAAGGCCAAGTTGGGTCAATATTAGTAGAAGAGTCGCGATGTTCATGTCGTGACTCTTTTTTTGAGTACAGCTAATATTTCAAGTTAATTCTACACATTGCTTCTGAGACATTTTCACGATATGCGAAAATTGATTGTTTGTCATTGGATGATTCAATCAAGTAGCGTATAATATATTATGGATCAACAAATCAAATTGAAAATATATAAAATGAATGTATATAGAAAGAAAGTGTGGGACATATGGTAGAAGAAAATAAATATTATATCTATGCGGACCGGATTATCTTAGCGGATGAAGTTGTAGAAAAGGCTTATTTAGAAGTCAAAGATGGCCAATTTGGTTATGCAACTTTAGAGAAACCCTTAAAAGGTGAGGTTAAAGACTACACGGGTTATACAGTGGCCGCTGGTTTAGTGGATACCCACATCCATGGTTTCCAGGGGGCAGATGTGATGGACGATGATTTTGAAGCGGTTCAGACTATGTCTAAAGGCTTGCCATCAACAGGTGTGACAGCCTTTTTGCCAACGACCTTAACGTCTTCTGCTGACTTGTTGACTTCTGTTGCTGGGAAAATCGGTGACCACTACGAGGAAGCTGAGGGGGCGAAAATTTTAGGTATCTTCTTCGAGGGACCATGGTTCACGGAAGAACACAAGGGGGCGCAAAACCCAGCCTACATGGGTGATCCTGACTTGGGTCAATTTGAAATCTGGCAGTCAGCGGCCAAAGGTTTGATCAATAAAATTGCCCTAGCGCCAGAGCGGAAGACGGCTAAAGCTTTCACAGAAACTATCACGAAAGAAGGGGTACGAGTAGCCCTAGCCCACTCATCTGCGACCTATGAAGAAGCGACTGCAGTGGTTGATGCGGGTGCCAACATTTTCATCCATACTTATAACGGCATGTCTGGTTTACACCACCGCAATCCAGGAATGGTTGGGGCAGCGATGGCAACGGATGATACCTATGCGGAAGTAATTTGTGATGGGAAACATGTCCATCCAGGTGCAACCAAAGCCTTGGTGAAAGCCAAAGGATGGGACAAAACAGTCTTGATTACAGATGCCATGTCAGCGGCAGGTATGCCCGATGGCCAATACCAATTAGGCGAATTCCCGGTTATTGTAAAAGATGGTGAAGCGCGACTTGAGTCAGGTAATTTAGCTGGGTCAGTCTTGACCTTGATTCAAGCGGTTAAGAACGTGGTTGAGTGGGGCGTTGTTGACAGTGAGCATGCCTTGCGCATGGCGTCGCAAGTGCCAGCAGCCTCTGTTGGTTTAGAAGACCAAGTTGGTGTGATTGCACCAGGCCGTGCAGCGGACTTCATTGTGGTTGACGCTGATATGAACCTAAAAGAAACTTACCTAAACGGTGTTTCAGTATTTCAAGCGTAAGCAATAGATATAAAAATGAATTTGTGCAGTGGCGCTACAATCTCATTCTTTACTAACTAAAGTGTTGATATCGGGCTAGGAAAGTCAGGATTGGTCGTTGTTTCCCAAAATGCTCTAAACACTTGTAGTGTTTATTTAGTGTTTACTTGGCTTTTGGTCCGACACGACAATTCTGAGCAACTTTCTGCGCACCTCCAATTTTAAGCACCAAGCTAGTTGACATGAATCAGCTTGTTTGGTGTTTTTTTGTTGCTATACAAATCAATTCGCTACTTAAGAGAGCAGTCGTGTATAAAAATTCAACTAACGCAGATTATTCTCATACGTTCTATTGCAGTACTTTTTTGACAAAGCATCGACGACATCTGTCCACGTGAAAAGAAAACATACTTAAGGAAATGGTTGAAAAGCATTGTTAATTTTTACTGGAATAACGCTTACACTTAACCAAAATCAGCAAATTAAAAAGAATTATTCAATGCATATTATAAAAAAGTCACTTCATTTTTATTAGAGGCTACGGCTAAATTTTAAAGCCAAGGCTGAAGCTTACCTAGCATGCTTTCGCGGTGAGCACAGGATGGTCTGACGTATGTCACTCTGTTTGGCGTTTACGCCTTACAGAATGTATAGTCAGCCAAGCCGGAAGAAAAAATTTCTGAAGGCAATCCCACCGCATCTAAGGCGATGATAGGATAAAGCGTAAGCCCAAGGCTCTCAAAATTATTTACATATAAATTAGAATACTATTAGAATTCACTTGACTTTTTAATTTGAACATTTTATTATGAGTATAATCAAGTGAGAGACAGTAAAGATTAAGAGATAGGATCAACATTTACAGAAAGTCTGTGGTTGCTGCGAGCAGATAATGTCCCCTATGAAGACACGCCTTTGCTTAAATGACACTTAGTCCGGTGGCACCGTTATAGCTAGACTAGCGGATAGAGACTAGTCAATGAGGTTATAAGTGCGAACTTATAACGAATTAAGGTGGGAACACGTTTCGGCGTCCTTGATCCAGTGATGGATTAAGGGCGTTTTTTTTATAACATTTTACATTTTAAAGGAGGGGCAACATGGCAATATCTTACCTATTACAACGAATTTCATTAGCAAGAGATTATCTTGAAACAGTATCGAATGCTGGTTTCCAATTAATTGATTTGAATATGGTGGAACCATTCGATGGGGACGGCAAAGCCGAATATCCAAGTAACATTGTATTTGAAAAGGAAGGGCAATTATATGCCATTCGTAGTGACTGGACTCGGTCCATTTTAAATTACATGAAGACTTACGACCTGAAACAAGATAACTTCGCTTACTATGGTCCGATGGTGAGAGACCACCAATCAACTTACCAAGCAGGGGTTGAATTAGTGGAGCCAAGTGCTAGTCAAATGGCCAATACCATTGAACTACATTTAGATTTCGTTGAACAGATGAGCCAAGCGTCTTTCAATATGATTGTTGTAAACAACGAAGAAATTTTAGATAAATACATTGAAAAGTTTGCTTTTGGTCCTGAAATCAAGGGTTATGTAATTGAAAAGAACTTGTCGGCTCTAGGTAATACCATTGGTAAAGACCACTATTTCTACCAATTGATGGCTAAACCAGTTTCAGAGCAGTTTGACCTAGTGAAGAAGGACTTTGGTGATACAAACGAGATGGCCGTGATTCATTTGTTGAAAGAGACACTTGAAAAACGCAACACCAAAATGGTGCTTGATTTATCATTCCGGTCACCGCAAAAATATTACAATGGCTTTTATTTCCAAGCCTTTTTACAAGGGAATTCTAAACCTATCTTCTCAGGTGGACAGTACGCTAACGGCTGGTTTGGTATCGGATTGAATTTATCTAAAGGGGGATTTCTATGATTACTGTAGCTTTAGCTAAGGGTCGTGTTTACAAGGCTTTCAATGAATTTTTAGCAGATAAAGATTTAAATGACTATGCGGAGGCCTTGACGGATAGTGGTCGTGATCTCTTCCGTGAGGTTGGCGGGGTTAAATTTATTTTCGCAAAAGGAAAAGATGTCCCTACGTATGTGGAGCAGGGGGTTGCGGACCTCGGTGTTGTAGGGTCTGACACGATTGCTGAAAAGTTATTTAATGTCTTGAATGTGTCTGAATTGCCATTTGGTCAATGTCGACTAGCGATTGCCGGGCCTACTAACTTGGATGAATCAGATATCAAAGTGGTGGCAACATCATTTCCAAATATTACCCGCAAATACTTTAACCAACAAAAGCAAGATGTATCCTTAATTTTCTTAAACGGTTCGGTTGAATTGGCACCGATTCTAGGCTTAGCTGATGCGATTGTGGATATTGTCCAAACAGGGACAACCTTAAAGGAAAATGACCTTAAGGAGTACAAAACCATTTTGCCGGTACAAGCACGACTGATTGCCAACAAGCAGTCATTCTATACGAAAGAGAAAGAAATCTACAAGTTTATGCAAGAAATAGAGGTGGTATAAGTGGATGTAGCAGCATTTCAAGCGGCATTTAGCGCAAAAAATCAAGAGACAGCGGACCTAAACCGGTTGGTGGCTGTGCAAGAGATGATTCAAGCGGTTCGGTCAAATGGGGACCAGGCAGTCATTGACTATACCAACAAATTTGATGGGCAAGCTTACGCGGAGGCGGCAGATTTCAAGGTATCAGCTGAACGGTTGAAGGCCTCATGGGACAACTTAGATTCATCCTTACAAAGGGCGCTACAAACGGCTAAAGGCCGGATTGAGACTTATGAGCGCGGTGGTTTACATCCGGACCGACCAGGGGAAGAAATTTCCTATGTTTACAACGCTTTAGATAGTGCAGGATTTTATATTCCTGGTGGGAAGGCCTTGTACCCGTCAACAGTTTTGATGACGGTTGTGCCAGCCCTTGTTGCGGGGGTCGAAAACTTGGTAGTGACAACGCCTGTTTTCACAGAAGAATCAGTGACTTTCGCAGCCTTATACTTATGTGGGATCCGAGACAATGTGTATGCGATTGGCGGGGCACAAGCCGTTGCTGCTATGGCTTACGGGACGGAAACGATTCCTAGAGTAGACAAGATTTGTGGTCCGGGGAATGCCTATGTAGCCACTGCCAAACGGTTAGTTAATGGGGATGTATCGATTGATGCTATTGCTGGGCCGAGTGAAATCCTCTTATATGTGGACGAAACCATTCCGGTTGATGCCATTGTTTACGATATTTTCGCCCAGGCGGAACATGACCAAGACGCTCGGACTTTCCTCTTATGTGAGTCAGAAGATTTTCTTGGCAAAATAGCCGACCGCATGCAAGTTTTGTTGTCGAGCCAAAAAAGAGCGGACATTATTGAAGCTTCAGTTAAAAACAATCACTATGCAATCTGTGATACGAGAGAGCAATTGATCGCCGTATTGAATGACATTGCACCAGAGCACGTGTCCATTCAACATACAGCTCAAGATGAGATTGTTGAACAAATCAAACACGCGGGTGCTGTTTTCAAAGGCTACTACGCTATGGAAGCTATTGGTGACTATGTGGCAGGGCCATCGCATGTCTTACCAACTGGGCGGACTGCCCGGTTCTCGCATGGTTTAACCGCCAATGATTTCCGGACTTCACATGCTATTATTAATACATCAAAAGCCAGCTATGAAGCTATTGGGCCAGCTGGTCAAGCGATTGCTGAGGCTGAAGGTCTGGATTGCCATGCTCAGTCAATTGCTATTCGAAAGGAAGGGTAAGCTATGAAAACCGAGGATTATTTAAAAACGATTGAAGTGAATCAAGAGGGTGACACGGTAATTATGAACCGCAACACCTCTCCAATTCGTCCCTTGTCAGATCAAGATATTGTGGATGCGGTCTTGGCCACCCCTTTTAACCAGTATCCTGAAGACGAAGAAGCTAATTTCATCGCGGCGTATGCAAATTACGCCGGTCTTAATCCAAAGAATGTGGCTGTTGCTAACGGGTCAGATGAGTGGATTCAGAAATTGATTATCCAGTTTGGCCACGGAGGTGTCTTGGCGGTTGATCCTGATTTCTTTATGTACCAGGATTATACCAACCAGTTGGGCTTCCCCTTTTTCCAGGTAGAGAGTGAAAAGGACTTTACTTTTGATTTAGTCACAATTATCGGAGCTTTAGATGAATTTAAGCCATCTTTATTCTTCTTGTCTAACCCGCAAAATCCTACGGGCCAGCAGTTTTCTGAGGGATTTTTACAAAGATTGGCGGATGAAACGGCAGGTCGGGATATCACTTTTGTGATCGATGAAGCTTATATTGAATTCGGCCAGGACTATCAACGGCCAGATAATGACAACGTCTTATTTATCCGGACCCTATCTAAGATTTATGGGGTAGCAGGTTTACGGATTGGTATCGCCTTTGGGCAGGGACCTCGTTTCGACAAATTGAAGGAGATTAACCACCCTTATCCTATGAATAGTGTGTCACTAAACCTTGCCAGCAAGCTGTTTGAGGATACTAAGCGACTGGATGAGTGGGTGGATTACCAACGCGATATAAAGCAGGAATTGCAGGAAGCTTTTGACCAGGTTGCTGATCTAGTCACTGTGATTCCGTCCGTAACGAATTTTGTGTTTATCTTTGGCGATTTGGTCCCAGATTTAGACCAGTATTTAGCGGACAATGGTTTCGTTGGCCGTAAGTATGCAGATGGGAAAATGGCAAATGCGGCGCGATATTCGGTGATCGATTCAGCTGACTATCCGAAATTGAAGGCGACAATCAAAGCATGGAGGGAACAAATTGAAGGTTAAAGAGCGGAATACCTTAGAAACGCAAATCAAGCTGGGCTTGGCTAAGGCGGATGGGTCTGGACAAACATCCATCAATACTGGCGTGGGTTTCCTTGACCACATGTTAACCCTATTTACATTCCATTCGGGCCTTGATTTATACGTTGAAGCCAAGGGAGACACTTGGGTTGATGACCACCATGTCACTGAAGATATCGGGATTTTACTTGGTGAAGCTATTCGTGACCTTTACCAAGCCCAACCTTCATACGAACGGTACGGATCATATTTCTTGCCCATGGACGAAACCTTAGCCCGTGTCGTATTAGACTTATCAGGCCGACCAGTCTTAGTTTATGACGCCAACTTTTCAGCTGAAAAAGTGGGGACCTTTGATACCGAACTTGTCAAAGAATTCTTCTACGCCGTAGCCATGAATGCCCGCATGACCCTACATATTGACCTATTGAAAAACGGCAACACCCACCACGAAATCGAAGGCATTTTTAAAGCATTCGCCCGCGCCCTAAAAATCGCTTTGAAAGAAACAGACGGCGGCGTCCCATCCTCAAAAGGATTGATTCAATAAGTCAGGGTGTTTCGATCAAGAATAAGTAAAATAAAAACATTTTTACAACAAGGAGGCAATTATCCATGGAAATTATCCCCGCTATTGACCTGATTGATGGCAAAAGCGTTCGCTTACAACAAGGTAACTATGACAAACAAGTCGTCATGCCGATGTCAGCAGCCGAAGCGGTGACCTACTATAGCCAATTCCCACAAGTGACGAGAATTCACGTGGTGGACTTGATTGGCGCTACTAAACAAGCGGCTGTTGAAGGTGACACTGTTGAAGTTTTAAAATCCCTAACTGATATTCCTTTAGAAATCGGTGGCGGTATCCGCGACTTAGAAACTATTGATTTATACGATAAATTAGGCATTGACTACTTCATTCTAGGTACAAGAGCCATCATGGATGTGCCTTGGTTAAAAGAAGCTGTCGCTAAGTATCCTGGGCGTATCTATGTTGGTCTAGATTGTAAAGATGAAGCGATTTATATCAATGGTTGGAAAGAGGCATCCGGCCGCTACATCCAAGAATACCTTGATGAAATTGCCGATTTAGATATCGCCGGCATTATCTACACTGATATTTATAAAGATGGCATGGAAGCCGGCCCTAATGTAGAGAAGACGGGCCAAATCCAACGTATCACCAAACACCATGTCGTTGCTTCTGGCGGTGTGAGGAGCCGGCATGATTTAGATGCCCTCCAAGCACAAGGCGTAAACCAAGCAATTGTCGGGAAAGCTGCACAGAATCCAAGTTTCTGGGAAGGACTGTAAAAAATGAAAAAAATTATTTCATGTTTAGATACGCGCGACGGTAAATTAGTCAAAGGTGTTCACTTTGTAGATGTAAAAGAGTTAGGGGATCCCGTTGATTTTGCCAAAAAATATTCAGACGCAGGTGCTGATGAATTAGTCATCCTAGATATTACGAAAACGACTGACGGTCACCAATTACGTACGCAAATGATTGCGGATGTAGCCAACGCTATTGATATTCCATTGACTGTTGGTGGGGGAATTGCTTCTGTTCAAGATATTCAAGACGCTCTTGATGCAGGTGCCAGCAAAGTCGGTATTAACTCAGCGGCTGTAAAAAATCCTGACTTCATTAATGAAGCGGTAGGCAAATTCGGTTCTGATGCGGTAACGATTGCCGTAGATATGGCTTATGATGAAGCGAAAGGTGACTACTTTGTGTACACTAACGCAGGTCAAACGCAAATCGACATTAACGCCCTTGAATGGTGTAAAGAGTGTGAAGAACGCGGTGCTGGCGCCTTACTAATCACTTCAATTGATACTGACGGTGCCTACACAGGTTTTGATATGCCATTCTTGAAATTGGCTTCTGAGGCCGTTTCAATTCCAATTATCGCTTCAGGTGGTGCGAGTGGTATTCAAGATTTCATTGACTTGTTCCAACAAACAAACCTAGAGGCAGGACTTGCGGCATCTATTTTCCACAAGGGAGAAGTAGCGATCGAAGATTTAAAAGCAACACTTATTGCAGAAGGGATTGACTAGTAAATGACAGCAATTGATTTTGGCAAAAACGGTGGGCTTGTCCCAGCTATCTTGCAAGATTACCGGACAAAGCAAGTCTTAATGTTGGGGTACATGAACGAAGAAGCTTATGAGTTAACGGTAAGTGAAGGTGTAGTTTGGTTTTATTCACGTTCTAAAGGACGTCTTTGGAAAAAGGGCGAAACTTCTGGCAACTTGCAAGAAGTGGTAAAAATTGAGTTGGACTGTGACCAAGATACACTATTGGTACAGGTACGCCCAACTGGACCAACTTGCCATACGGGTAGCCAGTCATGTTTTGGGGATGATTTCTTCAACTTGAATATCCTTGAAAAAACGGTGGCCGACAAAGTAGGCAATCCTAAAGAAGGGTCGTATACGACTTACTTGATGGAACAAGGTTTGGATAAGATTCTTAAAAAATGCGGGGAGGAAATGACGGAAGTCGTGATTGCCGCGAAAAATGCCCAAGACGGTCAGGGAAATGATGAATTGGTATCTGAAACCAGTGACTTACTTTACCACTTGTTCGTTTTATTGGTTGAAAGAGGCCTGTCATTAACAGATATTGAAGCAGCCTTAAATACCCGTCACGGCCAATATCATACCTATTCTGTCCGTAAAGAAATTGAATATTATTAAGATAGAATGAATTATATTAGAATTATATTAAAATTATTGTTGACACTTATCATAAATTTTAATATACTGATGTCAGTAAATAAAACAAGTTGATGCGTTGAGAAGTAGAAGTAAGTTAGACGCTTGTGCACAGAAAGTACCGATTGTTGAGAAGGTATGACAAGCCCTAATTGAAAAGTAGACTTTGAGCTGTAGATGCGATCCACCTAAAGGGTGGTTGAGTGTTTACCGGGTGCTGCCGTTAAAATGCCAGTTGATCGGATGAATGTCCCGTCAACGTGAGTCTAATAGTCTAACCAACTATTAGAAAAATTAAAGGTGGTACCGTGCAGAAAGCGCCCTTTGACTTAACCAGTCAAAGGGCGCTTTTTTTATTTACTAAAAACTTAAAATATATGTAAAAAACTAGGAGCAATAAAGATAAGACGAATCAAATTGTCACTAGTAAGCCATATAACAGACTTGTAGTAGTGATTAGGAGGATTTTTCAATGACATTATTAGCAGATTTAAAACAAGCTCCCGCAGCGATCATTCCCGCTTGTGGCGACGGCCATACTTTTCAAATGTTAGCCAACAGCAAGGCACCAGCCATTTTCCTATCTGGTCAATTAACCACTGACCATTTAATTGCGGAGGGTGACCAAGGGTTGTTGTCGATCACTGAATATAAAAATTATGCATTCAGTTTGGGATTGAAGAAGGCGCAACCCTTGTTGTTAGATCTACAATCGGGATTTGGGAATCCTCTAAACACCTACTATGCAGCAAAAGAATTGGAACGTTCGGGTGCGGACATCATGATTTTATCAGATCAAAAATACCCGGCCCACAACACTGATCAACCAGCCACAACCACTGCGGAGGACTTCATTGGGAAAATTCGCGCAGGACTTGACGGCATTGAAAACTCAGACATTGAAATTTGGGCGCGGCTAGAAGGTTTGCATGAATACGGTCTAGAAGGATTTAAGGGCCGAGCACGATATGCCTATAACGCGGGTGCCAAAGCCATTATCTTAGACCACTATACAGACGCTGATCTAGAAACCCTAGCCAAGGCTGATTTACCATTGCCATTATTAGCTACATTAAAAGCAGGGCAAACAGCTAAAGCAATTGACGCCGATAACTTCTACGGTTATCTAGATTTAGGCCATTTAGATTTCGCCGCTCACAAAGCACTTGAAACCGCCATGGCAGACTTATTGAAGTAAAGGAAGGTAGCTATGTTAAAAAACGAAAGAATGCGTAAGCAATTTAAAAATCATATTTATTCAGGTAAGGCGTTACAGCTACCTGTAGCACCGGATGCCTTAGCAGCAAAGATCGCTGAAAAACTAGGTTTTGATGCGGTCTTCTCAGCCGGATATGCAACCTCTGCTTCAGCCTTTGCCATGCCAGACCGCGGGGTAACAGATTTTGGTAAGTCCCTAGAGCGCACTCGGGACATCATCAATGCCGTTGATATTCCGGTATTCGCCGATTCAGACACTGGATACGGTGACTTGGAAAATGTACGCCGGACGGTTGAAAATTACGAAGCTATTGGTGCAGCTGGCATCTTCATTGAAGACCAGGTTTGGCCCAAACGTTGCGGGCACATGTCTGGGAAGATGGTTGAACCAACTGAAACCCTAGAAGAAAAAATCAAGGTGGCAGTAGCAGCTCGTAAAAACGATGATTTCTTAATCATGTCAAGAACAGATGCAAGAACCGTTTATGACCTAGAAGAAGCTATTGAACGTAGCCGTCGCTATAAGGCTGCTGGGGCTGATTTAATCTTTATCGAATCACCACGAAGCTTTGAAGAATTTGAAGAAATTCACGAAGCCTTCCCAGACACCTTTATGATGGCCAACATGATTGAAGGTGGGTTAACACCATTAACTAAGACCGCTGAACTAGAAAAATTAGGTTTCAATATTATCGTATATCCAACGGCTTTAACTTACGCCCAAGCCTATACAGAAAAGAACCTACTACAAACCTTGTTAGATGAAGGCACAACCGAAAACTACCAGGACAAGATGATTACATTTGACGAATTCAACGACTTTATAGGTTTAGACGAAGTCAACCAAAGAGATAGTGCATACGCACCAGAGAATATGTTGAAATACATGAATTAATTTAAGAATTAAAAAGACGAAACGAAATGAGGGAAACGAATGACTTATATGTTGTTAATCATAGGCGCAATTATACTAGCTATCTTCTTAGGGGAAAAGTTTGATGTCAATGCAGGAATAGTTGGGGTCGTCTTTGCTTACATACTAGGTTCTTTCATGATTGGACTTAGTACTGATGAGATTTTTGTCTTGTGGCCAGTTGAATTATTTATGATGATCTTCGGGGTTTCCTTCTTCTTTAACTTTGCCAATGAGAATGGGACCTTAGAAATTATCGGCCACCACTTGATCTATGCCTTTAGAAACCACCTATTTTGGTTACCCTTTGGCTTCTTCTTCGCCGCAGCCCTAATTTCAGGATTGGGCGGGTCCATTTGGGGATCAGTACCTATCGTTGGTTTCCTAGCTTTAAATATCGCTAAGGAGAACAATTTAGACACCCGAATCATAGCCATTGCCGTAATCGAAGGGGCACTTGCTGGTGGTATATTTCCATTCGGACCCCTTGGCGCTATCGTTCAAGGTTTGATGGCTTCCACAGGCTTCGCCGATATGGCCCAAGAAATTTCATGGCAATTATTTATCGTATCCGCCATTTATCCAATTTTATTGCTATTATTCTTAATGTTTAGAGACCGGGCAAATGATGCCTACAAGCAGGTAGAGTTGAAAGCACCAGAAGCCTTAAATCTTAAACAAAAGCAGACTTTAACCCTAATGACCATTTTCATTGGTATTATGTTAATCTTTCCTATCATCGATAACTTTACTGGAGGGTCAATCCCATTCATCGCCTCTATTAGTGATTCACTAAACCTAGGTTTAATGGGGATTGTATTCGGGGTTATTGCCTACATGTTTGAATTAGCAGACGGACAAAAAGTACTCAACCGGACACCGTGGTCAGTAATCTGGATGACTTGTGGGATTTCATTATTAATTGGGGTAGGGGTTCAAGTAGGAATTACTGAATCGCTAGCAGCCTTAATTTCTTATGTACCATGGCCAATTATTCCAGTAACCATCGTCTTACTATGTGGTTGTATGTCCATTTTCTCCTCAACTATTGGGGTTATTGCACCATTATTCTTTACAACATTGCCTGCCCTATACGCAACAACAGGTTGGAGTCCAGCCATCATGGCCGTTTGTATTATTATCGGTGGATTTGCAGCAACCGTTACACCATTCTCGGATGGCGGTAGTTTACTACTCGCTTCATCTGGTTACTTAGGAAAAGACCAAAAAGACTTGTACAATACCTTACTATTTAGGGTAACACCTTTTACCGTTGGGTCAGCAGCCATCACGGCCTTAACCTTATCAATTATCCATAGCATTTAAGCACAAATAAAAGGACACGAGCGAATCGCGTCCTTTGTCTTTGGTCAATTTCAATTAATAACGGTATTGAGTGCTCGCACCTTGAATAAAGAATTGTGTTTCTTCAAAGTGGTAAGTGATTTTTGAATAATCGAATGGTTTCCCGTTATTCAAATGGAAGATCGACTCTGTTTTTAAACAAGGATCGCCTTCACTTAAATTTAAATGGTTAGCATGCTCAGCCTTCAATTTTCCAACACGCAAGAAGTGGTCACCATAGCCAATTGGAATTTCCAGATCTTCTGTAATATAGTCAAAGATGGAATTCGAAGCAATTTCTTCACTTAAGTAAGGGATAATATCCTTGTCAAAATAAGACTCCTCCACACAGAAGGGGCGACCTTCGATATAGCGGATACGGGTAACGTGGTAGACCTTTGTTTTTGTTGGGTCATCAATTTTTAAATTTTCTACCGCTTCGTCAGTTGGTGCAATTAAAGCAAGGGACAAAACTTTAGAATCGATTTTAAATTGGCTCAAGGTAGAATTAAACCCACCCAGGTTTAATAGGTTGATATAACCCTTACGTTGATTACCGCGGACATAAACGCCAGAACCACGTACTTGGTAGATTAACCCTTGTTTCTCTAAGTCATTTAAGGCAGATAATACTGTGTTTTTACTCACTTGGTAGTAGTCCACCATTTCTTGGATACTCGGTAACTTATCATCTGCATTTAATTCATTTTCATTAATGTAGCGGACCAACGCACCAGCTACCTCTTCGTATTTAGCCATATATAAAGAACCTCTCTCTTAGGTATTTGACACATTATATCATGAAAGCTCTTACATTATCAAATGGTTAGGGTATAAAAATAGATACCACCATATAATCTAAGTTTCTCAATTTTACTTTATCATTTATATAATAAAAAGATAACAGGTAGCCATTGACTTAAACTTTGTGTTAGTACTTGTTACTTTGCATATATAAGCCTTCGGGTTACACTTTTCCTATCATTGCCTCAAAAGCAGTGGGAAACTCATCAGCCAAGGTCTAATGGCTTGGCTGACTATTTAATCTGTAAGGGCCGAAGTCCAAAGAATGAATAGTCAGACCATCCTTTTTCACTGCTAAGGTATGCTAGGAAAACTCCAGACTCTGGCTTAATAACGTAAGTTAACGATAGAAGCTAATAAATTTTAGTAACGTGGTTACTAGTACAAGAAAATATTATTGATACAAGACTCAAGAACTAGCGAAAGTACATTGATGATAAATAATCAATATATAAACGTGATTGTTCGCTTTCACAGGTAAAAAGGCGTATCATTTAGCCTAAGATACAGAAGACTTTGAAGCGTTTCTACTATAAAAAGGAGAAATATGATGACTATCTATGATTACACTGTAAAAGATGCTAATGGGCAAGATAAAAACCTAGCGGATTATGAAGGGGACTTGTTATTGATTGTAAATACAGCAACTAAATGTGGACTAGCGTCTCAATTAGAAGGTCTTGAAGACTTGCACCAAAAATATCAACGTGAGGGCTTTAAGGTACTTGGATTCCCTTCAAATTCATTCATGCAAGAACCTAAGGATGGTAAAGGGGCTGCAGAAGCATGCGCACTAAAATTTGGCACCTCATTTCCTATGTTCGATAAGGTATCCGTAAACGGACCTAAAACAATACCATTATTTTCGTATCTGAAAAAAGCATCTGGTAACGGTCTAGTAAAATGGAATTACACTAAATTTTTAGTAGACCGCCAAGGCAACTTTATTAAACGGTATGCCCCAACAACAGAACCCGCAGATATTGAAGCAGATATCCAAGATAACTTATAGAGAATAAGCGTCTACAAATCAAAAAGGAAGACCTGTCAAAAGCAAATCTTCCTTTTTGTGTATGTATGGGTAAAACAAGACAATATAGTTGAACTACCACCTCCATTAAAATCAGCTCTAGTTGTGTTAGGTAGGGAATATCTAGCCATTAGCCGCTTATAAGGGCAAAATGTGAATGAGTTGGGCTTGATGATGCAATCATTTTGCCTAACTTTGAAGCTTTTGAGCATCGAGGCCTTTTGCGGTCCAGTGGTTTTTAATTGGCTAGTACTCCTGGGAGTTTAGAAAAACACCAGATATTTTGTTTATATGTAAAATATGAATCATTATATTCTAGGTTAGTGAGCCATCATTTCTTGTGCGATTTCTGATCCAGACATATCAGTTGGGTAGTATGTTGGCCAGTGGTCTACTTCTTCAAGAAGGGCTTCTTGTGATTCGCCACCCCAGTAAATATGGTAGTGTCCTGTTTCAACGGGTGCAATATTATGGTCTGAGAATTGCACGTATTTGTAGTCGCCGGCTTCTGGGTCGTCTGTTTCAAATAAGAAACGAACACCACGATTTCCTTTTTCATAGGTTAAGATTTCATAACCAACATAGTTATACTCGAATGTCTTGCTTTCACCGGCCACAATATATTCAATTGTATTGTCAGTAATGTTGATATTATCGACGTCAGTTTGGTAACCAGTTGTGTAGTATTCTTTATACTCTTCAGCGGTCATGCCGTCGTTTAATTTAGACTTGTAGTCAAAGACTTGGTCTAAGGTACCGTCTTCAAGGAATGGGTAAACAGATTGCCATTCGCCTGCATAGTCAGATAGGGTACGGTCTGCAACGTCAGCATCCTCAAAGTAGCCATTGTAGACCGTTTGTTTAGTTTCTTCTTCAGCAGTTTCTGTGTCTGCGGCTGGTAGGTCTGTTGTTTTTTGCAATGAAGTTAGGTTTTCCTTCATTTACAAGCTGTCAGCTAAGGAAACCTAGGTATTGATACCTAGGAGGAATTAGCGAAATAGACAGCTCTTTTTGTTGATTTTACTAGGTTATCGTTTATGTTTCCTCTAAATAGATAGTATAATGTATTTTAAGAGAAAAGAGGTGATAAGATGCAGTTAACGAAAACGATTAAAGTGCAATTATACCCAAGTGCTAGTGATATTGAAAAGTTCGAAGAAACTCAACAACAGTTTTTAAACGCTTGTAATTTTGTTTCGACATATATCTTTGACCATGACTTTGAATTAGGTCAAACGACTTTGCACAACGCCTTGTATCATCAGATACGTCAGGATTTTGGGCTGCAATCGCAAATGGCCCAGTCCGTGATGCGTACGGTAATCGCGAGATATAAGACCGTGAAAACACAGTTTAAACAAAAACCTAAGCGTTATAAAGATATCCATACAGGTAAATATCATACGCTATATAAAGACCTTTACCATTTAACGAAACCCCTAGGGTTTAAGCAACCAGTCGCTGTGTTCGTACGCAATCGTAACTACACTTATCATCAAGACGATACCTATTCACTGACGACCAATCAAGGGCGAATTAAAGTGTCTTGTGATAAGCAACATATCGCTTATCTTCAACAATTTAGCCAGAATGCTTACAAGTTCGGTCAAGCTGAATTACTCTGTCGTAAGGGTAAGTGGTTCTTACACGTGTCCGCAAGTAAAGAGATAGACAGCCCAGATGAAACTAATATTCAACGTATTGTAGGCATTGACCGTGGTTTAAGACAGATACTAACTATTGCGGATGATACAGCTCATACTACCTTCTATTCGGGTAAAAGCTTGATGAAGAAAAGACGGCGTTTTAAGAAATTGCGCCAGTCCTTACAAGCGAAGAACACCAAATCAAGTCGTAGACGCCTTAAAACAATTGAAAGACGAGAGAACCGCTGGATGAATGATGTGAACCATCAATTATCAAAGACACTCGTTGACCGATACGGGGCCAATACCTTGTTTGTGTTGGAAGATCTTACAAACGTTACTTTTAACACGACTCACCATCGTAAGCAAGATGCACGGTATGAACACCATTCTTGGCGATTCTTCGATTTTGAAGAAAAGTTAATGTATAAAGCTTTAGAAAGTGGTTCGCAAGTTTTAAAAGTATCCGCACAATTTACGTCCCAACGTTGTCCGAAATGCGAATCAATTGATAGAGCTAATAGACAACAAGATAAGCACTTGTTTACTTGTCAGAATTGTGGGTATCAATCAAATGATGACCGTGTGGCAGCTATCAATATTCAAGAATTGGGTCACCGATATCTGTCGAGTGAGAAAAACCCACGGTTTGAAAAAATTGTGCCAATACAAAATTATTAAACATAAAACAATATTCAGTAAGTGTCTACAGACCGCTTACTAATGGGATGCCAGTCAACCATCCCTTAGTGTCTTTAAACGGTTGGAGATATTACATCGTTTGTACAACCACCATGTTTAGGACAAACTCTCTGTTTTAACAGAGAGTAGTTGATTGTGGTAAATTAGGACATCTGATTCGTTTAGGGCCGCAATTTGTTTTGCAGAAGGTTCATAATCATGGGCTTCTGTGCCCGCTGGTACCATTAAACTCACGTCAGCATGGTCGCCAACAATTTCTTTTGTGAAGGCATAAACAGGGTATATCGTTGTTGCAATTTCTAATTTGCCCCCGTCATTTCCCGCAACTGCCTCAGTATTTGCTTGTCCACATGCCGCCAAAAGGGCAGCTCCCGTTAAGGTCATTAAAGCGAATGTCAAACTCTTATTCATCAATGCATCCTCTTTTCCAAAATAATATTCAATCACATGTATTTGGGTACCCAATATATTTTTTGCCTTTGCCAGGGGCAAAGTAAGTAAATCGTAATGGTTACGATTTGATACCGGTAATTTATCATATGGCGGATCAAGTAGTCAACTAAAATTTACATGAAATGTCCGTCATATAGACCACGAAGGCTCTTTTTCCAAGAAATTAAGCCCTTTAAATTACTTTTGGAAGGGACTCATATATAATGGGTAAAAGGGTTATTAGGAGGAATATGATGAAAATTGCGATTGTACAAGCAGCCTTACAACAAAGCCAGGTGGCAGAGAATTTTCAAACGATCCAAGCGTTGATGGTAGAAGCGACGGCCAATCAACCGGATGTGATTGTGCTGCCAGAATTATGGAATACATCCTTCTTACCGGAAGACGTGAAAGAGCGAGCGGACGAGGATGGCAAGGTGAGTCGTCAATTTTTAAGCCAATTCGCTAAAAACTACCAAGTCAATGTGGTTGGGGGTTCGGTGGCCAATAGGCGTGGTGACAAGCTATTTAATACGGCCTATATCTATAACCGAAAAGGGCAAGAGATTGCAGCTTATGATAAAGCCCATTTATTCTCACCGGCCAAGGAAAATGGTTATTTTGAAGCGGGTGAAGTGAGTGTGACCTTTGAATTGGACGGGGTCAAATGTGGGATTGTGACTTGTTATGACTTGCGATTCCCTGAGTGGGTGCGGGCTTTAGCCTTGGCGGATGCACAGATTGTATTTGCACCGGCTGCTTGGCCTGAAGTTCGGAATTTACATTGGGATACTTTGGGTCGGGCACGGGCAATCGAAAACCAGTTGTTTGTCATATCGGCTAATTCAAGAGGACCGGTTAATGGGGACGAAGAGGCTTTATATGGCGGTCATTCAGCCATCATTGATCCTTGGGGCGAGTATGTTGTTTCTCCTGATTTACAAGTAGGCGTAAAATACGGTGAGATAGACCTTTCTGTTATTGAAGGTATTCGGTCATCGATTAACGTCTTTAATGACCGAAGACCAGACATCTATAATATATAAGTGATAAAAATATTTGAAGCTGTTTTTCTATATGTTATAATGTATAAAAGATTGGCGATCACGCTAACTATAGTAGTCGACACTATGCTTAACGAAAGGGAGATTCCATGAAATTAAAAACAGGTGCGCTAACATTATTCGCTTCAGTATTCTTGCTTGCGGCATGCGGTAACAGTGGTCAAGAAGATACGACTACAAGCGAAACAGCTGAAACAACCAGCCAAGAAGCTTCTTCAACTGAAACAAGCTCTGAAACGGTACCTAGTTCAGAAGATACGTCAGGTGACGACGCGGATGACAATGCAGATGGTAGCAATGAGAGTGCAGGCTCAAGTGAAGCCAACCAAGCTGCTTCAGGAGAATTCATTTCTGAAGATGAAGCGTGGCAAATTGCTTTAGACGACGCTGGTCTAACTGAAGATGCCTTAACAGAACGTGAAATTGAATTAGATGATGTGGATGACGATGATGATGATTACGATGACGTTGCCCATTATGAAATTGAATTTACTATAGATGGTGACCGGGAATTTGCGTATGATATCGACGCAACAACAGGTAATATCTTAAATGTTGAAAAAGATAACTAATTAGCATACATCATTTAGAAAAGGTGGTACTTGAGTAGGCCACCTTTTTCGTTTGGGAAAGTTTATTTTGGATAAAGATAATAGACGCTTAAATGCTTGATTTCTTTCGGACGGAGCGAGTCCTGTTTGCTAGTATTTTTCTGATTTCTTTTCTATAATGAACTACAACGCCATTAAAATGGCGTGTTTCTAGGAACGCTCATGACTTGTTCCACTTATTTCAAAGCAAAACAGCGGTCTAAGCTATTTAACTAAGGCCTGTTCCAGGCCAATATTTAATATATTTTTAGCTGCGTTGATATCTCTATCGTGATGCATATTACACTTCATACAAGTCCAATGACGTATATTTAACGCTTTTTTACCGCTATCATACCCGCAATTAGAACATTTTTGGGACGTCTTGTACGGATTAATAGCCACAAATGTCTTATCGTACATTTCGCACTTTGTCTCTAGGATTGTTCTAAACATCCGCCAGGATTGGCCAGCGATTGAACGGGCTAATTGATGATTTTTCATCATATTAGTCGTCTTTAAACCCTCTAGAACGATAACGTCATAACTTTTAACCATATCGGTTGTGATTTTATGCATGTAATCCTTGCGGATATTTTTGATACGTTGATGAATACGGGCCACTTGGCGTTTGGCTTGCTGGTAGTTTTTCGCATCCACTAAAGCTACACCGTTCTTTTTGGCTTGTAAACGTCTACGGGCCATTCGCTTTTCCCAATAATGTAATTGCTTCTTACAAGACAAATGTAGTCGCTGACTTTGATATTTTTGACCATCAGACGTAATAGCTAAATCACTTACACCTAAATCGACACCGACTACATTTCCTGTTTTGGGCATTGCTTGATTATCGCTTGTGACCAAAATGGAGATATAGTAGTCGCCACTAGGTGTATATTTTACGGTGACAGATTTTATGCGTTCATTCTCAATATGAAGCACACTTGACTTACATTTTATCCAACCTAATTTAGGTAATTTGATATACCGCTGATTATCATTAAAACGAATGTTGTTGCCACGTATGGTACTTAAATACGACTGTCTGGTGTTCTTCTTTGATTTGAATTTTGGATATCTTGAATAACCTTTAAAAAAACGAACAAAAGTTTCGGATAAGCGTTTAACACTACATTGAACAGCTACGCTATCAACTTCACGCAACCAGGGATATTCCTTCTTCATTTGTGGAATAAGAGAGGATAACGCATTATAAGATAGCATTTGAAGGTCAGGATTGTTTTCGTACCGCGCATTCAACATGGCCAACATTTCGTTCCAGATGAATCGGGTATGACCAAAGGTCATATGAATTAACTGACGCTGTTTTTCGTTAGGATAGATTTTACACTCAATTCCTTGATACATGTTTTCACCCCCCTTGCATTTATAGATATATTATACCATACGTATGACACTTGTTTATAGCGATAACAATTGCTATAATGTAGTTAAAGAGGTGTTTACATATGATAGTGAAAACAAGGACAAATGTCTATGATTTTAATTTCCATTTGGTTTGGGTAACAAAGTATCGTAAAGAAATATTTACAACCATTGAAAAACAAAACGCCATGCAAGATATATTGACGCATATTTGTGATGAACACGATATTGTCATCCAATCGCTGCAAGTTATGCCTGACCATATCCATATGTTGATTTCGTTCAACCCTAAACATGCCGCAAGTAGTATCGTCAAAACACTTAAAGGGAAATCTGCACGTCTATGGTTCAAAGCTTATCCAGAAACAAAAGCAATGTTATGGGGTGGCCATTTATGGACACCTAGTTATTTCATGGCAACAGTAGGTAGTATGTCTAAAGAAACTGTTAAAGAATATATAGAAAATCAATTAACGGAATACAATGACGGTCGCCCTAGAACTTGATTCATCCATGTAATGAATTACACGGTTTTCTCAAGGGGCGACTTTAAATAAAAGTATTAAGAAGTTAGGGGACTGATGAACCAGTCCCTTAGCTGAGTGAGGAGTGAATAGATGACCTTACATTTAAATATGGCTGAGTTAGGTCCTGAGGCGGTCAACGTCAATGGGGATAATTGGCCTTTGAATAAGGAAACTGGTTTTTCACCTTTGAATACTTTTGTCTTGGCGGTTGCGGGCTGTTCAGCGGGTGTATATCGGAATATTTTGAATAATTCAAAAATCGACCATACTTTCCATGACGTGGCCATTGATTTTGACCGTTCTGAGGAAAGTGCCAAACCAGTTACTGCAATCACGATTACTATGTATGTGAGTGTGGCTGAGGAAAATCAGGGACGTGCTGAGCGGGCAACCAAGATGATACACAAGTATTGTCCGGTGGTGCAAAGTATTGACCCAAATATTCAAGTGAATGAGATAGTTGTTTTTCAATAGAGAGCATATAAGGAGCGTGTAATGATGGAATTTGTAACGTTAAATAATGGCGTAGAGATGCCAATTTTAGGTACTGGTACCAACACTTTTGGTAAGGTTGACGGGGACTATTTTGGTGAAGTGACTGATGATACGACTGAATTGCAATCAGCGATTGCAACAGGGTACCGTGCCATTGATACGGCGGTTGCATACCGTAACGAGTCGACTGTTGGTAAAGCGATTAAAGAATCTGGTTTACCACGTGAGGACTTCTTTATCACATCTAAGATCCCTGGTGATTTAGACCACGCGGGTTCAGCTGAAAAAGTTGAAGCGACTTTAAATGCCTCACTAGAAGCATTACAAACAGACTACATTGACTTATACTTGATTCACCACCCTTGGGACAATGAAAATGAAATGCTACAAACTTGGTATGCTTTAGAAAATGCCTATAACGAAGGTAAAATCAAAGCTATTGGTGTATCTAACTTCGACCAAGACCAATTAGATATCATCATCGATAACGCGCGTATTCAACCAATGGTCAACCAAATTAAATCAAATGTTGAAGTTTGGAACGATGACATTATTGAATATTCTGCTGAAAACGATGTGGTTGTCACAGCTTGGGCGCCAATGAAGGGAACTGACGAAGCCTCTCGTGCTATCTTGGGTGAGATTGGTGCACAATACGGCAAAACTTGGGGCCAAGTTTTATTACGCTACCAAATCGAACGTGGTGTGGTCGTGATTCCTAAGTCACATAACGCAGACCACCAAGCAGACAACTTGAATGTATTCGACTTTAACTTGAGCGACGCAGACAAAGAGAAAATCGCTAGCTTATAATAGCTGGTGCGACAAAAGCCATTATGACTCGACGCCTCTAACGCATTAGGAAGAGTTTGATTTTTGTGGAACAGCCGTCGGAAGGCAGTGACATACGGATGTATGTGTCTAAGAAGAGTCCGACATTAGTAAACGGGGTTATGACGTAAATGTTGTAGCCTTTTTTATATGGGTAAAATTTCTAAGGGGTATTGGAAGATTGTAAATTTTGTTATAATGAATTGATTGAAAAGGAGACGAGCTAAAGGATGAGACAATTAAAGCAATTAACAGAACGTGTGTATTATATGCCGGCGGATGGGGATTTGGACCGCCCGGTTCTGGGTTATATCAAAGGAGACAAGTTTTCCTTGCGAATTGATGCTGGAAATTCTGCCAGCCATGTAGCGAATTTTGACCAGGAAGTTGAACGTTTAGGGTTACCTAAAGAAGCCATGACTTTAATTACCCATTGGCATTGGGACCATACTTATGGGATTCATGCGGTGGATACGCCGGTCTTAGCGAATAAGAAAACCAATGCGCAATTAGGGGTGATGGCTGAGTGGAAGTGGACTGAGGAAGCGATGCAAGAACGCCTTGAAATAGGCGAAGAGTGTGCTTTTTGTGACCAATATCTACGTGTTGAGTATGACAATCCAGTAAGCCAAATTAAAGTAAAACAAGCTGATTTTCAATTTGAGGGTGAGCTGAATATTGATTTAGGTAACCTTGAAGTGAAAGTTTTCCCAGTGGTGAATCCACACTCTGAAGATGGGATGGTTATCTATATTCCGTCTGAAAAAGTTGCCTTCATTGGTGATACCATTACTGAAGACTTCTACAACAATTCTTATTTAGACCCTGAGAAAATGGCTTTCTTACGTCAAACTTTGAGTCAACTGGACGCTGATTTCTACTTGCATGGCCACATTGACCCAATTTCGTTTGAGGAATTAGACGCGTTTATGCAAGTTTAGTAGCGGCAAAAAGGATATTATTATAAAGGACATTATTAAAAAGGAGATTATTATATGAAAGATTATTTGAATAAAGATTTACTGATCCGAGCCATTGTGGCCTTTATTGGTTGTGTGGCAATTGCATTTGGCATCTCATTATCTGGGACGATCGATATGGGGATGGATCCATATAGTGCAATGAATATGGGGATTTCGGCCTTAACTGGCATTCGCTTTGGTACGGTAGTTGTTATTTTTAATGTATTTATATTTTTAGCCGTAGTCTTCGTTGACCGTAGTCAATTTGGCTTGGGGACGATTATCAACTGGTTCTTTGTCGGTTATATCGTGGAATTTTTTGATTTCTTTTTTAATCAGGCAGGTTTAGGTGACGGTGATATGAATTTATTGATCCGTGTTGTATTGACTGTCATTGCAGGTACGATATTCCTATTCGGTGCATCTTTATACATTTCGGCCGGAATTGGTACAGCACCCCTAGATGCGATTGCACCAACTGTTGAGGAGAAAAGTAAATTTTCTTATGCGCAAGTCCGTTTTGCCCACGAAATTATCTGTTTACTGATGGCCTTATTATTAGGCGGTCCGGTTGGCTTAATGACTGTTTATTTAGGTTTCTTTGCGGGACCGATGATTTCAACCTTTAGAGCTAAACTGGCTGAACCCATTGTCAATAAATTAACTGGCAGTAAAATTTAGACGGCTATAAAAGGCGAAGACTAAATGATGTTAGCGACTTGAAAGATAGGGTGAGGGTATGGAATACGCTGAAGTGATGACGGAACTGGAAACTTTGGGGAAAGAGCGGACCAAGAAAATGTACCTGTCAAATGGGGCGGTTGAGCCGTTATTTGGGGTGACGACTGGGTCTATGAAACCCATGCGGAAGGCGATTAAAATCAATCAAGACCTTGCTGAAGAATTGTATGCATCAGGAAACTATGATGCCATGTACTTTGCAGGTGTGATTGCGAATGCTAATGCCATGACGGAAGCGGATTATGACCGGTGGATGGACCAAGCTTACTGCTTTATGTTGGCTGATTGGGTGGTTGCTGTGACCTTATCTGAAGCAAATATCGCCCAAGAAGTGGCGGACAAGTGGATTGCTTCTGGCGAGGAGTTGAGGATGTCAGCTGGCTGGTCGACTTATTGCTGGTTGTTAGGTCGGTTGAAAGACGACAATTTTGATAAAGATAAGTTGTCAGCTATGTTGGAACAAGTTAAAGAAGCCATTCATGACCAACCTGAACGGACCAAGCATTCAATGAACAACTTTGTTTATACGGTTGGCTTATTCTATATTCCTTTATCTGAAAAAGCCCTAACAGTAGCGGAAGAAATTGGTGAATTAGTCATTGAGCGGGAGCACAAGAAACCCCAAACTTTGAATGCTTATGCGTCGATTCAAAAGGAAATTGAAAGAGACCGGATAGGTTTTAAACGTAAATACGTCAGATGTTAATTTAGATAAGAAAAAAGGTGCCTGCGACTTGTTCGCGGGCACCTTTTACTTATTTACTGATTTATTTACTTATGCATGTTTATAGATTTTGAACGGCTGTTGTGACATCTGTATCGCCATCTACCACTTCAAATTCTTTACCGATGGTATTGTCGTTTTCCAGAACCGCTAGTAAGGTTTGGGCTACGTTTTGACGAGCAACGTCAATGGTTTCAGTTTGGGGCTCAGTAGTGATTTTGCCAGAACCTGATTGATCACGTAAGATACCTGGGTGAATGATGGTCCAATCTAAATTGGTACGTGATTTCAACCATTCATCTGCGTAAGTTTTCGCAGTGGTATAAACGCGTAAGGCACCTTTCTCAATTTCCTCGCGACCAGTTCTAAAGGTAGATACAATCACGAAACGCTTGATTCCAACTGCCTCAGCTGCCTGCATAGATTTAATAGCGCCATCAAGGTCAACCATCATAACAATGTCGTCACCTGATCCACCAGCACCGGCAGAGAAAATCACTGAATCAATATTATTGTCGGTCAGAATTTTTTCAATGTCTGCTTGTGTGTGTTTAGTTAAATCTAAGTAAACTGATTCAATCCCGCGTTCTTCAAAGAAGGGGGCTTGGTCTAAGTTACGAATAGCTGCAACTTCTTCTACTGTTTCTGAATCTTTTACAAAATCTGCGAAGTGACGGGATACGCCACCATTGGCACCAATAACAAGTACTCTCATGTTTGAAAAGCTCCTTTCAAATGACTCTTTCATTTCTCTATCAAATTTTTACATTCATTTGTCTACTACATAGTATAAAGGTCAAAAAAGGGCAATTCAAAGAATCCGCTTGTTAGCGGTCGAAATCGATTCGTTTGCTTAATGGGTACATAATGAACATACCAAGGGTCATGGCCGCAAATTCGGACAGGGCTAGTGAGAAATATATCGGTAAGAAGGCGGCGTCGGCACCGACTAATACGATTGTTGTAGTGGTTGTGAACATGGATAGGGCGAAAATGACTGCCAAAGTAATATAGCGAACCCATTGGTCAGACAATAAGTCAAATTGGGCTTGCTTGGCCATTTTGACAAGATAATCACCTAACCAGCGGCCAATATATAGAAAGATAAAGGTTGAAACAGAGCCGACGATCATGTCGATTGGGCCGTAAGTCAGGAAGTTAGCGGTGAAAACACCGATAGAAACTGCCCAGATATAGCGTTTATTGTGAAGGGCCAGGTAGTTCTAGCTTCAGTAAATATTGAGTAACATGATAGCTGTATAAGGATATCAGACCTTCAAATATGGTACTTGTTATAAGAGTTGGTAGCAAAATGAACAATATGCTAAAACTGGTTTACAAAATTTTCGCTTTAAAATAAATCCCTAATAAACGATGGAAGTGATGGCCAAAAATGTTGAAGTTATGCACCCAAAAATGATGGTAAAGCTGGGGGAGGAATTAGCGGTAATAATTCCCAAAATAATTTAGCCCAAAGACATTTTCCTTTGTTAATAACCTATCTTTTTTAATGAATATGATTGTTTTTTCATATTGGTGCTGTATAATAAGGGTGAGGAATATGAATAGATATTCATATACACTTATATATTGTAAGTGAGCTATTAAAAAGGAGTGGACATGATGACTGAAAAAGAGACCCATCACCATAAAGATACAAGACATCATTCTAATCAACATACACATGAACACGCAAACACTAACGACCATAATCATAAACATGACCACTGTGGACACAACCATAGTGAACATGATACCAAGCTGGCTACCCGCCTGTATATCCTTGGTTTCATCGCCTTCATTTTAGGGCTTATCATTGGGCATTGGCTACCATTTATCGGGAATACCTTAATGGTAGCGTCAGTAATTTTATCCGGCTACCACGTGTTAGGTGAGGGCTTTGGTGATACTATTCGAGACACCATGTCCGCTGGTAAATTCAAACCCAATATCCACTTATTGATGGGGCTGGCGGCAGTTGGCGCTTTATTAATCGGCTCTTTCTATGAAGCAGCCCTATTAATTTTAATTTTCGCGGGTGCCCACTTCCTAGAAGATTATGCGGAAGGTCGGTCGCGACGTGAAATTACCAACCTGATGAATTTGAACCCAACTGAAGCCTTACTATTACAGGCTGATGGTTCAACCCAAAACGTGGCAGTTGACCAACTGCAAATCGGTGACCAAGTCCAAGTCTTAAATGGGGGTCAAATCCCTACTGATGGCCGAATTGTCAAAGGGGCTACTGTCATCAACGAAGCCTCTATCAATGGCGAATCAATGCCTAAAGAAAAAACAGTAGGTGACGAGGTATTTGGGGCGACCATTAACGGGGACCACGCTATTGTGGTTGAAGTCACGAAGAATCCGGATGAAACCGTCTTTGCGAAAATCCTGCAAATGGTGGAAGCGTCCCAAGCCAATTTGACACCAGCTGCCACTAAAATTAAGAAAATCGAACCAATCTATGTCACAACCGTCCTGGCCATTTTTCCATTCATAGTCCTTCTAGGTCCTTGGATCTTCGGCTGGGAATGGGCAGAGGCTTGGTACCGTGGACTGATATTCTTAATTTCCGCCTCACCATGTGCCTTGGCCGCTTCAGCAGTGCCCGCAACCCTATCGGCCATTTCAAACTTGGCACGCCATGGCGTCCTATTCAAAGGTGGCGCTTACCTAGCCAATCTGATTGATTTAAAAGCCATTGCCTTCGATAAAACCGGCACCTTGACCAAGGGTGAACCCGAAGTGACCGACTACTTTTTTGTTGACGGAATCCAAGACGAAGCAATCTTGCCAGTAGTTGTCGCGATGGAAAGTCAATCCAACCATCCCTTGGCTCGTGCCATTTTACAAGAATTTAAAGCCCACACAAAACCCTTAACCGACCCGATTGAAGTGACGAATGACCTTGGAAAAGGGCTGAGCGGGACCTACGCTGGCCACACTTATCAAATCGGTAAGCCATCAATATTTGAGGTCGTTCCAGACAAAATCAAGGGGCACACAGACGAATTGTCGGCGGACGGGAAAACGGTGGTTTATATCGCAAAAGACGATGCAGTTATCGGCTACATAGCTATGATGGATACGCCAAACCAAGCGGCTAAAGCAGCCATCGACTACCTCCACCAAGCGGACGTTCATACTGTCATGATCACTGGAGACAACCAGGTGACTGGGCAGGCAGTCGCTAATCAAGTGGGGATTGACCAAGTTGTGGCCAATGTTTTACCTGAAGAGAAGGCCCAAATTGTTAAAGACTTACAAGCTGAATACGGACAAGTTGGGATGACAGGGGACGGGGTCAATGACGCGCCAGCTCTAGTGCAAGCAGATATTGGTTTCGCTATGGGTGACGGAACGGATGTGGCAATTGACGTTGCTGACGTTGTTGTGATGGCTAATGACCTGGACAAATTGATTTATGCCCACCAAGTATCCAATGATTTAAACCGAATTACTTGGCAGAATATGGCCTTTTCAATGTTTGTTGTGCTCGTTTTAGTCATCTTGAATTTCATGGGCATTTCAGATATCGCTCTTGGCGTCCTTTTCCATGAAGGCTCAACAATTTTAGTTATCCTGAACGGCTTACGCTTGTTGCGTGGGAAAAAGGAATAACATTTAAAGCTATGCCAGAAAAAAGTTTTAAATTGCAATACAAGACACATGAACAAGGGCAAGTATTCAACGTCAGGTGTGAATTTGAATAAATATGATAGACAAAAAGGGGTGTGATAATTGGTCACGCCCCTTTTTGCTTGCTAGCTTAGCTAGTGGTTATTCTTTTTCCAAGTCTGGTTCCATGTAATTGATGGTATTGTCTCCGCCTAGGAGGTCGAAGTCGAATTGTTGGCCGAGGCCTTGGACCTTGGCTCTGTGGTAGACGTAGCCTGCGACTGCGACGTCGAGTGCGCCAATACCGATTGGAATAACGATGGTAGTCGTGTTTTCATTATGCTTCGGTGCCACTTGGCCTGTAGCTAACTGACCGAAATCTGCGGTAATATCTTTTTCGGATAGGCGACCTTCGTCTGTTAGGTTCTTCAAAGCGCCACGGTGAAGGGCTTGGGCACGGTGGTCAACGTAGATATTATCAGCGGTTAGGATGATATCGTCTGTGATTTCGCCGCGTGACCCCATTGGCATGATGATGGTACCTGGTTTGATCATGTCACCTGTGATAAAGGGTGCGGTAGCCCCTGTGACCGTAATCAGCACGTCATTATCTGTGGCGTCTTCAGGTTTATCCGCAATGATAACTTCCCCATCGATAAGGTGGGCGATGTCCTCTTTAAAGGCTTCTGCTGTTGAACGGCGGTGGTTCCATACGACTAGACGGTTGATTTTATACCGTTTAGTGATGGCAATCACCTGGGTTCTAGCCTGGGTACCAGCCCCAAACATACCCAGTGAGATGGATTCGCCTAGGTTAAAGTAAGATAGGGCGACAGCGGTTTGCGCACCAGTTCTAAGGTTTGTAATATAAGCCCCGTCCATAGCGGATAAGAACCGTCCCACATGTGGGTCTAACAAGAGGATCATCCCTGTCATATAGGGGAATCCGGCTGCCCGACGACCACCATAAAAGCCACCAATCCACTTCATTCCAGCCATGTTTAACCAGTCGATATAGGCTGGCATGGCATTCATAAAGCCGTCGTAGAAGGGGTAATTACCCGTTTCACCTAAGTCTAAATTCACCTTGCTTGGGTTGATAACCTTGCCTTGACCCATTTCATGATAGGTTCTTTCGACAATGTTGACGGTCTCTGCCATATCGACCAACCCCCGGATGTCTTTAACATTCAGTAATAATGTCATCTAATCACTCCCTTATGTTATTGTTTAAGCCCATTCTATGTATGTGCATGGACCTTTTTTGTATGCATATGAGATAATAATAGCGATTTATTTGCAAAAAGTAAAATTTAATTGCCAGTGATCGTTTTAACCTAGTGCATATCGTTTTGGAAAAAATGTCAAAAATCATATACTAAAATATATAAAAGTGTCCAATCGAAAGGAAGATTTATAAATGGAAAAATTTGATAACATCATTATTGGTTTTGGTAAAGCAGGCAAAACGATTGCTGGTACCTTAGCCAAGTCAGGGGAAACTGTAGCCTTGATTGAATCTTCACCTAAAATGTACGGTGGTACCTGTATCAATGTAGCCTGCTTGCCATCTAAACATCTCATTACAGCAGCAGAACGTAAACCAGAAGACGCAGATAATAGGACTTATTATGGAAGTGCAGTCCAAGCGAAAAAAGACTTAATCAGTAAGTTGAATAATGCTAACTACCATAAAGTCGCTGACTTAGAAAATGGTCAAGTGATCGATGGTACGGCCTATTTCGTTGATGAACATACTGTTGAAATTAAGGGTGACGATGGTCAAACGATTCAATTATCAGCTGACCGCATTATTGTGAACACTGGTGCGCGGCCAAATGTACCAGGTAATATTGACGGTTTAGGCAACTTATTAGAAGCTGGTGCACCTTTCTATACTTCTGAAACCTTGATGGACCAAGAAGACTACCCAGCAAGCTTAACTATTATTGGGGACGGTTTTATTGGCTTAGAATTTGCTTCTATGTTTAACCAATTTGGTGCTAAAGTGAAAGTCTTATCTAACGGCGATGCATCCACTTTCTTAAAATCTGAAGACCGTGACGTAGCGGGCGTAGTCTTAGAAGCTTTACAAGATCAAGGGATTGAATTCGTCTTTAATGCTAATACAACTGCTGCTCAAGTTGAGGGTGACCAAGCCATTTTGACAGTTGAACTAGATGGAAAAGAAGAAAGCATCCAATCTGAAGCAGTCCTAGTATCTGTTGGCCGTCACGCCAATACGGAAAGTCTACAATTAGATAAAGCGGGCGTTGAAGTGAATGACCGCGGTGAAATCGAAGTCAATAAACACTTACAAACGACCAAAGACCACATCTTCGCGGTTGGTGACGTTAAGGGTGGACCCCAATTTACCTATGTTTCACTAGATGATAACCGGATTTTGAAAGACTTCATCTTTGGGAACGGTAGCTACAACCTTGAAAGTCGTTCAGTGATTCCAACAGCAACCTTTATTGAACCATCATTTGCAACAGCTGGTATAACTGAAACGGCGGCTAAGGAAGCTGGTTATGAGGTGAAAGTGGCCTCGTTACCAGTGGTGAATATTCCAAAAGCGAAAGTAATCAGCCGAACTACTGGCGTATTTAAAGCGGTCATCGATGCGAAAACCAATGAAATTCTAGGGGTTCGTTTATTTGGTGAAGGTACCCATGAAATCATCAATATCATTACCGTTGCCATGAATGCCCGCTTACCATACACAACTTTACGTGACCAAATCTATACCCATCCTACTTTAGCTGAAGGATTGAATGACTTGTTCGCAATGGTTGACTAATAAGCTAGGTTAGGAAAACCGACTAATCTGAATAAAATATGAAACACAATAAAGGGACTTGCGCCGCTCACTTAGCTTGAGGGTGCAAGTCCTTTTTGCATGGAAAAATAGTAAATTACTTGTGCTTGCTGACTTGTTGATGAAAGTCGGTAACGGCGATTTGGGTTTGTTTCTTGGCCAAGGCAACGGACGTATTAGGTCCCTGGGTTGAAGCAATCCAGCTGCCTAGGAAGTAGACCTTGTCTAGGATTTGGTAGTTAGGGTTTAATGGCTTCGCGCTTGGGTAAGCCGCTAAAATATTGTCCCGGTTGTCAGGCAGGATTAAATTACGGCGGATCAAATTACCCAGTAACGAGTCTGTGTCTTTTGCCTGGCTTAAACGACTATTGAAGCCAGTGGCATTGATTAAGACATCTGCCTTGTGGCGGATCCCGTTAGCGTAAAGGTGGAACTGGCCATTTTCCAAGGGTTTGATATCAGACAAGCCAGAAACTAATTTTAATTTGCCTTGGGCTACTAAGTCTAAAATCATGCTGATGGAAGCGGCTGGGGCTTGTGAATACAGCATACGGAAGAAGGGGCCTAGTTCCTTGTAGAAATAGTCTTTACCGGCAGCATCCAGGGCGCCCATCATCTGGTGTAGGTCTGGGTAGAAGGCTCGGAAAAAGCCTTGGAAACGGCGGTAGTCAGGGTCATCTTGGCGGATGGCCTTTGTGACAGTAGCGACTGAACCTGTATTGAAGTTGGCCCAAACCCGACTGTAGTCAATATCGTTGGCCTTTAGGTCGGCCTTGACTTGGTTGATGACGACTTGAATCGGGATAGCACCCTTGTTGGCTGCTCTTTGTGTCCCAATCCATTCACCATTGATGGACTGGATATAGTCTTCGTTAGCGTCAGGTTGGATTACTGACCGGAAAGGTTCGTGGCGAAAGTAGACCGTCACTTCTTGGTCGGCAAATAAATCGTACTTGTTGCAGTAATTGATCAAGTCGATAGTCGTTAAACCGGAGCCCACAATCCCAATTCGACGCTTGCCTTTAGCCGCCGGCAATTTTTCCCGCAATGGGTAAGGGTCTTGAATATAGTTGGCTTGGCCATCTAATTGGTATGGGTCTTGATAGGGCGGGTGGCCAATGGCAAAAAAGACCGCATCGTAAATCTGGGACCAGCCATTTTCCGAGCTAAAGACTTGATAAGCTAAGCCGTCTTCAAGCGGTCGCTGGTAAAGGGGTGTCCCGTCTGCGTCTACGACTTGAAAATCGGTGACTTTGGCTTGGATATGACGAACATAATCTTTGGCTAAATAGGGTTTGAGATATGCTTCCACATATTCACCGTAAATGGTGCGCGGGGCAAAGACATTATCGATATCGATTGCCGGATAATTGGCCTTGGTCCAGTTGATAAAGTCCTCGTTGTTGTCGTCATCAAGGGACAATGACCGCGGGAAAGAGTTGATGACTGTGGCGTCGTCGTCCTCTGCATACGGGGCACCTGCACCTAAGCGTGGGCGTGTTTCATAGACATCTACTTGGTCGGTCGCGGCATTTAAATCAAACTGTTTACTTAATTGGATTAGGGTGCTGGCACCCGCAATCCCAAAACCTACTATGGCAATTCGCATCTGACATCCTCATTTCTAGAAATTGGTTGATTTGTTTATGTATCTATTTAAATAATTGCATAATCATTAAAGAGAATTGTAACTGAGTAGGTGGTTCTAGTGGGGGGAATTTGCTCAAGCATTTATCAATCAATGGATATCGATAAAAGTGATAACAGCAGAAGGCAATTTTTATATGCAGAAAATCAAAATCGGCCAAACGATATCTGTAGGGTTAGGACCCGGTTTCAATTGATTTGATTAGAAAGACTGATTTAATCACATTGTTAGAATTTTCGATTTGATGAGAAATGGCGTTTTGTACAATGATTGTATTTATATTTTATATTTTTTGTCAGTGCCTGTCCCACTTCCATATCAATGATGATAGTGGTTAGCGATTATGGAAAAATTACATTGATGTGAAAAGCTTGATGTTCAAAGGCTTTTCCTAGATTTTTTGATTTGTCACCATTTTGCCCAAAAAGAGATCTGGAAATTTTAGGGCTAGGCGGTAAGGTTGATGCTAGTGAGTGGAATTTGTTAGATTGAGTGCAAGCAAATTTATTGCAAGTCCAGATAGCAATAAAAGCAAATATAAGTAAATATAAGCAATATTCAAATAAACTAGTGCGTGGATGAGTAGAGTAATTATGGGGGTAAGGCACAGAAAGTCTGTAGTTGATGAGAGCAGATGATTACCAGTAATGAAAATGACCTTTGAGCATCTAGCCAGTGAAAGCTGGTTAGACGGGTGGAACCGTTAAATTTTCTAGTATAGATTTACTGGATGAGAAATTGCTCGCGAGGGCAGTTTGAACAAGGGTGGCACCGTGAACGTTGACTCTTCGCCCCTACTTAATAGACAAGACTGTTTATTAGGGAGGGGCTTTTATTTTTCAAAAAAAGGACACACGGTGGTAGTTGGAAAGAATTGGGGGTAAGTGAATGGCTTTAAGTTTAAGTTTATTAGATCAAAACATTATTTATGAAGGTGAAACCGCTCAGTCGACGCTGAAGCAGACGGTTGCGTTTGCTCAGAAGGCAGAAGCGTTGGGCTACGACAGCTTTGTGGTGGCGGAACACCATTTTGCAAAAGAGATTGCTAGTGTGGCACCAGAAATTTTGGTGGGTTACATCTTAGCCAAGACGGACAAGATTCGCGTAGGATCTGGTGGGGTCATGTTGCAACATTATGTCCCTTATAAAGTGGCGGAGTCATTCAGTGTACTCCACCAACTAGCGCCAGGTCGGGTGATTTTAGGGTTGGGTAAGGCTCAAGGTGGTAAGGATGAGGCGATTGAGGTTTTGCAACGAGACTTTATCAAACCAGTCCAATCTTTCGATGACAAATTTATCGAGGTCATCCGTTTCATCCGCAATAATTTCCCGAGTGACCATCCTTATGCAGCTGAAAACTATGACTTACAACCGGCGATTGATTCGGATTTTACCATCGAATTGCTTGGGGGTAGTCAAGAAAGTGCCAACTTAGCGACCACTCAGGATACCGGCCTAGTCTATCCCTACTTTGCCAATGCAGATCTTGAAGCGCTTGGCAAAACAAGAGCCGCTTATCAAGGATCAGGGGACTTTAAAATTGCCGTCATTGTTTATATCACGGACGACCCGGAGGAAGGTAAAGCCTACCTTGCTGAACAAGCTGCCTATACGGTGGTCCTGAATTCTGGCAAAAGGGTCAACTTCAACAAACAAGCGGCCGCTGAAGAATATGCTGACCTGCACCAAGCTGAAGACGCCAAAATCGTTGAAAAACAAGTCGGCGCCTTTGTTGGTACAGCTAGTCAGGTAAAAGCGCAACTAGACGATTTTTCAAAGAGATTTAATACCGACCATTTTGTGATTCACACAATTGGCATCCCTTACGCTAAGAAATTCGAGATTATTGAAGCCTTAGCAGGGGAAATTAAAGGAGGGTAAGAATGTCAGACAAACAACAAGCAGCAAATATCATTTTATGGGCTAAACAAGGCTGTCATTATTGCCAGGAAATCAAAAATTACTTACAAGAGGAAAACCTTTCATATGAATTGATTGACGTGATAGAAAACGACCAATTTAGAGACATTTTGAATGCCAAATACGGGGTCTCTTATGTGCCGGTAGTTGAAATTGGTCAAAAAGATAGCAAGCAATACCAAGGGATTATTGATTTAGGGTTGGAACATGTGGTGAATGGGCTAAAAGCAGCCGGAATAGGAGTGAAGTAATATGACTAAACAAGTACATTTTGGGGCCATTTTACATGGTATCGGTGGCACAACAGATGGTTGGCGTCATCCGCAAGTAGACGAAACAGCCAGCACCAACTTAAACTTTTATAAGACGCGGGCGCAATTAGCAGAGAAAGGACTATTTGATTTCGTCTTTATCGCAGATGGTTTATATATTTCTGAGAAGTCAATTCCTCATTTTTTAAACCGTTTTGAACCGATTACCTTATTGTCTAGTTTAGCGGCTGTGACTGAAAATATTGGTTTAGTGGGGACTTTCTCAACAACCTATACAGATCCTTTCACTATTTCACGTCAATTGCTATCGCTAGACCACTTGTCTAACGGCCGTGCTGGGTGGAACTTGGTGACGACACCACAAGCAGGGGTGGCTGAGAACTTCAACAACCGGACGCTACCGCCTCACGGTGAACGCTATAAAATCGCACAAGAACATTTAGATGTTGTGCGTGGTTTATGGCGGTCTTGGGAACCGGATGCCTTCCCTAGAAACAAGGAAACAGGCCAATACTTTGATCCGTAAAAACTGCACCGTTTAAACTATGAAGGAGAGTATTTCCAAGTAGCTGGTCCCCTAAACATTGGCCGTTCACCTCAAGGGGAACCACTCGTTTTCCAAGCGGGATCATCAGATTCTGGACAGGCCTTTGCGGCAGGGAATGCGGAAGCTATTTTCACCCATGCCAATTCTTTAGAAGAAGTGAAGGCCTTCTATGATGACATTAAAGCGCGGGCTAAAGCAGCTGGCCGTAACCCTGAAGAGGTCAAGGTTTACCCTGGCATCAACCCACTTGTTGGGGATACTTTGGAAGATGCTGAAGCAGCTTACACTGAATTTGCCAGCTTAATTCCAATTGAAAATGCAGTCAAATACCTAGCTCGCTACTTCGATGACTACGACTTCTCAGGTTATGACCTAGATGCGCCGTTCCCAGATTTAGGTGATATTGGGAAAGATGCCTTCCGTTCGACAACAGACTACATCAAGAAACGGGCTAAGGAAGAAAATCAGACCTTACGTCAAGTAGCCTTGGAACAAGCGGTGACTCGTCCAAACTTTATCGGGACAGCTGAAGACATCGCTGATGAAATCCAACGCTGGGTTGAAGCAGATGCCATTGATGGCTTTATCATCGCTGGTGATATTCCAGGTGCCTTTGAACGGTTTGTCAATGAAGTCGTGCCAATCCTTCAAGACCGTGGTATTTATCGGACAGAGTACCCAGGTACGACCTTACGTGAACAAATTGGGGTGCCAATTGTCCCTTAATGGCAAAAGGCCAAGGGTTCAACAAGCTGTAAGGATTTGAAAAATTGCATAATTTAACAGGCGAAACCATGGCTAGCTGATACAAGGCCACGTTTCGTCTTTTTAGTTGGCTTGAAGAATAGGGTTTGTTCGCCTTTTAGAGGGTTACATGCTAGGGTTTAATACAAATATTGTATTAAAATTCAACTGAATTTGTGATCATTTGACTAGCTTTTTAATCATTCCTGATAGCTATTTACGATTATCAGTCTATGTGTACTTGGTTAGAAAACGCTAAATATCAACTTTTAAGACACATTTTTATATAAGGGTAAAAACAAAAAATAAAAAACGAGGCTTATTCTCCCTAGGCAGTAATCTTGTCTAAAGAGGTTCGGGTTTGTTAAATTCACTTCAAGCAAAAGACATTTTTTTAATCACGAAATGCGATGAAGAGAAGAGTAATTACTCATGTATTTGACAGAAAGTCTGTGTTGATGGGAGCAGATGGATACAGGTAATGAAAGTGCGCTTGGAGCATCCTGCCAGTGAAAGCTGGTTGGACGGGTGGGGCCGTTATGCCTGTCAGTATTTACTGACTGAGATATTGTCTGCGAGGACAATATGAAAAAGGGTGGAACCATGATTGTTGACCAGTCATCCCTTCTTGATAGGACTATTGCCTATTGAGAGGGGTTTTTATTTTACTCAAAAAAGGATTTTAAACTGTCAACACAAGCAAAGATAGAGTGAACACAATAATGAGGATGAGCGACATATGACGAACAATAATAGTAACAATATGATTGAAATTGAACACTTACAAAAGGACTTTTCTGGGACCCAGGTCTTAAAGGATATATCCTTTGAAGTTGCAGCCGGCGAAGTTGTGGCCATTATCGGACCATCAGGGTCAGGGAAATCGACCTTGCTTAGATGCTTAAACTACCTAGAAGAACCGAATGGTGGGGTTATTCGCATTGGGGATGTGGCTGTGGATACTAAGAAGGCAACGAAAAAAACTGTGGCTGAATTGAGAAAACAAACTTCGATGGTCTTCCAGCACTACAACTTATTTAAAAATAAAACAGTGCTTGAAAACGTGACTTATGCCCTTGAAGTGGCGCAAGGATTTTCAAAAGATGCTGCTAAAGAAAAAGGGTTGGCTTTACTTGAAAAAGTAGGTTTAGCAGACAAGGCAGACAAATATCCAGTCACTTTATCAGGAGGCCAGCAACAACGTGTGGGGATTGCCCGAGCGGTTGCGGTCAATCCAAAAGTTATTTTGTTCGACGAACCAACTTCATCGCTTGATCCTGAATGGGTAGCTGAAGTACTACAGGTTATTTCTGACATTGCCAGAGACGAGCAAGCAACGATGATTATCGTGACTCATGAAATGAATTTCGCTAAAGAAGTGGCGGATAAAGTCGTCTTCATGTCAGACGGTTACATTGTTGAATCAGGCGAACCTGAAGCCGTCTTAGAAAATCCGCAACATGAGCGGACGATTCAATTTTTACAACGTAATGCTGTTCGGATAGGAGGCTAATATGACCTTTGATTTTGCCTATATGTTGGAAATATTGCCAGATTTACTAGGCTATTTGCCCATTACCTTGTATCTAACCTTGGCTTCGATGGCGATTGCCGTTATCATTGGGGGACTATTTTCGGTGGTTTTAGTCAATAAAGTGCCCGTACTGACCCAGATTATCCAAGTGATCATGTCCTTTTTTCGAGGGACGCCCCCCATTGTCCAGTTATTATTGATTTACTTTGGGTTACCACAGATTCTACCGATTGCAACAGGGATGTCGGCTGAAGCGGCGTCAATCCTGACTTTCTCCTTGAATACAGCAGCCTACTTAGCTGAGGTATTCCGGGCAGCCTTGGGTTCTGTAGACGAGGGTCAGGTGGAAGCGGCGATGACGGTGGGCTTGACTTACGGACAAACATTGCGAGGGATTGTCTTACCACAAGCCATTCGTAACGCCATTCCAGGGACTGGGAATACCTTTGTTGGCTTACTGAAGAATTCGTCACTAGCCTTCACAATTGGGGTCGTCGAGTTGCTTGCCCAAGGGAAATTATTCGCTTCGAATTCCTTGAGGTTCTTTGAAGCCTATTTCGCAGTGGCCTTGATTTACTGGGCCCTCACCATTCTATATTCACTATTACAAAACTGGTATGAGAAACGCCTAGCCGTACCATATACCAGATAAGAGGAGGAAAAGCATTGAAAAAGTTTAAGTTATTGGGTATTGGATTGGCCTCGGCTTTGGTCTTAGCTGCATGCGGGGCATCTGCAGGAGAAGAAGCGACGAGTTTAGACAGCGGGTCTGCAGATAAAACAGTGACAATTGCAGCGTCTCCAGACGGGTATCCGCAACACTATCAAGAAGGGGATGAACTGAAAGGTTTCTCTGTAGAGGTTGCTGAAGCAGCAGCAGAGGAAGCGGGCTACGAGATTGAATGGGCCTTGTCTGACTGGTCTGGTGTTGTTGCAGCACTGCAAGCTGGAAAGGCAGATACCGCTGTTAACTTCGCCAATACGCCGGAACGTCGAGAGTCTTATGTGTATACAGATAACTACTTCTATGCCTCTACTGGGATTGCAGTAGCTTCTGATGACACGGAAACCAACACCCTTGAAGACTTATACGGGGAAACGGTCAACGGTGTAGTCGGGTCTAACTATGCGGAAGTGTTGAAAGAATACGATACTGAAGATCAAATCGGACTTGAATTTGTAGAAAGTATGGCAGTTGCGGTTGCCAATATTCAATCAGGCAAGGTGAAAGGTTATGTCAATGGCTATGAAGAATTGACTGCGCAAATTAAAAACCGCGACCTTGATTTACGGATGATTGATGAAACTTTCGGTGAAAAACCAGTCGGCTTCCCATTCAAAGATACGGAAGAAAACCAACAAATCATTGCGGACTTTAATGCAGCCCTTCAAACTTTAAGTGAAGACGGGACTTTGGCAGAGATTTCAAATGAATACTTCGGGGTAGATATTACCCAATCTAGAGAAGCAGAATAGGATTTTTGATTTAATCAAGCTATTTTATAAGACATTTAATAGAAAGAAAGGAAGATTTTCATGACTAAAAAACAATTAAAACTAGGTGTATTACTATTCGGTGCTGGCGCTCACATGAACTCTTGGAAGGCTGAAGATGTTGCGCCTGATGCATCAATCGACTTCGATCACTATGTAAACTTAACGAAAAAAGCTGAGAAAAATGGGGCGGATTTCGTCTTCATTGCAGATGGTTTATACATCGATGAAAAATCGATTCCTCATTTTGTTAACCGTTTTGAACCTATCGCTTTATTATCAGCTTTAGCACCAATTACTTCTAAAATTGGTTTAGTTGGAACTTTATCAACCACTTATTCTGAGCCTTATAATGTGGCCCGTCAATTTGCGTCATTAGATATTATTTCTAAGGGTCGTGCTGGTTGGAACGTGGTAACCTCGCCACTACAAGGGTCTGCTGGTAACTATAATAAGGGTAACCACCCAGAGCATGACTTACGTTACGACATGGCCAACGAATACTTAGAAGTCACTAAAGGCTTATGGGATTCATTTGATGATGACGCCTTTGTCCGTGACCGTGAAACAGGTGTCTTCTATGATAAAGACAAAGTCCATGTGTTGAATCATAAAGGCGAATTCTTCAATTCAAAAGGACCTTTAAACATTCAACGAACTCCGCAAGGTCAACCGGTTATTTTCCAAGCGGGTGCAAGTCCTAAAGGGATCGAGTTTGCAGCTAAGCATGGTGAAGTGATTTTTAATGCAGCTGGCACCTTGGAAAAAGCACAAGAGTACTACAAAGCTGTTAAAGACGCTGTAAAAGCCAACGGCCGTGACCCAGAAAAAGTGGTTATTTTGCCATCATTATCACCAATTACTGGTGCGACTGAAGAAGAAGTTGCTGCTAACTATGAGAAATTACAACAATTAATCAGCTTGGATGAAGCGCTAGATTACTTAGCACGCTTCTTCGACCACCACGACTTCAAACAATACGATCCAGATGCACCATTCCCAGACTTAGGAGAAGTAGGATCTGACGGATTCCGTTCAACAAGTGACGCGATCAAAGCGCAAGCCAAAGAAGAGAACTTAACCTTACGTGAAGTAGCCCTACAAACGGCTACACCAAAAGGGAACTTCTACGGTACATATGATGAATTAGCGGACAAATTAATCTACTGGTTGGAAAATGACGCAGCAGATGGATTCATGTTAAATGAGCAAGTATTTGGGGATGATTACGACGAATTCTTCGACAATGTATTGTCTAAGATTGCAGAACGTGGCTACTACTCATACGAATATGAAGGGGACACATTACGTGACCACTTGGGCTTAGACTTCAAAGAAAGTCGCTATGCTAAATAGAAGGTAAATAATAAAGGAAGTGATTGTGGTGATTGACCGCAAGAGCTTCCTTTTTCGTTTGACAGTTGGTGTAGAAAAGATGTATTTTTAAATATTGTTATATCAGTGATTTTCACCTTTGGCGAGATTGATATATTTTGGGTGCTATTTTTAGAATGCATGCAAGCAGGCATTTGCGGGTACAGATAAGCTTTGATACTTAATGGCTTAACATTCAATCTATAATGCGATTAAATCAATGGTTATGTTGATTTTTATAATTGAATAAATTTGCATACAATATTTTAATTTAAAAAAATAGAAGTCAGAATCATTGTTGAATGATTCTGACCTCATTTTTTGAGTAAGTTATGAATATTTTGTGCCGTATCTTGTAATCGGCTCTCTCACCTTTAATCAGCCTTCAAATGTCAGACCCGCGTAACTTCAGAAATAAGTGGAGTGATGTGTCATCATTCCACTTATTTCTTCCAGAGAAGAAGTTGTGAAAGATGCGGATGTATTTATCGGTGTCTCTGCGCCTAACGTCTTTAAAAAAGAATGGATCAAAACAATGAATGAAAAAGCGATTATCTTCGCCATGGCTAATCCAACACCAGAAATTATGCCGGATGAAGCTAAAGAAGGTGGTGCATTTATCGTTGCAACTGGACGTAGTGACTCTCTAACCAAATCAATAACGTCTTAGCATTCCCTGGCATCTTCCGTGGTGCTTTGGATGCACGTGCAAGTGATATTACTGAGGAAATGCAAATTGCAGCAGCACAAGGTATCGCAAGCATCATACCAGATGATGAGTTATCAGTTGAAAATATTATTCCAAATGCCTTCAACCCTAACGTATCTAAAATTGTTGCTAAAAGTGTAAATGAAGCAGCAGAGTAAATATAAAAATAGAAGGCTTCGGCATACCGGGTATTACATAACTGCTATTTAATGACTTTGTACACGAATAGGGTACTCAGTAAAATTAATTACTTCTAAACTTGAGTCATTTAAATTTTAAAGGGTACGTATGCCAACCAGGGCTATGGTATCAACTCATATTATTCAATCGCTTTACTCAATAATTCACCACTCATTATTTAATTGATTTACCTCGATTAAATAGACAAATTCAAAAATCCCTAGATCTATGTGTGATTAGATCTAGGGATTTTGCGTGTTGTTATGAATTGTTCAAATGCGTTATTCAGTGACGTTGTATGTGGCTACGCGGTAGTATTGCGCAACCCCGTTTGGTTGGTTGATGACGTTTTCCAAGGATGGGTCAATTAGGTTTGCGTATGCTCCTTGGTAGATTGGGCTGACTGCTGCAGCGTCTTCTACTAGGTATTTTTCAGCGGCTAGGAAGTTGTCCCAACGTGCTGCTGGGTCAAGGGCGTTAGTTGTTTTGCCTTCGGTCATTAATTCATCGTAAGTAGCGTCTGAGAAGTCACCTGATGATAATGATGATCCAGTCACGAAGTAGTCAAGGAAGGCTGTTGGATCGGCGTAAGACGGGTTATAGGTACCGTATACGATGTCAAATTCGCCTGTTCCTGTAATGGCTTGACGGGATTTTAATGGCACGTTACGAACGGTTACTGTTAAACCTGGTAAGTTGGTTTGAAGTTGGGCTTGTAGGTATTCTGATGTGGCTTTTGATGTATCTGTATCAGAAGTTAACAATTCAATTTCAACTGTATCTGTTCCTAAGTCTTCTAAGGCTAAGGCCCATTCTTCTTGGGCAGCTTCTAGGTCAAAGGTCATTAGATCACCATTCTCTTCACGGAAGTCGATGCCTGATTCTGGGTCAGAACCGAATTCTGATGGAATCCAACCACCTGCTGCCTGTGAACCGTCGTCAAGGATGGCGTCAACAAACGCTTCTTTGTCATAAGCTTGGCTGATGGCGCGACGGAAGTGGACGTTATTTGTTGGACTTGATTGGGAGTTGAATTCCATGTAACCAATCATACCTTTAGGTTCGATGTGTAAGACTTCAGAGTCTTGGTATTCTTGAACGTAAGGGGTAGTGATTTCAGTGTATTGGAGTTCGCCACCTTCAAATAAGTTCACGTTTGTTGAGTTTTCTTTAGACATTACCCAGTCGATTTGATCTAAATCAACATTTTCAGCGTCCCAGTACTCGTCATTTTTCGTTAATGTCCATTCAATTTCAGTTGAATTCCAGTCGCTCACTTCAAACGGTCCGTTATATACGGCGTTTTCTGCAGAAGTTCCGTAGTCAGAACCCAGTTCAGTGGCCACATTATGGTTGACTGGTAAGTAGTAAGGTGTAGCTAATAAGTCAGTGAAGTAAGTTGTTGGAGAGGCAAGGGTAATCTCCAATGTTTTATCATCGATAGCTTTAACACCCAGCGTATCCGGTTCAGCTTCACCGTTTGCGATAGCTTCCGCATTTTCAATGACATAGAATTTATTGGCGTTGCCACCAATAGTTTCAGGTGTAACTGTTTTTTGGTAGGTATAAACGAAGTCTTGGGCAGTTACCGGGTCACCATTTGACCAGTCTGCATCGTCACGGATGGTGAAGGTATAAGTTAAACCGTCTTCTGAAACGGTTGGTTCCTCAGCCGCAACCCCTAATTCGTTACTGCTGTTATCAGCAGGCCGGTATAAACCTTCCATTACGTTGGCAATGGTATTTTGACTTGGTGAATCTGTCGAAGAGATACTATCAAGCGACGCCAGTTCGCCGTTCACCGTCACTTTGATGTTTTTAGCCGCTTCTTCATTATCCGCCGTTGTGCCACCATTGCCACAAGCCGCAAGCACCAATGACAATGCCGTTAATGAGAGAATACCCAATTTTTTCTTCATAAATCTCAACCTCTTTTCAATTTACTATAATTATCCCAATCATTATAACTTATCATTTTTGAAAAAAGGAATATATTGCCTAGAATCTGACTTACCAAAATACGGTCATGGTTGATATGAAAAAATCAAGGTGCCAGATTTGACGTATTTGCTAGCCGTTGTTAGATAGAAAAAGAGACGCGAACACATCACGTCTCTGGATAATAAATAGCAATCTTTAAAGAGGATAAGTTGACTTTTAAACCCTCTAGTCGGGTTCCTCAACCAGCTCAAGTCTGCTTCAAACTAAGTTGCATTACACTTTTTGTGATACGGCCTTAGATTTCCAACATTATTGAGCTTAGCGATTTCGCTCTTACCCTCGTCTTTTCCTTTCATCCATTTCGGCTTCTAGTTTCAAGCGATTAGCTGTTGAATGTCTGAACAATTCTTTTAATTGCTCACGATCGTCGGTTCGAATGGCGTCTTTGATCAGGTTTAACTGGGCTTCAAAGTCTTGAATCGATTGTAAGAGGTAATGCTTATTATCGATAAAAAGTTCGCTCCAAAGGTCTTCGTTGATTTTGGCGATACGGGTTAATTCTGGGTATGAGTCACCTGTGAATTTACCGGTTTCGCGTTCTTCATGGTCTGAATTCATCAATGAAATCGCAATGGCATGTGGCAGTTGCGAGGTGAATGAAATCATTTGATCATGGAAGCTAGCTGAAACGCGGTTGATTTTACCGAAACCAATCTCAGTGGCTAGGGATTCTATTTTGCCCAAAGTATCTTCATTATTGGCTTCAGTTGGCGTGATCAGGAAGTTAGCGCCTTGAAATACCGACCCTTGTGCGTAGGCAATCCCTCGGTTCTCACGACCTGCCATAGGGTGGGTGTAGACAACTTCAATATTGTCCGGTAATACGGTCGCCAGCTCGGCCATAAAGTTCTCTTTCGTTCCCGTTGTATCCATTAAGACGCTACCATCTTTAAAGAAGTCGCGGTTAGCTGCAATAAATTGCACAGCTGTTTTCGGGTACAAGGCCATAATGGTCAGGTCCACTTGACCTAAGATGTTTTCACCAGTTAGAAAACCTTCCTTAATAATGCCCATCTCAACTGCGGTATCAAGCGTTTCTTGGTTACTATCAATCCCGTAGATGTCATGATAACCTGCAGTTTGTAACGCCTCCGCAAACGAACCACCAATTACACCTAATCCTACTATCCCAATCTTCATCTCGATACTCCTAACTGTTTTCTCATATTTTATTAGTCCATGATAACATGTAGCCCCTTAAAAATGTTAGGTTTTCTCTGAAATTTCTGGGCATACTAATGCATTATTTGATCATATTTATTGATCTGGCATAATGGTTAACCATTTTTTAATCGGGATTATCGTGGTTTTTTGACAAATAAAGCTAATGCAGTTGAATGCATTGGCAGTCGTAAATTAATTGAGATGACTATGTGCGTTACATATCTACCCAGTGTATATTATTGCATTTTATTGTTACTATAAGTAAAACTTTTTGTTAACTTTGAAAATCTTTTTCAGCTAGGAAACAATCGCCACCCCACAATAAGATGAGCAATAAAGAAAATCAAATTTTAAAATTTATCAGATTGTTAATATTTTTCTTTTTTCCCGCTGTGATACAATAGACTTAAATATATAAATGACAAAAAAATCTGCTGAAAATTGCATGGTTAAAGGAGAATTAAGATGGCTATTCTAGTTACAGGTGGTACTGGTTATATCGGTTCCCACACAACAATTGAATTAATCCAAGCCGGCTATGATGTCGTGATCGTGGATGATTATTCAAACAGTAAACCAGTCGTTTTAGAACGAATTGAAGAAATTTCTGGTGTGCGTCCACGCTTCTATGAAGCAAACGTATTAGACAAAGAGGCATTAACCCATATCTTTGAAGTAGAAAATATTGAAGCAGTGATTCATTTCGCAGCCTTCAAAGCAGTTGGTGAATCAGTTGCCAAACCAATTAAATACTACGACAACAACCTAGGTGGTTTAGTATCAGTTCTTGAAGTGATGCAAGAGTTTAATGTCAATAAAATTGTCTTCTCTTCATCTGCCACTGTATACGGTATGGACAACGAGTCACCGTTAACAGAAGACCTACCAACAAGCGCAACAAACCCATACGGTTACACCAAAGTCATGAACGAACAAATCCTTCGTGACCTGGCAGTAGCTGACGACACGTGGTCAGTCATGATCTTACGTTACTTCAACCCAATCGGTGCCCACGAATCAGGCCTAATCGGTGAAGACCCAACAGATATTCCAAACAACCTAATGCCTTATATCACTCAAGTGGCCATCGGTAAACGCGACCACTTATCTGTATTTGGTAGTGACTATCCAACCCATGACGGTACAGGTGTCCGCGACTACATCCACGTCGTTGACCTAGCCAAAGGTCACGTAGCCGCAATCAAACACGCACTTGACCACCAAGGCGTTGAGACAGTTAACTTAGGAACAGGAATTGGCTACTCAGTCCTAGACCTGGTCAACACATTTGTAGCCCAAAATGGCGTAGAAGTCCCATACGAGCTAGTAGACCGACGTCCTGGTGACGTCGCTGCCAATTACGCAGACGCTTCATATGCCAAAACATTATTATCTTGGACAGCAGAACATGATCTAGCTGACATGTGCCGTGACTCATGGAAATGGCAATCAAACAATCCAAACGGTTACGACCAAGACTAAAAAAATATGATCTTAAACGAGGCCCACCGTGAAAATCGTGGGTCTTTTAAATTGGCCAGGGGAACGACTCAACGCCTTGCAGTCGAGTTCGCTTCTGACGCATAGACACCCCTATGTCACTACGTTCCAAGGGCTGCTCCATCGACCAGTTCAAGTCCACTTCAGCTTTTGACCGAGTCAGTGCTTCATCACCTATTCGGTTAAATGCGTTAGAACTAGTTTGCACCTCACTTCGTGTGCTATGGCATTAGTCTTCTAGCATTGTTGAGTTGAGCGGTCTCGCTCACACCCTGTTTTTTGTAACACAAATGCAATCTAGGGGTAATCTATAAGTTAAATTATATGTGTATTCTGTGTTATAATATGAAGGAAATGCTTTTGGATTATGGCGTTTATATTTTGAATATGCGCATTATAGTTGGGATAAACTTGATTTTAAGCGTATACGATATGTGGTAAAAGGTATGTAGAATGTTGAATTCTTGTACATTTGGCCACATAATTTCTTTTTACAGGGTGGGGGAAATACTATGCCAGCATGGCTAGGTGAATTTATTGAAAAATGGCAGGCACAATCTCGATCGACGCAATTTACGGTTGTTGGTATTGTGATCGCTGCTATCGTGTTGATGATTATTCCGTGGAGAGCGTCTGCTGAAGAGGGCAATCCTTTAGGTGTACAAGTGGATTCACAGCCATTGAGCGGTTCAGATTATTATTCGGCTGAACCATTAACAGTGAGTGGTAATGGAACTGGTGTATCTTTAGGTGACTCGAGTAAGGCATCAAGCGAATCGTCATCAGTTGCATCATCTGTTGAATTAACTAAAGATGCAGACTACAGTGCAGATTTAGCAAGTTTAACAGCAGAATATGAAGCAAACTCAGCGTCATTAGCGCAGTCAAGGTCGAATGATCCATCTTATACAGCACCGAACGTTTCATCTAGTTCATCGGCTTCTTCAAGTGCTAGCTCATCCTCATCTTCTTCAACAGCAGATGCCAGCTCTAGCTCAAGTAGTGAAATGCCTTCAGCTGGAACATATACAGTTCAACCAGGTGACAATGCTTATCGAATTGCAACTAACAATGGTTTAACTTTAGATGAATTCCTAGCAATGAACGGAAAAACTGAGGCTTCTGTAACCCCTGGTGAAGTAGTTCGTATACAATAAGTAAATTTTATGTAAATTTGTCCGTTAAAATCTTAACAATTGAGCGGATTCACTAGCAATTATAGTGAAAAAGTTGTATTATTATGTAGGTAATTTTTTCAAATAAGTCAGATTCATAAGCAATTTATAACTGATATGGAATAATTTGTAGTATAATATATAAGCAAGGAGGGCTGAACATGGAAGAATTAAAAATTGCGAATGCACAGCCACGCGAAGCGGCTCGTCAAAAAGCAACACAAAACGCAGCAGAGATCCTCTTAGAAATTCGTAGCAAACGCGGAATTTCTCAAGCGCGCCTAGCTGAAATCTCTGGACGTAAACAAAGTTACATTTCACGTGTAGAATCAAGACAACAAAACATTTCATTAGCAACGTTACAAGAAATCGTTGACGCTGTTGGCGGAAACCTAGTTGTTAAAGTTGAGTTATAATCCTGACTGATTAATAGAATAACTTAGAAAAGTCGTATTCGTTTGTGGCCCTGAAGTTCCACGAACGAATGCGACTCTTTTTATACCCAAAAGGGTGCGTCATAAAACGTCTTACCCCTTTGAAATATTCAAAATTTATATTTTTGATTGTGTGGGTAAGATAATTACAAAAACATAATTTTTCCAGCGTCTCCTGTTTGAGCGCCTTGGATCACGTCTTATTCTTAAGGCAATGATAGAGAAAGCGTATGCTGAAGGCCTATGAATAAATAAATTATCAAAGAAAATATTCAATAAAAAATGGCGTATAAAAAAAGAGACTTGGACAAATTGCCCAAGCCTCTTCGTGTTATTGCAATTTGATTATGCTTCTACAGGTTCTGTTGTGTAGATGTCTTCTACTTGACGGTTAACATAGCGACCTGAAACAACAGTGTGGAAGATCTTGTGTCCTTCTTCATTCACAAAAGCGTCTGATGCGATAAAAGCATTTAAAGCAGCTTCGACAGTTGCAGCATCTAAATTTGCTTTAGGATTTTTAATAGTAACAGTACGTGTCTTGTTGTCAGCAGTTTTAAATTTTAATTCGAATACATTTGTTTCTTCAATCATGAGAATCCTCCTTTAGGACAATAGGGACATGTAAATGGTTTGCTAGTGATTAGGCTATAGTGTAACGTTCGACTGCTTCGGCACCTGTAAAGGCGTCTTCGATTAAGTTAGAAAGTGCAAGTGCTAAAGCATTTACTTTATCTGTATCTGGGTTTTCAACTAAACCGTTTAAAGTAATGCGTGTTTCTTTATCCGTTTCCACGTTCAAGTAAGTTAATTCTAATTTGGCAGATTCAAAGTTTTTCATAGGTATTCCCTCCAAGTTTTGTTTTGTAAGCCCTCCGGATGACTTACACAAATAAGAACGGCGTCCGAGGGGAAAGTGACAAGGGAATAGCAGAAATTGTTGTCAAAACTTTTCCTGTGCTAAAATATATAACGTATACAAGGATTTTTGAGGAGGGAAGCGTGCATGACTGAAAAAAAACGAGGGCCCATAAAGCTGTCTGACATTGGTAATTCAAAGCAATCGTCAAAAGCAGCAGTCGATAGAAAAATTAGCCAAAACTCTCATATAAAGAAAAAACATTCAGATAATGACCCTAGTAAAGGGGGACAAACCCCTAGCTACCAGAAAAAGGCAAGGGTTAGACAAGCGCCCCGTCATCAAACATCAGCGAATATTGAAGATTCTGCTTTAAGTGCCGATAGCTTAGCTTCTGATTTATTAGCCAAAGCTGAAGGGTTGCGAGTTCAGAAAGCGGATTCCCTTTTTCAAGAGAAGGAATTACCGGCGGAATCTTCGAAAGATGAGGTGGTTGCTGGGGAAATTACGTTGATTGAGGTTCAGAAAAAGAATAAGAAGCGGTTCAATGTCTACATCAAGGGCCAATTCGCTTTTGGGATCAGCGAGAATACTTTGGTCAAGTTCGCCTTGCATAAGGGCCAAGTGTTGGATAAGGATTTTATTGCGGATATCCAGCAAATTGACAAGGAAGATTATGCCTACCAGCTTGCGGTCCGGTTTTTGAGCCACCAGTTACGGTCTGAAAAGGAAGTTCGGGCTAAGTTAACTGAAGAAGAAATTGAGCCTGAGGTGATGGAGAAGGCGGTTGCTAAATTGAAAGAGGTTAAGCTGATCGATGACACCATGTTCGGTCAGGCCTATACGCGAACGGCTATGAATATCAATAAAAAAGGACCGAATGTGATTGCTCGGGAGTTGAAAAATAAGGGGCTTGGGGAAGATGAAATTGACCAGTCCTTGAATGAATATGACCGGGACACTGAGGTTGAAAATGCTTATGCGATTGCGGAAAAATATTTCCAAAAGCAGTTGCGGAAGGCGTCACATCGAAATGCTAGTCAAAAGACCAAACAATACTTGGTGCAAAAGGGATTTGACAGTGATTTGATTCAAGAGTTGATGCAGCAACTGGCTGACCAATACCAGGATGAGGACCAGGAATTGGCAGTTTTACAGAAAGACTTGGAAAAATACATGCGCCGGTATAAGAAACTTTCGGGCCGAGATTTGACCTTTAAAGTGAAGGGGATGCTCTACAATAAGGGGTATCCGTCAGAATTAATAAATCAGGCGCTTGAGATTTACGAGGAAGAAAATGGGTAAATGCTATAATAGGTAAATACGGGAAAATATATAACAGAAATAGAGGAGCAAGCAAAGTAGTGACTGAAGTAAATCAAGATATCGACATGTCTTTATATATGAATGAGTCGGCTATCCAAGACTTGGGGCCGGTAATTGAAGGTGTCCAAGTTTGGGGACCGGCTACCAACCAGGACTTTAGAAAGACTTTTCTAGACTGGTATGACAAGGAAAGTCGCCGTCTACCTTGGCGGGAATCTAAGGACCCATATCGGATTTGGGTGTCAGAAATTATGTTGCAGCAAACTAGGGTAGATACCGTTATCGGCTATTACGCTCGCTTTCTGGCTGCTTTTCCGACCATCAAAGACTTGGCGGAAGCAGAAGAGGACCAATTGTTGAAAGTTTGGGAAGGTTTGGGTTATTACTCAAGGGTACGCAACATGCAGGCAGCGGCCCAACAAATTATGGCGGACCACGAGGGGATTTTTCCAGATAATTTAGCCGACATCAAAAGGTTGAAGGGGATTGGTCCTTATACAGCAGGTGCCATCGGGTCTATCGCCTTTGGTATCCCTGTGCCAGCCATCGACGGCAACGCCATGCGGGTCATTTCTCGCTTGTTTATGATCAATGCAGATATTCAAAAGCCGGCCAATCGGAAGATTTTTGAAGCGGTCGGCCAATACCTAGTAGATCCCGACCGTCCAGGAGACTTCAACCAGGCCATCATGGATCTCGGTTCATCATTTGAAACGCCGAAGAAAGCCATGCCCGAATTGTCGCCATTGCGTGATTTTACAATGGCAACCCTGACCGGGACCACCGACAACTACCCAATTAAAAGTAAGAAAGCCAAGGCCAAACCCGTCTATTATCAGGCCCTTATCTTGCAGAATGCTAAAGGACAAGTATTGATTGAGAAAAGGACGCAACACAAATTGCTGAATAACTTGTGGACAGTACCCTTAATCGATTTGGGGACAAGTGCCAACCAAGATCTGCCAGCAAATGAGAAATCGGCTTTTTTACTAGCTGAAAGTCAGGAAACTTACGGGGTCTCGCCAATATTCATGCGTAAGGAAATCGGCCAAGTCAAACATGTCTTCACCCATTTGATTTGGCATATCCAATTAACCTACGGCCAATTAAAACCTGCGGACGAAAAGAGAATCAATGATATGATTACTTCTGGTGAGGCGGATTATGCCTGGGTAGCGCCCCATCAATTTGATGACTATGCCTTTCCAACTGTGCAAATGAAAGTTTGGCAAGCTTATGAAGATTATCAAAAAGATAGTCACCACAATATTAAATAATCAAAAAAACAAATGGCTACGACTTTTGCTGTCGTAGCCATTTGTTTAAATTGTCGTGAATATTCAGGATGGACGAAGTCTTATAGGATGTTGGTCCAGGGCCCACACCGCTTGCTTAAAATCACATCTCTTTTATTTCACCACAGTCTTTATCTACATTGGAATATTACTATGATTTATTTTTTGCGTTTATGACTTAACTGACAATAGCGTTCGTACCAAATATCTACATACTCTTTAGAAAAAGGGCCTTTTTCTTCATTAATCCAACGTACAAGTTCCTGAACGTTATCTTTTAAAATAGCATCGATATCAGACGAGTACCCCATCAACTGACGGTGGTCTTTATATTCATCTACGTCTAACAACTTCCGCTTACCATCAGGAAAAATCTTGATATCTAAATCATAATCGATATATTTCAAGGCTTCATCATCCAATACGTAAGGGGATGCTAAATTACAATAATAAGATACGCCGTTCGGACGAATCATTGTAATAATATTGAACCAATAGTGTTTATGGAAATATAGTAGGGCGGGCTCTCTAGTCACCCATCGTCTACCGTCAAAATCAACAACCAAGGTATGATCATTGCAGGCAATGATACTTTGGTCACTTGTTTTTAAAACCATAGAATCTCGCCAAGTGCGATGTAAGGAACCATCGTGCTTGTAGCTTTTGACTGTGATGAATTCACCTTCTTTAGGGTTTCTCATCACCAAACCTACTTTCTACACCTAGCTAGGTTGTAACATAAAATATTATATCATAATGAAAAATGAAAGAGTAGGCTAATTGCCTACTCTCATATTCTTAAAAAAACCTAAAAGATTTAATACAGTTTGGCTTCATTTTGTTATATGATAGAATAAACAATGGGAAAAGTTTGTATAAAGGAGCTCAAGCATGAATAGAAAATCAAATAGAAACCAAATGATCTTGACAGCAGTCTTTATTGTCATTTCATTGGTGTTAGTGGGAGGTAGCTATTTTGTTTATCGCTCACGCCAACAAAATATGTTAGCAGACCAAGCCAGCACATTTTCTTCAATGTCAGTAGATATGAACCAAACAGCACCATCAACACCAGAAGAATATAATGCAGAAGAAATGGTTCAAGCATTTACGGACAACCGCGGGGAAACAACAGCACTTCATTATTTATACTACCTACAAAGTGTAGAGCAAGTGCCAACCATCTCAATCGCCCGTACCCAAGCAGACCAAGAAGCTTGGACACCAACTATCACAGATCGTTTAAATGAACTCGGCTTTGACGAAGCAAATGTTAACTCAGTGGACTGGACAGAAATTACCTCTGCCGATGCAGTGGACCAACATTCAAGTAACCTAACTGAAGCCAACCCACAATTAGTGATTATCCCAACTTTCGTAGAAGAAGATTATGAAGCTGAAATCTCTGAAGAGGATCATTTAGCGAATATTGAAGAATTGTTCAATACTATTCGTATGGACCTACCTTCAGCCTTAATCGTCTTTGCGCAATACCCAGCTTCAAATAAAGAAATGGCTGAAGATGAAGACTATGTAACTTATAACGACAATACTTTATCAGCTATGCAAGAAGCTGGCTATAATGTTTATGACGTGAATACTGCTTACGGTAAAGCACGTGATAGCTCAGAAAGCTTAAACCTTGAAAATAGCTTTACAGATGAAGGTTTCTCCGAAGAAGCAAGTCAATTAATGGCTACCACTTTAATGGCGCAAATTGAAGATACGCAAATCAATGCCACTGATGGGTATGACGGCGCAAATGAAGATGTTGCTGAAATGCAAGCGAAAATAGATGCTCAAGCAGAATCAGAATCAATCGCAGCAGAAGAACAAGCATCATTAGATGCAGAAGCTGAATCAATTGCAGCAGAAGAACAGGCATCAATCGACGCTGAAAATGCATCTATTGCAGAATCAGAATCAATCGCAGCGGAAGAATCGGCGGCAGCTGAAGCAGCTTATATCTCAGAATCAATTGCAGCAGAAGAAGCGGCGGCTGAAGAAGATTACTACTACTACTACTCTGAACCAGCACCTGATTACGGTTCGTCTGAGTCGAATGCATCATCAAGTGCATCATCAAGTGCATCAAGTGAACCAACTGATACATCTCGAGAAAGTGTAATTGAAGAAGATTCTACTACAGATGAAACACCTGTTTCAGAATAATCAATTCAGTATGATTTAAATGAATACAACAAGTTAAAACACCTTAAAAGGGCACCCTATTCACTGATATAACCAAAAAATGGTGATAGTCTACTGAATGGACGGGAATTCACCTTTTAGGGTGTTTTTTGTAGTCTTTTAAGGGAAAAGTCGATAAAATAAAGATGATAAACTTAATGTAAATCAGTCATTTTTCGAGCTGAAGAAAAGAGGCATTTATGGCAAAAGATATTGCAACTATCCAAGAAATTTTTGATTTAATTGAAACGGCAGATCCTGAATTAATTAGTCTGCGCATGCGCGAAACCATGGAGTCGGATGCTTTTGATAAGGCTTATTACTATGACGGATTTCTCGGCTACTCTTACTCAAAAACCAGTACGCTCTTACGTATTTGGACCCCAATAGCGATTGATGTTGAATTACTCTTATACAAATCTGACACGTCTGACGAATATGAAGCTATCCAAATGGAAGAAGAAGTAGAAACTGGTACCTACGTCGTTCGTTTAGAAGGTGATTACAAAAATGTTCCTTATATGTACCGGATTTTCTTCCCTAATTCCACTGTTGAAATCACCCAAGACCCGTACTCACAAGCCGTTACCGTTAATGGCGCCCGGTCTGTCATTGTTGATTTAGAAGAAGGTTATCCGGATGACTGGGAAAATGATAAACGTCCACCGTTTGCTGACGCCCGCGATGCCATTATCTATGAAGCAAGCGTCCGTGATTTAACGTCCAATATCAATTCCGGTGTACCTAAGGAAAAACGCGGTAAATTTGCGGGCCTTGCGCTAAGTGGCACTAAAACAGCCAACGAATTTGCCACCGGTTTAGATTATATTGCTGATCTAGGGATTACCCACCTGCAGTTAATGCCAATGGCCGATTTTGTAACGGTCGATGAATTGTCTGATCGACCAGATAATTACAACTGGGGCTATGACCCCATGCATTACAATGTGCCAGAAGGTTCCTACTCCATGGCTCCAAGAGATCCAGTAGCCCGATTGAAAGAAATGCGGGAAATGGTCCAAGCCTTGCATGCCAAAGGACTTCGCGTTGTGATGGATGTTGTCTATAACCACGTTTATGAACACGAACGCCACCCGCTTGGCTTAACCGTTCCTTACTACTATTTCCGCTACAACAAAAATGGCGACTTATCTAATGGGTCAGGTGTAGGGAATGAGACGGATTCAACTCGTTTGATGTTCCGCCGGTACATGATTGAATCCATTACTTACTGGGCCAAGGAATTCCATATCGACGGTTTCCGCTTCGATTTAATGGGACTTCATGACATTGAAACCTTAAATTTGATCCGCGAGGCCTTGGATAAGATTGATCCATCCATTTTAATGTACGGTGAAGGTTGGGACTTAGAAACTCTTTTGTCTTCTGACAAAAAGGCTATCCTTCGTAATGCTTATAAAACCCCTCGTATTTCTTATTTTAATGACCAACTCCGCGATCAAGTACGTGGATCGGACTACGGGGACGCAACGGATCCAGGTTTTATCACGGGTAAATTTATGACAGAACAAGCCGTCCTTGCATCATTTTTAGGTGGGGGTAACTTGTCAAAACGGGACGCGAACGTGACTCAAGCTCAACAATTAATCCAATATATTGAAGTGCATGATAACTATACTTTACGGGATAAAATCGCCTTATCCCACGGCGAAGAACCGGTCAGACTGCGTAAAAGACGGCAACTATTAGGGAATTCGATTATTGCCTTGTCAGCCGGTATTCCGTTCTTCCATTCTGGTCAAGAATTCTTCCGAACCAAGCATGGGGTAAGAGATTCCTATAACGCAGGTGACGAAATCAACTGTATGGACTGGGATTTGATGGCTGCAAACTATGATGCAGTCAACTACTTTAAAGGTTTATTGGCATTACGGAAGAAATATCCATTCTTTACAGAGAAAAACCAACAAACATTTTTTGAAAATGTAACCGTGATTAAGTCAGACTACCAAATCATAGGCGTGCATTACCATGGTATAGGACATGAATTAGTAGTGATTTTTAACGGCCAATTGAATGATGTAAAAGTATGGATACCAGAAGGTGGCTGGCGACCAATTGCCCGCGATAACAAGATGGTTGGCGATGACTTTGTGGATTTAATCAAAGGTAATGCAGATGTTAATGTACCAATTCTTTCTACATTGATTTTAGAAAGAGTCGAGTAGTAGTACCTAGTATTTATTCATATACAGGTAAACCGTAGATTTATGCTTTGATATGGTTTAGTGATTAGTGAAGTTTTTATGATATGTAATAATTTAGAAGCCTTCGACTTCCGCTTTTTCCAATGTCTCCTGTCTGTCCTGGGAAACTCGACTAGCAGTGGAGACTAAATCAGCCAAGGTCTGATTCTAGTCTGACGATTCAGTCTGTTGGGAGTGAGCGCCCACAGACTAATATGCGTTAGCACATCACTAGTTGGGTTCGAGCCTCTAGAAAGAACTAGGTTTCAGATTAGGTTGAGCTGACTTTGTCAGTCACTTTCCTAACCTTCCAACGATTTCTTTTTGGACGTCGGCTCTTTCACCGCTATTTTGGATATGTTCAATTTAATCGCACAAGCATCATTAAGTTGTTCTACCGAATAACTATTGCTCAAAAAGATATTATGACAACGAAATTAACTGCATATTCAAAAAAGGAGGGGTTGAGACTATTGTCTCGACCTCTCCTTTTGAAATGGCGTATACTATGTTTTTTTGACATACGAGTTATTCGATGCCTTCTAGTGAGTCTGCTTGGTATTCATCTTCGTCGTGGTGGATTCTATATGAACGAATCAAGGTGTTTAGTTTAATTAATGATTCTTCGTAAGACACCAATTGGCCGGTGATTAACATTAAAGCGTTTGAACGCTCAAATTCTTCTTGGGTAGCAGTTTGTTTAATGGCTGCGTATTCGAAGATAGAGTCCATTAAGTCTTGCCGGTACCCTTGGGTTGGTTGAAAGAAATTCACTTCTAATGGTGAGATTCGACCGTCAAATTTCAAGAAGATTTGTTCATGGGCTGAACATAGGGTTTCAATCCGTTCGCGGATTTGGATCCGTAGTTCTTCTGGTAATTGGAACATGACATTGGTATGGGTATGTAAGACGGATAATAAGGCCAATGCTTGTTCTAGTGACACGATTAAAGCCCGGAAAACAACGAGTTTTCGTTTTAACATGGGTAGTTTTTGTTTAGACCAGACATTCTCATCTTTTAAGAGTGCGTATAGGCTGTGACTTTGTGCGATACGATTTTCTGCCCAGGCGATATCAGAGGTTAGGGTAGAGTATTCGCCGTTTTTGCGAAGGATGGCTCTTAAACGCACTAAGATTTCACTAGAGGTTTTATTGACTTCTTCGTAAAGAATGGCGTCGTATTTAGGTGGTAAAACAAAGACGTTCACTAATAGGGAAACGGTAACTCCAAGTAATGACTCAACCACACGCGCGATGGCAGAGGTGATAATCATATCTTGGTCGTGCAGCATAATCACCACAAGGGTAATGGTTGCTAAGGTGATAACGTTGGCCATATTTAAAGCCCGCAAAATCCCGATAAAAATCGTCACGGTCACCCCAATAATAATAGGGGAATTACCGAAAAAGTGCACCATAACTACAGCAACGATACCCCCAAGTATCGCCGCCATAACACGGTTAAAGAAGGTATCAATCGATCCTCTTACAGTTTGTTGTAAACCGATGACCGCAGTAAAGGCAGGGATGACAGGCTCAACAAAGGGTAACCAGTCAGCAATTAAAATACTGAGCATTACCCCAAGACCCGTCTTAAACATCCTGGCACCAAGTTTCATTTTCATTCAATCCTTTTTAATGTTCTTCATCATTTTGTAGTATCTCTTCAACTATCCATATTACTAGGCAATGGTCGTGAAAGCTAGCAATAACAGCAAGTTTTCAGCAATTTACAGAAATCATAAACTTTCCGACTTTTCAATACCCGCAATTATCGTTTCAATAATTGTGCCGCGCAGGTTTATTGACTCAGCTGTGCGGACCTCTTCAATGGTTGTGCCACCTGGGGTACAAACCGCGTCCTTCAAAGCGCCAGGGTGCAGGTCCGATTCAATTGCCAACTGAGCTGACCCCTTAACCGCTTGTTTTGCAAAGGCTAGCGCTTGTGGTCGGGTAAGTCCTTTTGCTACACCGGCATCCGCCATCGCTTCAATAATCATGAAGATAATCGCTGGACTCGAACCCGCAATCCCTGTGAAGGCGTCCAACTGGTTCTCAGTCAACTGTTCCGCTGACCCGAAAGTATGAAGGATTTGCATAATTAATTCCTTATCCGATGCCGATAAGTTTTCATTATAGACAACACCAGAAATCCCTTCCCCAACTTGCGCTGGAATATTAGGCATCACCCGGGCAAATTTGGCAGAATCACCTAACTGTTCAGCCGCATCCGTCAAACTGTAGCCCGTCGCAACCGAAATCACAATCGTCTCCGCAGTAAGTGTCGGCTTGATTTCATCCACCACGTCCTTGATTAAATAAGGTTTTACCGCAAGGATAACCACGTCCGCGCCCTTAGTCGTCTCCTTATTATCTGTCAAAATGGCGAAACCATACTTAGCTGAGTCCGCTTCAGCTTTTTCAGGGTTAGCGCGTGAACCAGTAATCAGTTGGTTGTCAATCTCGCCCGATTTTACCAAGCCGTTTAAAATTGCTGTTCCCATATTGCCTAAGCCGATGATAGCAATTTTTTTATCTATTTGTTTCATATACTGTGCCTTCCTTCTTTAAATGAATTCCTGAAATGAAATTCCTGTACATTAGAATACTTTCATTTTAGCACAAAACCCGCCACTACACGACAAGGTAAAAGCTTGCCTGATTCAAGTCAAGTTCAGTTATAATAGAGTCACCACTAAAAAGGAGCGATTCGTTTAAATGTTTCCAATACACTATATGAAAGACATGTTCAGCCCAGCTAATATCTTCTACCACCGGCACCTAATGACCTGGTGGAAATCAATTCTTGTAATGGTTGGCTGGTCGATTATCATGACCTGGCCCTTTGCCAGCAGTTTCGAGCCCGTTGAAGATGGGACAGTTAATAATGCTTTTGAAGAATTACAGACCGTTATACCAGAAGAAACAGTCAGCGAATTATCGAATTTTAACTATGACAATGGCGCCTTTCAATCAGACCAGGCGGATATCATTATTGACGGTGACGAGTTACAAGTAGTCATTTTCCCCAGTGCTGATAATTTAGATGGCTACTTAAAGGGGTCTGACAAGTTACTCTTGATCCTGCCAGACCAATTTGTTTATCAAACAGACCAAAATACGCGTTATACAGCTAATCTACCATTAGACTTGAATGACCATATGGCTGATAATGCGACTTTTATCGAAAGTTTACGGGTCAGCTACCAAACGGAAGTGAATACCCAAAGTAAGCAAATCCTCGTCATGACCCGTCAGTTGACCATCTTTATTCTTGGTTTAGGGGGCTTAATGATTATTGTTTCGCGGCTGAACATTTTACAAAAACACAAATTCCATGACCTATTCTCCTTCCAATACTGTTTAGGCATGGTCGCAACCGCCATGGGATTACCTGCAATTATCGCCATTATTGTCGGCTTTTATACCACAAGTGTCAATGTGATGATCCCCATCTTATGGGGTGGAACGATTATCATGCTCTACATATCTTACCGACAAACAAAATTCATCCGAACAGACACCATTTAAGTATGTGACCAGATATTTCAATGGACCAGACGCTTTTATTTCCACTTGACCAAAAAACAAGTATAATTTCACCAGTGACAAGAAAACGTTTTCTTATATTGAAACGGAGGCATATACATGAAACATATCTCATTAGGGCAAAATGGTTTAACAGCACCCAATCTAGCAGTAGGTTGTATGCGGATTGAAGGTAAATCAGTAGAAGAAGTACAAGACCTAATCCAACAATCCTATGACGCAGGATTAACTTTCTTCGACCATGCAGATATTTACGCAAGAGAAAGAGGTGGGGCGGAAAAATTATTCGGCCAAGCCTTTGCCGGCTTAAACATCCCAAGAGAAAATATCATCCTGCAGTCTAAAGTAGGTATTTACCTACCAGGAACCTATAACAATAACGAACAAAACTTCTTCGACTTATCAAAAGAGCATATCTTACAATCGGTAGATGAATCTTTAGAAAGACTACAAACAGATTATCTAGACATTCTACTATTACATCGTAACGATGCCTTGTGGGAACCAGAAGAAATCGCAGAAGCCTTCGATATATTGGAAACGAGCGGTAAAGTTCGACATTTCGGTGTAAGTAACCATACGCCAATTCAAGTTGACCTATTGAAGAAGTATGTCAAACAAGATTTAGTCGCTAACCAGATTCAATTATCACCGGCGCATACTCTAGCATTAGATTATGGATTCAGCGTGAATACCAAAGCTGATGAAGGCGTAAATCGTGGCGGTGAATTAATCGATTATGCACGACTACATGATATGGCTATCCAAGCGTGGTCACCGATTCAAGGAGAAAACGGGGTACTATTCAGCGATCCTTCTTATGAAGACCTGAATGACAAGTTAAGCGAAATCGGAGGTCGTTATGGTCTAGATAATGAAGCTGCAGCTATCGCATGGTTGCTGCGCATTCCGGGAAACACCCAAGTTGTCTTAGGAACTACCAATATCGATCGGATTTTAAATTATGCCAAGGCGAGCGAGATTCAATTTACCCGTCAAGAATGGTATGAAATCTATCAGAGTGCAGGCAATAGACTGCCGTAAGTAGCATAGTGATGTTGAAAGAACGCAAATATATCAAGGGTTTGCGTTCTTTTAATATTTGAATAAACAATTTTTTGATTTTTTATTCAAATTACGCTTGTGTAGAAATGGAATACTTGCTATAATTCTTGTTACGGAAATAGTTCTAAGCGGAACATTTCAGTCAAATATTTTTGAAAAATACTTATTGACATTCTGATTTATATCATGGTATTGTTAAGTAGTTGTCGAGAGCGCTATTTTAGTTCTCAAAACAAGCAAAAATATTTCTTAAATTACTTGTTGACAAGAAGTTAGTTTGTAAGTTAAGATATTTAAGTCGCTTCATTGAAAAACAGCGGGCAGCAAATGTTAATGAAAACTTTTTAAAAGTTTTGCTTGACAGTCCTTGAATGAAGGTGATATGATATATGAGTTGCTGCAAGGCAACCAAATAGACCTTTGAAAACTGAACAAAGAAGACAAACCAAAAATTGTGTATGGAATCATTTGATTCCAACAATCAAAAGTAGTGAGAACTACTATAAATAAGTCAGCAAACTTTAATGAGCAATCAAGCTCATGAAAATCTTTCATGAGAGTTTGATCCTGGCTCAGGACGAACGCTGGCGGCATGCCTAATACATGCAAGTCGAGCGAACAGATGAAGTGCTTGCACTTCTGACGTTAGCGGCGAACGGGTGAGTAACACGTAAGGAATCTACCTATAAGCGGGGGATAACATTCGGAAACGGGTGCTAATACCGCATAATATCTTCTTCCGCATGGAAGAAGATTGAAAGACGGCTCTGCTGTCACTTATAGATGACCTTGCGGTGCATTAGTTAGTTGGTGGGGTAACGGCCTACCAAGACGATGATGCATAGCCGACCTGAGAGGGTGATCGGCCACATTGGGACTGAGACACGGCCCAAACTCCTACGGGAGGCAGCAGTAGGGAATCTTCCGCAATGGGCGAAAGCCTGACGGAGCAATGCCGCGTGAGTGAAGAAGGCCTTCGGGTCGTAAAACTCTGTTATAAGAGAAGAACAAATTGTAGAGTAACTGCTACAGTCTTGACGGTATCTTATCAGAAAGCCACGGCTAACTACGTGCCAGCAGCCGCGGTAATACGTAGGTGGCAAGCGTTGTCCGGATTTATTGGGCGTAAAGGGAGCGCAGGTGGTTTCTTAAGTCTGATGTGAAAGCCCACGGCTTAACCGTGGAGGGTCATTGGAAACTGGGAAACTTGAGTACAGAAGAGGAATGTGGAACTCCATGTGTAGCGGTGGAATGCGTAGATATATGGAAGAACACCAGTGGCGAAGGCGACATTCTGGTCTGTTACTGACACTGAGGCTCGAAAGCGTGGGGAGCAAACAGGATTAGATACCCTGGTAGTCCACGCCGTAAACGATGAGTGCTAGGTGTTGGAGGGTTTCCGCCCTTCAGTGCCGCAGTTAACGCATTAAGCACTCCGCCTGGGGAGTACGACCGCAAGGTTGAAACTCAAAGGAATTGACGGGGACCCGCACAAGCGGTGGAGCATGTGGTTTAATTCGAAGCAACGCGAAGAACCTTACCAAGTCTTGACATCCTTTGACCACCCTAGAGATAGGGCTTTCCCTTCGGGGACAAAGTGACAGGTGGTGCATGGTTGTCGTCAGCTCGTGTCGTGAGATGTTGGGTTAAGTCCCGCAACGAGCGCAACCCCTATTATTAGTTGCCAGCATTCAGTTGGGCACTCTAATGAGACTGCCGGTGACAAACCGGAGGAAGGTGGGGATGACGTCAAATCAGCATGCCCCTTATGACTTGGGCTACACACGTGCTACAATGGATGGTACAACGAGTCGCAAACCCGCGAGGGCAAGCAAATCTCTTAAAGCCATTCTCAGTTCGGATTGCAGGCTGCAACTCGCCTGCATGAAGCCGGAATCGCTAGTAATCGTGGATCAGCACGCCACGGTGAATACGTTCCCGGGTCTTGTACACACCGCCCGTCACACCACGAGAGTTTGTAACACCCGAAGTCGGTGAGGTAACCTTTATGGAGCCAGCCGCCGAAGGTGGGACAGATGATTGGGGTGAAGTCGTAACAAGGTAGCCGTATCGGAAGGTGCGGCTGGATCACCTCCTTTCTAAGGAATATAACGGAATACACAATAGGTGCAACTCTTCTTTGTTTAGTTTTGAGAGGTCTATACTATATTTTTATAGTGATGGAAGCCAATCGGGCCTGTAGCTCAGCTGGTTAGAGCGTCCGCCTGATAAGCGGGAGGTCGATGGTTCGAGTCCATTCAGGCCCATTCCAGAAATGGAATAAGTAATACATATATAAATATATCCAGCCATGGGGGATTAGCTCAGCTGGGAGAGCGCCTGCTTTGCACGCAGGAGGTCAGCGGTTCGATCCCGCTATTCTCCATAGCAACCATTAAAATGAGGTTGCCATTTTGTTCTTTGAAAACTGAATACTGTAAGTAATAAACCTCTTATTTAATTATTTTCTACCAGGAGATAATTAATATAAGAAATTCCAATTTTACCAAGAGTAAAAAACCAATAAAAGTAAGCAAATTACTTTTCGCGAATCATACAACTTAACCAATGGTTAAGTGAATAAGGGCGCACGGTGGATGCCTTGGCACTAGGAGCCGATGAAGGACGGGACTAACACCGATATGCTTCGGGGAGCTGTAAGTAAGCTTTGATCCGGAGATTTCCGAATGGGGAAACCCAATTGCTTTGATTGGCAATTACTCAACTACGAATACATAGTAGTTTGAGGGGAAGACGCAGGGAACTGAAACATCTCATTACCTGTAGGAAGAGAAAGAAAATTCGATTTCCTGAGTAGCGGCGAGCGAAACGGAAAGAGCCCAAACCAAAGAGCTTGCTCTTTGGGGTTGTAGGACAGACGATATGTAGTTAAAGATTTAGTCGAATGGCATGGGAAGGCCAATCACAGAGGGTGACAATCCCGTAGACGAAAGATCAATAACGCTAGTCTGTATCCTGAGTACGGCGGAACACGTGTAATTCCGTCGGAATCCGGGAGGACCATCTCCCAAGGCTAAATACTCCCTAGTGACCGATAGTGAACCAGTACCGTGAGGGAAAGGTGAAAAGCACCCCGAGAGGGGAGTGAAATAGTACCTGAAACCGTGCGCTTACAAGCAGTCAGAGCCCGTTAATGGGTGATGGCGTACTTTTTGTAGAACGGACCGGCGAGTTACGATTGCATGCAAGGTTAAGTTGAAGAAACGGAGCCATAGCGAAAGCGAGTCTGAATAGGGCGTCGAGTATGTAGTCGTATACCCGAAACCAAGTGACCTACCCATGTGCAGGGTGAAGGTGCGGTAAAACGCACTGGAGGCCCGAACCCACGTCTGTTGAAAAAGGCGGGGATGACGTGTGGGTAGCGGAGAAATTCCAATCGAACTTGGAGATAGCTGGTTCTCTCCGAAATAGCTTTAGGGCTAGCCTCGGATGATGAATATTGGAGGTAGAGCACTGTTTGATCTAGGGGTCCATCTAGGATTACCGAAATCTGATAAACTCCGAATGCCAAATATTTTAATCCGGGAGTCAAACTGCGAGTGATAAGATCCGTAGTTGAAAGGGAAACAGCCCAGACCACCAGCTAAGGTCCCAAAGTTTCAGTTAAGTGGAAAAGGATGTGGGGTTGCTTAGACAACTAGGATGTTGGCTTAGAAGCAGCCATCATTTAAAGAGTGCGTAATAGCTCACTAGTCGAGTGACCCTGCGCCGAAAATGTACCGGGGCTAAACTGAACACCGAAGCTGTGGATATCCGCATGGATATGGTAGGAGAGCGTTCTAAGGGCAGAGAAGCAAGATCGAGAGGACTTGTGGAGCGCTTAGAAGTGAGAATGCCGGTATGAGTAGCGAAAGACGGGTGAGAATCCCGTCCACCGTATGACTAAGGTTTCCTGGGGAAGGCTCGTCCTCCCAGGGTTAGTCGGGACCTAAGCCGAGACCGAAAGGTGTAGGCGATGGACAACAGGTTGAGATTCCTGTACTTGTTTGTATTGTTTGACCAAAGGAAGGACGCAGGAGGCTAAGCAGAGCACGTTATTGGATTCGTGTTCAAGCAGTGAGTCTGACACAGAGTGAAATGCTTCGTGTTAAAGACAAGCTGTGATGAGGAGGGAAATATAGTACCGAAGCTGCTGACGTCACACTGCCAAGAAAAGTTTCTAGTTAGATACAAACAACCCGTACCGCAAACCGACACAGGTAGTCGAGGAGAGCATCCTAAGGTGAGCGAGCGAACTCTCGTTAAGGAACTCGGCAAAATAACCCCGTAACTTCGGGAGAAGGGGTGCTGACCATTTGGTCAGCCGCAGTGAATAGGCCCAAGCGACTGTTTATCAAAAACACAGGTCTCTGCAAAATCGAAAGATGACGTATAGGGGCTGACGCCTGCCCGGTGCTGGAAGGTTAAGAGGAGTGCTTAGCATTAGCGAAGGTACGAATTGAAGCCCCAGTAAACGGCGGCCGTAACTATAACGGTCCTAAGGTAGCGAAATTCCTTGTCAGGTAAGTTCTGACCCGCACGAAAGGCGTAACGATTTGGGCACTGTCTCAACGAGAGACTCGGTGAAATTGTAGTACCAGTGAAGATGCTGGTTACCCGCGACAGGACGGAAAGACCCCATGGAGCTTTACTGCAGGTTGATATTGAGTGTCTGTGTGACATGTACAGGATAGGTAGGAGCCATTGAAGCCGGAACGCTAGTTTCGGTGGAGGCGCTGGTGGGATACTACCCTTGTGACATGGCCACTCTAACCCGCGACCGTAATCCGGTCGGGAGACAGTGTCAGTCGGGCAGTTTGACTGGGGCGGTCGCCTCCTAAAATGTAACGGAGGCGCCCAAAGGTTCCCTCAGAATGGTTGGAAATCATTCGTAGAGTGTAAAGGCAGAAGGGAGCTTGACTGCGAGACCTACAAGTCGAGCAGGGACGAAAGTCGGGCTTAGTGATCCGGTGGTTCCGCATGGAAGGGCCATCGCTCAACGGATAAAAGCTACCCTGGGGATAACAGGCTTATCTCCCCCAAGAGTTCACATCGACGGGGAGGTTTGGCACCTCGATGTCGGCTCATCGCATCCTGGGGCTGAAGTCGGTCCCAAGGGTTGGGCTGTTCGCCCATTAAAGCGGTACGCGAGCTGGGTTCAGAACGTCGTGAGACAGTTCGGTCCCTATCCGTCGCGGGCGTTGGAAATTTGAGAGGAGCTGTCCTTAGTACGAGAGGACCGGGATGGACACACCGCTGGTGTACCAGTTGTTCTGCCAAGAGCATCGCTGGGTAGCTATGTGTGGATGGGATAAACGCTGAAAGCATCTAAGCGTGAAGCCCTCCTCAAGATGAGATTTCCCATATCTTTAAGATAGTAAGACCCCTGAGAGACGATCAGGTAGATAGGCTAGAAGTGGAAGTGCAGCGATGTATGGAGCGGACTAGTACTAATCGGTCGAGGACTTATCCAATGGATAATAAGATTGTATGATGGAATGGTAGACGACTTACAGATTCAGTTTTGAGCGAACAAAAGCTCATATAAATATTGTGTGGTAATGATGGCAAGAAGGACACACCTGTTCCCATCTCGAACACAGAAGTTAAGCTTCTTAGCGCCGAATGTAGTTGGGGGTTGCCCCCTGTGAGACTAGGACGTTGCCATGCAGTATTATTATTCCGCAATAGCTCAGTTGGTAGTAGCGCTTGACTGTTAATCAAGATGTCGTAGGTTCGAGTCCTACTTGCGGAGTTGGTAGAGTTCCTTGCCTTGGAGAGTTGTCCGAGAGGCCGAAGGAGCACGATTGGAAATCGTGTAAACAGGAAACTGTTTCGAGGGTTCGAATCCCTTACTCTCCGTAAAAAAATATTTTATGGCCCGTTGGTCAAGCGGTTAAGACACCGCCCTTTCACGGCGGTAACACGGGTTCGAGTCCCGTACGGGTCATTATTCTAGGAGAATTAGCTCAGCTGGGAGAGCGTCTGCCTTACAAGCAGGATGTCGGGGGTTCGAGCCCCTCATTCTCCATTAGAATTTTGTTTTACAAATATTTGGTCCCGTAGTGTAGCGGTTATCACGCCTCCCTGTCACGGAGGAGATCGCGGGTTCGATTCCCGTCGGGACCGTTAGTTTAAAATATTATTAATATGGTCTGATAGCTCAGTTGGTAGAGCACTTGATTGAAGCTCAAGGTGTCGGCAGTTCAAATCTGTCTCGGACCATACGGAGGGATAGCGAAGTGGCCAAACGCAGCGGACTGTAAATCCGTTCCTTCGGGTTCGAAGGTTCAAATCCTTCTCCCTCCATTTATCTTTTTAAACTATGGGATATTACTTGGATAGGGACATAGTTAAACGGTATAACTACGGTCTCCAAAACCGTCATTGTGGGTTCGATTCCTACTGTCCCTGTTTTTACTAATATTATTATTTTGGCGGGTGTGGCGAAGTGGTTAACGCATCGGTTTGTGGCACCGACACTCGTGGGTTCGATTCCCATCACTCGCCCTTTTTTATTGGGATATAGCCAAGCGGTAAGGCAACAGACTTTGACTCTGTCATGCGTTGGTTCGAATCCAGCTATCCCAGTTTTTTATTTATGGCGGTATAGCCAAGTGGTAAGGCATGGCTCTGCAAAAGCTTGATCGCCGGTTCAAATCCGACTACCGCCTTTCACGCTTTTAGAAAGACATGCAAATATTATATTGATTTGCCGGTGTGGCGGAATTGGCAGACGCGCTGGACTCAAAATCCTGTGTCCTTACGGACGTGCCGGTTCGACCCCGGCCACCGGTATCAAATGAAGCATCAACGATTTATGCGTTGGTGTTTTTTTATACCTTTTTTTGCATTTGAGATTTGATTCAATGCACTTCGCTAGGATTGTGTTGATTTTAAGATTTAGCAAACATAAAATGGGTTATAACAAATTGAAAGAAGGGTATGAATGAAATTATTACTGAAAGAAGATGCCAATATTGAAGAAACGATGATAGAAGTGACTTATAAAACATATGATCGTAAACTTCAGCAATTGATTAATCTAGTAGAAGAGAAGAATATTGATTTACCGGGTAAGTATCATGGTGAGACGCATTTTATCAATATGAAAGATGTTTGCTATATAGAAAGTGTGGATAACCTCACATTCTTATACACAGACCAACTAGTATTTGAAAGTAAAGAGAAACTCTATTTTTTTGAACAACGGTTATTAAATACTAGTTTCTTGCGGATAAGTAAAAACACACTTTTAAATATGGATTATCTAAAAAGTGTTTCGGTACTGCCGAATTACAAATTGGAAGCTAAATTACTGAATTTAGAAAAATTAGTGATCAATCGTCATTATACAAAGAACATTAAAGCATATCTAAACATATAAAGGAGAGCATCAAATGAAAAACTTTTTGAATTATAATCTTGCTAATATGACTTATATTTACTCAGTACTAGTTTTACTAAGTGCTATTTCCTCAGCTATTGGAACCGAGAATAAAAATATTTCAAGTTTGGATTTGATTCTAATGGCGGTATTGGTTTTATTAATGACTATAATTGCCAATATAGTGGCTACTATCGATTTTAAAACAGCTATTCAGTATCACCTTGCTAACATTTCTGCTCAACTAGGGGGATTAATCCTCCTCCAAGTTATCTTCACACCCAAACCGATAAATGTTATACCATTACTTGGGAATATAATGGTTTTCTTATTGATATATCTTTCAGTTTATAAGATCCATAAAAATAGAATGGAATACTTGGCTACAGAAATAAATCGTAAACTTGGATACAAGCAATAACAAATGCATTTATCTATAATGAAGCATGAGTAAGGTGTTATTCATATCTAAATAAATGTTTTTAATAATTATCTATAACCTCTTTTCCTTATTTTGATTTCATTGTATTGGATGAAACGCATGCCACATCAAGGAGTTATTTTTCAAATTCTCAGGGCCAATTCTGTATAATGTAGGGTGAAGATAAGATACGGATTTTATTGGAAAGGAGTCTTATGGAGAATAAACAATCAGATAATAAGTTAGCGATTTTACGGCAATTATTTATATCGACCCTTATTTTGTCTGCTTTCACTTTTGGTGGGGGTTATGTGATTATCACCTTGATGCGAAAGACTTTTGTGGATGATTTGGGTTGGATTGATAAAGACGAGATGCTTGATTTGGTGGCGATTGCCCAGTCGGCACCGGGTGCCATTGCGGTTAATGGAGCGATTGTAATTGGTTATAAGTTGGCAGGGTTGGCGGGCGTTTTAACGGCTGTGGTTGCAACGATTATCCCGCCGTCCACCATTATCACCCTGATTTCTTTCTTCTATGACGTTTTTCGGTCTAATGTCTGGATTTCCTTGTTACTAGAAGGGATGCAGGCTGGTGTGGCTGCAGTCATTGTGGCAGTAATCCTTCAGATGGGGAAAGAGGTTACTGATACCAAGAATCCATGGTTGATTACGGCCATGTTCCTGGCTTTTGTGGCCAATTATATCTTTAACATCAATGTGGTTTTGATTATTTCAACGGCAACAGCTTTAGGCTTGGGTAAATTCTTGATTGACCATTTTAAAGGAGGGAAAAAGGCATGATCTATCTACAACTGTTTCTTTCTTTTTTAAAGGTGGGTGCTTTTAGCTTTGGGGGTGGGTATGCGGCCTTACCTTTAATCCAGGATGAAATTGTGACCAACCACCAATGGCTCACCCAGCAAGAGTTTACGGACTTGATTACCATTTCTCAAATGACGCCAGGTCCGATTGCTATAAATTCGGCGACTTTTGTGGGCAATCAGATTGCGGGTGTCCCAGGTGGGATTGTGGCGACGCTTGGATCGGTCTTTCCATCGATTATTTTGGTAACCATTTTGGCCTATGTTTACATGAAATACCGGAATTTGGATTCACTGCAGTATGTGCTAAAAGCCCTTCGTCCAGCGGTGGTAGCTATGATTGCGACGGCAGGGATGTCTATTCTAGTGACGAGCTTTTGGGGAGACCAAGTGGTGGGGATACAAACCATCAACATCGTTGCGATTGTCATTTTTGCTATATGTTTAACTTTATTATTTAAAACCAAGTGGGACCCGGTGGTGATCATGCTATTGGCTGGGGTCTTGAATGTAGTAGCTTATTTAGCACAAGGATTAGTTGTTTAATTAAAGTCAGGATTAGTCAAGTCGTATTTCTTTCTAGTTTAAGATGCACCGGCTATAATAGTAGGGAGCATAAAAATAGAGAGGATGTTTTTTGTGGAATTAGGCGTACACGATTTAGTGACGATAAATAAAGGAGAATCGGCTGAGGGTGCGGTTGAACGTACCATGCGGTTTGTCCAAGAGATTGAGAAAATGAATTATAACCGGTATTGGTTTGCGGAACATCATAATATGGCAAGTTTGGCGTCGGTGTCACCGGAGATGTTGGTCGCTTATGCGGCAGCTAAAACAGACCGCATTCATTTGGGTACGGGCGGTACTATGATTATGCATTATTCACCGTTGAAGATTGCAGAAAACTTCAAGTTGCTGACGGCTTTAGCACCAGGGCGGATTGATATTGGGCTAGGACGGGCACCGGGTTCAGGACCTGATGAGATTAAGGCACTAGCTGAAGGGCGGCCACAAACCTTTACAGACATGTATGATAAAATCCAAGTCATTCTAGATTATTTGGCGGATAAACAAGCACCAGATTTTTATGGTAAGGTCCGGGCTATGCCACAAAACTTGAAGCACCTGACTGAACCTTGGATGCTAGGGTCTTCAGGTCAGTCAGCCTTGGTGACGGCACAAATGGGCTTGGGTTATGCCTTTGCTAAATTCTTTGGGATTGAAACGGACCCGGATGTTTTTAAATTATATCGGGACCGGTTTGAGCCGAGTGCATTTTTCCAAAAACCGAAAGTCATGGTGTCTTATATGATCATTGTGGGCGAAACAGATGAGGAAGCAGATTATTTAGCTAAACCCATTGAATTGATGCAAATGGGGATTCGGACTGGACAACTCTTGCCGAATATGAGTCCTGAAGAGGCTAAAGACTACAGTTTAGGTGCTGGGGCCCAAGGCTTGTTAGAGGACTACTTAGCTAAACGATTTATTATCAAGGGGTCTAAAGAAACGGTGAAAGCCATTCTGGATGATGAAATTGAAACGCTTGGTATAGACGAAATTTTAGTTTATGCGCCGATTTTTGATGAAGAGAAACGGCTACAATCTTACCGTTATTTAGCGGAGATGTTTGATAAAATTTAATTTGGTTAAGCGATAACGATATATTATGGGGGAACCGTCTGCGGATGGTTCTCTTTTTTATGGATGAAAATATAAGCCGTTTGTTCAGAAAGATTACAATTGAGCTAAACTTTCTATTTACGTAGTGAGCCTATTCAGAAAATAAGATTATCGTGATAGTTTTCACCGATTATTATTGATAAAAAAACCAAATCTCTCTGCCGTTGACAGGTTATAGCAATTTAGCTATTATTTAGTTAGACATTACCGAAGACGGGATAAGTAAATAGGCATCAATTTTAGAGAGGTTTCGTTTGGTGAAAGAAACTATTGGTAAGTATTGAAAATGGTCCTTGAGGTTGAAGTGATTCGAGTGACCATTTTGGTCATAAGATGAGCTCGTGTGGCGCCGTTATCCGCTAATCCTACCCTGTATTTTGAATATGGCGTAGGAGTGAGGGAAAGAATATCTTTCTAAAGTAAGGTGGTACCACGTGAAATGCGTCCTTAGTCGAGATAGCTAGTTTAGCTGTTTGGACTAAGGGCTTTTTTATTGAAAAGACTGGGAAAATGAAAAGGGGAAATAAATATGAAAAAATTTGTTAAATTAGTTGGGTTTACTTTAGGATCGTCATTATTGTTGGCTGCATGTGGTAGTACAGAAGATAACACGGTACAAATCGGGGTTGTTGGAGATGACACAACCGTTTGGGATAACGTGGCTGAACGTGCGAAAGAAGAACATGACATCGATATTGAGTTGGTAAAATTTAATGATTACAACACACCAAATGATGCCTTAGCGGACGGGTCAGTTGACTTAAACTCTTTCCAAACAATCATCTTCATGAATAACTATGAGGAAGCGTCGGGTAATGATTTCACTCCAATCGGTAATACAATCATTACACCTCTAGGGATTTATTCTGAAAAACATGAATCAATTGAAGAAATTGGTGAAGGACAATCAGTGGCCATCCCAAATGATGTAACGAATGGTGGTCGTGCTTTAAACTTATTACAAGAGGCTGGCTTTATCACACTTGATGAAGAAGCGTCTGCATCATTTACACCAACTGTTGATGATATTACCGAAAATCCTTATAATTTGGATATTCAAGAAGTGGATGCAGCGCAAACTGCCCGTTCAATAAACGATGTCGACTTCTCAGTGATTAATGGTGGTTATGCAGTGGACGCAGGTTACTATCCTCAAGAGGATGCCTTATTCTTAGAGCCAAATTCTGAATCAGCTCAACAATATATTAATGTAATTGCAGCTAGAACAGATGAAGCTGATAATGAAACATTTAAACAAATTGTAGAAATATACCAAACAGAAGAAACGGCAACTTTAATTGACGAGGTATATCACGGTGGTCAAGTACCCGCTTGGGATGACTATGGTTTTGCACCAGTTGAATAATATCTGATCTTATCTCAGGTTAATAGAAGTATTCATCAGTTTACGAATTTAATAAAAAAACGAGCTACTTGAATTAAAAAATTCATGAGCTCGTTTTTTTGTTATTTTATGATTTTAAACATTTTCTGCAATGTAACGTACTAATTCTTCTGATTTTTCCCAGCCTAAGCATGGGTCAGTGATTGATTGACCAAATACGTCGCCACCTGGCTCTTGACGGCCATCTTGTAAGTATGATTCGATCATGAAACCGCGAACGTAAGCTTTGATGTCTTCGTTCCATTGACGGTTTTGTAAGACTTCTTGAACTATTCGGATTTGATCCAAGTAGTTTTTACCAGAGTTGTCATGGTTTGTGTCGATCACAACAAATGGGTTACGGTAGTCTTCTTTTTTGTAGTTATTGATGGTTTTTATTAGGTCTTCGTAGTGGTAGTTTGGCACTACTTCTTTATTTTCAAGGGTACCACCACGTAGGATAACGTGGGCATAAGGGTTACCACTTGTTAATACTTCTTGACCTGAATACATTAACTCTTGTGGTTTTTGCGCCGCATGTAGGGCGTTAAAGGTCACAGTTAGGTTACCTGATGTCGGGTTTTTTAAACCAACAGGGCAGTCTAAACCAGAAGCAACGAAACGGTGTTGTTGGTTTTCAACAGAACGAGCACCTACAGCGTGATAAGATACTAAGTCTTCTACAAATTGTAAGTTATCTGGGTATAACATTTCGTCTGCAGTTGTCATGCCTGTTTCAGTGATGACACGACGGTGCATGTTACGAACAGCTTTCATACCGCGGATTAAGCTTGTTTCACCAGTTGGATCTTGTTGGTGTAACATGCCTTTATAACCGTCACCATTTGTACGTGGTTTGTTGGTATAAACACGTTGTACAATAAAGACTTTATCTTTCACTTCTTCTTGTAATTTGGCTAAACGGTGTGCATATTCAACTACTGCTTCCTCGTTATCAGCGGAACATGGTCCGATAATTAATAAGAAACGGTCGTCCTCACCAGACATAATTGCACGTAATTCTTTATCGCGCGCTTCTTTAATTGCATTCTCTTCATCAGTTAGCTTTGCATGTGACTTGATCACATCAAAATCAACAGTTTCACTTATTGGTTCAAAGCTCATCATTTACCCTCCTGTAATCATAGCTCTAAGTATATTCTAACAAATTTGTAACCAAATAGCATTGTTTATCAACATTTCATGTGAATTCTGCAGTTATCCCTTTAGTAAAATAATTGAAAACGCATTCCTAATCTACTATTATCATGACATACGACATTTTGAACGGGGGACAAGAGACTATGACAACAAAAATATACTTAATGCGGCACGGTCAAACCCTATTTAATGAGTTACATAAGATCCAAGGGGCATCGGATTCACCACTAACTGCTAAAGGGATTCGCCAAGCTGAGATTGCTCGGGACCATTTTAAAAATGAAGGGATCACTTTCGATGTGGCTTATTCTTCGACATCAGAGCGTGCTAGTGATACATTAGAAATTGTTTACGGGCAAGATAAAGATTACCGCCGGCTGAAAGGATTGAAGGAAGGTGATTTTGGGTCCTTTGAAGCAGACTCTGAACACTTGAACCCACCTTTACCATATGGGGACTTTTTTGCCGGATATGGTGGTGAAAGGGAAGTGGACTTTAGAGTGCGGATTAGTCAAGCAGTCAAAGGGATTGCGGACAAGCATCCCGACCAAACGGTCTTAATTGTTAGTCACGGAGCTGCCATTGCGCAATTCTTTAGAGATGCTGCCAATTATGGAGGGTCAATTTCAAAGAATTTAGGCTTTACCAATTGTTCAGCTTTGATTTTTGATTACCAGGATGGCGCTTTTGAATACAAAGACGTTTTGAATCATGACTATAGTGGGTTGTCGGATTAAATAATCAGACTCTTACTACATGTCGATTGCTGAAGCGGCTGACCACAGCCAATATGAAGCTGGTGAAGGGAACATTATGGGTGGTATTCCAAACCCATACCTAGAGGCATCCGAATGGAGTTGGCAAGTAGACCCTGTTGGTTTGCTTTTAATCTTAAACCAATTCTATGACCGCTACCAATTACCATTATTCATTGTAGAAAATGGATTAGGCGCCAAAGATGTATTAGTTGATGCACCAAACGGTGAGAAAACAGTGGAAGATGACTACCGGATCAAATATATGAACGACCACTTAGCCCAAGTTGGTGAAGCCTTACTAGATGGGGTTGTATCGACTTAGTTTCAGTATCAACTGCCCAAATGTTTAAACGGTATGGTTTTATCTATGTTGACCGTAACGACGATGGTAGTGGTACGCTAGACCGGTACAAGAAGAAATCATTTAGCTGGTACAGAGATGTGATAGCGACAAACGGTGGCAACTTAAATTAATGACTCGATTAAGGCTGGGTAGTCGTGGAAAACGGCTATCCTTTTTTTATTTGGCCGTCCTTTTTCAGAAGAAGACTTGATCAAGTGACGGTAGTGAAAGAAATGCGGGTGTTTTCTAGGCAACCATTTAGAAGACAGGTTCGAAGTAAATTGGACTTTCTTTCTATTAAAGTTATATAATGCAGACAATCGCACAAGACCCAGTGTAAAAAGGCTGTAAAGTAGGGCAAGGTTAGGGAGGAAAACGATGAACAAACATGATGTAAACCGTAAAGGGACTAAGGACGACCATTCGTTTCGAAATGTCTATAAAATTGAAATCAGTGGCTTACAAGGGAACAACTACGATGAATTAGACGACAATAATTTAAAGGTCAGTGTCAAAAGTATCCTATTGAAGGTTGTGATATTCCTACTTGTGGGTGTCATTACTTTCTTTATTTTTAAAGAAGATATGTGGTCTACAGATACCAAGGCGGCTTCCTTGGCTAGTATCTACTTTATTGTGACAGCGCTGGTTGTGGGCTATTTGGGCACAGTCTTAGTAGACCTATTATTCGGTCGTAAAAAGAAAAGCAAGAAATAAGCTGACTGAGTGATTGACTAGTTTTTTTATAGTCAAAGGGGTGGCTATTTGACCAATGTGGGGCTTGTCAATCGGGGTTTATTTTTAAAAATACGATAAATTGAATAAATATTACAGAAATATTACAAGAAATAAGGTACAATAGGTTAAAGCTTTAATAGAGTCAATTGGGAAGGGAGATAATTGAATGAAGAAAGTTTCGATGTGGTTATTGGGGGCAGTCTTAGCATTATTAATAGTAGGCTACGGTGTAGGTGTGTATTATTATCAATCACATTTCTTACCGGCGACGACTGTTTCTAATGTAAATGTCAGTGGGATGACAAAGTCTGACGCGGAAGCTACAGTGGCCAAGGCCAACAATGAACGTACCATGAAAATTACTGACCAAGGTCAAGAAGTGGTTACCATGAATTTACAAGAAGCTGGCTTTCAACCAGCAGAAAATAAAGCTTTTGATGACATGCTAAATCAACAATCAACCTTCACATGGCCAGTTGAATTTGTCAGCAATGCTTTAAAATCTGTGGATGCCAACGAAAGTAATGAGTGGACGGTTGACCGTGAGGCATTCAAGTCTTACTTTGACCAGTTAGACATTGATCAAGAAGGCGCAACACCATCAACAAGTGCACAAGTAGTCATTAATGATGAAACAAAGACGGTAGAAGTGGTGCCTGAAACACAGGGTAACCAAGTTACGTCAGATTCATTGGCGGATGCCGTTCTGGCAGAGATGAAAGCAGGAACAAGTGAGCTAGATTTAGCGGATGCTTACGTGAAACCAGAAGTGACCAGCGATTCAGAGGCTATTCAAACGGCTAAATCTGAATTGGAGGGTATCTTATCAGCAAGTATCGGCCTACAAATTGAAGATGAAGTTGTGAATATTCCAAGCGAAACGCTAGCGGCATGGGTAAGTACGGATGATCAAGGAAAAGTCCAAGTGGATAAAGAGGCGATCGACCAATACTTATACGAGTGGAATGTGGAAAATGCTGGGTTGAATCAAGACCACCAATTCCAATCTACTGAATCAGGTGAAGTGACGATTACACCAGGTATTTACGGTTGGTACATCGAGCGCGAAATGACGACGCAATTGGTTGCGGAAGCAGTCCTTGCGGGTGAAGATACAGTGATTCAGCCAAATATTTGGGGTGGCGGTTATAACCAAGATGACTTCTTCGGTACCTCTTATATTGAAGTGGACTTAAGCAAGCAAAAGATGTTCGTTTATATTGATGGCGAACAAAAGATTGCCACTGATATCGTGAGCGGAAATACCGGTACTGACACAGTTCCAGGTGCCTATGAGATTTGGAATATGGAGAATCCATCAGTATTGAAGGGGTATAACCCAAGAACAGAAAAAGATTATGCGGTACCCGTAGACTACTGGATGGCCTTTGACTTTACGGGCCAAGGAATCCATGACGCCAACTGGCAATCAACCTTTGGTGGTAACGCCTACCAACAAAATGGGTCTTTAGGTTGTATTAATACACCACCACAAACCATGGCAAAAGTATATGAATTAGCTTATGTAGGATTACCAGTAATTGTGTTCTAAAACCTTTTTTGGAAAAAGGTAACCTTTCTTAGACTAGGATAAATGAATTGAAAATTAGCATATGCATTTTTAATGGTCGAGGACTTAGTTTCTCGGCCTTTTTTGCTGTCTATAGGAATAGTTATATAACAGAGCGTTCGTTAAATTGTAACAGTTAAATGTGCCAGACACCAATATAAAATGTTATTAATATAGTACACATGATATAGAAGAAGGTGACGAGATACACGATAGAATTTAAGCAAGTGGCCAAAGAATTCATCAATGGTAGTAACCGCATACAAGCGTTAGACCAAGTAAGCTTAAATATTCAATATCGAGAAATATTTGGCTTAGTTGGTGAAAGTGGGGCTGGTAAATCGACTTTGTTGCGGTTTATCAAGGCTCTAGAAAAGTTCTAGTAGACGATGTCCTAGTCAATGACTTATCTGGGAAAGACTTGCGAGCATTTCGAAAAGACATCAGTATGGTCTTTCAACAATTTAACCTATTAAACAATAAAACAGTTGCCGAAAATGTTGCCTTACCCTTAAGTTTGCACAAGTATGATAATCCTTTAACCGTTGATGAGGTCTTGGCCTTTGTGGGTTTAACAGATAAAAAAGACCACTACCCTAGTCAATTATCAGGTGGTCAAAAACAACCAGTGGGGATTGCCCGTGCCTTAATTACCCGCCCTAAAATCTTGTTGGCCGATGAACCAACATCAGCCTTGGATACCCGAACTACTGGCGAGATTGTGAAAGTATTAAAAGCTACCCATAAAGCCTATCCTATGACCATGATTGTGGTGACCCATGAACTTGAAGTCATTAAGGCATTATGCCAACGGGCTGCCATTTTAGAAAATGGACAAGTCAGTCAAGTAGTAACAGTCAAGCCAGGTATCCAGGCTGTTTCAGACGGAAACCAGTCTTACGCTGACCATGTATTGGAGGTGCTTGAAGGCAATGAATAACCTACAAGAATATGGTCAACGGTTGATCGAATTTCTACCCGATATCATTGAAAGACTTGGTGAAACAGGGATTATGATGAGCTTTGCCATGCTGACAGCAATTATTTTAGGCCTACATATAGGGACGATTTTATTCTTAACCAATGAGGATAACCCAAGAGAAAATAAGCTGGTCTATCAATTCTTATACTTTATCTATCATTGCCTTAAAAAAGCAGTGTGCATGCTAGGTAAGTTCCATCCGAAAATCTTTCTAGTAGAGATGAATAATCTAACTTAATTAAATAAAAACTATTAAAGAACATGACTGGTTTTTTTATAGTGGAAAACTAGATTTTAAAAGACAAATATTTTATAACTTAGACATAATTACTAATGATCATGTCTATTTTTTTTTGCGGTCATTTTTGATAGGTGCTTATTATTGATCGCTTATTCAGGTCAAATGATAACCGGAAAAGTTTATCAAATTTTTTGTCAAAAGTCTGACAAATATTGATATTAGGGTGTTTTTTAATGAATAAGATTTGCTTAAAAGACACATATAATACAATTGTTGTATTTTATGTACCATTTTTTGATCGCTATTTTTGCCACTTCTATATCAGTGATGATAGCGGTTAACGATTAAAAGAAGATGATAATCAGATGAAAACCTAAGAGGGATAAAGGGTTTTGTCCTTTTTTCAAAAAAAGGCGATCAGACGAAAGTGAATTCAGTGATTGTTTTTCATAGGCAGTAATATTGATGCAGATGCATGAGATTTGTTAAATTTACTGCAAGCAAAAGTTGCAAATCTTTTTTATAACCAATTGCTTTGATGAGTAGAGTAGTTATGCAGGTAATCGCCAGCGAGTCTGAATTTGGTGAAATCAGATGTTTACCGGTAATGAAAATGAGCTCTGAGCATCTAGTCAGTGAAAGCTGGTTAGACGGGTGGGACCGTTATTTCTTTCAGTATGTAAGGTATTTACTGGATAAGAGATTGCTCGCGAGGGCAATTTGAAAAAGGGTGGCACCGCGATCGTTAACCAATCGCCCCTTCTTAATAGACAGGGTTGTTTATTAGGGAGGGGTTTTTAATTTAAAAAAAATATCTAGATGTATGGAATCAATGAAAGCAATCACCAAAGAAAGAGGGAAGGATATGACAAAAGTAACTTTAATTGTAGGCGCAAATTCATTATCTTCACGACTGAATGGTTTGGTGGCCTATGCCCAGCAGGTGTTATTCGAATATAAGATTCAAACGCAGGTGATTCAAGTCCATATGTTACCGGCCGAAGCTTTAATGACGGCGGACTATACGGATAAGACGATTCAAGCAGTCAACCAACAGGTATTGAATTCAGATGGGGTTTTGGTATTTACGCCAGTCTTCCAAGGAAGCTACTCAGGGATTTTAAAGGCTTATCTTGATGTATTACCGCAAAAGGCGCTGCAGGACAAGGTGGTTTATGGCTTGGGTTTAGGTGGGTCGAAACACCACTTGTTGGCCTTACAATATGCTCTGGAGCCTGTCTTGAAGGAACTGGGTACAGAAGAATTGTTACAGTCAACCTTTGCAACGCAAGACCAGGTAGTGAAAGATGGTAGAGACTTTATTATCGAAGACAGTGTAACCAATCGAATAGATGAACAACTTTATAGATTTACCAGCCGTATCGGCCATGAGGTTATTAAGGAGGAAGTAAGATGGGAGAAGATCGTATAAGAATTGCTACTAAAGAGGACGCACCAGCATATTTAGCCCTTATCCAAGAGTCATTCCAAGAGGTGAAGGATTTAGGTATTGATTGGCCGTCAACAAACGCTACGTTAGAATCGGTTACTGAAAATATTGAAACGGGGATTGCTTTGGTGTTAGAGCGGGATGACCAGTTAATTTCAACTATCACGATTCGACAACCCTGGGAAAATGACAGCCCCATTTCTCACTATCCTTTCTTGTGGTGGTTTGCGACTGCGAACGAATTTAAGGGACAAGGGATTGGAAAGAAATTCCTTAAACAAGTGGAAGAGGAATTTTTGGTGAAAACTTTAAAAGCACCAGCCTATGTCTTAGGAACTTCTGGTAAGAGACATCCATGGTTATTGGATATGTATTTGAGAAATGGCTACAAAGTCTTAGGCACAAGAGAAGATCCAAATGATATCGGGGTTTCCTTGTATAAGGTCTTGATTCCTGAACGGTTTGATGAAAGCGTCCTTCGGGTTGAAGCGCCTTATTATGAGTACAAGATTTGACCATTTAATGATTTGAAATTTTAGTGAATGAAATGATAGTGATGGCTGAATAGCCGACTTAACAGTTCCAACAAATAGGAGGAAAAACTTATGTCAGAATTTTTTAAATGGGAATATGTTGTATCATTTTTCCCGAAAATATTATCCGCACTCCCTACGACACTAGCCATTGTGGCAGTTGCTACTGCAGTCGGAATGGTACTCGGCTTGGCCATTGCTTTTGTGAGAATTGAAAAAGTGCCGGTCTTGTCACAAATTAGTCAGGTGTTCGTGTCTTTCATTAGAGGGACGCCCATTCTAGTGCAATTATTCTTAATTTATTATGGGCTACCGATTATCTTTACGGCTTTAGCCAATATTGAAAAGATTGACTATGTTTACATTACATACGGTTTGAGTACGGCGGCCTTTTTCTCAGAAATCTTTCGGTCAGCAATTTCAAGTGTCGCAACCGACCAGAAGGAAGCGGCAGCCTCTGTTGGCTTGACCAAACTGCAAACCTACCGCCGAATCATTTTGCCACAAGCAGTACGAATCGCCATCCCTGCTACAGGAACCATGATTGTAAGCCTATTGCAAGATACATCACTGGCCTTCTCACTAGGGGTTATTGATGTGATTGGGAAGGTACGGGCTTTAGCGGCTTTAACGTATCGGTCGCTTGAAGGGTATTTCGTGGCAGCCATCATCTTCATCGTCTTGTCTATTGTCTTGGAGCGAGTATTTGCTTGGTTAACCAAACGATTCCAATTCCAATCGAAAGCGAAAGCTGAGGTGGCGCCAGCTGGACTTGATCCAGAGATTTTAATTAAAAATGATGAACTATTTAATACATATACACTTAGAAGTGGAAAAGGGGAGACCTACTAATGAAGAAGAAACCAGCTTTTATACGATGGGGATTATTAACTTTTGCAGCAACAGCAGTCCTTGCAGCTTGCGGGTCAGCTGAAGCGACGGATGAAGAAGTAGCATCATCGAATCCAGATGCAGAGACAGTTGTCGTTGGGACAGGGAATGGCTACCAACCATTTGTTTACTTAGATGAAAATGGCGAATTAACAGGATATGATGTGGCTGTCCTTGAAGCAATTGATGAAAAATTAGACGACTACAATTTTGAATATGAGTCTTCTGATTTCAAGAATATCTTAACCTCATTGTCAGCTGGGAAGATTGATTTAGCGGCCCACCAATATGAATACAATGATGAACGAGCGGAGAAATACCTGTACGGAGAAGTGGGTTATACCGACTACACCCTATATATTGTAAACATTACAGGCGATGAGCAGTATGCAACTTTAGATGACCTACAAGGGAAGAAAGTATTCGCTTCACCGGGATCTAACGTGGCTTACTTATTGGAACAATATAACAGTGAACATGAAAATGCAGATGAACAAATCTCCATTATTTATAACGAAGGTGCCAGTGAAATCTTTATTTCAGGTTTACAAAACGGGACCGCTGATGCAGGAATTATAACTAAGTACGACACCAACAAATACAATGAACAATTTGACGCCAACTTAGAAATTGCCTCTGAACCGATTTCGGTATCAAAAACCTACTTCTTGTATGACAAAGCTGATGAAGAGCTGAAAGAGGCTGTTGACGGTGCCTTACAAGAGTTGATTGATGAAGGAACTTTAGCAGAATTATCCATTGAATATTTAGGCGATGATTACACGCAATAAAAGTGAGAAAGTGGGATTTAGAATATGAAGAAAATGATGCAAGAAAGATTCAAAAAACAGTTTATATTTACGGGTATTGCCTCAGCCTTTTTACTAGCAGCTTGCGGATCAGCTGAAGCAACGGATGAAGAAGCCACAGCTAATCCAGATGCAGAAACCATTATTGTGGGAACAGGAAATGCTTACCAACCCTTTGTTTACCTAGATGAAAATGAAGACTTACAAGGTTATGATATTGAAGTCTTGCGGGCAGTAGACGAAAAGTTAGACCAATACAACTTTGAATATGAATCTATGGACTTCAAAAATATCCTAACGTCACTTTCAGCCGACAAGGTCCAACTTGCAGCCCACAACTACGCTTATAACGACGAGCGTGGAGCCAAATACCTATACGGGGAAGAAGCCTACAATAATTATGCCCACCATATCGTAGCTGATGAATCTACCGGTCAAGTTTACCAATCTTTAGAGGACCTTAAAGGCAAAAAGGTATTCGCGTCCCCAGCTAGCGAGGTAGCCAATATTTTGGAGACCTATAATGCTGAAAATGATGATGCCATAGAAATTGTCTACAGTGAAGTGAATGGTGAATTATTGGTTTCTGGACTACAAAACGGAACAGCGGACGCAGCCATTTTAACAAAATTTGATGTTGATAAATACAACGAACAATTCGATATCAACCTACAAGCCTCAGATGAAGCCCTAAAAAGTGCGGGTATCTACTACGTCTTCCAACAAGGCGATGAAGCATTACAAACAGCCGTTGACGGGGCCATCAAAGAATTACGACAAGAAGGCACTTTATCAGAACTTTCCATCGAAATCCTTGGTGCTGACTACACCGAATAAAGAAAGGAGGGCGCTACAATGCCCATCGATTTTACAGCAATAGCAGAGGCTTTTAAAGCAGCCGTTCCATTTATCCCAGTCACCTTGCGCTTGGCCTTTATTCCCTTATTCATCGGGATTATCTTTGGCCTACTCATCGCACTGGCACGTTTCTTCCAAGTGCCTGTCTTAAGCAAATTTCTCGCGGGTTTAATTACCATTGGAAAAGGGGTACCAGTTGTTCTAAGTTTAATGGTTGCTTACCTACTTTTCTCAGACTTGTTCGATCAAGTAGCCACTAGCTTAAGCTTGCCGATACGTTTTTCAGATATCAACCGTGAATACATTGGCATTCTTGTCCTTAGTTTCACGGCCACCATTTCCATTTCGGAGATTTTCCGTGGTGCCTTATCTGCGATTCCAAAAGACCAATGGGACGCAGCGGCATCTATTGGTTTGACTCAATTTCAAACCATTGCCCGGGTCATTTTCCCACAAATGATCCCCATCGCATTACCCATGATTTGTAGTCAATTAATCGTCTTAATCAAGGCATCTTCATTGGTATCCTTGGTCTCAGTGGTCGATGTCTTGAACGGGGCTTTAATTACAGCGACAACAAGCTATACCTTCCTAGAATCTTATATCGCAGCAGCCGTCATTTATTGGGCGCTGTCGATTACAGTGGAACAAGTATCGCAATTATTTGAACGCAACTACACCAGAAAATTTGTGAAAGGAAGTGCCCTATGATACAAGTTGAAAACATCCACAAAAAATTTGATCAAAATGAAATCCTTAAAGGGATCGATTTAACCATTAACCAAGGCGAGGTGGTCGTAATTATTGGCCCATCTGGTTCAGGGAAGACCACCTTCCTTCGCTGCCTAAACTTTTTAGAGCGTGCGGATGAAGGGTATCTGAAAATTGGTGACCAGCAAGTAGACTTTGAAAAAGTTTCTAAGAAAGAAATTCTAGATATTCGTAAGAAAACGGCTATGGTTTTCCAACAATATGCGCTATTTTCAAACCGGACGGCTTTAGAAAATGTCATTGAAGGTTTAGTGGTTGCCCGTAAAGTGCCTAAGAAAGAAGCGACAGAAAAAGGGCGTGACCTCTTAGCTAAGGTTGGCTTGGAAGGGAAAGAGGACCACTATCCACATGAACTTTCAGGTGGGCAACAACAACGGGTGGGGATAGCGCGTGCTTTAGCCCTGAACCCAGAAGTTATTCTATTTGATGAACCAACATCGGCCTTAGACCCAGAATTAGTAGGGGAAACCCTGGAAGTCATTAAAGATGTAGCCCAAAGCGGGTCTACTTTAGTCATTGTGACCCATGAAATGCAATTTGCTTATGAAGTTGCGGATAGAGTCATCTTTATGGAAAATGGCGTCATTGTTGAACAAGGGACACCTGAAGAAGTATTTGATAACACTCAAGAAGAAAGAACGCAAAACTTCCTGAAAAGAACTGCTGTATTTGCACGTTAGACTTTTGATAAACAGTTTGTAATGTCTAATGTGCATGCTAAAAATATCTTCCTTTTATATAGAAGTATTTTCAATTGATTGTGCTAGTTCTTTGTGTTCAACGACCATGGTACGTCTTGAATAGGCACGGGCAATCTTAAAAATGAACATCTGAAACGTAAGATTACTTTCAACGCTATGTCACAGGTGTGATGCTGATATCTTGGCTAACTGTCTAATAATGGTCAAAAGCGTTTTGTGATACATATCTATCTTACAAGAAGTGTTAATAGAATTTGCAAGCTTAATCAAATTTATCGATAACAAAAAAACCGCTATTCTTTTAAGAAATGGCGGTTTTTTGTTGCTGATAACAGCTTTAATTTATTTGTTTAGTAGGTCTTGGATTGGTGTGTAGTCACGGTTTTGCGATTCGGCTACGCCTTCGTGGGTCAGGTGACCTTGGTAGGTGTTGATGCCTGTTAGAATAGTTTCGCTGTTCTTGGCAGCTGCTTCTACACCTTGGTTAATGATTTGGTTGGCGAATTTCATTGTGGCGTTTGTTAAGGCCAATGTTGAGGTACGTGGTACTGCACCCGGGATATTGGCTACTGTGTAGTGGGTTACCCCATGTTTTACATAGACTGGGTCTTGGTGGGTTGTTGGGTGGGAGGTTTCAAAGTTACCACCTTGGTCAACGGCGATATCTACCAATACTGATCCAGCTTTCATGGTCTGAACCATTTCTTCGGATACGAGTACCGGCGCGCGACGACCAGTGACTAATACAGACCCAACGACAACATCCGCGTCTTTGAGGACTTGACGGATATTTTCTTCGTTGGACATTAAGGTAGTAACTTTGCCGTTTAAGATGTCTTCTAGTTGAGCGAGGCGACCAGTATTGACATCTAAAATCGTTACGCGAGCGCCCATGCCAACAGCTATTTTGGCTGCGTTGTAACCAACGGTACCACCACCAATGACAACGACATGACCGGATGCAACACCTGGTACACCTGAAAGTAAGATTCCAGAACCGCCGTTTTGTTTTTCCAGATAATGGGCACCAATTTGGATAGCCATTCGTCCAGCAACTTCAGACATAGGTGTTAGTAGGGGCAGGCTGCCATTTTCCACCATGGTTTCGTAGGCGATAGCCGTCACTTTATGGGCTAACAGGGCGTCAGTTAGTTCAAGTTCTGGTGCTAAATGGAAGTAAGCAAACAGAATCAAGCCTTCGTGGAAGTAGTCGTATTCAGACGCTAGCGGTTCTTTGACTTTGATAACCATCTCGCTGGCCCAAATTGTAGCTGGTTGATCTTCAATGCGCGCACCAGCTGCAGCATATTCGTCGTCTGTAAAGCCCGCACCGTCACCAGCACCCGCTTCAACCAATACATCGTGACCATTATTGACTAAAGTTCTTACATTACCAGGCGTTAAACCAACGCGGTCCTCTTGCGCCTTAATCTCTCTTGGTATACCAATCTGCATGTAAACATCCTTCTTTCTATTTAATGTTTGTATCAAGAACATTATACCACGAAAAGAACAATTCCCAAATTTACCTATTATTTGGCCAATAGTCTAGTTAAAGCCCGCCAAATCATCAGCAATAAGAAGATAATCCCGAAATAGCCCGCCACCACATAGACGATATTAACAAGTTGGTCAAAAGGTAGAAACAAGCCGAGGGCAGTTGCGATGAAACCTAAAACGGCCGTCGCTAACTTATTACTTATTGTGCCATCAGACGTTACGGATGCTGCCACATTCCACAACATGGACACAACCGTCGAGTAAATCGCCAATAGGATGATCACGATGAAGGCATAGCCAAGCCAAGGATGAAGTTGGTTAGCGATGGTTAAAGTCGGTACTTGTACACTCGCAATCAGTGAGAATGCCCCCATAAAAGCCATGTATAGGATGAGAATTCCCAGGGCATAGATCCCAGATGAGAAAAAAGCTGCTGCCTTCGTTTCTGTCTGGTTATTGGCTTGAATACCAATTTGGGCAATAAAACCAGCGTTTAACATAATGATCAAGCCCACATAGTTTAAAGCGGACACCAACCAATTTTCAGAGGCGGCTTGAATAGTGCCTGAAGCTACGGCATTTTGGACCATGCCAGAAGCTTGACCAAGGTCACCGTTATTAGTGGATAAACTGAGTAAACCTAATACAATGGCAAAACCGGCAATCGTGGGGCCAATATTTCCTAAAATGCTGGTGATTTTGTCCATACCCAACATCACGGTTAGGGCGGAAGCGATATACATGAAACCAGATCCTATATATACGGGGACACCAAATTGTTGTTGGATGGTGGCACCTGCGCCAGCAACCATTACGGCATAGGTTAAAAATAGGGTGATTAAGGCGATGTATTTATACAAGCCACCGATCTTATCGCCGGCAAATACCTTGAAAACGTCATTTGGACTATCTAGGTTTTCTTTGCTGGCTAAACCTGCTTTAAAGAAGGCATCGCTTGAAAAGCCTACTGTTAGGAAGGTGGCGATGACCCCTAAAATGCCTGTCCATTCGTGGGCTACAAAGTATTGCATAATTTCCTGACCGGTCGCAAATCCTGAACCGATTAAGGTCGCAGTCATCGCGCCAGCCATCACAAAGACTAGCCCCCAACTGGTCGTACTAGTGTGTTTTTTATTGTCTTTCATAGTCAATCCTTTCAAACCGATTTAGATGAAATTGCATATACCGGCGATGATTTTTCTTTTTTCCTAAAGAGTATCATAACAAAATTTAGGACCGGTGTAGATAAAAAGGCAATGAAGGCAATCATTAGAAGGGACCGAATAACTTTCAAATATGATATAATTAATGGGCGAAAGAAGCTATTTGGTTTTATATACGTGATGAAAACAGTATTTATATAGAAAGAAGCGACATAATGACTAACCATATTGTATTATTTGAACCAGAAATTCCAGCAAATACAGGAAACATTGCCCGTACTTGTGCAGCGACTGATACCCACCTACATTTGATTGAGCCTTTAGGGTTTAAAACAGATGACAAGCATTTAAAACGTGCTGGTTTGGACTATTGGAATGCTGTAGATATTACTTACCATGCGAATCTAGACGCCTTCATGGAATATCTAGGCGACAACCAATTATATTTAGTAACAAAATTTGCTAACCATGTGTATTCAGATATTGATTACGGTAATAATGATCAAGACCAAGATATCTTCTTGATGTTTGGAAAAGAAACAACAGGATTGCCTGAAGCGTTTATGCGTGCGCATGAAGACAAATGCATTCGTATTCCAATGGATGATACCCATGTTCGTTCATTGAACTTATCGAATTGTGCGGCCTTGGTGATTTATGAAGTACAACGTCAACAATCTTTTAATAAGTTAGAGTTGACCCACCATTATGAAAATGACAAATTAGATTAATCCAACTAAGCGTGGTTAGGACAAACAAATCCTAATAACGCTTTTTTTGTATCATAAGTTATCAAGAAAATTGACGGTCTTTGGTTTCATGTCTTCTCTATCATTACCTTAAAATCAGGATGTGATTCAGGGCGTTCAGGCTGGTAACACTGGAAGGAATATGCCGTGGCAAGTTTACTTGCTACAAATATTCCTGAAGTGGAGACCTGCTTGCTCTTTAGAGCTCAACTTGCAGTGGCACCGCTAAGGCAAGATAGGAAAGCTCCGCCTCTGACAAAATAAATGTGAAAATGAAATAACATTTAAACAGTGATAAATCCAAGCAAATGCATAATCTTCAATATCGATTTCACTGCAAATTTTACTAATTACGGATGTCTTGCTTTTCGATACATTGTCACCGGTGAAATTAGGAACCAATCCAAGTAAATCTAACCTTGGTAAATCGTACTAACTTCGATGGGGGAATATTTCCAAGGAACACAGATAATAGAATCACTAAGACTCGACTATAAACCAATTTTCTGCCGTATTGTGCCTACTTTCTATAATCTTAATGGTATAATAGATGAATAATAAAGCGATTTCAAAATTTATTTACCTATTTGGGAGGAGGTGCTGATGATGCGGAGGTTTCAATCTCTAGATGAATGGAAGGGTAGTTTACTACGATTTCCAATGGTAGTCGTGTTCGGTTTTATTGCAGCTGCACTATCCATGTATGTGGAACGTATGCCTTACGACCAGCCGACGATAATGGCTGAGGTGGGGATTTATGCGAGTACGGTCGGCATGTTGCTGGCGACTGTGGTCCAGGTGGCTTATGAGCGTTTTTTGAAAGATGGCAGTCGGGTTCAGGCCCTTGGCCTTCAAGGTGTGGCCGGCTTTGGGGCAGTCGTTTATTACCTCTTTGCCAGTCGGACGGGGGATTTCTACTCTAGCCACCTGTTTACCCGAACCAATATTGCCATGTTCTTGCTAACTTTATTGATTATTTGGCTACCATCGATTAAGAATGAAGGGCTGGATTTTGCCCAGAGTTGCCGGATTTGGTTTAAGTCTTTCTTCGTGTCGGCGGTTTATACCGGTATCTTAATGATCGGCATTAGCTTGGTCTTGGCTGGTTGGTCCATCCTAATCTCTAATGTTGAGGGTGAATTGTATTGGGATATCTTTTCGGTACTTATATACATTTTCTTCCCTTGGTACATCTTGTCTCAGCAGTCAGTATTCTCCCGACCTTTTGTCGAAGAAGAAGGTAAGATGTCATCTGATGTCAGCAAATTCTTAGATGTCCTTTTAACCAAAATATTTATCCCAATTGTAACGGTGTATACGGTGATTATTTTCATCTATTTCTTCTCGACATTGGGTAATTGGACGGATATTACGATTGAAATTGTGATGGTGTCCTACTTGGTGGTGGGCTGGATGGTTCTCTTCTTAGTAGCAGCGATTGAACGGGCTTATGTGGTCCGGTTTACTCAAATTTATGCGGTGGCAGTTCTGATTGCCTCGGTATTTCAAATTTACCGGTCAGTCATCTATTCTAATGTATATGGGGTGACCATGAGTCGGTATATGTTGATTCTCTTCTGCTCGATTTCAGCTGTTGGAGCGATTTTATACCTGATGAAAAATGAGTGGTTGCCGCTGGTGCTTGCGGCCGGTTTATTTGTGGCTATGATGCCACCAGTTGATGCGATTTCTGTGTCAGTGGCTAGCCAAGGGGAAATAGTCAATGATATTATTACTGACTATCCTGATTTGGTAACGGACGGCCAATTGCAATTAACGCCTGAAAATGTGGAACAGTTGGATGAAACGACGGCCCAGAAAATGAAGCAATCGCTGAGATATTTAGATAAGTACAATGAATTAGGGCGGGTGTCGTCGATACCAGAAGATTTTGATGTCTACCAGGACTTGCGGGCCTTTGACGGGGTTCATACGGACGATGATTATGACTATGACTATTCAGATAGTTATTATTTCTCAGCCCACTTAAACTTTGATGAAGGGTCTTCAACTGCTTTTACAAGTAGTGGTGGCGGTGAATTGGTCTTATTGAATGCTTACGATAGCCCGGTGACTTTCACTGCTTTAGGTAAAAATTTTAACCATGAAATGATGGACGTGACTAGGTTACAAGTGACCGATAAGGATAGCGGTGAAGCCTTAACCTTTGACCTATCTGGTCTTGAGGATTTAACGGAAGCGGAGAATATTTCTTTAACGATTGACCAAGCGACATTTAGCCAAGAATCTGATTCTTATACGGCTACCTTGGTGGTCCAAGACTTCTCTATCTATTCGTCAAGTGGTGTGGATAGTGACCGGACGGGGTCAGGCTATTTTATCTTGATACTGTCTGAAAAATAAATGTTAATTTGAATGAGGGCAAGTAGCTGGCAATTTTTGTAAAAGAAAATGCTGGTTACTTTTTTTGCTATCTTACTAAATTTATGTTAATAATCGCTTTATCCTATTGTGCTTTGTTTTGCAGCGTGCGAGAATAGGTTAAAATGTTCGACTGATCGCTTTTTAGGCAAGGCATTTTTTGCAATATCCAACCAGAGTCCGAGTGATTGTATGGGATTTCTGGTAAAATAGTAATGAAAAATGGAAAATACTGTAGACAAATAAGATAGGAAGAAAACAATGCGAAATAATTTTGAATCGAATGATCGAGATATGTATTCGGATGATTCAAATCCCACTTTGTGGCAAAAGTTCCGCAGTTTGTGGCAACGATATCGGATTACCCGATGGTTGATTTTGATCATCTTGGCTTTTGGATTTGTCTTGGAATCCTATTTACTGATAGGTGCCAAAACGACTGATGTGAGTGACTTGCCGGCAAAACTACAAGTGACAACGGAGTTTTACGACCAAGACGGCGAGTATGCTGGTGAAATTTCCAATGATGCCGGTACCTATGTTGAATTGGCAGATATATCGACCAATATTCAAGATGCGGTCATTTCAACAGAGGATAAACGATTTTATGACCACCAGGGATTTGATCCTATTGGGATTGCCCGTGCGGCTTTTGGTTATTTAACAAGTGGACAAATTGTCGGAGGTGGGTCAACCATTACCCAGCAATTAGTGAAGAATGCTTTTTTGGACAATGACCAGTCCCTAATGCGTAAGTTAAAAGAGTTGTTCTTGGCTTTTGAAATCGAGAAGAATTATACAAAAGATGAAATTTTAGAAATGTATTTAAATAATGCCTACTTCGGTAACGGTGCTTATGGGGTAGAGGATGCTAGCTTGAAATACTTTGGGGTGTCAGCATCCGAGGTGACTGTTGATAATGCAGCGGTCATTGCCGGTGCCTTGAAAGGACCAACCCTGTATAACCCAGTGGATGATTATGATGCGACGGTGGAACGCCGTAATACCATTTTACAATTAATGGCCGATAATGAATTCATCACACAAGAGGAAGTCGATGCCGCGATCAATACAGAATTGGTGCAAATGAACAATGACACCTCTAGCGATACCTATGCTTATCCTTATTACTTCGATGCGGTAATCAATGAGGCAATCGATAAATACGGCTTATCTGAAGAAGATATTATGAACGGTAATTACAAGATTTATACCAACTTAAATCAAACTTACCAAACGGAACTAGAGGCTTCATATGAGAATACATCGCTATTCCCAACGTCGCCATCTGGTGAATTGGCCCAATCAGCGTCCGTTGCGATGGACCCAGCAACTGGTGGGGTAATGGCCTCAGTCGGTGGTACCGGCGACTATTCATTTAGAGGCTTTAACCGGGCGACACAAATTTCAAGAAGCCCAGCTTCAACCATCAAACCATTATTGGTTTATGCCCTAGCCTTGGAAAAAGGCTACACTGCTCAATCTGTCATCCCTGATGAAGTACAGTCTTACGGGACCGATAACTATACGCCTGAAAACTGGAACTTTGAATCTGTGGGGGAAATTCTACTATGGGATGCCGTGGCTAAGTCGAAAAATACGTCAGCTGTTTGGTTGATGAATGAGCTCGGTGTGAATGCAGCTGTATCCAAATTAGATGACTTTGGGATTCCATATAGTGATGCCGATAAGAACTTGAGTTTAGCTTTAGGTTCATTCAGGGATGGCGGGGTATCGCCACTGCAAATGGCCTCTGCCTATTCTGCTTTCGCTAACGGTGGGGTGCGTTCTGAAGGTCAATACATTACCCGAATTGAAGACCAACAAGGGAATGTGGTTGTAGAGGAACAAGAACCGGTTCAAAACCAAGCAGTATCAGAAGAAGTAGCAGACGAGATGACTGCTATTCTAATGTCTGTTTATGATGAAGGGGGTACTGGTTCAACTATGGAACCTGAAGGATACAAGATTGCTGGTAAGACAGGTTCAGCTGAATCTGCAAACTTCTCTTCAGGGAACAAAGATGAATGGGATATTGCCTATACACCAGATGTGGTCATTGCCACATGGTTTGGATTTGATGATACCGATGAAGATACTTACTTATGGTATCAGTCAGAAGGATCATCTAAATTGGCCTTCTCAGACATCCTAGATGGCGTCTTGAATGCTAGCCCAGGAACTGAATTTACGGTGCAATCAGCTTATGATGAATATAATCAAATTCAATCTGAAGAAGCTGCAGCATCTGAAGAGTCATCGTCTGAGGTACCAACTTCTGATAGTGAATCAGAGGGCGGATCAGTCCTTGATTCTGTACAAGAATTCTTCCAAGGATTATTTGGCGGACAATAGGCCACCCCTTTTGGCTTTCAATGATTCTGAAAGCATGTTATATTGGAAAATGTAGTTGAAAAGAAGCGGCGCGACATTAAGTCGCCTGACGCTCGATTTGATAACTATTGTTAAATAGCAACTAAGGACGTGACCCAGTTGTCACATACCTAAGAACATTTTTGAGGAGTGAACATTTTGTCAAATATTTACGATACAATTAACCAATTAGAACGCGACATTCGTGAAGAAGCAGCTTATAAAGATTTAGTAGCAGCTGTTGAAGCATTAAAAAATGACCAAGAAGCATTCGATATCTACACTGAATTCCGTGCATTACAATCAAGCTTCCAATTCAAGGCTCAATTAGGGCAAGAAATTACTGAAGAAGATGAAAAAAATGCCAATGAATTACAAGAAAAATTAGCGAACAACGAAGTAATTTCTAGCTTGATGGATAAAGAACGTGCTTTAAACACTTTAGTTGAAGACATTAACAAAGGTGTTTCTGGTCCAATCAACGAAGTATACCAATCATTAGCAGAACAAGCAGAAGGACAAACAGAAGCGTAGTTCTAGTTGATTGGCAAAAATTAAATTAAAAGCGAAGCTAGTTTAACAGAGGCTTCAAGTTTAAAAGAGGGCGAGATGATCATCTCGCTCTTTTTTTATGGTTATTTTGCCAAGTTTTAGATTCTTTAAAATCCTTTAAGACGGCGTCATCTTTCACAAGTTTCTGGTCTGTATGTTAAAATAAGAATAAGGCAATTTAACAATTTCTAAGCAAGATGCCAATAAATTTATGAACGGAGTAATCAATATGGTGAGATTTATACACACAGCAGATTTGCATTTGGACCAGACCTTCAAAAATTTACCAATCAAAGACGATTACTTGCAATATGCTTTATCAGAAGCAACTTTAAATTCATTCGACAACTTAATTCAAACAGCGATTAATGAACAAGTAGACTTTTTCTTAATTGCCGGTGATATCTACCATGGGGCGCGTGCCACTTTGCGTGCGCAATTTGCCTTTTCCAACGGGATGCAACGGTTAGCTGACGCGGATATTCCAGTATACATGATTTACGGTAACCACGACTTCGATGCTGACGCTGATCACCGCTTGAAATTACCTAAGAATGTCTATATTTTCGGGGCTGAACCTGAAACGAAATACCTATCAACACCAGCTGGGGAAAGTGTGGCTATCACAGGTTTCTCTTATGATCAGCAATGGATTTCAGAAGACCGTTCAGAGGCCTATCCGAATCGTGACACCTTAGTCGACTACCACATCGGGTTGCTACACGGAGACAATTCATCTACTGATGGGCAAAAGCGGTATGCACCTTTTAACCCAAGTCAATTAGCTAGTCACGGCTATGACTACTGGGCGCTTGGTCACATTCATAAAGGACAAGTGATCTATGAAAATCCTGCTATGGTGTACCCAGGAAACATTCAAGGGGCTAGCTTCAAGGAAGACGGGGCTAAAGGCGCCTTAATCGTTAACTTAGCTAAGGGCGTCCCAGCTGAATTAGAATTTATTGAAACAGCTGAATGGCAATTTCAACATTCAACTCGTGATTTAGGTCCAGTTAACAGTCTGGATACCTTACGTAACAACATTGAAACGGCCTTGCATGAACATATCATGTTCGCAAAAGATGAGGCAGTCAATGTAATTTCTCGCATGACCTTCCTGACAGACGGAAATGAAGAGGCGCTTTACTGGTGGAATACCTATGCGGAAGAGTTATTGGAACAATTACAATGGTCTCTTCGCAATCAAAATGCCAGTCGTGAACAGAAAGTCTACTTGGTTTCACTTGATATTGAGGTGAAAGATCAGGCTGTATGGTCACCTTCACCAGTCTTCAACGAGAGCATGAAACAAGCCTTCGAAAATATTGTCGAAGACACTGACCAATACCAAAAAGTCATTGAAGACCTTGAGAAGAACGGACAATGGCAGCGACTAATTGGTTCTGCAATCGACCCAGACCAATTCAAGGCAGATATTTTGGCCAAGGCGAAAGAGAAAATCATTTTAGAGCAAGCAAGTTATAGCCAGGAACAAAGGAGATTTTAGCCATGCATATTCAACGCTTTGAGATTTTTGGGTATGGAAAATGGGTTGACCAATCCTTCCAGCTAACACCCAATTTAAATATTTTTTCTGGTTTGAATGGGTCTGGAAAAACCACCCTAATGTCATTCCTATTAAGTGTCATGTTTGGTTTCCCAAACACACGCCGTAAAAATGCTAGAAATTATGATACCAATGATAATATCAAATACGGAGGCCGTTTATACCTTACAAATACTAAATACGGGGATGTCATGATTGAACGAACCAAAACAAATGGCAAACAACAACTGACTTACACAATTAACAAAGGGGAGAAACAAGTCACAAACGATGTTTCTTTCTTGTGGAATGATTTAAGTAAGACAGATTACCTTGCCTACTTCGGTTTTTCAGAAGATGATTTAATGGACTTTGTGTGGGATGATGAAGAAGACTTTGCTAAAAGCTTGATGTCAATTGGGATGTCGGGACGCCAAGTCTTAACCGATATCACCCCTCATATGGCTAAACAGGCTGAAGAAATCTACAAGCCAAACGGTAAGAACCCAGTCTTAAACCAAAAGATCCAAGAGATTGAAACAGCTGAAGGCAGACTAACAAAGGCGCAAGATAAGGAAGCAGCTTACTTTGATTTACGCCAATCATATGAGCAAGAATCTAGTCGTTTAAGCCGTCTGCAAACCAGCTTAAAGGACGCAACAAGTGGTGAAATTCAACTGGAATTAGCCAACCAACAGTCTACATCAATGAACGAATATCTACAATTGCATGATGAACTGGAATCATTTGAATTTGTGGACTTTGAACCTGAATTGGCCAATAAATGGTTACAACATGAAAATCAAAGCCAACACATTACCCAACAATTGGCCGAATTAACGGACGAAAATGATGGGCTAGCAGCAGATGATCAAACTGCTGCAGGCAATTCTTCTGGTATGGACTGGATTTTGAACCATCCAAATGTCAGTGAACAAATGGTGGTTGAAGCCCGTGCCTTTAGAGACCGTATGCGTCAGAACGAAGAATTCAGTCAAGAATTGATTGAACGTCGTTATGAGAAGCAACGGTTAATGTCCTTACTTGGTGCTGAAGAAATGGCCGAGTTACCGGATGAATTATCCGCAGATGAAAGATCTTACTGGCAACAACGATACAAAGAATTAGAAAACAAACGCATTTTCTATAACCATAGCCAAAGTGATATGACAAACTTATCTGAAAAGGCTAGCTCTTTGGAAAATGAATACACTCAGTTATCTTATGAACGGGATGAACTTGAGGCTAATGGCCGACAAGATGACCGTTGGATCCGCTTATTTGGTAGTGTCCTTGCAGGAATGGGGATTGTCTTACTCGTTGCTTACTTTGTGACGTCAATGACCTTCCTATTTGGTGCTGGTGTGACAGCGACTATCGCAGGTATTATTATTTTGATTATTGGTATGATGGTACAAAATGCCAAGTTAAAACAATATGAAGATAAACTTGAAGCCTATGATTTAGATTTAGAAGACATTCAATCTGAATTAAACGAAGTCCACCGCAACAAAGAAATTCAAGAAGAACAATTAGCCCATTTATCTTATGAATCAACCGATATTGTGACTGAATTAGATAAATTATTAGCAGAAAAAGGTGGTTCTTCAAATATTTCTTCTCAAGTATGGTTAGAAGATACTTATGTAGATGAAATATTTAACCTAGACCACAAAATCCAACAGTTAGAAATGACCCTTGGTGTCTCTAACTTTGGTAAAGCCCACGAACAACAATGGGCTGAATATGCTAATTCACTAGAAGTTGGGGAAATCAGCGAAGATGCCTACTTCCAACAATTTGAAGATGACTATTTAGCTTTAAGACGTCAACAAGCGGACCAAGACTATGCTTCATATGAAGAACAAAGTCGTGCTAACCGTCGTCAACAATTACAAGCAGAACTATCTGCTATTAAGGCTGACCAAGAGCGAATCCTTGATCAATATAATTACCGGTCTGGTGACGAGTTACTAGCAGCCATTGACCAGCAAAAACAAATGAAACAAAAACAAAATCGTCATGATATCTTAGCTAACCACTTAGACTTAAACTTGGCCATCTACTTACAACAAGACCGTCCAGTCGACCAACAATTAACTGACTTACGTCAAAAGATTGCGGACATGGAAACAGAAATTGCGGACCTAACTCGGTCAACTGCTGACAAACGTAGCCAAATCCAGGAGATTGCTAGCGAGGGTATGGCACCAGATTTATTGCAAGCTTATCAAGCACAAGTGGATGAAGCTTATCAATTGTCTGTTGAATGGGCAGCCAACAAGTTGGCCATTGCGACCTTTGAAAAGGCTACTGTTGGGGAATCGTCAGATGTCAAAGAACGTGTTTTAACAAACGCATCGCGGTTCTTGGTTGATTTATCGGATAGCCGTTTTACCAATTTAGCCTTTAGTGAAGAGGGGATGACGGTTCGTCTAGCGGATGATTCTGAAGTGTCTGTAAACCAATTGTCTCGCGGGGAGAAAGCCTTATTATTCGTGGCTATGCGGTTCGCCTTTATGGATGCACAGCTTGGTAACATTGAATTACCGATCATTATTGATGAAGCCTTCTCACATTTAGACCGTAAATACCGGTCAAACATTTACCGCTTCTTACAAAAATTTGCGGCATCGCACCAAATTATTTTCTTCACGGTTGATGACACCTTGTTAGACCTTGTAGAAGCGCCAGCGCAACACGTACTCTAGACGTGTGCGATAGAAAGGATACACATGGACAACTTACAACTTTTTGATGTGGCTTTAGACCAAAATTTCGATATCTTTGTATTGATTAAAGTTGCCGAAGTACGGGAAGACCGTAACGGTAAAAAGTACATCTCATTCACATTCCAAGACCGCTCTGGCTCAATCGAGGGTAAATTCTGGGGGGCAACTGACCAAGATATTGAACAATATACTTCTGGCCAAGTTGTTGCCTTAGCGGGTAAACGAGAACTTTATAACGGTAAACCACAAGTTCGTATTAATGGTCTTCGCCTAGCCAATGATGGGGAACCGAATGATCCCTCTGACTATGTTGAACGTGGGCCAATGACCAGAACGGAAATGGTGAACGAAGTATTGGCTGCAGTGGAAGGTTTTGAAAATACCACCATTGACGCCATCGTTCGTTACCTATTACGTGAAGTGTCATGGGATTTCTTTACCTACCCAGCAGCGAAGAAGAACCACCACGCCTATGTCGGTGGTTTAGGCTTTCATACTATTTCAATGCTTCGCTTAGCCCAAGCCGTTGTCAGCCAATACGATAACATCAACAAAGACTTATTGTATGCTGGTGTGATTATTCATGATATTGGTAAAACAGTTGAATTCACTGATCCGATGTCTACTGAATATACTGTTGAGGGGAATCTTATTGGACATATCTCAATTGTCGAAGAGATGATAACTCTTGCCGTTGATAAATTAGGGTTCGACCAGTACAGCGAAGATGTTGTTTTGTTGAAACATATGGTATTAGCCCACCACGGTAAACAAGAATGGGGTAGCCCAGTGTCACCGCATTTATTAGAAGCTGAAATCCTACATCATTTAGACAACTTAGATGCTTCTATTCAAATGATGACAACTGCTTTGGACCATACAGAACCTGGCGAATTTTCAGCCCGAATTTTCGGTATGGACAACCGAGCCTTCTATAAACCTAAAGGGCAAGTTGCTAGCGAAGAAAATCAAAATCAAGAGACAGAAAACGAGGAAATTACCCTAGATTTCCAAGGGTCAAATGATGACCTACCATTTTTTGAATAAAGCATTATAACATGAGAACCAAGTATTTACCTGCAAGCAATCAGGTAAATAGGTTCTTTTACAAATAGTGTTGGTAAATAATTTTAAAGCACACGAATACGTTTTTTAGTTTTTAATAATAATTAAGAAATCAATAAAGTTAAATGCCATGCACGCTGTGATGTGTTTGGCTTTTTTCTTGCCTTTAGGCAAGGGAAGTGACCAATGGGATAACATTTCTAACAAATGGTGTTTTGTCCTTCAGTGTACGTTCCTTAAAAGCCGTGGCACCAGCGAGAGCCAAGGTCTCTCTGCTTTGAAATCGAGCCTTAGTCTCGATTTCATGCTTGTTCACGGCTAAGGACGTACACTTTCAGTCCTCTTTATTCAAAAATATACCACTATCCCTGGGTTAGCTTGCCATCCCATCAAATGTATAAGGTTTAGGATTGGATGGTTTGTAATTTAATTTGAATTGGACTAAAATTCTTGCACGTAAATGATGGAAGTTCGAATATCCAAAACCTGTTCGTTTAATTAATTTAATTTTATTATTAATACCTTCGGTAGGACCATTTGATACAGTATATTTTAAAGCGTTATGTATATAAGGCAAGAATTTGGCTAATGTTCTGATAGTTCTTCTCGTACGACTTGGCAAAGTTTGGTTCTTAGTCCCACGTAGGATTTCATTGAAAATATTGATATCATGAGTTGAAATGGCATATTTTAGTTCATTCATCAGGGTATAAGTAACTAAAAGTTCGTGTGAGATACTCAAAAGATAATCAACAATACGTTGTTCTGATATCGCTTCACCAAATTGACGAACATAATGTGTATCCGTGAAATTTAAATCTTCAGCGTTCTTTAACAACAATTTCCATTGTTTTTTGAGTTTATTGTAGTCCGATGGACGGCTTGTTTTGATAGCATTCATCACTTTAATACGAATAGAATTGATTGTTTCATTCAACAGCTTTACTATATGGAATCGATCAACGACAATCTTCGCATTAGGGAAACATGTGCGGATGACCTCTAGATAAGGTGTATATAAATCAATCGAAACTGTCTTCACGCTGCTTCGAGCAGTCCAGGTAAAAGAAGAAAAGTAATCGATGAGCGACGCTTGTTTTCTATCAACGACAATATCAATTAGCCTTCTATTATGCGTGTCCACAAGGACAGCACTCATCGCATTGGCTACACGATTAGTCGATTTAAACTCATCTACACCGAGGTGATTCGGGAGATAATTTCCCTTAGGTGATAGTCCCATACTTGCTTTCATTAAAGTTCTGGCCACTGTTGGAGAAGAGACATGATAACGTTTAGCGATTAACCGCATAGATTGCGTTTCAACCAATTCGGAGCTAATTTGACTTTTAATGGTTTTAGAAATACAGCAAAATTTTTCAACTAATGGTGTTTCAGCGATAAAAGTTTGTGCACAATGTTTACAATAAAAGCGTTGCTTCTGTAATTTAAGTAAAACAGGATTAGTAGCTGTGTTCGGTAATCGAATGATAGCTGGTTTAAAGCCATGTTTGATGATATCTCGATTACCAGTATTCTTTACACCACAGTGCATACAAGCCTTAGGCTTGTACGTAAGAACCCCATGTAAAACGAAATGATTTATTTCATGATACTTTTCAAGTGGCAACAGATGCATAGATTTTGGTATTGTAATATCAATATTATTGTCGTAAATACCGCAAAGTTGTTTTATAATAGATGTATGGGACATGATTTTCCCTTCTTTCTGTATTCGTAGTGGTTTACACGCATTAAGGATATCATGTCCTTTTTGCGTACACAAAAATAGTGTCAATGAGATTCAATATGAATTCTCACCAACACTATTTATTATAGAACCGGTAAATACTTGGTTTCTTTTTTTTGCATAAATTTCGTGTAAATTTCGAATTTACGCAAACAATAACCCAATTCTACAGCAATTAACATGGGCGTGATATTTTGTACTACTGCGAAAGAAAGGGATCTATTCGCGGTTTAAAAATTGTTAGGACTATAAAGAGGTGACTAGGATGCAAGTAAAATTCCTGCCAGCTGAGGTTGAAGTTTACTTGACCAAAGATTCGCTCACCTTATATGAAGCCTTGATTGAGGTAGTCGATGAAGTGGCGCCAGTAGCCAAATTACATGGGGTCGACAACTGGTCCTTGAACTAGCTTATGCCAAGGTCTAACATGCCTTTTACCCGGATGCGGATTTTCTGATATTGTCCGACGATATGTCAAATGATGCGGGTTCTAGTCTGGAAAATAAACTGGACTATATCAACCTAAAATCACTGAAAAAAGACCCAGAATTGTATCTTTTACAAAATGCTTTTGAAAATATTTTAATCTTGGCAGACTTAAAAACAGCGATTTACCTGCAAACAAATGGGGAACCAATAGGGGGATATATGCCAGCTTATAGCCAAATGATTGCTTATTTACAAAGTAGAGACATCCCCTTCGTGTCATTTGAGGTCAGTGGTCACGCTAGCCAGACGGATTTACTCTATATCGCCAATCGAATTCGGACCAAAAATATCATGCCTTGGCATACATTCAAACCAGATTACTATGGTAAACTAGTAGCAAATTTAGGGTTGCAAGATGTATATCCGAAATATAAGAAAAGCTATATAGTTTAAGGAGGGGATTCTCATCAAACAGGTGACAATTTTTCAAACGAGTGATATTCACGGGTATATCTATCCTACAAGTTACTTGACTAGAGAAGAAAACCAGCCATTTGGTCTGTTAAAGGTCAATGAAAACTACTTAAGGGAGAAAGGTCGCTTGGCCGATAAAAGTAGTTTGCTGATTTCTACAGGAGATATAATTCAAGGATCGCCACTAACCCATTACCTACAAAAGCACCGCCACTCAGCGGCAGCCATTGTAGAAAATATGAATCGGATGGGTTATGACATGGGGGTGCCGGGAAACCATGAATTCAATTACGGGCAAGAATACCTGTTGAATTCATATCAAAACGCACAATTTCCCATTCTATGCGCCAATATTTTAGACGACGCTGACCAACCATTTTTCGGTCAACCCTATAAAATATTTGAACGCAACGGGATTAAGATTGCCGTTTTGGGCCTAACCACTCAATACATCCCCCACTGGGAGCGTCCAGCCCATATTACTGGCTTGCAGTTTAGGTCAGCAGTTGAAACCGCCAAGGAATACGTGCCCATGTTAAGCAGTATGGCTGACGTAGTCGTTGTCGCTTACCACGGAGGCTTTGAGTGTGATCTAGACACCCTTGAAACAGTAGAACAAGGCGCTGGGGAAAATGAGGGCTACGCCTTAACCCATGAAGTGCCAGGGATTGATGTCTTATTAACTGGCCACCAACACAATGAAATTGCCCGCGTCGTGAATGGTGTGGCGGTTGTCATGCCAGGGGACAAAGGCCGTCATCTTGGTAAAGTTACATTAAACTTAAACCAATACGATGGCGATGACCACTGGACCTTAGTAGATGCAGTGCCTGAATTAATAAGCACGACCGTGGACACACCAATTCAAAAAGAAGCCGACGCAAGATTAGCGGACTTACAAGCAGAAATTGAAAACTGGTTGGACCAACCGGTAGGGACCATTCAAGGAGACATGAAGATTGAAAGTGTCGATATGGCTCGCATCCATGATCATCCATACGTCGAATTTGTCCACCGGGTACAGAACTATTACGGGCAAACAGAAATCTCGGCGGCAGCCTTATTTAATAATGATGCCAAGGGTTTTCCAAATGTAGTAACCGTCCGTGACATACTCAATAATTACCCATTCCCTAACACCCTAGCAGTGGTTAAAATCACCGGAGCAGAATTGAAAGCAGCTATCGAGCAATCAGCGGAATTTTTTATTTTGAATGAAGACCAAGAAATCATCATTTCTAAAGATTGGCTATATCCCAAACCAAAACCCTATAATTACGACATGTATGAAGGGGTTGATTACATCATTGATGTATCAAAACCAATTGGTCAACGGGTAACCAAATTAAACTACCACGGCCAACCATTAGATTTAGAAGCTGAATTCGAAGTGACCCTCAACCAGTATCGGGCTGTAGGCGGCGGTGACTATCAGATGTTTGATTCATCAAAAATTGTCCGTGAAGTCAACCTGGAGATGAACCAATTAATCTCTCACTACCTTGAAACACATCAAGAAATCCAAGCTACTTGTAACAACAATTTCCAGGTGGTGAACGGCAATAATTGTCCAGCATAGAAAGAACGGGATACCCCGATAAAGGGGTATTCCATTTTTTAATATGCCAGCTAAAAATATGCGAATTAAACCTAAATGTGATATGGCGGATTTAGATAGATTAAACGCTAAAGAAAGAAGGCATAACAAGATGGTTAAAGTTCTTTACGTAATGAGTCCAGACGTATTCGATGCAGTTTACACACCAGCAACCCGTACAGAAATTCAGTCCCTTATTGACATCAACGATGAAGTAATTGATTTAGGCAAAATGGTAACCGACGACCAAGTTGAATTCTTCAGGGCAGACAGTTGTCTACTTCAAAATAGTTTGCAAATATCACTACTTAAAGTTCAGCCGAAGGCTGATGAATAATATAGAAGAATTAGTCATCAAAAAAGCCCATCCGAAACCGGATGGACTTTCCATTTAGGTATGTCTGTTAGCTTATTCAGCTGAAGAGGATGCTTCGTTTGAAGCTGCTTCTGATGATTCAGAAGATTCAGTTGATGATTCCTCTGTGCTAGATTCTTCTGAAGTTGATTCTTCACTAGAAGACTCAGCAGATTCAGATGTTCCTGAGCTTGTTGCTGCAGATTCGCTAGCAGCTGATTCACTTGCTGCGGCAGCTGACTCAGCTTCAGCATCTAATGATTCTTGTTCTTCTTCAGTGATGATCACGTCATCTAGCGCAGTCTTCAAGTCATCGTCTTTAATGTCGATATTGTGAGCTGTCATGATGTCAGAAACGATACCAGCAACTAATGTAGAATCAGTTAATTTTTCAGCAGTAATAGATTCTTTCAGTTGTTCAGTTTCGTCTTCTAGACTACCTTTTTCAGGTTTTTCGTCCATCTTGATGATGTGGAAACCGTAGTCAGTTTCAACTGGTGTAGTTGTGTACTTGCCTTCAGCTAGTTCTTGTGCTGCAGCGTAGAATGTTTCATCCAAACCAGAATCAGCATTTACTTCACCTAATGAACCACCTTTTTCAGCAGATGCTGTATCTGTTGAATTTTCAGTTGCTAATTTAGCAAAGTCTGCACCATCATCTAATTGGGCAATCAAGTCATTAGCAGTTTCTTCATCATCCACTAAAATGTGTGAAACAGTGAATGAAGGTGTGTATTCATCGTAAGCTGTTTGAATTTCTTCGTCAGTCACTTCGATGTATTTAGATACAGATTCACTCATTAATTTGTAGTAGTAAACTTGGTGTTCGTAGTCTTCACGGTCTGAGAAACCAGAAGATGCTAATACAGTATTGAATTCGTCTTCTCCGCCATAAGTAGCGACTAGCGTTTCAACTTCAGTTGTTGCTTCTTCTTTTAATTCTTTAGCTCGGTCATCGCCGACTTCGTTTACGAATACTTCTTCCATAATTAATTCTTGCAATACGGTGTTACCGTATGTTGATTTTAATTCGGCTTGTAGTTCTTCGTTGGTTACTTCAACACCATCACCAGTTGCAACGGCGCTTGAACCATCACTTGAGCCAGTTGAGCATGCTGCTAGGGCAACAGTACTTAATAAGGCAATTGAAGTAAGTTTGAATTTCTTACTAATCATCATTTTCTCGATTCACTCCTGTCAAATCTTCATAATACAAGTCTTAATATAGCATACCAAAAATGCTATACACAATGATTCAGAAGATTAATCAAGAAATCTTCATATTTAAAACATCATTAAAAATCAGTGTTTTTCTCGTTAGCATGGATATCCGCTGCTGATAAGTCATTTTGTAGTTTTGCCACTTGTTTTTGAATTTCTGAAATTTGTGGGACTGCTGATTGGTTGAAATCATTAATTGCTAGTGTGATTTCGTCGCGGGCAACTTTTGCAGAAGATAAGCCTTGTTGAGCTAAATCTGTAACTGCATTTTGTGCTTGAGCGATTGAGCCAGTTAGATCATTGGCTGCAAAAGTGACATCGTCTAAATAGTTTTTCAAACGTTCTCTATTTTCAGTACCTGAGTGTGGTGTTTTTAATAGGGCGTAGCCTGCACCAGCAATGGCACCAAATAGAATACCAGTAATAAATTTTTTCATATTATCCCTCGATTCGTTGGTTGATTGTGTTGGTAATGTTCTTCAAGTCTTCATCAGAGTATGTGCCTTCTTGGGCTGGTTCCCATTTTAAACCAAAGCCGTCACTTTCCCCGTTGTATCTAGGGATTAAGTGGACGTGTGAATGGAAAACAGATTGGTAGGCCATCTCACCGTTGTTGTTTAAAATATTTAAACCGTGCATATCTGGGAAGGCATCTTTTAATGCGTTGGCAACTAATGGGATGCGCTTGAAGACTGCGCCGGCGTCGTTTGATGAGTAGCCGAAAATGTCTTGAATGTGTTTTTTAGGTACTAGTAAGGTATGGCCTTTTGTGACTTGGCTCATATCTAGGAAGGCTATCACCACTTCGTCTTCGTAGACTTTGTTCGTGGGGATTTCACCGTTTGCAATTTTACAGAAGATACAATTATCCATGAATAGTCCTCGCTTTCAATATTGGGTTAACTTTGGCCGTGTTAATTCATCGCATTTACTTGAAAATAATGTTAAATTAAAGGCTATAATTGTATTAATTTTAACATAAATGATAGGAAGGGAACAATTTCAGTGCTATGCTAGATTGGAAATGATTTCTTTACCATTAAACTTAAATGCTAGATTAAATCTAGATCAATAAAAGGATGAACAAAATGACATTAACAGTTAAAGGACTTACCGGGGGCTATTCTAGTCAACCTGTATTAAAAGATATTAATTTTGAAATTGCATCAGGTGAAATTGTTGGCCTGATTGGGTTAAATGGTGCGGGTAAATCGACTACCATTAAACATATTATCGGCCTGATGCGAGCGATGAAGGGGGAGATTGCCATTGACGGTCATCAATTAACTGATGACGCCAATGCATACCGTCAATCCTTCACTTATATTCCGGAAATGCCCGTACTATATGAAGCCTTAACGTTACGAGAACATATTGAATTAACGGGGATGGCTTACGGTTTAGGGAAGGAAGAGGCACTAGGAAATGCCCAACCTTTACTAGAAACTTTTCGTTTAGATAAACGGTTAGATTGGCTGCCAATTCATTTTTCAAAAGGGATGAAGCAAAAGGTGATGATTGTTTGTGCCTTCCTAGTGGAGACGTCGTTATATGTGGTGGATGAGCCGTTTCTTGGTTTAGATCCACTGGCTATCCATGATTTTATCGATACTTTGAAAGCCAAACGTGATGCGGGTGCGTCGGTATTGATGACTACTCATGTCTTGGCGACAGCTGAACAGTATTGTGACCGATTCTTATTCTTGGCGGACGGTGAGTTAGTGGCGGCAGGTACTTTAGATGAAATCCGAGCGCAATATCAAATGCCAGGAGCTACTTTAGATGACCTATATCTACGTCTAGCGAAGGGGGCAAATGACCATGCGTCTGCTTGATACTTACCAGAAACGTCGGCAAGAAGGGCAAGATTTATTTCTTAAGAATGCTAAATATATTTTTAATGACCATGCCGTAATCGTCCTCTTCTTCCTATTTGGCGCATTGGCTTACCAGTATGCCAATTGGCTGTCAGGTTTGTCGCAGGGGTTGGTCGGGGTTTGGGTCCACTTGATTTGGTCGGTTCTGATGACGGTTGGGGTATTTATTACCGGTGTGGCTTCACATATTGTGGCAGCAGACTTGGTCTTTCTCTTACCTATGGAGTCGAAATTCACAGACTGGTTTCGGTCAGCCTTGAACCACTCCTTACTACTGCCTAGTGCTGTGATTATCCTGATGATTGCTGCTTCTTATCCACTGCTGATGGCTATGGTGGGCTATTCGATATTTGAGTTGATTGTCTTGGCCGTAATTTTGATTTGCTTTAAAACCGCCCATTTAAATATTATTTTAGAAAGCTGGCGTTATACCAGCGACCGAGTAATTAAAATTCACAAGGCAATCTTGTATCTAGCGGTTTTTATCACGCTATTATTGGCTTCTTTTGTGACACCATATCTCTGTTTAGGTGTTGCGCTACTGTATTTAATCGCCATTCATTTTACCGGGATTCGTCCTTTTTCAGATGGGAAAAAGGGTTGGCACTGGGATAAGATTGTCGCAGTGGAACAAGACCGTCAGCAACAAATAAAACGCGGGCTGGCCTTGTTTGTGAATATGCCACAAGATGCCGTTTCAAGTAAACGACGCAAGTATTTGGACGGCTATATTAAAGGGATCAACCGCGGGGATAATCCTTACGCTTACTTATACAGTCGGACCTTTTGGCGGGCGAGTGATTATTTCCCACTTTGGGGCCGGATGACTTTAGTTGGGATCCTGTATTTGGTCTTTGTAACCAATAGTCACTGGTTGAACTTAGTGGTGATTTTATTGATTCAATACTTCAGCCATTTCCAAATTTTACCAATGGCTAAGAAAATGAACCAACATGTCTTATTACAGGTTTACCCAATGGATCAGAATTTACAGGTGGCTGGCTTTAAACAGATGATGGGTCAACCAATTTGTACGCAAATTGTATTATTTACCGTAACGAGTTTGATTACCCACGATTGGATTTTTGCCGGTGCAGTATTACTTTCTACTATTATACTAGGCTTATTCTTCCTTTACCTCTATTTACCGCGTTTTATCCGCAAGAAAGAAAAAAGGTTAGAATACACTAAGTTTGTTGACTAAGTCTTGTTTTCCAACTAAAATAACTAGTACTCAAGAAAAAAGGAGTAAGCATCTCAAGAGGGAGTCGCTGCTCACTTTTTTCGTTTATACAGTAAGTTGACACAACTTGGGCAAAAGAGAGGAGGAATGGTTTTGGAATACAAATTTGATCGCGAGTGGATTCTCGAACCCATTGGAGGGGATACTGGTCAAGCCTATGTTGGCTATAATGACGCTAACGATGAACGTGTATTTTTAAAACGTAATTCTTCACCCTTGTTAACCATCCTATCGATGGAAGGCTTTGCGCCCAAGTTGAAATGGACTAAGCGTGAGTCTAGCGGGGACATTATGACGGCCCAAGATTGGGTGTCTGGTAATGTCTTATCGCATTTTGAAGTGGCCCAATTGCCCGTGGTTAAATTGATGTACCGCTACCACCATTCGGATAATTTATATAATATGCTGGTTAAAATTGACGGCGAGGTTTACGAACCAGACCGCTTTTTACAGGATTATGAAAGTGATTTGGCAAAAGAATTGCGTCACCATCACTTGTTAGCCGATGTGACCGCTTGTCTATGGGGCACTCGTCATTTGGTTGAAGGGGTCCGCAAAACAGTGTGTCACGGGGATTTAAACCGCCGAAACTTTATCCGAGCTGAGGACAATCAGTTATATCTAGTGGACTGGGAAATGGTGAAAATCGCTGATCCTATTCTAGATATCAGCCAATTGTTAGTCCAATATGTTGATTTTAAAAATTGGGATGCCTGGTTTGATTTATATGGCTTGCGCATTACATACGATATTTATCAACGTATTGAATGGTATTCGATGTTGAATCTCTTGAATATGATCAAAAAAGACTTCAGAGAAAATCGGATGATTGCTATGAACCATAAAATCTTAAAATTAAAACATATTTATAACAACCGTTACTTACAACAGGTAGGGGAAATGTAAGGAAGGTGTGACAAAAGTCGTTAAGACTCTCCTATAAGCTGGACCAAAATCGGGTTCGAGCCTCCAGAAAGGACTGCTTTTCAGATTAGATTGGTAAAGTTTCCTTTCTTGGCGCCGGCTCTTACACCTTAAAAAGCCGAACAATTACTGCAAGTGATTGGTGTATTTTGGGAGTGTCGGAAGAGTTTGACTTTTGAAGCCTGATATTATGACCGGTGTTGGTTAAAAAAAGGGGGATGTGAACTTCATGTCACGTCTCTTTTTTCTTGGAACGAAATTATTTATAAAACAAATCATTAGGAGGACATTATGCGTGTAAGAAATAAACCGTGGGCAAAGGACGCCATGGCAGAACATAGAGAATATATCATTTTAGAACCGGAAACAATGCAGGGGAAATGGCAAGCTGAATTTAAAAACGACCATCCTGTTCATTTAGAAGTGGGAACTGGTAAGGGACAATTCATTATTGAGATGGCCCGCCGTAATCCAGACGTGAACTTTATTGGTCTTGAATTACAGGATTCAGTATTAGTGATGGCGATGGAGAAAGCTTTGGAAGGTGAATTGTTACCTAATTTACGCTTCATTTTAGGGAATGCTCTTGAACTATCCTCATATTTTGAAGAGGGTGAAGTGGCCAAGTTATTCTTAAACTTCTCTGATCCATGGCCAAAAGCGCGTCATGCGAAACGTCGTTTGACTTTCAAAACCTTCTTGGACCAATATAAACATGTCTTGCAGACAGATGGCCTCCTACAATTCAAAACGGATAACCAAGGGTTATTTGAATATTCACTGACTTCAATGTCACAGTATGGTATGGATTTCTTAGAAATTTCATTGAACTTGCATGAGTCAGATATTGAAGGCAATGTGCAAACAGAGTACGAAGAAAAATTCTCAGCCCGTGGCTTTAGAATTAACTATATGTTGGCTAAATTTAATTAGAAAAAATGAGGGACTGTGACTTCAATAGCCATAGTCCCTCAATTATTCTTACAGCTTATAAAAATCTAGGAAGTTCCCGGTACTTGGGTCTGCCATAAATTCGTATTGAACTAATTCGTTATCTTCTGTACGAGAGATTCCGCCGTAGAAGACTTCTTGTTTTTGTCCAAAACGTTCTGCTTCAATGGGTTGTAATTCAATCCAAGAACCTTCGATGGTACCTGGGTCGGTGAATAGGGCTTTGGCTTTTTGTAGGACGTCATTGCCGTCTACTTTTTTAGAATGGTCGGCTACTAATGCGCCCACAACGCCACCGATAACTAGTCCGCATCCAAATAGGAAACCTGCTAGTAGGACGTCGTCACGTTTTGTTGGTTGTTGATTGTATTGATTAGACATATAATCGCTCCTTTATTGTCTTAAGGTTGAATAAGTGAATCTATTTCGATATGTGATTATGAACATATTATAACAATCATGGCTAGCAAAATATAGTTTTACCTATTTCCGATTGTTTTGCCATTATTGTGGATTTGATTTTGTGAAGTGATTTCAAATGATGGCGGAACCATTTATGACATGGCGGGGAAGCTTGGATGTCGGGGAAGATGAGTAATTTTCACAGTCTATTATTATTTGCACTTTTATGACTATGAGTATATAATCGAGTAGAATATTATACGTTTTAATAGGACATTACCGGTCTAGTTGATGACTAGGCTTTTTTATTGGTTTATGTCGTAAGTTTTACTTAAATTTATTTTAAAAAAGAAACATGAAGGGGATTTTAACGAGTATGTGGATTAGTATATATAATCGAGATGGCGTCGGTGACGTTATCATGTTTTCCAAAGGGACATTAACGAGAGATCGTATTGCGACTTCAACAGTTGGAGATGTGACGCGTATTTTCAATAATGAAACGAAAGAAACAATGGGTTACAACATCCAAAATATTTCTAAGATGATTCAAATCGAAGGAAAGGGACGTGTTCATTTAAGTCAAACACAGTTAGACTTAATCAACCAATCCTTATATGAACAAGATTTTGATACTATTCCTTTCAATGATAATCCGCGTTTAGTTGTGGCTGAAGTTTTAGAAGTGAAGGATTTAGAAGGTTCTGACCACTTGCATATTACGCAAACCAAAATTGGTTCAGAAGAGGTTGTTCAAATCGTTTGTGGTGCGCCAAATGTCCGCGAAGGGATGTTTGTAGTGGCGGCTTTACCAGGTGCTGTAATGCCAAATGGTCAAGTGATTTGGGAAGGTGAACTGCGTGGTGTTTCAAGCTACGGTATGTTAACTTCTGCATATGAATTAGGTGTCGACCCTGAACATGTACGAAAAGGTATCCTTGAAATCAAAAATGACGTGCCAGTTGGGACATCATTTGATAAAATTAATAGTGAACATTTCGTTGAAGCTTAGCAGATATTATATGGTCTGATTAGGCAAAATGTACATGTAATGTGTTGGGGGTGAGTAGTTGAGTCGAGAGCATGACAAACTGAGACATTCTAAGGGTAGGTGGCAGCGATTTGAAGAGAGAACGTCAAATCAGCTTGAACAATTTGTCCCATTTTATCATAAGGAGAATGATTCTTTGTTGCACGAAAAAAATGACAATCCAATTACTTTCCCCAATTACATGAACTGGTATAACCAAGGGGAGGACCAATCTTCAGGACGGCAAATTCCGCCTAAAAAGACCCAGCAAAGAGAGGGTCAAGGAGACGACCATCAGAAGATGGAGTATTATCTAGCCGAAAAAGACCCTAGTCACCGCTACCAACCCTCATATGGGCATTTTAACTATGCCAATGCCAATAATGAAGACCGGGACACAAGACCAGTCGAAGATTCAGGGGTGCATGAGGTCTTTAAAGCGACCAATGTGGACGACAAGCGCCAGCAAAAACTGGACCGTTTACGTCAAGAGTTGCGGGAATATCAAGATTACCAATTCCGCAGACCTTTTCAACCGAATGATTTGCCAACAAATTGGACCAGTAACCGTCAAGATGCCAAGGCTGCTCGGTCATCCAAACGCAGCCATTTCCATTTTGAAGAGGCGGTTTCTGAACCTAAAGGATTCCCAGAAAAACGGCAAGCAACACCGGTTTCTGAAAACATGCCTGCAAGGGCCACTGTCCCTAAACGAGGGCATTTAAACCGTGGACTGCAGAGTATTATGGCAGATGAACCAGGAGTAAGTTTTAACCAGCCAGGAAAACAAGCTAAGTCGGGGCATTATTCCTATTTTCCAGGACAGGAAAAGCCATCATTGACCCCATATTTAAAAAATAAACAAGCGCAATCTAATCGAGGAAATGGAGATTTTAACGAGCATGAATAAAGAATTAACGTATCACTTCACAGGGATCAAAGGGTCAGGTATGAGTGCCTTAGCCCTAATCTTGCATAACATGGGCTACAAGGTTCAAGGTTCAGACCAAGAAACTTACTTCTTTACCCAACATGGTTTAGAGAAAGCAGGTATTGAATTACTACCTTTTAACGCTGACAACATCCAAGAAGGTATGTTTATCATTTGCGGGAACGCTTTTGGCGATGACCATCCTGAAGTTGTCCGTGCGAAAGAATTAGGTCTTGACGTGATGCGCTACCATTTCTTCCTTGGTGAATTAATCAAAGACTACACTAGTGTAGCGATTACTGGTTCTCACGGGAAAACTTCTACCACTGGTTTGATGGCACACGTGATGCGTGGTTTACATCCAACAAACTTCCTAATCGGTGATGGTACTGGTGCTGGTCAAGAAGACGCTGAATACTTTGTATTAGAAGCGGACGAATACCGTAAACATTTCTTAGCTTACCACCCAGACTACGCGATTTTTACTAATATCGATTTTGACCACCCTGACTACTATGAAAACATTGATCAAGTATTTGCAGCGAATACAACTTTCGCCCACCAAGTGAAGAAAAAAGTGATTGCATACGGTGGCGATGCTTACTTACGTCAATTTGCTGACCATTCTGACATAGATGTTTGGTACTACGGGTTTGAAGGTGGTGACAACCATATTGTGGCTTCAAATGTTGATCTAGCTACTGATGGGTCTCATTTTGATGTGCATGTAATGGGTGAATTCTATGGTCATTTTGACATTCCAACATTCGGTGAACATAATGTGATGAATGCCTTATCTGTCATTGGTTTCTGCTACCTCGAAAACTTCCCAGCAGACCGTGTTGCGGAAGAATTACGTACTTTTGGTGGGGTTAAACGTCGTTTCTCTGAGAAGAAAATTGGCGATATGACTTTAATTGATGACTATGCTCACCATCCATCAGAAATTAAAGCGACGATTAATGCTGCCCGGCAAAAATACCCGAACAAGAAGATTGTTTCTGTCTTCCAACCACATACCTTCAGCCGTACCATTGCATTAATGGACGAATTTGCGGGTGCTTTGGACTTGTCAGATGACGTGTTCTTATGCGAAATTTTTGCCTCTGCGCGTGAGAAGGACAATAAGCAAGTATCTGTTTCTGACCTAGCTAACAAGGTAACAAAATCTGTGCAAGTATTACCATTGGAAAATGTATCACCATTATTAGACTATGATGATGCAGTCATGATCTTTATGGGTGCTGGCGATATCATGAAATTCGCTTATGCTTATGAAGACCTATTGGCAGACAGCCAATCTACTATCCACTAGAATAAAAGAATTGAAAGGTCGGCTTTGTGCTGGCCTTTTTGCGAAGAGAAAGCGTTGTACCAGCGTTGGGAGGAGGATTAGATGGTTTACCAAAAAGTGATTCAATTTGACCAAGAGAACCAGTTTCAAGATGGCTTGGCCAATGAAGTCAAGCAACTAACCTGGTTGCATTATGAAAATCCGGATAAGGGGGAAGTCCGGCAGGTGCTTGAAGACTACCACTTGCCAGTCCATTTCGGGGAGTATGTCTATGACCAGTTTGAAACGTCTTGGATTGAGTATTACCGAAATGATGCCGGCGACCTATTTACCTATATCATTATCCAGTATCCCTATGGTCATGAGGTAATTAGCGAGAATACCTATCACACAGCCCCACTAGTGATTGTCATGGGGCAGGATTTGGTGATGACTTTTATGAACCATACCGACATGCCTTTTATGTTGGATATTCAGCGGTTAAATTTTCCTTCTGACTTTCCGATGACCTCTGCCTACGCCTTTGTCATGTACATGTTTTATGAGGTGGCTCAGGCCCATATCGATGCGGTCACCATTATGCATGGCTTGATTAAGCAAGCTGAGGAGGAAGCCCGTCATTCTACTAAAAATAACGTGTCTTATGCCTTAATTAACGTCAATAAGGGGCTGGTATACTTATCCACCGCGGTCCATAATAATGCCAAGACTTTGAGCCGGATTAACCAATACTTTAACCAATTGGAAAACGACACCCGCTACCACGAAAGGGTCCTTAATAGAGTACAAATCGAGATGAACCAGGCAGTAACCATGATTGAAAACGACATGGCGGTCATTGATAAACTGAACGATATGCTGTCGAATGTTATTTCAAATAACTTGAATGATGTTATGAAACGGCTAACGGTTATTACCATTATTATGACCGTGCCGACGATTACAGCAGGTCTTTGGGGGATGAACGTAGCTTTACCACTTGAAGATAATGTCCACGGTTTTTCTATTATTTTAGTCGGTTCGATTATCTTGTCGGTTATTATTTACTTTATTATAGACCGGATGAATTTGTTTAAATGATTGCTTGGATTGTAAATTTTTTGAAAAATGACCGTTTACCTTCCTAGTTGAAAGTAAATTATGCTAAGATAAAGATAGTATAATCAAGGAGGCTATTATGGCTAAACAACAGATTAAAAAAGCAGTAATTCCAGCTGGTGGTTTAGGAACGCGGTTCTTACCAGCAACTAAAGCGATGGCAAAAGAGATTATTCCAATCTTAGATAAACCATCCATCCAGTTTATTGTTGAAGAGGCAATTGAAAGTGGTATTGAAGAGATTTTAATTATTACCGGACGTAACAAACGTTCAGTAGAAGACCATTTTGATGCAAACTTTGATTTAGAAGACAACTTGAAACAAAAACACAAAGATAAGTTGTTGAAGATGGTTGAAGACACGTCATTATTGAATATTCAATTCAAACGTCAGCACTATCCAAAAGGATTAGGGGACGCTATTTTCCAAGCAAAATCATTCGTGGGTGACGAACCCTTCTTATTACTATTAGGAGACGACATCGTGGTGAATGCGCCAGGTGAAAAACCATTATCAAAACAAATGATGGATTGCTACCAAACTAATTTAGCGGATGATGCCTTATTAATTGCTGGGGCTAGTGTACCAGCCAAAGAAACTTCTTCTTACGGGATTATGACGACTTCTGGTAACGGTGAAGCTGGTATCTACAATATCGATAAATTTGAAGAAAAACCACAAAATGAAACCGAAGAAAAATTAGCGGCGATTGGTCGTTACATTTTACCACCAGAGATTTTCGATGCCATTGAAGCCATTCCAGAAAATTCTTTCTCAGGTGAAGTAGAACTAACAGATGCCATCAACCACTTAGCTAAAGGCGACAAGTTAAAAGCCTATGACTATCAAGGTGAATGGTATGAAGTTGGGGAACCATTAGGTTTACTAAAAGCCAGCATTCAATTCGCCTTACGTCACGAAGAAACAGCAGACGGTTTCCGTGAATACTTGAAAAACGACATTATCCCAACATTGAAATAACCGAACTTAAAAAGCAGTAGCGCGACTTCAATCGCGCTACTGCTTTTTTCAATATTTTAATAGTTATCGTCGTCTGGTGATAAGCCAGCGGCTAATATTTTTAGTAGTTGCCCGTTTTCCGCATTTTCATGCCAGCCTCTAAAGTAGTCAGACCCGGGTCCATAAGCATAGACATTGACGTCTTCACCCGTATGGTTACCTGTTGTCCAGCCCGTATTAGAACGGCGGTCTACAATGTCTCGAATGGCTTGGGTCAAGCGGCTGACCTTTTCTTCGTAAGTATAGACATAAGTATGGTAGATAGACCGTAACTGGTTTTTCTCAGTAGAAGATAATTCAAATTGGATGTTACGACGAATTACTTCAACCCAGTCATTAGTTTCTTGGGTCAGCTCAGCAATGTGTTGAGGAGTTGCTTTGACTTTTCGAATATAGTCAGGCAACCAAGAATCGATATTATTAGCCCCCATAGTCATCCCACCGGTTGCATGGTCAGACGTTGCAATGACAAGGGTATCTCCGTCTTGCTTGGCGAAATCAATAGCTACTTGAAAGGCGCCGGCGAAATCATCAATTTCACTCATGATCCCAACCACATCTTTATGGTGGGCAGCCCAGTCAATTTGACTCCCTTCAACCATTAGGAAGAAACCTTCATCACCAGTATCCAATCGGCGGATGGCAGAATGGACCATTTCACCAAGACTAGGGGTCACATTTGACCAACGATCAATAGCCATTGGAACCCCAAATTCGGAGAATAAACCAAGAACTTGTGGGTTGTGAGAATTGAAGAGTTCATGTTTGGTATGGACGATATCATAGCCGAGATTTTCAAATTCTTGGGCTAAATTTCGGTCTGGGCGGATAAAATGTTTACGGCCACCACCAAGCATGACGTCAATTTTTTGCTTACCTTCAATGGTATCGTCTAAGTATTGATCAGCAATATCAAAATAATCTAAGCGGCTTTCTACATGGGCCGCAAAACCTGCAGGCGTTGCGTGGCTGATTTCAGCGGTCACGACAATCCCTGTTTTTTTATTGTTCAATTTGGCAATCTCTAAAGCAGAGTCTACCCGGCTCAATTGTTTGTCTAGGCCAATGACACCATTCATAGTTTTGACACCAGTAGCCATGGCTGTTGAAGAGGCGGCAGAATCGGTAATCGTCGCCCAAGGATCAAAGGAATAAGTGGATTGTTGGCCAACCAAGTATTGGTTAAAGATGCTTGGCTTTCTAAAGTGACCAACGTCTTGATGAAGGTATTCTCGGTAGGCTGAGGCGAGTGAAACGCTCATCCCGTCGGACACCATGAAAATAATGTTCTTCGGTTGGTGGGGAAATTGCTCATTACTAGCTACCATAATCTATGCTGCTTCCTTTCAGTAATCACTTGTCATATTGATGCGTTTTTTCAAATCAATACCATCTTTTCTATCCTACAAGCCTATTATAAGTTAAAATAGAAAGGAATGCTAAAGAAAGAGGGATACGACATGTTACGGATTGATGCCGCAGTTTTACATATCTTTGATACCAACACCAACGAAGCGGTCTTATCACAGACACTTTTAGACCATAAAGAGCAATATATGATTGAATATATTGACAAAATGATGACTAAAATCATGTATACGGCACAGCAAAAAGTAGGCAAGCTACCTGATAGAAGTCCAGCTAAGGAAATTTTAGTGGGCATGAATCAATCGGAAAACTTCCTACATGGCACACAAAAACTGACCAACCGTTTTTTCAATTTCACAAAATTAAACCCGGATATCAAACCAGCAGATTTATTGTGGACAGGATTCTGGCTAGACGAAGCTTATTTTATCGGCATGTTCAAGTTAAACCACAACGAATCCTACACCCACTACGTAGAGTATGACCAGGACAACTTGAAAAATGACCTAATTATCAACCGCGCCATTCTGCCTAGCCCAACCCAAGCTATCGACGAAGGGTTCTTATACTGCATCGATACAGAAGAGTACTTCTTGATTGAGAAGAAACACCTGATCGAAGAATACGGGGAGCGGATTAACTATCTAAGTGAAATCTTCTTGGATATCCAAACCAACCCAAGTATGAAAGAATCAGTGAACATCATCAAAAAAGCCATCGCTAAAACCGCCAAGAAATTTGGAGAAGATGACTATCAAGACCTGGCCGAGGTAAAACAAATCCTGCATGACACTATTCATGAAACACAAGCGATTGATAACCAAGCGATTGCTGAAGTCATGTACGGGGACAATTTCTCCCGAAAACAAGCCTACTTTGAAGAAACCAAGGAACAAGGTTTGGCTGATGAAACACCTTATATGCCGGAACTTTTAGGGAACAACATGCAACGCCAAAAATTCAAGTTTGAAAACGGAATTGAATTATCTATTCCCTTAGACTTGTTTAATGACCCAGAAGTGGTTGAAATCAAAAACAACCCGGATGGCACACTGTCAGTCGAAATTAAAAATATCGAAAAAATTAAAAATATGTTCTAGACTACCACCATTGTCTAAATGACGGATAACATTAGAGAGGTTTACCTATATGTGGCAAAAATTCAAAGACTTAGGTTGGCGTGCCGCCTTAATCGTCTTCTTCGTGGTTTATATGATCACGATTTTAACAGTACCAAACCCAGAACAATTCCAAACACCATTCCGCTTTATTTTCGCGGCCATCATCATCGTTGGTTTTGTCATGGAATTAGAAAAGAAACGAAAAAAATAAGTAGGCATTACAAAAGGTCGCGAATTCATTTTCGCGACCTTTTTACCTAATCTAACATTAGTCTTAATATCGGGCTCTTCTTACGCATAGACATCCGTATGTTACTGCGTTCCGACGGCTGTTTGACAAAAGCCAAACCCTTCCGATGCTTCCCAAATTACGCTAATTACTTACAGTAATTGTTCGGTTTCTAAGGTGTAAGGCCGACGTCACACTATGATACGGCACTATTTGTCCAGCATCTCCGGTCTGGACGCCATACATCACATCCTGATTTTAAGGCAATGATAGGTAAGGTGTAGGCCGAAGGTATAAGTGTACTGTACATTCTGAATGATTTGAATCAAACTGCAATCAAGAGTAAAATAGGAAAGAATAACGATAGCGAAAACAAACAAGAGGAGAGGGTTTTAAATGAAATATAATGACACTTGGGATTTAGACGCCATGTATCAAGGCGGAGTGACAGGGAATGCCTTTCAAGAGGCACTAGAAACCCTAGTCCAAAAACGAGATGCCTTAATCAAAGACATGCAGGCATTTGATATCAATGCAACAGGCGCACCAGCAACTTTTGCGGATATTATTGATCAAGCTGACCAATACTTAAACCACTTCACTACTTTAATTACCTACGCCCAAATGGCATCTGACGCAGACATGCGTGACGAGGCCGCTTCGGCAGCAATTAATAAGGTGGCGACTTTAAACCAAGCTTATGAGATTGCCCGCAAAGGGTTAGACAAACAATTGGCGACCCTAAGCGATGCCGCATTTCAGGACTTTTTAGCGGAACCTCGCTTGGCTGAAATTGCGTTCACCCTTGAGGAAGACCGCCGCGATGCGAAACGCTTGTTAGATGATCAAGCGGAAGCTCTTTTATCTGAATTACAAATCGACGGTTTATCTGGTTGGTCAAATACCTATTCTACGACGGCTTCAGTGATGACGATTTCAGTCGATTTAGACGACGGCCATCACGATTATTCAGTGGGACAGGCCATGAACAACATGTACGCTGACCCAAATCCTGAAAACCGGGCGAAAATTTTCGCTGCTTGGGAAGAGACCTTTGCTCAATACGGTCCAGTCTTCGCTGATGTCTTAAACCACTTAGCTGGCTACCGGTTAACCACTCAAAAAGCTCATGGATACAATAATTTCATGGAAGAACCGCTAGAATATAACCGTATCAAAGCGGAAACTGTGGAAGCTATGTGGGAAGCTGTTGCAGCCAATAAAGATACCTTTGTCCAATTTTTAAACCGGAAAAAGGCTTTACTCGGTCTAGACGAGTTGAACTGGCAAGATGTTGATGCGCCACTAGATTTCGAGGACACCAAACCAACGACCTTCACTTATGATGAGGCGGCAGACTTTGTGGTGGAAAACTTCAGAACCTTTGGGGACAAGCTAGCGGACTTCGCCCAATCAGCTATAGACAAGCGGTGGATTGAAGCAGAAGACCGTCCCGGTAAGCGTCCAGGTGGTTACTGTACTGAAACCATCAACGAAGATGAAACCCGTATCTTTATGACCTTTACAGGCTCAAGAAACGATACATCAACCTTGGCCCACGAATTGGGTCACGCCTTCCACTCTGATGTGTTAACCAGTGAAGCGCCGTCTAACCAAGCTTATGCTATGAATGTGGCTGAAACAGCGTCGACTTTCGCTGAAACAATTGTAGCTAACGCCAATTTAAAACAGGCTAAAAGTAAGTCTGAGCGCCTACAATTATTGAACGCGAAAATGGAAAATGCTATCGCGATGTTCATGAATATCCGGTCTCGTTTCTTGTTTGAAACAGCCTTTTATACTGAGCGCCAAGACGGTTTTGTATCAGAAAGTCGTTTGAATGAATTGATGACCCAAGCCCAAAAAGAAGCTTTTGGTGGGGCCATTAATGACCTACACCCACATTTCTGGGCCAGTAAGCTGCACTTCTTCATCGATGACGTGCCATTCTATAACTTCCCATACACATTTGGCTACATGTTTAGTTTAGGCATCTATGCCGAATACTTGAAAGCACCGGAAGGATTTGAAGAGCGTTACATCGCCTTATTGAAAGATACAGGACGGATGACCACTGAAGAATTGGCCATGAAACATTTAGGCGCTGACCTAACTAAGCCAGATTTCTGGCAAGCTGCCATCGATTTAGCGGCAGCAGACGTGAAAGAATTCTTGGCTGAATCGGAAGATTTAGTTTAATGGAATATATAAACAAGTTGCTAAAGCAGGTAGGGATATATTTCCTTTACCTGCTTTTTACAATATGCACAAACTTTGCGTGCTATAATTGACCTAATAAGGAGTAGTGATTTTTATGACTAAATCAACCATTTTTGACGAAATCAAACAAGAGATTATTGCCGATCCTTATAACAAGGACTTTACCGACCGTGGGATTAAACCTGTTTTCTATGCTTCAAAAAATGCCAGGATTGCCATTATCGGCCAAGCACCTGGTAAGAAAGTAGAGGAGACGCAGCTTTTCTGGAATGACCAGTCGGGAGACCGGCTAAGAGATTGGATGGGGATGTCTAGGGATCTATTCTATAAAACTGATTTAATTGCCCAGTTACCTATGGATTTCTATTATCCAGGTAAGGCCAAAACCGGGGACAAACCACCAAGAAAGGGATTCGCAGACAAGTTTCACCCGCAAATTCTAAAGGAAATGCCCAATCTAGAAACCATTATCTTGGTTGGTAATTATTCACAGAAACACTACTTAGGGAAAGATCGGCAGAAAAACCTGACCGAAACGGTTAGACATTACAAGGACTATTTACCAGAATATTTTCCCCTGGTCCATCCGTCCCCTTTAAACCAGCGGTGGATGAAGAAGAATCCTTGGTTTGAAACAGATGTACTACCTGATTTTAAAGAGATGATACAGACGTATATCAAGGAGGACTAGGTAATTGACCAGGTACTAGCAATCGATGACTATATTGCAGATCATGCAGATGATGTCCAAGCCATTTTAATGAAGTTATGACATAAGCTAGCGTCGGCATTGCCAGCTTGTCAGGAGAAAATTTCCTATGGCATGCAAACCCTTTTTTGACAAGAAGATGGTTACCCACTACGGGAGCAACAAGTGTTATCTTGGGATTTATCCCTTCCCGAAAACGATTCTTACTTTTGAGGACAAGGGGGCAGTTCTTGGGTCAGGCAAGGGACCTTACAATTTCCCTATGATTCAGAAATTCCTTATGACTTAATTGTTGAATTAGCGGTTTACAACTACCATCAACAAAAATAAAAATACGGAGGCAAGTCATGGCAGAGATAGGTAAAAAATTTTGGGGTTACACCAAAGAAGAATGGTCGTGGGTTATACAGGATACAGGGAATTCAGCTTATTCCTTAGTTATCACAGCAACATTATTTCCCTTGTTTTATTTAAAGTCGCCCCTTGAGAAAACCGTGTAATTCATTACATGGATGAATCAAGTTCTAGGGCGACCGTCATTGTATTCCGTTAATTGATTTTCTATATACTTTTTGACCGTTTCTTTAGACATACTGCCTACTGTTGCCATGAAATAACTAGGTGTCCATAAATGGCCACCCCATAACATTGCTTTTGTTTCTGGATATGCTTTGAACCATAGACGGGCAGATTTCCCTTTAAGTGTTTTGACGATACTACTTGCGGCATGTTTAGGGTTGAACGAAATCAACATATGGATATAGTCAGGCATTACTTGGAGCGATTGGATGACAGTATCGTGTTCATCACAAATATGCGTCAATATATCTTGCATGGCATTTTGTTTTTCAATGGTTGTAAATATTTCTTTACGATACTTTGTTACCCAAACCAAATGGAAATTAAAATCATAGACATTTGTCCTTGTTTTCACAATCATATGTAAACACCTCTTTAACTACATTATAGCAATTGTTATCGCTATAAACAACAGTCATACGTATGGTATAATATATCTATAAACGCAAGGGGGTGAAAACATGTATCAAGGAATTGAGTGTAAAATCTATCCTAACGAAAAACAGCGTCAGTTAATTCATATGACCTTTGGTCATACCCGATTCATCTGGAACGAAATGTTGGCCATGTTGAATGCGCGGTACGAAAACAATCCTGACCTTCAAATGCTATCTTATAATGCGTTATCCTCTCTTATTCCACAAATGAAGAAGGAATATCCCTGGTTGCGTGAAGTTGATAGCGTAGCTGTTCAATGTAGTGTTAAACGCTTATCCGAAACTTTTGTTCGTTTTTTTAAAGGTTATTCAAAATACCCAAAATTCAAATCAAAGAAGAACACCAGACAGTCGTATTTAAGTACCATACGTGGCAACAACATTCGTTTTAATGATAATCAGCGGTATATCAAATTACCCAAATTAGGTTGGATAAAATGTAAGTCAAGTGTGTTTCATATTGAGAATGAACGCATAAAATCTGTCACCGTAAAATATACACCTAGTGGCGACTACTATATCTCCCTTTTGGTCACAAGCGATAATCAAGCAATGCCCAAAACAGGAAATGTTGTCGGTGTCGATTTAGGTGTAAGTGATTTAGCTATTACATCTGATGGTCAAAAATATCAAAGTCAGCGACTACATTTGTCTTATAAGAAGCAATTACATTATTGGGAAAAGCGAATGGCCCGTAGACGTTTACAAGCCAAAAAGAACGGTGTAGCTTTAGTGGATGCGAAAAACTACCAGCAAGCCAAACGCCAAGTGGCCCGTATTCATCAACGTATCAAAAACATCCGTAAGGATTACATTCATAAAATCACAACCGATATGGTTAAAAGTTATGACGTTATCGTTCTAGAGGATTTAAAGACGACTAATATGATGAAAAATCATCAATTAGCCCGTTCAATCGCTGGCCAATCCTGGCGGATGTTTAGAACAATCTTAGAGGCAAAGTGCGAAATGTACGATAAGACATTTGTAGCTATTAATCCGTACAAGACGTCCCAAAAATGTTCCAATTGCGGGTATGATAGCGGTAAAAAGCGTTAAATATACGTCATTGGACTTGTATGAAGTGTAATATGCATCACGATAGAGATATCAACGCAGCTAAAAATATATTAAATATTGGCCTGGAACAGGCCTTAGTTAAATAGCTTAGACCGCTGTTTTGCTTTGAAATAAGTGGAACAAGTCATGAGTGTTCCTAGAAACACGCCATTTTAATGGCGTTGTAGTTCATAAGGCAATCGCAGAAGGGGCGGGGGTTGCGGACGATTATTTCAATGGCAACGGCTGTAGCAACTGACTTAGGGATTGAAGCGACAGTCCTTGTAGTGGTCTTATTGATCGTTCAAATTGTGGCCTTTCCATTCACAGTATTATACGGGCAGTTGGCCAAACGATTCGGGGACAAGAAAATCATCTATGTAGGGATTGTGACTTATATCATTATCTGTATCTATGCCTTGAGTATGGAAACAGCGACTGATTTCTTTATACTAGCTTGTATGGTTGGGACGGCTCAAGGTGGCTTACAAGCCTTGTCACGTTCGATGTTTGGAAAATTAGTACCAGAAGGCAAAACGAATGAATTCTTCGGCATCTATAATGTTTTCGGAAAGTTCTCCTCTATTATCGGGACAACCTTACTTGGGATTATTACCCAAATAACGGGTAACTCTTTGAATGGGGTCTTTGGTTTAATTATCCTCTTTATTATCGGGGGTGCCTTATTACTAGGCGTTAAAGAAGACGGGGTAAAAGGGTAGGAAACCTGCTTATAAAAAAAGGAAAAACTGGTGTCACGTTTAATAGTGACCACCAGTTTTTTTGTATTGGCTTATTTAATTGTCTGCAGTCAACTTAGATGTCTAAGGAGATTGCCGGGCCCGCTGGAATAATGCCGTTCGGGTTGATTGTCGGATGGCTACCATAGTAGTGGTGTTGGATGTGATAGAAATCAACTGTGTCAGAAATACCTGCCATGTTGTAGATTTCACGCGTGTAACGCCATACATTTTCAAAGTCAGTTAAGTGTTTGATATTGCACTTGAAGTGACCGTAGTAGACATGCTCGAAACGGATTAATGTTGGGAACAAGCGGATGTCAGATGTTGTTAATTTGTCGCCTAATAAGAATTTTTTGTCAGCTAGGATGCCGTCTAATTTTTCTAGGGCGTCAAATACATGATCAACTTCTTCTTCATAAACAGCTTGGTCTGTCGCAAAACCAGCTTTGTAAACACCGTTGTTGATGTTTGGATAGACAAAGTCATCCATTTCTTTGATCTGGTCGCGCAATTCTTCAGGGTAGTAATCACCTTCAGTGGCACCAATTTCGTCAAATGCTGAGTTTAACATCAACATAATTTCAGATGATTCGTTGTTGACGATGGTATCTTTTTCCTTGTCGTATAAAACAGGTACTGTTACACGGCCTGTATAGTTAGGGTCAGCATGTGTATATACTTGGTGTAAGAAGTCTGCATCTAGAATAGGGTCAGGAATGACACCTTGGTCTGGTGCAAATGTCCAGCCATTTTCCAACATGATTGGGTTCACGATAGAAATAGAAATCATGTCTTCTAAGCCTTTTAATTTACGCAGCATTAAGGTACGGCCAGCCCACGGACACGCTAATGATACGTATAAGTGGTAGCGACCTGGCTCTGCCTTAAAGCCACCTTCACCTGAAGGGCCTGGTGCACCGTCAGTGGTAATCCAGTTTCTGAATTGTGAATCTTTGCGGACGAAACGACCACCTGTTGATTCTGTGTCATACCATTGGTCCTTCCAAACACCGTCTACTAATAATCCCATGCATTGATCTCCTTTTAGAAATAATAATTCGATTTCAAATTAATATAAGTCTTATTATAATATAGTTGACTATATTTCTCAAGTGATAGGGGTTGAGGGGACAAACTATAAAGCTTTCAAAATTTCATGAAAGCAATTGTATGGATACTTAAGCAAGCGATATTTGGCGCAAACTATATCTCGCTAACTGGACTAGCATTAAAGTATTCGTTGAACAATAGTCATCTCTTCAAACACGAACTATGGATTTTTGAGTAATCCCTGATGACTAACAATTAAAAGTTAGCTATACTTAATGGGACTAGGTATGGTTATGGCAGGTTGGTGCATGTGTTTTAAGGGAATACCGAATGTTGTTGGTGTTAAATGGTGCATCCACCTGCTAAATCCTACCTATAGACGTTCTAGAAGGCGGTTTAAACGTCTTCTACTCATAATAGATCACGAAAAGAGGCTTATCCATTGCGTTACGAATCACTTCAAGCAAAGTTGCCCCTAGCACCCGCTGGTGAAATGGTGTTAGGATTAGCGTCGATGAAACAGTTAATGGCGCACTTTAACCATCCAGAAAATCAACTCCCAACCATTCATATCGCTGGGACAAACGGCAAAGGGTCAACCGCCAAAATGGTGGCCACTATCCTCCAAGCAGCTGGCTACAAGGTTGGCTTATTCACTTCACCGTCCTTAGTCGACTTCAACGAACGCATTCAAATCAATGGCCAACAAATCACTGACGACCAACTCATGGCACAAGTTGACCGGATGACGGCAGCATTAGGACCGGATGAATATTACACCGAGTTTGAAGTCTTTACCGGACTTGCTTGGTTGACCTTTGAGGCAAATCTTGTAGATTTTGTCGTCTTAGAAGTTGGCTTGGGCGGTAGACTGGATGCTACTAATATCATCAACCAACCACTAGTCACGGCTATCACGAAAATTGCCCTGGACCACCAGAAAATCCTCGGCGACACACTAACAGAAATCGCAGGTGAGAAGGCCGGCATCTTGAAATCAGGCGTGCCCTTGGTATTATATCCGCAAGTTGATGAGGCGAAAAGGGCCATCACTCAACAAGCTAAACGCCTTCAAGTGCCTATACATGAAGTCATACCAGGGGATATAGAACCGCTAGCTACCGACGCCCACGGACTACAGTCATTCGACTATAAGGGACATAAGTACACGCTCAACCTACAAGCCCCTTATCAGGTCAATAATGCAGCCCTAGCCATTGAAATTATCCAAGTCTTGAAAGCACAAGGGATTGTCATTTCTGACCAGGCCATTGAAAAAGGACTCGCGACTGTTACTTGGCCAGCCCGCTTTGAAATGGTAGCGTCTGAGCCTACAATCATCATCGACGGGTCTCATAATATGGACGGGATTTTATCCTTAAAAGAGGCGATTTTAACCCATTACCCAGCTTCAAAAGTGGGCAAAAGGGTCGCTATTATGGGCATGTTAGCGGACAAGGACGTGGCACATGTGGTTGAGGTCATTGCGCCCATTTTTCAAAAAATTATTACCGTAACCCCGCATTCAAACCGGGCTTTAGCTGGTGACCAATTGGCTGCTATGATCAAAGCAACTGGGACAGCGGTTGAGGTTGCGGATTCAGACCAAGCAGCTTTAGAAATTGCGGAAGCGGATTTAAAGGAAGACGACCTCTTATGTATATTTGGGTCTTTCTACTTTGTGGGCTATTTAAGGGACATCATCAAAAATCGGCTATAAGCATGATAAAGAGTTTTCAATATTAAATAAGAAAAGGTGAAAATAATGGATATGGAAAGAATTGAAAAGGCAGTACGGGAGATATTGCTTGCAGTCGGCGAAAACCCGGACCGTGAAGGCCTTGTTGAAACGCCAGAACGGGTAGCCAAAATGTATGCGGAAGTATTTGACGGGCTAAATAGAGATCCGAGAATCCACACAGAAAAAACCTTTTCTGAATCAGCATCAGAATTTGTATTGGTAAAGGACATTCCCTTCCACTCAACATGTGAACACCATCTATTACCAGTGATTGGGCAAGCGCATGTAGCCTATATTCCTAAAGACGGACAGGTTATCGGCCTATCTAAATTGGCACGGATTGTCGAAGATTTTGCCTTGAGACCGCAATTACAAGAACGGTTAACCAACCAAGTAGCGGACGTATTAGCGGAAGAATTAGGGGCAGAAGGCGTATTTGTTGTGTTAGAAGCGGAACACATGTGCATGACTTTACGAGGCATCAAGAAGCCAGGTGCTAAGACGGTGACTTACGCCACCCGTGGCGCTTATACTGACCGCAGCCGCCGTCAAGAAGTTTTAGATATGATGAATTTATAGTTGCTGGCATGACAATAGAAAGTTTGTGACGAGATGTATATTAAACGATTAAATAAAACCTTTAATTTTCCTAGCGACCACACTTGGATCATGGGTATTTTAAATGTGACCCCCGACTCATTTTCAGATGGGGGGGCCTATGTTGCCACTGACGACATGATCGCCCAAGTAGAAAGAATGGTCGCTGAAGGGGTAGATATTATTGATGTGGGTGGCGAATCTACCCGTCCTGGCCACGTGCCAGTGACTCTTGAAGAAGAAATTAACCGAGTTGTTCCAGCAGTTCAAGCTATTCGCCAAGTTTCTGATGTCTTGATTTCAGTGGATACTTGGAAGGCTGAGGTGGCTCGCCAAGCCCTTACAGCAGGTGCAGATATCATTAACGACCAGTGGGCTGCGACCCGTGAACCAGCCATTGCTAAGATTTGCGCTGACTTTGATGCACCCTTAATTTTGATGCACAACCGGGAAGAATACCAGGATTATAGCGATATCATGAAAGAGATGAAAGCTGACCTACAAACCTCTATTGAGATTGCCCGCGCTCAAGGGATGCGTGACGACCAGCTGATTCTTGACCCTGGTATTGGTTTCGCTAAAACGGCGGACGACAACTTATTGGCAATCCAAGGTTTACAAGAATTGGCTAGCTTTAATATGCCTGTCCTTTTGGCTACTTCAAGAAAAGGATTCTTGGGTAAATTAGTAGATATGCCGGCTAATGAACGCGACGTAGCGACCGCAGCCACAACGGTTTCAGGGATCTTATCGGGAGCTGACATGGTACGGGTCCACAATGTGAAAGTCAATAAGGAAGCTGCAGCGGTGGCAGATGCGATTAAACGCGGACAAATTGACCCAGTGAGTATTTAAGGAGGGGTTCTGATGGCTAAAAGGGATAAAATTTATTTGAATAACTTGCAATTTTACGCCAACCACGGCTTATTGGCTGAAGAAACAACGCTTGGACAAAGGTTCAATGTGGATGCAGTTCTAGCGGTGGACTTGGCGCCAGCTGGCCAGTCAGATGATATGTATGATTCAGTTTCCTACGCCGATGTCTATACGGTGATTGAAGATGTTGTCGTACATGAAGCACCCGCTAAATTATTGGAACGGTTAGCCCACAAGTTAGCCATGCGGATTTTAGGTGACTTTCCACTCGTTGAAGAAGTGACCATCAAAGTGGTGAAACCTGATCCACCCATTCGCGGAATTTATGAAAGTGTAGCCATTGAAATCCAACGAGACCGGGCCTGGCTGAATCAGATAAACCAGATGAACGAGGTGAAATAAAGATGCAATCAGACGTATTAATCGCTTTAGGATCTAACATTGAACAACGACTAGGCCACTTGAAAAATGCAGTGGCAGCCTTTAAGGAAAATGAAGCGACTAAAGTAGTGGCAACTTCACCAATCTATGAAACAGTACCCAAAGGCTATTTAGACCAAGAAGACTTTTTGAATATGGTTGTGCATATCCAAACGGACTTATCAGCAGCTGATTTACTGGCTTTCTGTCAAAGCATTGAACAAGACCAAAAGCGGGTCCGGACTATTAAAAACGGGCCACGTACCATCGACGTGGATATCTTGTTGATAGATGAAAAAGTCATCGATACGACAGACTTACAAGTACCACATCCCCGTATGCATGAACGGGCTTTCGTCTTGTGCCCAGCGGCCGATATTGTTGGATCTTGGCAGGTACCGATTTTAGGACAAGCAGTTGGTAATTTACGCGACCAACTACCACAAGCTGAAAAAGATGATGTCCGTGTTGCTGGATTATCTTTAGAATAATAGAAGGCCTATGGACTTTTTAACAAACTTTTGGAAAAGGTTAGCCATTTAAAAGCCACCGAACCGTTTGAGGTCTTCAGAACTCAAAGTCCTCAAACGGTTCCTAAGCACCTTCATCGCTTGGCTCCGTAATTCGCATTTTATTCTTTTTGGTGGCTAATGGCTACCTTGTTTCCGTCAGTTTTTTGTTAAAAAGTTGTCTGGCTAATTAAGAATCGTTTGAAATAATACTAAAGTTATAGTGATTACATTATTTTTTCTACTGTGGATAAAATGTAAGAAGGGGGATATAATGGGTAAGATTGCCTTAAGTATTGTCCAAAGTGTGGATGGTTATATTGCAGACTTGGATGATCAATTTGATTTTATTGAAGGAGTAGCTGGTCCGAATTTAACGGATGTATCAACCAGTGATTCACCGTATTCGCTGGAAGCCTTTTTTGAGGCTTATGACATTATTGTCATGGGACACCAGTCTTATAAAATTGGCTTTGTCGCAGATTTTCCATCAAAAACCATATACGTCGTGACTAATGAAAAACGGTCAAACGAAGGCAATATCCATTTTGTCAAACCAGGGCAAATTGTGAAATTAATGCTGGCGAAGAAGAAGCAAGACCACAATATTTACTTGTATGGTGGTGGCATTATGCTGAAACCCTTCATGGCGACCAATGCGATTGATGAATATATCATCGGGACCGTGCCAATAATTCTGGGTAAAGGGAAGCCTTTATTCTATGAATTGGACGAATCTATTCCATTGCAACTGGACCAAGTGGATGTCATGGGTGGATTGACAATTCACATTTACCACAGACGTTAGAACAAAATACGAATTATGATAATAAGCCTGTAAATTAAAATTCCATATCTTGGAAGAAGTGAGTCAATTGGTAGATACCCTATTAGATTTACACGGTGGATCATCAAGCTCTGATAGTGAAATTTCCCAAGCGGTTGAAATTGGTATTCAAAAAGCAACTATTATTCAGCCTTGTCAAATAAAGTCTTAACACAAATAATGAAAGATTTAGAGGATAAGAGTCGTCAAGAAAGCATCTACTTGCAAGACTTCATTGACCTAGAGTTAGACTATTTTGCTGAAGAAATGCAAGCCGTCATTGAAAAGTTTAGACCATAAAGATAAAAAATAAGCTAGCTTACCTAGACCATTTCTTGTTAGATACACGAAACAGGAGGTAAAGCTAGCTTTTTTATTTGGTTATTTTTCAAAGAATGTCTGACTAAACTTGGTTAAATTCTTCTAGTTCGTAGGCACCTTTGGTATAAACGACATGGGCATAATGGCCGTATTTTAAGTCTTCTTTTAAGTCGAATTCTGGTAGGACTTCATGTAGGAAGAAGCGAATTGGCATGTCATGGCTGACGATTAAGACGTGGATGTCTTTCTTTTGGGTTTCCATGCGGACTTCTAGGGCGTCGTCATGAATATCCAACATAGCTTCTTCGATCCGGTTCCAGAAGGTGATAAAGTCTTCTGAATTGCCTTCTTCGTCTCGGTCCACAAGATTTTCAATAATTAGTGGCACGTATTGGGTTGAAGGGATTTGGTTAATCCGCATCTCGTCCACTAATTGACTAATGGATTTTGGCCATACTTTCTCCATATCTTGATCTTCTAAACCACCAAAGTTGTACTCTCTAAAGCCTTCAACTGGGAATAGTTGGATATCATTTTCTTGTTTCATTAAGATCCGCTCACCTGTTTCAATACACCGGTCTAAATCACTGGAATAGGCTAGGTCAAAGGGCACATCTGCTAGGGTTTCGGCTACTTGGTCGACTACGTGCATGCCGTCGCGTGTAACTGGTGAATCTGCCCATCCTTGGACACGTTGGTCTGCATTGGCCGTCGTTTCGCCATGACGGACAAAGTAATAATGGATAGCTGCCATAATATTCACTCCTCTCGTATTTTGGTATTTGATGTTAACTTCATTCTAGCATAAGAAATGATTTATGAAAACGATTTCCAGGATAAATCATATATTTGATGGCGTCGCGTGAAATGTTGGTTAATTCTACTTAGAAAAGTATTCGCATATATAATTCGGTAAAAGAGAACACCCCTGATTGAAATCTCTTAGGCAATTTATTATTTGTGTCCAAAAATTCGTGCTAAAATGAAAAGTAGAGATGAATGCCATAGAAACTGGCAGAAAAATGAGGAGTGTTCTTTTTGACAAAAGTAGCTAAAGTATTTACTGATGAAGAGAAAATTAAAATTTTAAGTGATATTGTGGCTATCGAGACGGTTGACCGCAATGAGGAAGATGTGGCTAATTATCTTGCAGCCCTACTAGGCGAGTATGGAATCGATTCTAAGGTGATTCCAACAGGGATTCCTGGTCGTGCCAACTTGGTAGCTGAAATCGGATCTGGTTCGCCAGTATTAGCGATTTCTGGTCATATGGATGTCGTATCTGCAGGGAACGCGGAGGCTTGGACGTCTGATCCTTACACATTGACTGAGCGTGACGGGAAACTATTCGGCCGTGGATCTACAGATATGAAAGGCGGATTGGCTGCCTTAGTGATCGCTATGATCGAAATTAAAGAACAAGGATTATTAGAACGCGGAACTTTACGCCTGTTAGCGACTTACAACGAGGAAAATGGGGCTGTCGGTTCAATACAACTAGAAGAAGCAGGTCATGTATCTGACGTTGACGCGATTGTGATTGGTGAACCAACAACAGGGATGATTCACCCATCTCACAAGGGTTCCATGAACTTTGTAGTGTCATCACGTGGTAAATCTGTTCATTCATCTAGACCACGTGGTGGCATCAACGCCATTGACCCATTGATGGACTTTGCTTTAGCCTTCAAACAGGCATTCAAAGAAGCGACAAAAGATATTAGCTTTGGTCAATTAGACTTCTCACCAGTATTGAATTTATACGGGGCAGTTGAAGGTGACGACGCTGGTAACCAAGAATTAGACCAATTATTGAAACAGCCAACCTTTAACGTGACTGTATTCCGTGGTGGTGACCAAGTGAATACCATTCCTGACCACGCAGAAGTTGTCTTCAACATCCGTACGGTACCTGAATTCGACAACGAAGCGGTTAAAGGCGTATTTTCTGAAGTTTACCAAGAATTCTTAGATAAAGGGGCAGACTTCAACTTACAATTAACCCTAGACTTAAAACCACTAAATGGCGGGGTTAATTCAGACTTAGTCCAATTAACCAAATCATTAGGCGCTACATACCTAAACCAAGACTTGGAAGTTGTGCCAATGACAGGTGGTACGGATGGGGCAAACTTTGTTGCTAACAAACCAGCAGGCTACCCAATCATCATCTTTGGCCCAGGATCAACAACATCACATCAAATTGATGAATACGTGGACAAGGACGAGTATCTAACATTCGTCAACTTATACATTGACTTGTTAGCCACTTATTTAGAAAACAAATAAAACTGGTTTAAAAAAGCTATGACATTCTGGTCATAGCTTTTTTATGCAGCCGGTACAATGGTATCTACTACCATACTATTGTATTTGTCGCATATATCCATTTTCTTTGATAAAATATGAAAGAGACTGTTGCATTTTTTCGCAACAAATAATCGTTGGAAATGACAAGATCATAAAATAAGCGTAGGGGTGTATTAAATATGGTAGAACATAATTTAGAAGAGACTCAAGAACAAGCTGCAATGGGTAAAACCCTTCAAGCAATCAAAGTTGGCGACACTTTCCGTGTAACTGAATCGATTAGAGAGCGAGATGTCTTGTTATACATGGGGGTTACCTCAGACTCGAACCCGGCATACCTACAACAAACGTCACATAAAGCAGGCCTTACTCCAGGCGAGGTTGTTGTACCACCAATCGCCTTAATGGGGATTATTACGCGTACAGTATCGATGAATTTCCCTGGACCCGGGTCACGTTTAGTTGAAATGAACATCAATATTATTCACTCTATTCCACACAATTCAATCATTACTTTTGAATTTGAAGTTATTCGCGTAGAAGAACTAAAACAATTTGTGACAATTCACTGTATTGGAAAATTTACCAATGCGACTGACGACGACCGTGTATTAGATGCTATGTTGACAGTTTTACCACCACAAGAGCACCTACAAAATGACGCTGAGACGATTGATGCAGGTGTATTCCAACGAATTTCAGGAGGCGACTCAATTGAGTACTAATAAAGAAAAGAAGAAGCTCGTCCTATTTGACGGGTCATCTCTGGCTTTTCGTTCTTTCTTTGCCATCCATAATATCGATTCATTCGTAAACAAGAATGGTATGCATACCAATGCCTTGTTTGCTTTTCATGAAATGATGAATAATATCTTGGAAAAAGAACAACCGACGCATGCCTTGGTGGCGTGGGACGCAGGTAAAACGACTTTTAGAAACGAATTCTTTGATGAATATAAAGGTGGGCGTCAATCAACACCATCTGAGTTTAGAGAGCAAATGCCATTTTTCAATGTGCTCCTAGATGCCTTTGGGGTTGCGCATTATGAGTTGACTAACTATGAGGCAGACGACATTATCGGGACTTTTGCGACTAAAGTAGACCCTGAAGAATTTGATGTTGTCGTGATTTCTGGGGACAAGGATTTGACGCAATTGGCACGTGACAATGTCCGAGTAGATATCACCAAAAAAGGGGTATCTGAATTAGCATCTTATACGCCAGCTTCGATTATGGAAGATATGGGGATTACGCCTGAACAAATCATTGATATGAAGGGGTTAATGGGTGATTCTTCAGATAACTACCCTGGTGTATCAGGGATTGGTGAAAAGACAGCCCTAAAATTATTACATGAATATGGGTCAATGGAAGCGATGTATGAGCAAATTGACGATATGAAGAAATCGAAGCGGAAAGAAAATCTGATCAACGAAAAAGACAATGCGATTCTGTCTAAAAAGTTGGCGCGGATTGAACTGGACGCACCTGTGAAAATTGAATTAGCTGAGTTACCTTATAAAGGCAAACAGCTTGAACCGCTGATGTCATTTTATAAGGATATGAACTTTAATGGCTTTATGTCTCGTTTATTGGAAAATTCAGACCAGGCGGACTTGTTGACAGAAGATTGGGAAGAGGTTACCTATACGCATGTGGCGTCTGCTGAGGATTTAACAGTGGACCATTTCCCAGGTGTGGCTGCAGCGGATGGGTATGCGATTTACCTTGAAAACTTGAGTAAAAACTACCATGATTCAGAGGTTGTGGCTGTTGCATGGACGAACGGTAGTGAAATCTTTACTGGAGATGCTAGCTTACTGCAGGCTGATTTATTTAAATCATGGTTGTCGGATGAGCAAGTCACAAAAGTAGTCTTTGATGCCAAACGAACAAAGGTCATGCTGGACTATGTAGGCATCGACTTTGTAGGGGTTGTGGATGACGTCTTAATTGGGTCGTATTTATTACATGCCCGCGACAATTCTAACGACTTGGCTGAAGTGGCACGCGAATTTGATATGGATGACTTGTCTTATGATGAGTCTATTTATGGCAAAGGGGCTAAACGAGGCGTACCTGAAGAAGCTGAAACCATGTACGAACATATTGCCCGTAAAGTGCATATTATCGCACGTTTACAAGAAACCATTCGCCCGCAATTAGAAGCCAACCAAATGGATGACTTGTACCAAAAAATGGAGTTACCATTGGCTTTAGTATTAGCAAACCTTGAAATTTTAGGGATTTCAGTGGATAAACAACAATTAATCACTATGCAGGCTGAATTCCAAGAGATTATTGACGGCCTTGAAGCCAATATCTGGAAAGAAGCAGGCCACGAATTCAATGTGAATTCACCTAAGCAATTAGGGGTTATCCTATTTGAAGAAATGGGCTTACCTGTGATTAAGAAAACGAAGACTGGTTATTCAACAGCCCAGGATGTTTTGGAAAAATTGGCTGGCCAAGCACCAATTATCGACTTGATTTTAAACTACCGTCAATTGAATAAATTGCAATCGACTTATGTTGAAGGGTTACAAGAGTTTATCCACGGGGATGGTAAAATTCACTCTCGTTTCCAACAAACCTTAACATCAACAGGTCGTTTATCATCAGCTGATCCAAACTTACAAAATATTCCAATTCGTTCTGAAGAAGGTCGGAGCATTCGTAAAGCCTTTGTACCAAGTCACGAAGACTGGGTTATTTTTTCAAGTGACTACTCACAAATTGAATTACGGGTGCTAGCCCATATTTCTGGTGACAAGCATATGCAGGAAGCCTTCAACAACCATGAAGATATCCATACTTCAACAGCTATGAAAGTCTACAATGTGGCTAAAGAAGAAGTGACGTCTAACATGAGGCGAAATGCCAAGGCGGTAAACTTCGGGATTGTCTATGGGATTTCTGACTATGGTTTGAGCCAAAACTTGAATATCTCTCGTCCAGAAGCTAAGAATTTTATTGATACTTACTTGGAAAACTATCCAGGCGTTCAAGCTTACATGAAGGATGTTGTAGAGAAAGCCAAAGAAGATGGTTATGTAGAAACCCTATTCAACCGTCGTCGCTACTTACCTGATTTAAACGCGAAGAACTTTAACGTTCGTTCATTTGCTGAACGTAATGCCATGAATACGCCAATTCAAGGGACGGCGGCGGATATCATTAAGATAGCCATGGTGAAGATGGATGAAGCGTTAAAAGAACATAAGTTACAAGCCAATCTATTATTACAAATCCATGATGAGTTGGTCTTTGAAGTGCCAAAAGATGAAATTGATACACTAGAAAAATTAGTGACTGAAATCATGGGGTCAGCAGCCCAACTAGATGTGCCATTAGAAATTGAATCTAATTACGGTGCAACTTGGTATGAAGCAAAATAATGAATCAAAAGAGGTGCAGTTAAAACAGACTGGCACCTCTTTTCTAGCCTATGGAATAAAAGGGAAAAGGATGGCAGATATCTTACAAGCTTTACCTCCTACTTGTCTTTTCAATAGGCAGGTTTTGCATTAGAATGGTATGAAGAAGAGAAATTAGAAAGTGGTGTAGTGATGCCAGAAATGCCCGAAGTGGAAACGGTTCGACGCGGTCTAGAAGAAATTGTTATTGGTAAGACAGTATCGTCTGTGACAGTGACTTGGCCAAGAATTATTCAAGCAGAAGGTGGTGTGGATGCCTTTGAGAGACGGATGCCAGGCCAGCAATTAGAGAAAGTAGGTCGAGTAGGAAAATTTTTACTTTTCTATTGGACTGATGTAACATGGATTGCCCATTTACGGATGGAAGGCAAATACCTATATGAGCCAACGGAAAGCCCGGTAGACCAATATACCCATGTTATTTGTCATCTGACTGACGGTCATGACCTTCGTTACAGAGATGTTCGGAAGTTTGGCCGGATTCATATGGTTGAAAAGGCGGATACTGAAGCGGAAATTGCCAAGTTGAAATTAGGTCCTGAACCAAAAAATTTAACTGTTGATTATCTGCAAAAGCGTTTTGATAAGACAACAAGACCCATCAAGGCAGTTCTTTTAGACCAAGGGGTTATTGCGGGAATTGGTAATATTTATGCGGATGAAATCTTATTTGCAGCGAAAATCCACCCTGAACAAAGCGCTAGATCATTATACGACGAGGAAATCCAAGCCATTATCACTGAGAGTCGTAGGATTATGGCGTCAGCTATTGAAGTTGGTGGGACAACGATTCGAACCTATACCAATACCTTTGGTGAGAATGGTCATTATGCCGATTATTTAAAGGTCTACGGGAAAAAGGGCCAACCCTGTACACGATGCGGCACTGAGATTGAGAAAATTAGCGTGGCTAAAAGAGGGACACATTTCTGTCCACATTGCCAGCGCATTCACTTTTCAGTTAAAAACACTACATCATCTATTTAAAAGTAAAATGGAGGCACTATGAGTCATATTTTAGGACTAACCGGCAGTATTGCCACAGGTAAATCAACTGCAAGTAAATTTTTTAAGAAAGCTGGGTTTCCAGTCATCGATGCAGATTACGGGGCGCGAGTGGTTGTTGAACCAGGACAACCAGGTTTAGAAGCGGTTAAAGCGCATTTTGGAGAGGATATTGTCTTTCCTAATGGGGTGTTAGACCGTAAGAAACTAGGCCAAATTATCTTCTCAGATGATAAGAAACGAGAAAAGTTGAACGAATTGTTACGCCAACCTATTCGCGACTGGTTAAACAGTCAAAAAGACAAGTATGAAGCGGAAGGACATGAACTGATTGTCATGGATATTCCTTTATTATTTGAAGGAAATTTCGTGGATGCATGTGACCAGGTAATGGTTATTTATGTGTCTGAAACCATTCAATTAGACCGGTTAATACAGCGGGATAACTTAACTTCAGTTGATGCTTTTCAACGAATGACTAGTCAAATGTCCATTGAACGAAAAGCCATGATGGCGGATGTGGTGATTGATAATTCGGGGTCTATTGCAGAGACTGAACAACAATTGGATGCATGGGTCGGCATCTCTGGTTTTCAACCGCTAAAATAGTGGTTTAATAGCCTTTGTGCTATAATAAACCAAGCAATTATTCAAGTATATTAAAATTGAAAGCAGAGGTGTCAAATATATGCAATGTCCAAATTGTGCTTCAACCAATTTAAAAGTAGTTGATAGTCGACCAGCGGAGAATAATACCTCTATTCGTCGACGTCGAGAGTGCTTAGACTGTGGCGCCCGTTTTACCACTTTCGAGCGCATCGAACGAACACCCTTATTAGTCGTTAAACGTGACGGAACTAGAGAAGAATTTTCTCATGAGAAGGTTTTGCGTGGCCTGATCCGTTCTGCTGAAAAGCGTCCTGTATCAGCTGACCAACTTGAACAGTTAGCCAATGATGTTGAATCTGAGTTGCGGTCTCGTAGTCAAAATGAGGTACCAGCTTCTGAAATTGGGGAATTGTTGATGGCAGCTTTACCAGATATTGATGAAGTGGCTTATATCCGTTATGCCAGCGTATACCGACAATTTGAGGATCCAACTGTTTTCCTAAGAGAAATCGAACGGTTAAGAGGGCGGAATGACCAAGGTGAAGGCGATGCGAATCCTGAAGACTCAATCGAAGATCGTGTAGAAGACTAAATATTTCATAGAAGGGAGGGTAATGCCAGTGACATACCCATGGCAAAATTTAGATCCAAAAGGGCTTGTTCAAATTACCCAACCCCACTGGATTTCAGATATTGACCAGCAAGTCCTACTTCATCTATACCAACCCATTATTGGCGGCACTGCTTACGCCTTTTACCAGACTTTATATGCCAATATTCAACTGTCTGACTTTGCCTCAATCCCTTTGCACCACTTCGATTTGATGGAACAAATGGTGGCTGGGAAGGAGCAATACGTGAAGGCCAGACGGCAGCTTGAAGCAATTGGCTTATTACAAATTTTTGAAAAAAGTAGTCATACAAACCAAGATGATGTGACGACGATTTATCAATTGCAAGCGCCTTTGGATTCTAAGCACATTTTCTCTGACCCAATTATGTCTAGTCTTTTAATGGACCGGTTGGGTCAAGACCGCTATCAATTGATGCTAGATAAGTTTTCAATCAAGGTACCAGTAGACTTGAAATCAGGAGATTGGACGGAAGTGACCGCTACTTTCCAAGATGTCTACCGATTACCAAGTCAATACTATCCCATTTCGGATGAAATTGAGGATAAGTTGGTAGCTAAAAATAGTCAAACCATGGCAACTACAATTACTAGTTCAACCTTGAATATGAACACTTTAAAAGAGTTGCTGCAATCGTCATTCATCTCTGAAAAAGCCATTACAGATGAAGTGAAAGAGATGTTTGTATCCTTACATCAACTCTATGGTTTTGATGAGGTGGACTTGAAAGAATTGGCTTTATCAGCGACTGATCTAAGGACCAATAAGATTGACGTACGCAAGTTGCAGCGCCTAGCTTTAGACCGGTCGAGCAATCAAACAGGTACAAGCAATGTTCAGCCAGCAAAGCAATCTACACAGGGGACTAGTAGCGGTTTAACAGACCGGATTACAGTTTCAGAGGCCAAAGACCGCCAGCAAGCAGATCAAGCTGATCAACATTGGTTAGGCAAAGGGCTTTCGCAAGAAGAGTTGTCATTGTCCAAATTGGCTAGGTCTTATCCACCAATTGCCTTTGCGAAATCAATCAAGGAACAAAAGGGTGGCTATCTGACTAAGTCTGAGGGGAACGCCATTACCGAGTTAATCCAATTAGAAGTGATTCAGCCGGCGACCTTAAATGTAATGGTGCAATTCTGTTTGATTGAGTTGGAACAGAACCGGCTGACGCGCTCATACCTAGAGAGTGTTGCTGATGACTGGCGTCAAAACAAGGTGGTTGAGCCTGAAGAAGCCATGTTATACTTGAAGCAACGTAAGCAGAAGAGTGCTGAAAATTATGAAAAACGGCAAAAGAACCGTATGGCTAAAGGGCGTTATCAGACGCAGAAGCAGTCGGTTAAGCCAAAATGGTTAGACCCTGATTCAAGACAAGATAAATATCAAAAACCAGTGGCGGCGCCAAAGACAAGTGACCAAGACAAGCCTAAGCAAGATATGGCAGTCAAGCAAGAAAACAAGGCATCCTTAAGTGCCCAAGAAGCAGAAATTCAACAGTTACTGCAATCATTAAATCCAAAAGAAGGTGAGTAAGTATGGCTGATAACAACCAAATGAAAAATGTGGGGGACTCCTTAAAACAGCAGTTCAACCGCAACCCCATGTTCAAAGAGCGCCAAGCGAAAATTGAAGGCATTGTTCAAAGCGATCCAGATGTCCAGGCTTTTCTTGGCAAACATCAATTAAGCTTTGAAGATGAAATTGTGAAGAAATCATTTTCAAAATTATATGAGTTTGCGCGCGAGAATGGTAATGATGCTTTGGGCCAAAAGAAATTCGTCCAATATGCGCCAAATTTGATCATGAACGTGAACTTTATTGATGTGGATTACCATCCAACTGAAGCCTTTATCCAGCAACAAGAGGCCGAAGAATTGAACAAGCGAGTGACAATGGTCTCAATGCCTAAAAGTCTGCGGTCAGCTTCTTTTGAAAAGATGACGAAAGATGACTATCAAGACCGATTTGAAGCGATTCAAAAGAGTCTGCAATTTATTTCAGCCTATACCAGTAAACCAAATGCCTATCATAAGGGTTTGTATCTACACGGGCAATTTGGGGTTGGGAAAACCCACATTCTGGCTGCTTTAGTCAATACTTTGGCTGAGCATGGGGTCAAATCTACCTTGGTACATTACCCAGAATTGTTAGTAGATTTGAAATCACGTATTCGGACTAACACTGTTGACCAAAGAGTCAATGAAATCAAGCAAGCACAAGTGCTAGTGTTAGATGATATTGGTGCTGAATCCAATAGTGAATGGGTGCGCGATGATGTGCTGGGTGTTATTTTGCAATACCGGATGCAAGAGCAGTTATCGACATTCTTTACCTCTAATTTCTCAATGGCTGAGTTGGAAGAATTTCTGACGACGACTAGAGAAGGGGTAGATGTGGCTAAATCTGCTCGTATCATGGAAAGAATTAAGTATTTAAGTGAAGAAATTACAGTTGGAGGTAGAGACCGTCGTAACGGTTAATACCTTCTTTTTTTTATCGTCATTTTCACAGCAAAATATTTGTACACTTAACTTTAAAATGATAAGCTATACTTATATCATATATAGAAGCTAGATGAAGGAGGTGAGTGAATGAGTGGATTGAGAAAGTTCCTTCAAATCCTATTTTCACTCTTAGTTTTATTAGCGATAGTGGTAACAGCTGCAGTCATTTATCCAATACCATACGTAAGTGACTTTGCTGACCAACATATTGTTTCTAATCAAATGTTAGTGAATACGGTCATTGTGCTATTGGCACTTGCATTTATTTATTTTGCAGTTGCTTTAATTTGGGCCTTGGTCGCACCAGCAAAATCACGCACCTTAAAAGTGACTAACGACTTTGGTGAGGTGAAAGTAAACCGTGATACAGTTGTACAGGCGGTACACCAAGAGTTGTTAGACGTGAAACAAGCATCTAACAAAAATGTTACGGTGAAATTTGGTCGTAAGCCAGAAAACACAAAAGTAGCGGTTGATTACGCTGTAGATAAAAACCAAGCGGTTCAAGCAACTTCTGATCGCATCGCAGAAAAAGCTAAACTTGGAGCAGAACGCGTTTTAGGGACAAATGTTCAAAATGTAAAAGTATCTGCCGCACCGTATGATGCGAGTCAAGTAAGCCAACAGGGGCGCGGTCAAAACCAGGCGCGTGTTAGATAATCTTGATCGAATAGGACCGAATGTTGATAGGAGGCACAGAGCATATGAAACAACCACCACGTAGCTGGTATCCATATAGAAATCGTATTATTGGCGGATTGATTGCATTCATTTTTGGTTTACTGTGGATGTGGTTAGGTTTTGGACCTGCCTTATTCATCCTAGTATTTTCAGTAATTGGATACATTGTAGGGGCATATTTTGATGGGCAAATTGACTTAGAAAGTTGGTTCTCATTTTTCAATTTTTAGCATCATATTGTTTGAGTTAAGTAGATGGATTTGCTATGATATTGACAACTTATTGGTTATATAATTTAAAAATAAAAGAAATGGGGTATTTTACATGTCAGAAAACGTAAAACACACAAATGATTTAACTTTTGAAAACCGTGTATTGGAAAAAATTGCTTTCTATACAGTTCAAAACATTGATGGGATTTTAGAGTTAAAAGGTAACTTTACTTCAGGAATTATGAACTTCTTCTCTAGCAGTGAAGACGAAACTAAAGGTGTTAGCGCCGAAGTTGGTAAAAAAGAAGTAGCTTTAGACCTTGAAGTGATTGCTGAATATGGCAAAGATATTCCTGCCGCTTTTGACAAAGTGACTAAAGCAGTGAAAGAAAACGTTCAACAAATGACTGGTTTAACAGTTGTTGAAGTGAACATGAACGTAAACGACGTGTTAACACGCGCTGAGTATGAACGTGACCAAAACGAACAAAAACGTGCAGCTGAACAACAACGTCGTCAAGTAAACCAAAGTGGCCAATACACTGACGGTTCACGCGTACAATAATTTTCACCAGAAAGAGGCGGGTTTACACTCGTCTCTTTTTCCTTGAAATCACCTATGTGAAACGGTTTCTTATGAATTTTGTTTGACAATTATAGGCTCGATGCTTATACTTATTTTGAAATCAGATAACTATATCGATGATAAGAGACAAGCTTTAGGATTGGACATTAGAGACAAGTTGGTTGGTGAAAAACTTGCAAGATCATATAGCGAACCACTCTTTAGATTGCACCGAAACAGATGGTATTATGCACATGTGATAAGGTGTACGGGTTGCCCCCATTATCAGCAATTGAGGATAAGATATGCTCTGCATATATTATCGAACTTGGGTGGAACCACGCATATTGTTTATTAGCGTCCCATTCTAGTCTTTTAGGCTAGGATGGGGCTTTTTTTATTTTTCAAAAGGAAAAAGGAGGAAAAACATGATTGACTTAGTATTCCCAGATGGGGCTAAAAAATCATTCGAAGCAGGCGTGACTGGTCGTGACGTTGCTGCATCAATTAGTAACTCATTAGCAAAACGCGCATTAGCGGCTAAAATTGACGGTGAATTGGTGGACTTAAATGCTCCGATTAATGAAGGTGGCGCGATTGAAATCGTTGACCCTAAACATGAAGATGCATTAGGTATCTTACGTCATTCTACTGCCCATTTAATGGCGCAAGCGATGAAACGTTTGTATCCAGGCATTAAATTTGGTGTCGGTCCAGCCATTGAAACAGGTTACTATTATGATACGGACCAAGAAAAACAAATTACTGAAGAAGATCTACCAGTAATTGAAGCTGAAATGGCTAAAATTGTAAAAGAGAATTATCCAATTGAACGTCGTGAAGTGACACGTGCTGAAGCGAATGAAATCTTTGCGGATGATGAATATAAATTAGAAATCATCGCAGATTTACCAGAAGATGAAACGTTAACAGTATACTCACAAGGGGAATTCACTGACCTTTGTCGTGGAATCCATGTACCATCAACTGGTTACATTAAAGAATTCAAACTATTATCTGTTGCCGGTGCATACTGGAGAGGTAACTCAGATAACAAAATGATGCAACGTGTTTACGGTACAGCATTCTTTGAGAAACGTGACTTGAAAGAGTTCATCAAACAGCGTGAGGAAGCTAAAGAACGTGACCACCGTAAATTAGGTAAAGAATTAGATATCTTCATGGTAAATCCTGAAGTTGGTTCTGGTTTACCGTTCTGGTTACCAAAAGGTGCAACTGTTCGTCGTATTATCGAACGTTACATCGTTGATAAAGAAGAATCACTAGGTTATGAGCATGTGTATACACCAATTATGGCAGATGTTGAATTTTATAAAACTTCTGGACACTGGGACCACTACCATGAAGATATGTATCCACCAATGGATATGGGTGACGGTGAACAATTAGTTTTACGTCCAATGAACTGCCCACATCACATGATGGTTTATAAAAATGATATTCACTCTTATCGTGAATTCCCAATTCGGATTGCGGAATTAGGTATGATGCACCGTTATGAAAAGTCAGGCGCTTTATCTGGTTTACAACGTGTACGTGAAATGACTTTAAATGATGCGCATATCTTTGTACGTCCAGACCAAATTAAAGAAGAATTTACGCGAGTACTGCAATTAATCAAACAAGTCTATGATGACTTTAATATTACAGACTACCGCTTCCGTTTATCTTACCGTGATCCAGAAAATACGGATAAATACTTTGATGATGACGAAATGTGGGAAAAAGCACAAGCAATGCTAAAAGAAACAATGGATGACTTAGGTTTAGAATATTTTGAAGCCATTGGTGAAGCAGCGTTCTACGGTCCTAAATTAGATGTTCAAATGAAAACTGCTTTAGGTAACGAAGAAACAATGTCTACTGTTCAATTAGACTTCTTATTACCAGAACGCTTTGACCTAACTTACGTTGGTCAAGACGGTCAAGATACACACCGTCCAGTGGTTATCCACCGTGGTGTCGTTTCAACTATGGAACGTTTCGTAGCTTACCTAATCGAAGAATACAAAGGTGCCTTCCCAACTTGGTTAGCACCAGTTCAAGCGAAATTAATCCCAGTTAACGATGACGCACATGGTGACCATGTTGAAGAAATCCGTCGTCGAATGAAAGCTGCTGGTATGCGTGTTGAAGTGGATAATCGTAACGAAAAAATGGGTTACAAGATTCGTGAAGCGCAAACCCTTAAAATTCCATACCAATTAGTATTTGGGGACAATGAAATCGCTGAAAACACAGTAACAGTGCGTCGTTATGGTTCAAAAGAAACACTATCAATGCCTTTTGATGAATTCTTAGCGCAATTAGAACAAGACATCAAAGAATATAAATAAAGGGTGCGAGCCCCGACGCTAAGAAAGGAACCGTTGAAAGATGAAGACAGTAGATGACACAGTCAGCTACAACTTCATCTGAAACGCAGTCCTTTCTGGAGGGACGAACCCGACTAAAGGGTGTAAGCGAGACCGCTAAGCTCAACAACTATCCTGAAGTGGAATTGAGATGGTCGAGCGCACCCGACTAAACAGGGTTAGAGAGTCGACGCCCTACTGATATAAAGGTAAAAAAAGGGGTTGGGACAAATCGTTCCAACCTCTTTTGCTGTATTGTGAACGAAAAAATTACCAAATAACTCGAAATTTGGGATAAAAAAGCAGAGGCTGGTACAAAAAATTAAAATCATAGTTTTTTCGTCCTTACAGTGTACGTTCCTTGTGAGCCGGGGGACCATTGAAAGCCAAGGTCTCGATTTCATCCTCCTTCACGGCTATGGAACTTCACTTTCAGTCCTTTAACACCTGTTCCCATGATATATTTCAATCAAAATTTATAAGAATTTCTTCAAAGTAAAAGGCGTACACAACACTTATTAAGAATTGTGTACGCCTTTTTTAGAGGCCTTTTGTCCCAGCATCTATTCGATAAATAAACGACCAGTCTTATACAATGACGATTCGTTCGATACAGACGATAAAAATTTATCCTGAATGTGGTTATATTCAGTAAAAAAATAGCATATCTTATAGAACCACAATTTATTCGGGATAAAAACGTCAAAAATGCTTGATTGACACGCGCATTCTGTAATTGCGGTTTTCTCAACAAATGTAGGATAATTATCCTTCGGTAATTGTACTAGCCTTGTATGCGTATGTTCAGATATGCAAAAGTCTCACAGGAAGCATAATTTGGATGCATTCAGTTAGGAAGAAAAGTTCCATCCAATGCTTTTGACTGTATAAAATACTGAAAGTATAGGGTTTTGCACCATGTATAACTTAAACTTATATTTCAATTCAAATTCCTTATTTTAAAAATGGATAAGGATGGGTTATTATATGTGTGTGGAAGCGTTTGCAACAAGTATTTAATTAAAATAAAACAAAATTGAATTTAAATGGAGGACAAAACTATGTCAACAAAAGCAGAAATTATCCGTGAATTATACCCAGAAGATGTATTCCATTATGCAGAAAAATTAACTGATGGTGAATTGGAAGTATTACAACATGTACGTCAAATCATTGAGAATGATATCCGTCCAGTTGTAACTGATCACTGGGAACGCGGTAAATTCCCGTTTGAAGCATTCTACAAATTAAAAGAAGCTGGCATTATGAACAGCCCTAAATTATTTGAAGGTCGCGATGACAAATGGAAAGCTAGCGAAATGTATAATGCCTTCCTATACTATGAATTATCTCGTTTTGATGCTTCAATTGCTACATTCTACACAGTACATGGTGGTTTAGGTTACAACACAATCTTAATCGGTGGTTCTGAAGAACAAAAACAAGAATTCGCAACTAAAATACGTAACTTCGAATGGCAAACATGTTTTGCATTAACTGAACCAGATCACGGTTCTGATATTGCTGGTGGTTTAGGAACTACTGCAGAACGTAAAGGTGATAAATGGATCTTAAACGGTGAAAAACGTTGGATCGGTGGTGCAGATACTGCTGATATCGTCCCTGTATTTGCGCGTGACGTTGAAGACGGCAAAATCAAATGTTTCATCGTTCGTAAAGGTGCTCCTGGCTATAAAGCAGTGCCAATTCCTAACAAAATTTCCTTACGTATGGTTCAAAATGGCCACATCACTTTAGACAATGTTGAAGTGCCAGAAGCTGACCGTCTACCAAACATTAATGGTTTCCGCTCTGTAAATGAAATTTTCATCCATACTCGTGCAGACGTTGCACATATTGCTAACGGCGTAACAGCAGGTGCTTTTGTTGCTGCTTTACGTAACACTACTGAACGTGAACAATTTGACCGTAAATTAGCTGGTTTCCAATTAGTTCAAGAAAAATTAGCACGTATGCAATCTAACGCTATAGCAGCTTTAGGCTACTCAGTACGTATTGCTGAATTAATGGAAAATGGCGAGTACGAAATGTTCAACTCTTCATTAGCAAAAATGCACAACTCTTTAAGAATGCGTGAAACAGTTGCCTTAGCACGTGAAGTAACTGGTGGTAATGGTATTACCCTAGAAACTGACGTAGCTCGCTTCTTCGCAGATGCAGAAGCTATCTACACTTATGAAGGTACACATGAAATTAACGCTTTACTTGTAGGACGTGAGATTACAGGTATCGGCGCATTTATTTAATCGCAATCCACCTCAATAATTGCTATGAACAAATTCGGAAATCAACTTCAGGAAACACTTGGGGTTGATTTCTTTTTTTAGTTTTATAAACTTTGCTATAATCGAAACTAATAGAGAGGGGTGCCGTGAAATTGAACATCTTACAATTATATTATTTTGTCAACATTGTGGATTGTAACTTTAACTTGTCACTAGCTGCCAAGAAAATCCACATTAGTCAACCGGCCCTAAGTCAGTTTATCTCTACCGTTGAAAGAGATCATGAAATTGAGTTATTTAACCGTAAGAATAGCCGACTACAAGGACTAACTACAGCAGGTAAGGAAGTATATGAATATGCGATTAAAATTTTGGCTTTGTCAGATGAATTAGATCATATTATTCATTATGAATCTTTACGCCAAAAAGGAACCATTCGTATTGGTTTACCATCACTCATCTTAGAAACCTACTTTGCTGCCTATTTCCCTAAACTATCAGTAGAAAATATGGAGATACAGATATCCATCAGTGAAGATGGTAGTCATGCTTTACGTCAAAAGTTGATTAAGGATGATTTGGATATAGCCATCCTTATTGAGCCAACCTTACTAGACGAGAAGGTATACGAGCAGCATACAATTTGTTTTGATGAAATGGTGGCATTTTTGTCGCAGAATAATCCTTTGGCTAAGAAAAACTGCTTGAATTGGCGTAATTTAGACAAATATCCTTTGGCAACCTTCAATAGTTCTTTTATGACGCATCAACTCGTCAGCGAAAAGCTGGAAGAAAATCATCTGGATAGTCAAATTCTTTTCACGTCATCATCATGGTCTTACCTAATGGATGCAACTCAAGATACAGATATTGTGACTATTTTGCCTAGACCAGTAGAGAAGCATTTGAATCGAGATTTGTCTACGATACGAAAATTTAAGGATCCAATTCCTTTTAATTTCACCATTTGTCGCGCACGTCATGAAAAACATGAACCGTTAAAAGATTATATTTTCAATCAGATTGTAAGCAATTTTGCGCCAGCAAATACTTAGAAAAACATAACTTATCCTAATATCTGTAGGTCCTAGAGCCATTTTCTGGCTTTAGGACCTTTTATTTTATCGAAATTCGCAAAGTTTTATAAGGATGACTTATATTTCGATAAGTTTCTGCTAGCGTTTTCATGGTATAACCCCCTTTTATATTGTAAACGCTACCAGTATAATATAAGTATCGATTCCACAAAATCGCCAAATTAAATACAAAGTTGCATTAGTATATAATAGAGTTTAAAAAGCATATATATAAATGGAGGAAAAAACAGTGAGTACAAAAGAAGTAGTAATTGTATCAGCATTACGTTCAGCACTCGGATCATTTGGTGGCGCATTTAAAAATTATTCAGCAGTTCAATTAGGAACAGATGTCGTGAAAGAATCTTTAAATCGTTTGAACTTGGATCCTAGCTTAGTAGATGAAGTCATCTTAGGTAATGTCCTAAGTGCTGGCTTAGGACAAAACGTGGCACGTCAAGTGTCTATGAATGCTGGTATCCCTAAAGAAGTACCTTCTTTCTCAGTAAATCAAGTTTGTGGTTCAGGTGTGAAAACAGTTATGTTAGGTGCGCAATCAATCATGGTTGGCGACAATGATATCGTGGTTGTTGGTGGTACAGAAAACATGAGCCAATCACCTTACGTATTAAATGACTACCGTTGGGGTGGACGTATGGGTGACGGTCGCGCTGTTGATACTATGTTAAAAGATGGTTTAATAGATGCGTTCGAAGGTTACCATATGGGAATCACTGCAGAAAACGTTGCTGAAAAATATAACTTATCTCGTGAAGAACAAGATGAATTTGCAGCGAAGAGTCAACAAAAAGCTGAAGCAGCAATCAAAGCTGGTCGTTTCGAAGATGAAATCGTGCCAATCTCAGTACCACAACGTAAAGGTGACCCAATCGTTGTGACACAAGATGAAGGTGTTCGTTTCGGTTCTACAGCAGAAGGTTTAGCTAAATTACGTCCTGCATTTAAGAAAGATGGCGGTACTGTAACTGCTGGTAACTCTTCAACAATCAATGATGCTGCTGCAATCTTAGTCTTAATGTCTAAAGAAAAAGCAGAAGAATTAGGTTATGAACCATTAGCTACAATCGTTTCATCTGCTTCATGTGGTGTGGATCCATCAATTATGGGTACTGGCCCTATCTCTGCAACGAAAAAAGCTTTATCAAAAGCTGGTTTAACAGTAGAAGATTTAGACTTAATCGAATCAAATGAAGCCTTTGCTGCACAAGCGTTGAGCGTTAATAAATCATTAGGTTTTGACCCTGAAATCACTAACGTAAATGGTGGGGCAATCTCATTAGGTCACCCAATCGGTGCTTCTGGTGCACGTATCATCGTTACTTTAATCCATGAAATGATTAAACGTGATGCGAAGACAGGTTTAGCAACATTATGTATTGGTGGGGGCCAAGGTAACGCCTTAATCATCAAACGCTAATCTGAAACGAGACATTATAAAAGGAGCCATTACATTATGGAAAAAGTATTTGTAATTGGTGCAGGACAAATGGGCGGCGGTATCGCCCAAGTCTTTGCACAAGCTGGTTATACAGTTGTATTAAACGATATTAAACAAGAATTTGTAGATCGCGGTTTAGCAAAAATCGAAAAAGGTCTTGCACGCCGTGTTGAAAAAGGAAAAATGAGCCAAGAAGAAGTAGATGCAATTCTAGCTAAGATTACTACTTCTACTTCATATGACGATGCTAAAGATGTGGATTTAATCATTGAAGCAGCAACTGAAAATGAAAAAATCAAATTAGATATCTTCCGTCAATTAGATGAAATTGCTAAGGAAGATACAATCTTAGCGACAAATACATCTTCATTATCTGTCACTAAAATCGGAGCTGTTACAAAACGTCCTGATAAAGTGATTGGTTTACATTTCTTCAACCCAGTACCAGCAATGAAATTGATTGAATTAAATATTGGTATCAAGACTTCATTGACAACTGTAGAAGCGATGAAACAAGTAAGCGAAGCATTAGGTAAAGAAGCAGTAGAAGTAAAAGATTCTCCAGGTTTCGTTGTAAACCGTGTGTTAATTCCAATGATTAACGAAGCAATCTTTATCTTAGATTCTGGCGTTGCATCTGCTGAAGAAATTGATACAGCAATGAAATTAGGTGCTAGTCATCCAATGGGACCATTGGCTTTAGGTGACTTAATCGGTTTAGATACTGTACTAGCAATCATGAATACTTTATATGATGGCTACAAAGATCCTAAATATCGTCCAGCACCATTATTAGTGAAATACGTTGAAGCAGGCCAATTAGGCCGCAAAACTGGACAAGGCTTCTTCTCTTACGAGTAGGCCGTCAGGAGGAAATCATGACAGAATACAACACTTTGCAACTTGAAGTGGCGAACAAGATTGGGACGTTGACGATCAACCGTCCCAAATCTTTAAACGCCTTAAACGCTGAAGTTTTATCTGAATTGGAAGCGATTACAAAAGAAATCGGAGCTAACCAAGATATTCAAGTATTAGTCATTACTGGTGCGGGTGAGAAAGCTTTTGTAGCCGGTGCTGATATCAAAGAAATGGCAGAAAAGAATGCTTTAAAAGGGCACACCTTCTCTGAATTAGGTAACCGTGCATTTGCGAAAATCGCTACATTACGTCAACCAGTTATTGCTGCAGTTAATGGTTATGCCTTGGGTGGGGGACTTGAGTTAGCTTTGTCTGCTGATATCCGTATTGCCTCTACTAATGCAAAAGTTGGTCAACCAGAAGTTGGTCTAGGGATTATTCCTGGATTTGGTGGGACACAACGTCTAAGCCGTTTAGTAGGACTTGGCAAAGCGAAGGAGCTTATTTTCACAGCGAACAATATTGACGCTGCGGAAGGGTTACGCATTGGTTTATTCAATCAAGTCGTTGAAGCAGATGCATTACTAGATACTGCCTATGCGATGGCTGAAAAGATCAACAAGAATGCACCGCTTGCAGTAGAAAGTGCTAAGGTAGCAATCGACAAAGGCTTCGATATGACTTTGGATCAAGGATTAGCGTTTGAAGCACAAAGTTTCGGTCTGTTATTTGCAACGAAAGACCAAAAAGCTGGTATGCAAGCCTTCATTAATAAAGAAAAAGCGCAATTTACCAAAGAATAGATTGAATTTGAAGAAAGAGGACGAGATATGGCACAAACTGAATTTCAAAAATTATATCAAGAAAAATTAACAACGCCTGAAGAAGCAATTAAAGTTATTGCGCCAGGTGAAGCAATCGTTTATCCATTGGGTGCAGGTGAACCTTCAGCATTACACGAAGCTTTAGAAAAACATGAAAACTTAGACGGTAACCGTTTATACACTATGTTAACAATGCACCGTGTGTTAGATTTACCAAAAGAAAAATTAACACAACTGTCATTCTTCTTATCAGGTAATGACCGTAAAGCTTTCAATAATGGTAAAACTGAATTAATTCCTAACCACTTTTCAGAAATTCCAAACATCTTACATGCACGTGAACCAGAACCAGTTTTAGTGGCAACTGTTTCACCAATGGATGAAGAAGGAAACTTCTCATTAGGTGTTGGGAACTCATATTTTGGACCACAAATTAAATATACGAAAAAAATCATCTTAGAAGTAAATGAAACAATGCCTTATACTTATGGTATCGAAAATACAATCCATATCAGCCAAGTAGATGCATTAGTAGAAAATAATGAACAAATTCCTGTATTACCAGAATCTGAAATCAATGAAAAAGACCAAAAAATTGGGGATTACATCTCTGAATTGATTGAAGATGGCGATACTATCCAAGTTGGTATTGGTGCAATGCCTAACGCTGTAATGAACAACCTAGTCAACAAGAAAAACTTAGGTTTACACAGTGAAATGTTTACTTCTAAAGCGCAATTGCTACATGAAAAAGGTGTATTAACAAACGAACATAAACAAAACTTTGTTGGTACGTCAATTTCAACCTTTGCGTTAGGAACAAAAGAAATGTATGACTTCATGGACCACAATAAAGATATTTTGATGGTACCTTCAAGCATTTCAAATGGTCAAAAATACATTGCTGAAAATGAAAACTTCGTATCGATTAACTCTGGTATTGAAGTGGATCTTCTTGGTCAAGTTTCTTCAGAACGTGTCATGAATACTTACTACTCTTCAACAGGTGGTCAAGCTGACTTTACAAAAGGTATTAACTTAACGAAGAATGGTCGCGGCTTTATTGCGCTATATTCAACTGCTGCTAAAGGTAAAGTATCAACAATCGTACCTAAATTATTCAGTGGTGCCCCTGCAACAACAAGTAAAAATGACATCAACATGGTGGTTACTGAATATGGTATTGCGAACTTGAAAAATAAAACCATTCGTGAACGTGTAGAAGCACTAATTGCGATTGCTCATCCTGATTTCCGTGATGAATTACGTCAACAAGCAATCGAAATGAACTACATTTCTGAATAAGATATAACAAGTACCGTCCTAGCGCTCCATGCTTCCACAAAAGGCCGGTATTTTGTTTAAGGAGGACATCGTTGATGTTAGATCAATACAAATTTCACGAAATGACCTTTACTTGGTTAAACGGAACCTTCTTAGCGACCGATGGTGGTACGCTTTTTGGTCCGGTACCTCGTGCTGTTTGGGGTCGTTTCTATCCTTATAATGACAATAATCAAATACCCTCTGTTTCTGATCCCATTTTGATTCAATATCGGGGCAAGAATTATTTGATTGACGCAAGTATGGATGTGGATAAGTTAACGTATAAGGCCATTCGTAATATTGGCGTGCTTGAAGCAGCGACAATTGGTAACGACTTAGCGGAACTTGGTTTGACTTACGATGATATTGATGTCGTAATGATGACACACATGCACAACGACCATGCCAATGGGTTAACCTATTATGGGGAAAATGGCTTGGTTTCACGTTACCCAAATGCAACAATTTACATGAGTGAAGTCGAGTGGGATGAAGTGCGTCACCCCAACCGTCGAACACGAAATACCTATTTGAAGGAAAACTGGGACCCTATCCAAGACCAGGTTGAGACCTTCAAAGAAGTGCTAGAAGTAGCACCCGGCATTACCATGGAACACACAGGTGGTCACTCTAACGGCCATGCAATTGTGCGTTTTGAACAAGCTGGGGAAACAGCCTTACATATGGGGGATATTTTGATTTCATCTGTGCATACCAATCCTTTATGGGTTGGTGCTGTCGATGACTATCCAATGGACTCCATTGCTGCCAAAGAACGTTTGATGGCAGAGGCTTTACCAAATGGTTATAAATTCTTGTTTTATCATGACCCTTTCTACCGCATGATACAATATTCTGAAGATGCCAAAGAAATCGTTGATGGATTAAAACGAAGCAAGCCTTCTTTAATTTCATTGACTGAAGAACAAGACAAATATCCTAAAGAGCAATAGGGTAGTCTTTATGCTAATGGCGTTGGCGATTAGCTTATATAAATTAGTAATATAAAAAACCGTTAGTTGCGTGGGCAATCCTTCGACCGGTTGCCTATCAAAATAAATGTTAATTTTTGTTTTTTCTACAATCACAATCCTTTAAACATGATATTCTTCTCTTTGCTGTGTGCGTTCAGGTATGCAGGGTGAGGGGTATCATGTTTTTTTGTGTGTGGGCTAGTGGTTGACGTGTTAGGAGGCTGGATTCGTTTAGGTTGATGCACTGCGTTTATAAGACTATATGTTATCTTGGTTCTTTTACAAATAGTGTTGGTAAATAATTTTAAAGCACACGAATACGTTTTTTAGTTTTTAATAATAATTAAGAAATCAATAAAGTTAAATGCCATGCACGCTGTGATGTGTTTGGCTTTTTTCTTGCCTTTAGGCAAGGGAAGTGACCAATGGGATAACATTTCTAACAAATGGTGTTTTGTCCTTCAGTGTACGTTCCTTAAAAGCCGTGGCACCAGCGAGAGCCAAGGTCTCTCTGCTTTGAAATCGAGCCTTAGTCTCGATTTCATGCTTGTTCACGGCTAAGGACGTACACTTTCAGTCCTCTTTATTCAAAAATATACCACTATCCCTGGGTTAGCTTGCCATCCCATCAAATGTATAAGGTTTAGGATTGGATGGTTTGTAATTTAATTTGAATTGGACTAAAATTCTTGCACGTAAATGATGGAAGTTCGAATATCCAAAACCTGTTCGTTTAATTAATTTAATTTTATTATTAATACCTTCGGTAGGACCATTTGATACAGTATATTTTAAAGCGTTATGTATATAAGGCAAGAATTTGGCTAATGTTCTGATAGTTCTTCTCGTACGACTTGGCAAAGTTTGGTTCTTAGTCCCACGTAGGATTTCATTGAAAATATTGATATCATGAGTTGAAATGGCATATTTTAGTTCATTCATCAGGGTATAAGTAACTAAAAGTTCGTGTGAGATACTCAAAAGATAATCAACAATACGTTGTTCTGATATCGCTTCACCAAATTGACGAACATAATGTGTATCCGTGAAATTTAAATCTTCAGCGTTCTTTAACAACAATTTCCATTGTTTTTTGAGTTTATTGTAGTCCGATGGACGGCTTGTTTTGATAGCATTCATCACTTTAATACGAATAGAATTGATTGTTTCATTCAACAGCTTTACTATATGGAATCGATCAACGACAATCTTCGCATTAGGGAAACATGTGCGGATGACCTCTAGATAAGGTGTATATAAATCAATCGAAACTGTCTTCACGCTGCTTCGAGCAGTCCAGGTAAAAGAAGAAAAGTAATCGATGAGCGACGCTTGTTTTCTATCAACGACAATATCAATTAGCCTTCTATTATGCGTGTCCACAAGGACAGCACTCATCGCATTGGCTACACGATTAGTCGATTTAAACTCATCTACACCGAGGTGATTCGGGAGATAATTTCCCTTAGGTGATAGTCCCATACTTGCTTTCATTAAAGTTCTGGCCACTGTTGGAGAAGAGACATGATAACGTTTAGCGATTAACCGCATAGATTGCGTTTCAACCAATTCGGAGCTAATTTGACTTTTAATGGTTTTAGAAATACAGCAAAATTTTTCAACTAATGGTGTTTCAGCGATAAAAGTTTGTGCACAATGTTTACAATAAAAGCGTTGCTTCTGTAATTTAAGTAAAACAGGATTAGTAGCTGTGTTCGGTAATCGAATGATAGCTGGTTTAAAGCCATGTTTGATGATATCTCGATTACCAGTATTCTTTACACCACAGTGCATACAAGCCTTAGGCTTGTACGTAAGAACCCCATGTAAAACGAAATGATTTATTTCATGATACTTTTCAAGTGGCAACAGATGCATAGATTTTGGTATTGTAATATCAATATTATTGTCGTAAATACCGCAAAGTTGTTTTATAATAGATGTATGGGACATGATTTTCCCTTCTTTCTGTATTCGTAGTGGTTTACACGCATTAAGGATATCATGTCCTTTTTGCGTACACAAAAATAGTGTCAATGAGATTCAATATGAATTCTCACCAACACTATTTATTATAGAACCGTTATCTTCACGAGGGTTGTGCCTTTCATAGGATGAAACTTGTAATTGTATATTTTATAATAGATAATTAATATAAGAATTGAGATGAGGAGTGGGTTTTATGGCAGAGGGAACGGCTAAGCAGTCAGCATTTATCGATGGCTACAATGAGTTGCATAAAGCGTTACAGGATTTGGCGGCGCCTTATTTTGAGGAGATTGCGCATAATAAGCGGCAGGATGATTTTATTGCTTTGCCAGGTGGACCTGGTACCATGGAAGAATGGTTTGAGGTATATACATGGGCACAGGTGGGTTATTTAGATCATCCGATTGCCTTATTGAATGTAAATAATTATTATCAACCGCTATTGACCTACTTGGATCATGCCGTGGCTGAAGGGTTCTTGCACCAACAGTACCGGGATATGGTTATTATTGATGCAGATCCACAGACCTTATTAGACAAAATTATTGCCTATCAACCAGATTACAAGAAGAAATGGTAGGCAGTTACTGTATTCAGACATTCAGCAAATAGTGATTGAAATTAAAAGAGGCTGATACAAAATGACTCTAAAAAGGCGTATACAATTCTTAATAAGAGTTGTATACGCCTTTTACTCAGAAAAAATTCTTACAAATTTTGATTGAAATATATCATGGGAACAGGGTAAAGGACTGAAAGAGTAGTTCCTTGCCGTGAAAGAGGATGAAATCGAGACCTTGGCTTTCAATGGTCCCACGGCTCACAAGGAACGTACACTGTAAGGACGAAAAATCTATGATTGTCATCTTTTGTCCCAGCCTCTTTTTTACTATGCACAAATAAAAAGCGAGATTGAATTTTCACCCAATCTCACTGCTATTTCTATAAATATAATTCCCCGGCTTGTAATACGGGCTCTAAGTGACCTAATGGAATGGTTGCCATACTTGGGCGTAAGGTTCCTTTATTTTCATCGCGTCCTTGGATTACCAATTTGGCGTCGTCTTGACGGTAAATGTTGATCCCTTTAACGATTAATTGTTGGGTTTGGTCACTAGAATAACGGTTGAATAATACCGCTAACTTCACGAAAGGTAATTGTGTCATCATTGGGTAGTCACCCATAGAGTCGCCAAATACCATAGCTGGTTGCTTGCCGTGATCAGCTACCATGAAGTTTTTAATCACTTCTACTTTTCCCAAGCCCTTAGTGATAAAGGTGCCTTCTTCTAGACGTGAATCCATAATGCCATTTTCATCCACGTCGTAGCACTGGCCGAAAACTTGGCTTGCGTCTAAGTTGAAAGGTGCTTTAGTTACCACTGAACGAACCAAGTCAATTGGACTAGCGGTAATGACATAGATGGTGATGTTGTTGTCTTTAAGCGCTTGCCATAAATGTAGGATTTCATCTGGGATACGAATCCCTTGTTCAAAAGAAGCTTCTACTTTTCCGACCTTGCTCTTAATATGTGGGCTAGAAAATAGTCGGCGTAGGGCGATTGGTTTAGCCAAGGCGTCCTGGAATACAGCTACAGATAAGGTTTTGAATTCTTCAACAGTATAGCCTTTGAACCAGTAAATCGGTGAATTTTCGCCAGGTGTTCTTTGGAATTCACTACCTGCTAATTGGTAGAATAAACGTAATTTTGCCGAAAATTCGTTGAATTGGGTCAATTCCTTCACCTGTTCTAGTGGCAAGCGTTCGCTCTCATCTAAGGCAATATAGTCGGTATATAAGACTTGGTATTGGGCGATGATGTCGTCCGCTAAATCAATATAAGTTGCCATATTTTGTGAATTCGGGAAAATAGGTTGGTTGAAATTCATCGGGCCAGTAGTTAAGACATCATAGAATTCATCTGGGGTCATCTTGTAGGCCAAGTGATCAATCATGTACATCATCAGATGGTCTTCAATATCATGCATGATTGTAGTGTTGTCAAAATCAAACACAGCGTATTCAGTATCTTGCTTACTTACACTTGCTTCTGAAGCTGATTCACGAATCACTGTATTCAGACGTTGGACAACAAAGGGGTCCCATTTTTGTTGGTTGATATTTAATGGCATAAAAATCTCCTCGCATGTTTATAAATAAATTGATTTTATCACTAACTTATAACATATTATAAAGTAAGCGTAATAATTTCATGTAAAATCTAAGTCATAATTAAGTAAATGCAATTTTTATATGAAGGCGCACTGTGGTTCGTGATGGTTATAGACACCAATCGTCTCCAAAAATGATTCGATTGTAGTTGGACCGACAAATTTAAACCCGCGTTTCTTTAGTAATTTCATCAGCGCTTTATTGATTTCGTCTTCATTTCCGCTAAATTCGGCCACCAATTGATATGCTGTTTGGTAGATGAAATCTCTAAAACTTGGAAAATGAGTATCCTCCTCGATTGCTAGCGCACACTGGGCGTTGTTTATCATAGCTTGGATTTTTTGGTGGTGACGAATGATCCCTTCATCAAGCATAAGCCGGTGAACATCAGTTTCATCAAACTTGGCCAAGGCCTCCATGTCAAAATCAGCAAAAGCTGATCTCAGTGCTGGCCGCTTTTTCAGGATTATAGCCCAGGATAAACCGGCTTGCATGGATTCTAAGCACAGGGCCTCAAAGACTTCCTGACTAGAGGGTTTATCTTGACCCCATTCCTCGTCATGATAAGCAATCATGTTTGGGGTATTGGCAAATTGACAGCGTATGACCATGAAAAAACTCCTTCACTTTGCAAGTTTCACTAGGATTTCTTAGTGTGTCCAAATTATAGCAAATTTAATCCAATTATAATAGTTGGGTTCGTTATAAACGATTACTCATGATTAAAGTAAGGTATTATCAATATCTTGAATCCTTGACTATAATGAAGTTGTGAAAAGAAAAATAATTTGATATGGGGGAAGGTTATTATGAAGCATTTTGTGAAGTTGGGGTTATTGGGTTTATCGGCAACGGTGCTTGCAGCGTGTTCCAGTGATAGTAGTGAGGAAACTACTATTCGAGTCGCGACGTCACCTGGTCCTTATAGTGAGTTATTTCTAGACCAAGTGGCCCCTAAGTTAGAAGAAGAAGGCTATACAGTAGAAGAAATTGAGTTTACAGACTTGCGGTCAGCGGATGTTGCCCTACAAGAAGGGTCAGCAGACTTAAATGTTGACCAACATTCCTTGTATTTAGCCAACTTCAATGAAGAAGCGGGTGCAGAACTAACGGCTGTGACGCCGGTACCGACTGTGCCAACAGGTTTGTTCCCAGGTACAAAGGATGATTTGGTTGCTGTCTCAAACGGGGACCGTGTGGGTATCCCGGATGACCCATCAAATTATACGAGAGCTTTACTCGTTTTGCAGAAAGCGGGCTGGATCAAATTAAATGAGGATGCCAACTTCGAGAGTTTAACGGTTGATGACATCTCAGAAAATACGGCGGGCATTGAAATTGTACCAATGCAATCAGCGTCAATCCCAAGAACCTTGGAAGATTTAGCCTACGCCATTATTCCAGGCTCAATCGCGTATGACGCGGGCGTTGACTTCTCAACTATGTTATTAGCGGAGGATGTGCGGGAAGACTTGTTACTGCAAGCTGTAGTTTCCAATCCTGAAACAGCGGAAGAAGAGTGGGTGCAAGCAGTCGTGGATATCTATCATTCGGACGATTTTCAATCGCAAATAGAAGAAATCAATAATAATTCAGATGAAACTTACTGGATCATTCCAGATTAAGAAATCCGAAAGAAAGTGTGTATATTTATAGAGAACGTTTACATTACTAGATCATTTCCTATATGATAGGGGTATCAAGAGAATAGGAGTGATGTACATGGTGGAAGTTTACACAAACTACTGGGAAAATCGGCGCGATGGTGTTCGAAAGGAACATGGATCATACGCTAGCGAAGAAGCGGCCTTTGAGGGGATTCAAAGTTGGTGGACACTTCATCAAGAAAAGTATACCGATGTGAATAAACGACGGACCAATTCAGGTGCCCTAGAAATTACATATGGTGATGACAATTACTACTATCGTATTGAGAAACGGCATTTGGACAAGTTACCATCGACTAAATGTAAGTTGAGAAGTCCTGGTGAGATTGACAGTAAACGTAAACTGGCACAATTGGATGAGGAAAGCTTCCTATTTGAAGAATTAGCAGAACCTTATCGTGACCTACTACTTGTTGCAATGGGGGACGGCCAGCGGGTCAAGGACTTTATCTACGATGAAAAAGGTCGACCGATTCGCGAGCTGACTAAAGTATAAAATTTAAAATAATTGATTGACAAAGAGATTACAGGGTGTTATGATATTGAGGTTGAGAAAAGAAGCAGAAACACCCGTTTCTCACCTGAGTTGACAAGTTACGTCCTCGGGTTGATAGATATTCAGTTCACACAGACTCGATCTGTGTGCTTAATACGACGGGTAGTGATTGTGCTATCCGTCGTTTTTTTCTATGTGAAATTTCTCTTTCATACAGATATATGCAATCTTGCAGAAAAATTTCTTTTTATACAGCATCAATGGAGGTGTATTACTATCGCAAAAGATATGTTCGTAAATGAAAATATCCGTGCACGTGAACTTCGTGTAATTGATTCTGAAGGTGAACAATTAGGTGTGTTAAGTAAAGACGAGGCTTTAAGTAAAGCTGAACAAGTTGAACTTGACTTAGTACTAGTATCACCAAACGCAAAACCGCCAGTTGCCCGCATCATGGATTACGGTAAATACCGTTATGAGCAACAACGGAAAGAGCGGGAACAACGTCAAAATCAAAAACAAGTCAGTCTGAAGGAGGTACGTTTATCTCCTACGATCGAAAAAAATGATTTCGAGACAAAATTGCGTCAAGCTCGTAAGTTCCTTGAAAAAGGTGACAAAGTGAAAGCTTCAATTCGTTTCCGTGGACGTGCTATTACGCATAAAGAAATCGGTCGCGAAGTGCTAGAACGCTTTGCAGAAGAGCTTAAAGATGTTGCAGAAGTTGAACAAAGACCAAAAATGGAAGGACGTTCAATGTCCCTTCAAATGGCACCAACTGCTGACAAATAATTGAACACTTTTAGGAGGAAAAAACATGCCAAAACAAAAAACTCACCGCGCTTCAGTTAAACGTTTCAAAAAGACTGCTTCAGGTAAACTAAAACGTAGTCATTCAGAACGTTCTCACCGTTTCCACGGTAAAACTAAAAAACAACGTCGTCAACATAAACAAGCGACTACAGTTCATTCAACAGATATTAAACGTATCTCACAAATGATGGACACTTACAAATAAGATTATCTAAGCGTTCAGTCATGGACTGAACAGTACCAAAAGGAGGAAATTAAATGGCTCGAGTTAAAGGTGGAACAGTAACACGTCGTCGTCGTAAAAAATATCTTAAGTTATCAAAAGGTTACTTTGGTGCGAAGTCTAAATTATACAAAACAGCTAAACAAGCTGTAATGAAATCTTACACTTACGCATACCGTGACCGTCGTCAAAAGAAACGTGACTTCCGTCGTTTATGGATTACACGTATTAATGCAGCTGCTCGTATGAATGGAATGAGCTACAGCACATTAATCAATGGCTTAAAAGTTGCTAACATCGACATGAACCGTAAAATGTTAGCTGAATTAGCAGTTAACGATGCAGACGCATTCGCAGCTATCTGTGAACAAGCGAAAGCAGCTTTAAACAAATAATTCAATTAAAGTCCACGTAGCACCAGCTTTTAGCGAGTGTCTACTGGGCTTTTTTTTGTTTATGAGCTCAAAACGTTTTAGTGTTCTATTTAGGCTATCAAGGGTTATGAAATACTCGTATTATCCAAAACATCTAACGCTTGGTAAAATATGTGTTAAGAATAGCCGTGGTCCATTTTTCCAAAAAATGAATCATGAATATTAGAGGATGATAGAAAATGCTATTGCCTAATGGTGGATTCAATCAAGATTAAGCTAAAGTAAGTCATCTTATGATAGAATGAAGCGATAGCGTCAAAAGGAAAAATATATAAGTTAATATAGAGGTGAAGCAGATGTCAATTATCGACTTAAAAGACGTCGCGGTAAAATTTGATACACCAAATGGTACCGTTGATGCAGTAAAAGATGTCAATATTTCAATCGATGAGGGCGAAATATTTGGCGTGATTGGTTACTCTGGTGCGGGTAAATCCACACTGGTTCGTACCATCAACCGCTTGCAACCAGTAACTTCTGGGCAAGTAATTGTAAATGATAAAGAAATCAATGCCTTATCAGAAGCAGAACTACGTGCTTCTCGTAAGAAAATTGGGATGATCTTCCAACACTTTAATTTAATGAATGCGAGAACGGTTGAGGGCAATGTCCTTTTCCCATTGAAGGATTCTAAATTATCTAAGGAAGAGAAAAAACAGAAAGTACATGAGTTGTTAGAATTAGTTGGATTAGCTGACCGTAAAGATGCTTACCCAAGCCAACTATCTGGCGGACAGAAACAACGTGTAGCGATTGCGAGAGCCTTGGCTAACGACCCAGATGTTTTATTATGTGACGAGGCGACTTCTGCCTTAGACCCTAAAACAACATCTTCAATCCTTGAACTGTTGAAAGAGTTGAATGAACGCTTAAACTTAACAATCGTCATCATTACCCATGAAATGCACGTTATCAAAGAAATTTGTAACCGTGTGGCGGTAATGGAACATGGTGTGGTTGTTGAACAAGATACTATTTTCAATATCTTCAGAAACCCACAACAAAAATTGACCAAAGACTTTATCGAGTCTGCGTCACCAATAGAAAAGGGTATTCAAGAAGTTTTAAGCAAACCAGAATTATTGAATATTCACCCAGCTGACCGCGTAATCCGCGTGACTTTCTCAGGTGCTTCAACTGGGGACCCATTAATTTCTAAATTAACAGAGCAATTCCAAGTGAAAGCCAATATCTTATTCGGTAATATTGAAATTTTACAAAATATTCCAGTGGGCACCTTGCTACTAAGCCTAAGTGGTGAAGATGCAAAAGTACAAGAAGCCATTGACTTTATTATTTACGAAGGTATCACTTTAGAAGAATACAAAATCGAAGGCGACCACTATATTCAAGAGGAGGTTGATGCATAATGAATTTTATCGAAAGTATCTTACCAAATGCAGCAAGCATTCCTGATGAATTTCTAGAAGCAACAATTGAAACACTTTATATGACACTTTGGACTGCAGGACTTGGATTTGTTCTTGGTCTTGGACTAGGTGTTTGGTTAGTCTTAACCCAACCTAAAGGATTAAAAGCCAACGCAGCCGTTTACGGTGTCTTAGACAAGTTTGTGAATATTTTCCGGTCTATCCCATTCGTTATTATGATTGCCTTACTAGTGAATATCACAAGATTAATTGCTGGTACTTCAATTGGTACAACTGCAGCAATCGTGCCATTAGTCGTAGCAACTGTGCCATTCTATGCCCGTCAGATTCAAAATGCCTTGGTTGAGGTAAACCCCGGTGTTATCGAAGCGGCACAAGCAATGGGTTTGTCTACTGGAGATATTGTCTTCAGAGTTTACTTAAAAGAAGCCTTACCAGGTATTATCCGTGTATCTGCATTGTCAATCATCAATGTAATCGGATTAACAGCTATGGCCGGAACTATCGGTGGTGGTGGTCTTGGTAACTTGGCTATCACACGTGGATATAACAGATTCCAAACAGATGTAACGATTATTTCTACAATCATTATCTTAATTATTGTCTTTATCTCTCAAGCTATCGCTGATCGCTTGGTGAAAAAAGTAGAGCACTAAAAATCTGTCACTAATCAAATTTTGGAGGAGAATTATGATGAATAACAAATTTAAATTATCAGCAACAATCTTTGCTTCAATTATTGCTTTAGCTGCTTGTGGTACAACTGGTAACGAAGGTGCATCAGATGCATCTGAATCTGCAACTGAAGAACAAGCTGAATACACTGTTGGTGTCGTTGGTGATACTGAACGTTTAGTATGGGAAGACGTTGCTGAACGTGTAGCAGATGAAGGCATCACCTTAAATGTTGAAACCTTTACTGACTACGTAACACCAAACACTGCTTTAGTAGATGGTTCATTAGATTTAAATGCCTTCCAACATTTAGCTTACTTAGCTGAATTTGTGGCATCAAACAATGCTGACTTACAACCAGTTGGTTATACTTATATCTCTCCAATGGGTGCTTACTCAGAATCATTAGAAAGGATCGATGATTTAGCTGACGGTAGTACAGTTGTTATTCCCAACGACGTGACTAACGCGGGACGTGCCTTATTATTATTAGAATTAGCAGGCGTAATTGAAGTTGACGATGCTGCTGGTATTACACCAAGTGTTGAAGACATCACTGATAATCCTAAAAACATTGAAATTACTGAAGTTGACGCAGCTCAGGTACCCCGTTCACTTGCTGATGCTGACTTAGTAGTTGCTAACACAAACTACGCAGTCGATGCAGGTTTAGTACCTGAAGAAGATTCAATTTTCTTAGATACTGATGACTTAGGTTCATTAGGTGCACAATACAAAAATGCTGTTGTTGTAAAATCAGAAGATGCGGAAAATGAAGACATCCAAACAATTGTGGAAGCTTACCAGTCTGACGAAACTACAGCTAAAATTGACGAAGTAACATCAGGAGCTGACCAACCAGCTTGGACAGACAACGATGACATCGCAGCTGACTTTGAAGATGTTGTAAACCAAAGCGAACCAGCTGAATAATCTGCAAATATAGTTTTATAACGATAAAGTAAGCACAGGAAGAAGCCAATTATTGGTGGCGCCTGTGCTTTTTTTTATAGCAATTATAGCAAAATTAAATTTATTTCATTATCTATTTTTGGTGATATTCTATCTATGATTTAAAGATTCAATCTGATAAAATAAGTTGAATTTATTCAAAGTAAAAAGTGAACTTAGGAGAAGACATGAATGAGTCATATTAATATGGGACTAGCGCTTCGCGAATCAGTTGAGAGCGATATGGCGCAATTAACTGGGATGCTTGAAGATGCGATTGCTTTACTTGCAATGAATAATATAGATCAATGGCAAAACGGTACAATATCCAACGAAGATCTATTAGATGCGATTATGCATGACCAAGGCTTTGTCTGGGAGCAACGCGATACCACAGGAATTGCAGGCTTCTGTGTCTTGGATACTTACGATGAACCATACGAGAACCTTGCTGAAGGCGAATGGACTGTAAAGGGCCCTTATTTGTCGATTCACCGGGTCATGGTTTCCAAACATTTACGTGGTCGTAAAGTCACTTCACAAATGTTTTTAGATATCAAAAAAATGGGGATAGTCAATAACATTACCTCATTACGAATTGATACCCATCCAGACAATGTCATGATGCAGAAAACCTTGAAACGCAACGGTTTTGTTAGAACAGGTTTACTTTATATGCCATCAGGTAGTCCGCGCTACACTTATGAATTTGATTTATCCCAATTTTAGACTAAAATAGTGGCTATAACATATCAAAATATAGTCTAGGATAGAGAGGTAGTAAGTTATGTATTATGTAAAAAATGAACGTAACGGTGAAGAGATTTTTGACCCAACTGTTAACTTGGCGATTGAATATTTTCTATTGAACGAGAAGAAGTTAGATGAACCCATCTTGCTTTTCTATATCAATGAACCTTCGATTATTATTGGTAAGAATCAAAATACCCATGTTGAGATTAATGAGTCTTATGTGAAAGAACACAATGTCCACGTTGTCCGTCGTTTTTCTGGTGGAGGGGCGGTGTACCACGATTTAGGGAACATTTGCTTCTGTTTCATCACTAATGATGACGGCAACTCTTTTAGGGACTTTAAGAAATTCACCGAGCCTATCATTGAATCTCTTGGCAAGATGGGTGTTGAAGGCGCTGAACTTAGAGGTCGTAATGACCTTGTGATCGGTGACCAAAAATTCTCTGGTAATGCCATGTATTCTAAAAATGGCCGTATGACAGCACATGGCACTTTGATGTTTGATGTTGATATTGACGAAACAACGAAAGTATTGAAACCTAAAGCGGCTAAATTAAAGGCAAAAGGGGTTAAATCAATCCGTTCTCGCGTAACCAATATCAAACCACATATGGATGCTACCTCTCAAAATATGACCCTATTCGACTTTAGATCAGCTTTATTACGTAATATATTCGATGTTGAAAATCTTGAAGACATTCAAGAATATGTCTTAACTGACGATGACTGGACATGGATTGAAAACTTCCGTCAACAATATACCAATAATGATGACTGGAACTATGGAGCAAACCCGGACTTTGAAATCATCAGAGATGAAAGAACGTCTGCTGGCCAAATCGAATTCCAATTTAATATTTCAAAAGGTAAAATTAATGCATGTAAAATCTACGGTGACTTCTTTGGTTTAGGGGAAATTACTGACGTTGAAAATGCTTTGATTGGTCAAGAATATAGCCGTGAAAATTTAATCGATGTTTTTAAAAGCATTAACCTTAAAAACTACTTTGGTAACGTCACAGCTGAAGAATTAGCTGACCTAGCTTCATTATAAAGATAGAATATTACATAAGTAAGAAGGGGCGAGGATTCAAATAGATCCTTGTCTTTTTTTGATTGAAGGTAAATTATGCCACAAAAAAACCAGCCAACCGATTTGGTTAACTGGTTTATGAATACTATGGTTTGTCTTAGCCAAATGCGCGGCGAATTTGGACACTCGCGTTGCCTCTGGCAATTTCAGTTCCGCGTTCACGGATTAATCCAGCATTCAATGCGGATAATTCAGCGTATTCTTGGGCGAATGAAATTAAATCTTCAATTTCATCATCCGTTAATTCGTTTGCTTCAAATTTAATCAAAGCAAAGTAAGATTCGTTATAAACGTATAAGTCTACTTGCGCAAATTCATCCTTAAAGTCACGCGCAAAAGCTAGGAAATCTTCAAAAATCCGGAAGACTAAAGTGATTTCTCTAGGAACACGAGGGTCCTCTGTTTCAGCACTCGCTGCTTTTTTCTTCTTATCTGCCTCTTGTGTAGCGTGGTCATCTAAGACGTTTTGGCGTTCGTTTGCTTTTTCTTTATCTTCATCTTCAAGCTCGCCGATTGTTTCCATTAATTGTTGGAAAGCACTATCTTCTTCATTATCATCGCCAAAACCTTTACTGATATACAAATCGATACCGTTTCTTTTTGGCATTACTTGGAAAGTGATCGCTTCAGTGTGTTGGAATTTCTGTGACACATCGACCTCTTCAAGGATACTCATGAAAAAATGCTCAACTTCGTTTTGATTGCTCATGATATCCATAAACGAGATGCCTCGCTCAATTAAATCATCAGTATCTATAAACACGCGGATAGTATTTTCGTTAATATACTCCATTTCCATCGTAATCACCCCAATCTATTAATAAGTAGTGTAAACTAATTGATGCGAAAGTTAAAGTAATTTAGTTTGAGAAAATAAAAAGAGTACAGAAATGTGCACTCTTTCCATCATATTATCTTGTTTTTAAATTTAATTTGCGTGTGCTTCTTGTTCTTCGTAAGAGGCTAACGCTTGTTGTAATTCAAGTTTACGAACGCTTCTTGGTAAGAAACGACGAATTTCATCTTCGTTATAACCAACTTGTAAACGTTTATCATCTAAAATAATAGGGCGTCGTAACAAACCAGGATTATTTTGGATTAATTCAAATAAATCGTTCAACGGAATTTCATCAAGATCAACATTTAATTCTTGGAATGCTTTTGACCGAGTTGAAATGATTTCTTCAGTACCTTCCTCTGTCATGCGTAGGATGGCTTTGATTTCATCTTCTGTTAATGGTTCTGAAAAGATGTTTCTTTCGGTGTAAGGAATTTCATGTTCTTCTAACCATGCTCGAGCTTTGCGACATGAAGTACAACTTGGTGATATGTATAATTTTACCATGTGTATCTCTCCTTTGTATGAAAAACCATTCTTAACTAACATATATATAGTATACCACATAGTTTGTGAATTTTCTATGGGTTTTTTAACCAATTTTGACGTATCAAAAATAAGTTATTATAGCAGTATCATCTAGTCATTAGAACAAGGCGGGTACTAACAAGACAGTAAAAATATGCTATACTAGAGTAGAATTTAAGTGAGGGGATATTTAGATGACAAAACGTATTTTTTCTGGTGTACAACCAAGTGGAACGCCAACAATCGGTAATTATGTTGGTGCTATGAAGCAATTTATCGAATTACAAAATGACTTTGAAGCGTATTACTGTGTCGTAAACCAACATGCCATTACAGTAGCGCAAGATCCTGAGGCGTTACGTAAAAACACTCGTTCACTAGCTGCCTTATATATTGCTTTAGGGATTGACCCAGAAAAAGCAACGATCTTTATTCAAAGCCAAGTACCGGCCCATGCACAAGCTGCTTGGATTGTTCAATGTAATACGGCCTTAGGTGAACTAGAGCGTATGACACAATTCAAAGATAAATCAGCTAAACAAACATCTGTTTCTGCAGGTCTATTAACTTATCCACCATTAATGGTAGCAGACATTATTTTATACCAAACAGATTTAGTACCTGTCGGGGATGATCAAAAACAACATCTTGAGTTAACAAGAAACTTCGTAGAACGCTTCAACAACCGTTATACCGGTAAGAAAGAAAGCCCAATTCTAACAATGCCTGAATTCTACGCACCTAAAGAGGGTGGCCGTATTATGAGCTTGCAAGAACCGACGAAGAAAATGAGTAAATCAGACGAAAACAAAAAGTCATTCGTTTCGTTATTAGATGATCCAAAAACAATTACGAAGAAAATTAAATCTGCAATGACAGATTCTTCTGGTGAAATTTCTTACGATAAAGAAAACAAAGCCGGCGTATCTAACTTGCTAACGATTTATTCTTCATTCGCCAACCGTCCAATTGATGACATCGTCGCTGAGTACCAAGGTGCTGGTTACGGTAAATTCAAACAAGACTTAGCGGATGTCGTGATTTCTGTCCTTGAACCAATGCAAGAACGTCACGCAAAATTGATGGCTTCATCTGAATTAGATGACATCTTAGCAGATGGTGCTAAGAAAGCCAATCAAGTAGCCAATGAAACTCTGGCCGCTATGGAAAAAGCAATCGGATTTAGATAAGCCGATTAAGCTAATCAAATTTACCGATTCAAATAAACAACCTTCATAGTGTGGTGTTAGCCAACCAACCAAGCTAGCCACCGAACAAGCGAGTTAAATAACTGCCCATTTTTTGCCAAGTAAGGACCTCACCTTGCTTGGTTTTTTAATTGATTCATTTTTTTGAAAATTAGCCCGGCGCTTTTGAATTTTTGTGGTGTATATAATTAAGTGATAGGGGGCTAAGGGATGAAATTTGCACAAAGAGAAGATGGATCATTCATCTATGCAGTAGACCTGATTGACGAGAATGGCAACAAATTGCCGACAACAGAAGGGTATCTTTGTAGTCAATGCAAGGGACCTGTTTACTTGAAAAAGGGAAAAGATACCAAAGCACACTTTGCTCACTATGCTAAGATTATTAAGGACCATAATAAGGTGAATGAATCAGATATTCATTTTGAACAAAAGACCGTTATTCATGACCAGCTGAAAAAACAAGAGATTGAAGGGTTCATGGAATATCCGATTGAAAACCAGGTGAGAAGGGCTGATATCTATGTCCCCAACCAAAGCAAGGTCAGCCATAATACAGCGATAGAGCTACAGTATGCGCCAATCTTAGCAGAAAATGTTTATAAACGAAATGCTGACTACCAAGCAGTAGATTGCCGGGTTATGTGGTTACTTGGTTACCAATCTGCATATCAAAGTATTTTTGCCCTAAATCTAAAAAACACCTCATCTAAAACCTTGAATGCAGTCCGACCTTTTATGCGATATTCTTATGAATTTGGCTTCTATTTACCTTTTTGGCATGAGGGCTCGGGTAAAGTAGTTTTATTGACACTCAACCTATATGGACAAGGGCAAAAGCAAATTCGGATGTCCATTGAACGCTATATCCACTACTTCAATGACCATTTCACCTATGAGAAGGGGGATTTTTTGACCAGTTTATTATTTGGCAAAGACAGTCCCATAATTAGCCTAGCCCCAGAAGATTTAGACAAGTTTATTAAGAAAGTTCTTGTTAGTCCAACAGCTAATCAACAAAAAATTCTAGAAATCATTTACCAACGACAAGTTTACTTACAAGAAGCACCAGCGGATTTATATACCTACCAGGCAACTGCGATTTTTTCAAAAGTGGCTGACTGGGCCATTATACTAGCTTATCTAGCCATTTATCAAAAGAATGACCCGGAATTTGAGCGGGCGCATTTTGCCCAATTCGCCAATGTATTATTCGATAATCAGCTGGTCATTGAACATCCCTTATTTACCAAAGAAATCATTATTTCATGGCTGATGTGGCTGTTTGCTAACTACGAAAATAGCTAGCATATTAATTTAGAAACCAACCTTTGTGTGTTAAAATGAAAATACTATTAAAAAACGGAGGCATATTATGGCAAAAATTTTTGAAGCAAAACCTAGAAATGAAGTAGACAGTGCTTTTCAATGGGACTTGACCAGTATCTTCCCAGATGATCAAGCTTTTGAAAATGCCTTAAGTGGATTCCCAGCAAAAGCGGATGATTTTCAAGACTATAAAGGCACTTTAGACCAAGGTGCTGACCAAGTGGTAACCGTATTAGAGGCCTTATTAGCGGTGAGCCGTGAATTGGAATCCCTATATGTTTATGCACATTTAAAACATGACCAAGATACAGGAGACAACAAGTACCTAACTTACAACAGTCAAGCAGGTGCTTTACTTGCTCAAGTTAGTGAAAAGATCTCTTGGTTTGAGCCAGAAGTATTAGCAGTATCTGAAGATGTACAAAAAACATTGGAAGACCACTCTGAATATGGTCACTTCTTCCGTGAGTTATTTGCGAAGAAAGCGCATGTCTTATCACCAAGTGAAGAGGCTCTACTTGCTGGTGCTAGCGAAATCTTTGGTGTCTCTTCAACAACTTTCTCGCTTTTAAACAATGCCGACTTAAAATTCGGTAAAGTTAAAGATGAAGAGGGCAATGATGTTACCCTTTCTCACGGTTCATACGGTGTCCTACTAGAAAGTGCAGACCGTTCTGTTCGAGAAAATGCCTTTAAACAACTTTATGCAACTTATGAAGGGGTTAAAAATACCAACGCCTCATTGATGTCAGGTAATATTAAAGGACATAACTATACGGCTAAAATTCGTCACTACGATTCAGCACGCCAAAAAGCTTTAGACAATAACAATATTCCAGAAAGTGTTTATGACACATTAATAGATACAGTAAGAAAGAATACAAATCTATTACATGAATATGTTGCCTTAAGAAAAGATATGCTAGGTCTTGATGACTTACAAATGTGGGATATGTATACACCATTAACAGGTGATGCACCGGTGAAATTTACTTACGAAGAAGCTAAAGAGATTACATTTAAAGCTTTAGCGCCTTTAGGTGATCAATACTTGAAAGACTTGGCCAAAGCCTTTGACGAGAAATGGATCGATGTTTACGAAAATGACGGTAAGCGTTCAGGAGCATACTCATCAGGTGCATATGATACTAACCCATATATCTTACTAAACTGGCAAGATTCATTGAATGACTTGTATACATTAGTTCATGAGTTAGGTCACTCGATGCACTCTTATTACACTAGAAGTAACCAACCATACGTATATGGTGACTACTCAATTTTCGTAGCAGAAATTGCCTCTACGACAAATGAAAACTTATTAACTTCATATTTACTGGATACGATTGAAGATAAGGATGCACAAATCTATATCTTGAACCATTATCTTGATGGGGTAAAAGGGACAATCTTCCGTCAAACTCAGTTTGCTGAATTTGAAAAATTCATGCATGAATCGGATGCAAACGGGCAACCTTTAACAGCAGACTTCCTAAGTGAAAACTACTTCGAATTAAACAAGGCCTACTATGGTCCGTCAATCGGAGAGGATAAAACAATCGCTTTAGAATGGTCTCGTATCCCACACTTCTACATGAACTACTATGTCTACCAATATGCAACAGGATTCTCTGCTGCCAACACATTAGCTAAACGTTTAGTAGAGGGTGAAGATGGTGCCGTTGACAAGTACTTAACTTACTTGAAATCAGGTTCATCTGATTTCCCAATTAATGTTATGCAAAAAGCGGGTATCGATATGACCAATGCTACTTATATAGAAGAAACCTTTGCCCAATTCGAACAAAGATTAGCTGAATTAAAAGGCTTATTAAACAAATAAGAATAGGTTGAAGGGGCTGTAGTACTGACTGCAGTCCTTTTTACTTGCCGTTTGAAGATTTCAATTCCTAAATGACGATACAAAAAAAGAGGTCGGAATTGTCCGACCTCTTTTGAATATTTTATTTCTTAATACAAGTTAATATTGGTTTTTGATCCATAGCTTCTTCAGAGGGTACCATCATTTGATCAGTTAGGTATTCTAAGTTTTCAAAAGTGATATTTTCCTCAAGTTTAAAGCCATATTTGTAATTGATATTATCAAATACAACAACAGTAGGGTTGGCTGAAATTTGCATTTGGCGAGCCAACTTAGCATCAGCAATAATGCTTTCTTGTGTAAGATCTGAATGGAGATCTTGCAACCACATGTCCGTATCAAGACGGTTAGATTGCGCGATTTCTAGCATTTTTTCGTGTGAGTAAGGGTTGCCTTGGCGACCGAAGTAGTCCTGAATCTTCATCAAGTATTCACGGCCAACTTTCTTGCCCTGTAGTAGAGCAGCCTTATAGCCCTTACAGACCTCTTGATGTGCAAGATACAAGCTGTTACGGTCAGCTAAAGATAAAGGTTTATCTAGTGCTTTGATGTAGTTGTTAAAGGTCTGCATATCTGATGTTGTGATAAAACGGAAGTAAACTTTCTTATCCGTTTGTTGTACAAAATTTAACACTTCTTCTTCGCAATTTAAACAGGTATCACCTAACGGATTAACAAATAAAAAAACTTCAAACACATGGTTGTGCTTACATGCGCCTGGCGTGATTTTTTTACCGCTATTCGTTTGAATAATCTTTTGTGCCATACTCTCCTCCTTTACTCATATTCTTTAAAACGATTATGCTTATTTTAATTTGTTTATTTAACTTGTCTATTGATTAGATTTAACTAACTATCCAATCACATCGTGTTCTTAACTATTCACCAATTCTAACAGGCTAACTTTAAAACTGCAATCTATTTGTTTCGACTAAGAGGATTTTTATCTTTTCTTATAGTTAAAAATTGACAGCATAACTGAATTTAGCCTAAATAATCGGCTTTTGATTGATTCATACGCACAATTTTTTGTTTAATTGGCCGTTGTGGAATTTGAAATTTTTGCAATAAATTTTGATAAAAAATGATACCAGTTTCTGGATTATTTGTTTCAACTTCAAGTTCGTAATCCTCATATTCTTGGAAGAAACAGTGGTCCAGCACCATATCTTGTCCTTCAACCACTTGTTGGTGTCTTACAGTTTTAAATCGCCCGATGATGATTAAGTCATCAAGTGCAATATCAATTGTTGCTAAGAAATCAGCAACCTCACCGCCTTGGCTTAATTTTCCAGATTCTTTAATAGATTCCCCATCGATAAGGGTCAATTTTTCAGTTGTTTCCAATTTCTGATGGTCTTTAACAGGTTGTTTCATTGTTAAATGGACATAAGTGTCCGTTATACGCACACGTAAACCTATATGTCGTTTGCGCAATTCACCATCGGCAGTATCAAAATAGATATTCTCTTGGGTTAAGGGGGCAGTTTTCGCGAAATTATAGTGGTTAAACAATTCCTCGTACTCTGCTTGACTTAAAATATTTTTATATTCTATTTCTAAGTTTTTGGCCATTGGATCGCCTCTTTTCTTTATTCGACTTAAGTATATCAAGATTCACATCTTTTTTACAATAAAAGGGGTTGGCGGTACCATGCATTTTAGACGAATAAAACGCCAAAGATTACTTGCTATCTTTGCGTTTCTTGTTATAAATCAATGTATTTTGTGATAGAATATATAGGATGTGTATGCAAGTAGATTAAATAAAGTGGGTGACCAGATGGTGGAAGATTGGCATAGTTTTCTTGCGCCGTATCGACAGGCTGTCGAGGAGTTAAAAGTTAAATTTAAAGGTATTCGTACGGAGTTTGAAGAAGCAAATCTTCATTCGCCAATCGAATTTGTTACTGGCCGGGTAAAGAGACCTGACAGTATTTTAAGGAAAGCTGAATTTAGAGAAGTATCAGACCTAAACGCACATAATATTGAAACCGTGATTGAAGATATCGGTGGTATTCGCATCATGTGTCAGTTTGTGGAAGATATTTATCAAATCGTTGAAATCCTTCATCAGCGTGAAGATTTTGACATTATTGTTGAACGTGATTATATTAGTCATAAGAAGGCAAGTGGGTATCGTTCATACCATATTGTCATTGCTTATCCGATTGAAAGAATTACGGGGACCGATTCAATTCTTGTTGAAATACAAGTGCGGACTTTAGCGATGAACTTTTGGGCGACGATTGAGCACTCATTGAATTACAAGTATGCGGGCGATTATCCATTAGAATTGCATCAACGGCTTGAAAGAGCAGCTGAAGCAGCCTTTCGTTTAGACGAGGAAATGTCTGAAATTCGTGAAGAAATTAAGGAAGCCCAGAAGTATTTTCAAACGACTGGGTCAAATAGTAGAAAGAAGACAAAATCACCTAATCCAGTAGAAAATCAAATAGAAGACAAACATAAACGCCCGCTATAATTTGACGATTAATTAAAATATTCGAATCAAGTTGCAATGGGAATGAAGATGTAAATGTAACGGTGACTAAATCAATTGTGGAGGGTATGTAGATGAGAGTGGCAGTACGATACAGTGACACTGATAGTTCTAAAAAAATTCGCGATATGATTTATGCATCTTGTGCAAGCTCAGGCTTTGAATTGGATGATGTAAATCCTGAATTAGCTATTTCCGTTGGTGGAGATGGTACCTTGCTAAAAACCTTCCATACTTATGCGGACCAGTTAGACTCTGTTCGTTTTGTTGGTTTACATACGGGGCACTTAGGTTTTTATACAGATTGGTTAGAGAGTGAATTGCCTGAGTTCCTTGCAGCCTTAAGTAATGATTCAGGTGAAAGTGTGTCTTATCCCTTACTAGAAGTCGAAATTGAATACAGTGATGGCCAAGTGGTCCAGCACATTGCTTTGAATGAGTCTGCCATTAGACGATATGAGGGGACAATGACTTGCGAGATATTCATTAAAGAAGAAAAATTTGAATTCTTTAAAGGAGACGGCTTGTGTATTTCAACGCCAACTGGTTCAACAGGGTTAAATAAATCCTTAGGTGGGGCCGTTGTCCACCCGCGTTTAGATACCATTCAAATGACGGAGATTGCCTCAATTAATAACCGAGTATACCGGTCTTTAGCCAGTCCCTTATTAATCGCTAAAGATGAGTGGATCGTCTTAAAACCGGTCAAAGAGCATGCCATGACTGGCGTATTCTTGTCTTTAGACCACTTGAATATTCCATTGAATGATGTTGAAAAAATTACTTACCGTGTAGCCAAGGAACGCGTGCATTTTGCCCGTTACCGACACATGCACTTCTGGGATAGAGTAGAAAACTCATTTATCGGAATCAACGACTATCCAAAGCGCAAGCTCACAAAGGAAGAAAAGTAGTTTTTCAGCATTTAGTATGAAAAAAAGTAATAGATTAAAGTAAAAAATAAAGTAGCGTAAATGAAAGGTCGACAATTTTTATGATGGTATTCGAATGGCAAGCAGATGAAGCTTTGTTAACGCGTACCTTTTTGAAACACAGGGGGATTTCTAGGCGACTATTGTCCCGAATCAAGTTTCATGGAGGGCAAATTTTAGTAAACGGACAAGAAGAGAATGTCCGTCACCAATTGACCGTCGGCGATAAAGTGACGGTCATTTTGCCGAATGAGGGGAAGCAAGAAATTATTGAGGCCATTCATCTACCAATTGATATTTTGTTTGAAGATGATCATTATATCGCCGTCAACAAGCCGGCTGGCTACACCTCTATTCCGTCCCAATACAATCCGCAAGGGTCCATGGCTAATATTTTAAAGGCCTATTACCAGCGTCAGGATTATGACAACCAGGTCATCCATGTGGTAACGCGGTTGGACCGGGATACAAGTGGGGTGATGTTATTTGCGAAGCACGCTTTTGCCCATGGCTTAATTGACCAGCAAATGCAGCAAAAAGGTATCGAAAAGACCTATCTCGCTGTTTCGGATAAAAAAGTATCTGACCTTGACCATGGCTTTATTGATGATCCGATTGCTAGAAGTCCGCGGTCAATCATTGAACGACGGGTTCACGAATCAGGTCAATCAGCTTTAACAGAGTATTGGCTAGCTGAACAAGTGGGCGCCTTAAAAGTCTATAAAGTACAGTTGCATACTGGACGCACCCATCAAATCCGGGTGCATTTTGCTTTTAATGGTGCACCACTTATTGGAGACGATTTGTATGGTGGTCAAATGGACCATGGCATTCAAAGACAAGCCTTGCATTGTCGGTCCCTAAAATTTAAACACCAATTTACCGGTGAAATGGTTGAAATCCAGGCACCCTTGCCGGAAGATATTTCTGCTTGCTTTGACCTATAGGTTATATTACAATGGTTGGCATGTGTTAAAATAGAAGGTGTGGCAAAAGTCGTTAAGATACGACGCTTCTAACGCATTTAGGAGAGTAAACACTAAAGCCTAAACACTCCCATAAGCTAGAGTAAAATCGGGTTCGAGCCTCCGAAAAGGACTGTTTTTCAGATTAGATTGCAACTGACTTCGTCAGTCGCTGCGCTAATTTTCCAAAGTTTCCTTTCTTAGTGTCGGCTCTTACACCTTAAAAAGCCGAACAATTACTGCAAGTAATTGGCGTATTTTGGAAAGTATCGGAAGGGTTTGACTTTTGGAGCCTGATATTATGATGTTTATTAGCACAAATAGAAGGTGTGACAGGTTAGTTACAGCCTCAATCAAAATTACAACATATCAAAAATGACATAGGGGTGAGAATATGAGTCGCGATGAAAATAAACAAGTCTTAGATAATCGAGAAACAGAAAACGAAGAAGTAGAAATCTTTGAGATGAGTCAGCCTACTGATGAGGAAATATATGAAAGTATTATAGAGGCACTGCATCATAATGACCAAGACCGGTTTAGAGAAGAATTCTTCAAAAACCATACATATGATCAAGCACAGATTTACCTGACTTTGGATCCAGCTGAGCGGGTGAAATTGCATGATTATTTAGCGCCACAAGAACTAGCTGAAGTTTACGATATTATTGATGAAGACGATCACGACCGGATTTTGACCTTCCTCTATGATATGGACGATAAATACGCTGCGGACGTACTTTCATACATGTATACCGATAATGCCGTGGATATTTTAAACGAGTTAGACGTTGAAAAAGTGCGGACTTATATGCATATGATGCCAAAAGCGGCAGCAGATGATATTAAGGTATTGATGCATTATGCGGACGAAACAGTTGGTTCGATTATGACCACTGAATTCGTATCTATTACAACCAATCAAACTGTTAAATCAGCCATGACCATGTTACGTGCCAAGGCCTCAAATGCTGAAACCATCTACTACTTATACGTGGTAGATGATGATAACCGTTTGGTCGGGGTACTATCCTTGCGTGATTTGATTATTAATGATGGGAATGTCATGGTCAATGAATTGATGTCTGACCGTGTCGTTTCGGTAGACGTTAACGAAGACCAAATCAATGTTGCCCGTACCATTCAAGACTACGATTTCCTAGCAGTGCCCGTTGTTGAAGAAACAGGGGAACTGATTGGTATCGTAACCGTTGATGACGTTATCGACGTCTTGAATGATGAAGCCATGCAAGACTACTCTGGTTTAGCCGGGGTAGACGTGGACGAGCAATATTCATCGCCCTGGAATTCAGCGAAATCACGTTTGCCGTGGTTGATTACCTTGCTATTTCTTGGAATGGGAACTTCTACTTTGATCAGCCAATATGAGGACATGATTTCTGAAGTAGCGACTTTATCCTTATTTATTACATTAATTACAGGTACTTCAGGGAATGCGGGGACACAGTCCTTAGCGGTTGCGGTTCGTAAATTGGCGACACCAGAAGATGAGGCCTCTACTATGGGGTCAATGATTTTACGTGAAATTATGACAGGATTAATTTCGGGTGCCGTGACAGGATTAGTCATCATGACGGTCGTCGGTATCTGGCAAAGTAATTTTGTATTAGGTGGGGTAATTGGTGTCTCTATGTTAGCAGCTATTACAGTGGCTAACTTAGCTGGATCATTGATTCCTATTTTGATGGACAAGCTTGGGTTTGACCCTGCGGTTGCATCAGGACCCTTTATTACAACCCTATCCGATTTAACGTCAGTATTGATTTATTTTTCAATCGCCTCACAATTCCTACAATTTTTAGCGTAAATACCATTGGATATCACAAATAAGTAATAGGGATAACCGGTAACGGTTGACAGTTTGAGTAGATTGTTTTAATATTTGCTTATAGAAATATAAGAACTTGATGATAAACATAAAAATGAATCACATTGAAAAGATAAGTAAATGGAAATCTTTGTTCAGAGAATCTACGGTTGGTGGGAGTAGGTGTAAGTATTTCCTTTGAAAATGGTCTGGGAGTGACGAGTGTAGAATGTACTTACCTTTAGCACTTGCGATTGATAGTCGATAACCTATCTTCGTATGATTGTACGAATGAGGCGAGCCGAGTGTTCGCAAAGTAAGGTGGTACCACGTTCTAGACGTCCTTATAATACTGTGTTGTATTATAAGGACTTTTTTTATGTAAAGTGAAGATAATGATGAGGGAAGAATCGCTTAGCTAGCATGATGAAGCTAGGGTGATAAAATGGAGGGAATATCAATGCCAATTAAAGTTGTTCAAGATTTACCAGCATTACAAAAATTAACCCAAGAGAATATTTTTGTTATGGATGAGCGTCGTGCAACCATGCAAGACTTTCGTACTTTAGAAGTGGTTATTGTGAACTTGATGCCAACGAAAGAAGCGACGGAAGAGCAGTTGCTGCGGTTATTAAGTAATTCACCCCTGCAAGTGAACGTGACCTTTATCCACATGCAGTCACACCAAGCGGCTCATATTTCAGAAAACCACCTAAAAGAATTCTACCGAACCTTTGACCAAATTAAAGACCGCTACTTTGATGGGATGATCATCACTGGTGCACCGGTTGAGCACCTAGATTTCGAGGAGGTGAATTACTGGGACGAATTAGTGTCTATTATGGAATGGTCAAATAATCATGTATTCTCAACCTTGCATATTTGTTGGGGCGCCCAAGCAGCCCTTTACCACCATTACGGCATCGGTAAACAACCTTTAGACAAAAAACTATTCGGTATTTACGAGCAAGAATTGAGAGATAAAAAGGTATCTTTAGTACGAGGTATGGATGAACTTTTCTATATGCCACATTCTCGCCACACGACTGTTCCAACTGAATCTTTTGAACAGGCACTGGACTTAGAAATTCTAGCTGGTTCAGAAGAAACAGGGGTTTCAATCGCTCAGTCCACTGATTCGCGTTTTGTATTTATCTTCGGCCATGCGGAATACGATGCCGAAACCTTAGGCAAGGAATACAAGCGTGACGTTGAAGCTGGAAAGCCAATTGAACTGCCAGTCAACTACTATCCTGGCAATAACCCAGAGAAGACGCCGAAATTGAAGTGGCGGACAGCAGCCAATACTATTTATGCCAACTGGTTAAACTATTATGTTTACCAAGTAACGCCATTTGTCATTGAACAAATTAGTGACTCTTGGCAAGGCAAAAAGAACGCTTAATCGTTTTTCTAATTAAAATTAAGGAGAAAAATTATGCAAATCAAAAGAGGCGACCAAATCATTCATTTAGCAGGTGAACCCTTACAAAAAGGCGACCGATTACCCTTAGTTGACCTATACAACCGCGATAAAGAAGTGGTTCAATTGGACAACTATATCAAAGGGTTAACCGTTATTTCCATTGTCCCAGACATCAATACCAAGACTTGTGACATTCAAACCAACCGTTTCGCAGCGTTAGCTAAAGAAAAGAATTATCCGATTTTGACCATTTCTTTCAACGACCCTGCAGATATTACTAACTGGTGCCAGGTCAACAATGTCGACATGACGTACCTTTCTGACCAGGCGGGCCATTTTGCCAAAGCCTCAGGACTTGAAATGGTGGAGAATGGTAAACTGGCGCGGACTGTCCTATTGGTAGATGACGCCAATCAAATCCAATATATCGAAATCGTTGCGGACATGCGGGACGAACCCAATTATGATGCCGTACTTGCTGCCGCTGACCAGTTGATTTAAATGATGATTTGAAAAAAGAGCACTCACCGACTTGCTAACGCCCAATATAATAATGGGGATTGCAGGCTGGTGAAGGCTCTTTTTGTGTGTTTACTATTCGTAAGAATTGAAGAAACGAGTAATTTCAATGGCCGCATTTTCTTCAGTGTCTGAACCGTGAATGGCATTTTCAGTCACATTTCTGGCGAAATCAGCGCGAATGGTATCAGGTGCTGCTTCGCGTGGGTCGGTTGCACCTATGATTTTCCGCATCCCATCAATGACGTTATCGCCGGTAACCACCATAGCAAAGACTGGGCCAGAAAGCATATAAGATTCAAGCTCAGGGTAAAAATCCTCATTCAATAAGTGAGCATAGTGGTGGGCCACCATTTGTTTATCTAATTCCATGACCTGGGCGCGCTCAATAAAATAATTCTGATCTTCGATACGCGAGATAATGGCACCCATCAAGCCACGTTTTAAGATATCTGGTTTCAACATAATAAAAGTTTTTTGTTCAGGCATAATGAAAAGCCTCCTTTAATTTACTATTATAAGTAACTCCCTGAAATTTACCAGCAATTTACGAATTTTTAACCCTTTCAATGAGCGAATGATTTAACTTTACTCTAGGGGGAGTGGTATATTTAGGTAAGCAAGTAAGGATTAAAAAAGGAGCGATTAAATGAGCGAGTATATTGTACCAAGTGTATGGACATGGGAAAATGAAGCTGAAGAAATCAAGAATCTTGGTGGTAACCGTCCAACTGCAGGTAGCCGTTTTGAACAAACACTGCCTGTTGGAGAGGCTGATTTACAATTGTATTCTTTGGGTACACCAAACGGGATTAAAATTACTATTTTACTAGAAGAATTGAAAGCCCTAGGCGTATCAAGTACTGAATATGACTTATTCTTAATTCATATTGGAAACGGGGACCAATTTGGCTCTGATTTTGTTAAAATCAATCCAAACTCTAAGATTCCGGCTTTAGTAGACCAAAGTCAAGAACCCGCTTTAAACATTTTTGAATCAGGTTCAATTCTACTTTATTTAGCTGAAAAATTTGGTCATTTAATTCCTACAGATATCCACGGGCGTACAGAAACCTTGAACTGGTTATTCTGGCAAATTGGTGCCGGTCCCTATGTAGGAGGTGGTTTCGGTCACTTCTTTAGTTACGCACCTGAAAAATTAAAATACCCAATTGACCGTTTTACAATGGAAACCAAACGTCAATTAGACTTACTAGATCAAACATTGGCTAACCGTGACTTTATCGCGGGTGATGAATATACCATTGCGGATATCGCAATCTGGTCATGGTACGGCCGTTTAGTCCTTGGTGAATTATATGAAGGGTCTAAAGAATTCTTGGATGCTGAATCATACAAAAACGTGGTTGAATGGGCCAACAAAATCAACGAACGCCCAGCAGTTAAACGTGGTTTAGCAGCAGAATACAAACCATTAGACCAAGCGTAAATATACACGAAAAAACCCTGTAGCGTTAGATTGAAATCTGACTTTACAGGGTTTTGTTATTATACAACTTTTATTTGAGTGCCCGCAATCAAGTCCCTATTACGGCCGTTTGGACGAAAGGTTCGCATAGCCATAATCATTAAAAGCTGCACCTATTTATTAACAAAGGGGTACAGATTTTTGATGGGTTATTTTAGTCTAGCAGTCAGTCGTTGATGTGACCGATACTTTTTTCCATATCGACATGCATAATGCCTGCGTCCATATATTTCGGTGTATCCATGTTTTCATAGCCAAGCGCTTCGTAGAAACCTGTTACATGCTCTTGGGCACCTAAAATGATTTGTGAGAAATGCTCCTCTAATGCCTTCGTTTCAACAACGGCCATCAACTCACGGCCTAGTCCTTGGCCACGGTATTTTGGAGCAATTGCTACACGTTGTAATTTGGCTGCATTCGGTGTTAAGGCGAGTAACCGCGCTGTATAAACGGGTTCATTATCGCTATTGTAGCCAACCATATGTAAGCAATCTGCTTCGTATTTATCAATTTCTTCGTCAATATCGATGCCTTGTTCGTCTACGAAGACTTCTTTTCTAACTTTTAAAGCGTCCCTGTAGGGCTCTGAATTGATATCATTGGTCCAAACGGTCTTCATGCCATTTCTCCTTCAATAAAAAATGAATCTAGTGCTAAAAATGATAGATTCATTATAACATAAGCGGGGATAATTATTATGTAATTTGCAATTTTAAATTACTTGACGTCTGTGGTATTATAGAAAGGCATATTTTAGGAGGTGTGATTAGCTTAGTGCGCTATATAAATCACACGCCCAACAAATCAGAAAGAAATAATCAATAATAAAAATGAAAAAGGATGAAGAGGATGAACTTAACGCAAGAAGTAGCAAAACGCCGTACCTTCGCCATCATTTCCCACCCGGATGCTGGTAAAACGACGATTACAGAACAATTATTATTATACTCAGGTGCTATCCGTCAAGCGGGTACTGTTAAAGGGAAAAAATCAGGTAAATTCGCCAAGTCTGACTGGATGAAAATCGAGCAACAACGTGGGATTTCTGTTACCTCATCGGTGATGCAGGTAGACTACGATGGTTACCAAATCAACCTAGTGGATACCCCAGGACATGAGGACTTCTCTGAAGATACTTACCGTACTTTGATGGCTGTAGATGCTGCCGTGATGGTAATTGACTCAGGTAAAGGGATCGAGCCTCAAACTAAGAAATTATTCCAAGTTTGTCGTATGCGTGGAATTCCAATTTTCACCTTTATGAACAAATTAGACCGTGATGGTCGTGAACCGATGGACTTAGTTGCTGAACTTGAAGAAGTATTAGACATCGATGCCTATGCAATGAACTGGCCAATGGGTATGGGGAAACAATTCCTTGGTTTATATGATTTCTACAACAACCGTGTTGAATTAACCCATCCTGAAGAAAATGGTGATAACGACTTCCTACCATTGAACGAAGACGGTGAAGTTGAAGGCGACTTTAAATTTAAAGAATCATCTATTTATACCGAAGCCTTGGAAAACGCAGAATTAATGCGTGAAGCTGGTAACGGTTTTGATGTAGAAGCTATTGCTGCCGGTGAATTAACGCCTGTATTCTTTGGATCTGCCTTAACAGGATTTGGTGTACAAACCTTCCTAGATGCCTTCGTTGATTTCGCGCCAGCACCTTCTGCAGTAGCTACTGTTGAAGAAGGGGAAGAAATTGAACCAACAGATGCTGAGTTAACTGGTTTTATCTTTAAAATCCAAGCCAACATGGACCCTCGTCACCGTGACCGGATTGCCTTTGTTCGTATCGTGTCAGGTGCCTTTGAAGAGGGAATGGATGTTAAAGTAACGCGTACTGGCAAGAAAATCAAATTGAACAATACAACCCAATTTATGGCCGATTCAAGAGAGAACGTTGAAAAAGCTGTAGCCGGCGATATCATTGGTTTGTATGATACAGGGAACTTCCAAATCGGTGATACCATTTATACAGGCAAAAAGGCCGTATCATTCCCACCACTACCACAATTTACACCGGAATTATTCATGAAAGTATCACCTAAAAATGTCATGAAACAAAAATCATTCCATAAAGGGATGCAACAATTAGTCCAAGAGGGTGCCATCCAACTTTATAGAACATGGCATTCAGAAGAGTATATTATTGGTGCTGTTGGGCAACTACAATTCGAAGTTTTCCAATACCGCTTATTAAATGAATACAACTCAGAAGTTGACATGTCACCAATGGGCAATAAAATCGCCCGTTGGATTTCTGAAGAAGAGTTGGATCCGAAGATGTCCTCAAGCCGTAACTTACTATGTAAGGATATCCATGGTAATCCTGTTTTCCTATTTGAAAACAACTTTGCCGTGAACTGGTTCCAAGGTAAGTATCCGGATGTGCATTTAGAAACTTTACTGTAGTAAATAGTTTTTAATAGCAAGAAAAGAGCAATATAAAACTACTAAACGATGACAATTTATGTTGTGATCATTTAGTGGCTTTTTTGTTTAGTTTATAACGTGTGTAGCTCATGACATATATTTATTTATAGATATCGCCTGTTATTGTTGTTGAGTATAGAAAACTAAGACTATCTTAGACGCATAATTGTTTCAAACCAAGATTCGATTTGCTGTTTGTCAGGTGCATCCTTTAAGTAAACGAAATTAAAGGGATGTTGAATATTAAAGTTTACTAATGGAATTTCAACAAGATAACCAGTTGCTAATTCTTCTTTCACAGCTTCACGGTACATAAAGGTGATACCCATATTTTGATGGCATAAAGATTTAATGACATTCATATTTGTGATTTGAGTTCTGCCAGTAAAGTCGTCAATATGAAGATTCTGGTTATATAAAGCTTGTTCTAAAATATCACGTGTACCACTCCCTGGCTCCCGTAAAATAAGTTGCTGATCAAGTAAATCTTCTAAAAGAATGGCTTTTTTTGCTAGGATATTTTCAGGCGAACAGATAGCGATAAACTCTTCATTTGAAATCAACTTATGTGCAAATTCCTGCTGGTTGAAATGGCCTTCTAATAGAGCGAAGTCGATCTTACCCTCCCAAAGCATCTCTTGTAGAACATGGGTGTTTTCAACAAACATCGAAATATTTGTAGCAGGTTTTTCTTCAAATATCTGATGTAGAATGGGCGGCATAGTATATTCACCAATGGTTAGGGTTGCACCAAAGTGTAGAGGATAAACCTTATCTTTTACACGGTGGAGCAATGGTAATATGCGTTCAGCATTTGCTTTTAATAACTTGATATATTGTTGAAGAGCTTTACCTTCTTCAGTAAGCGAGAAGTTTTTGCCTTTTTCAGCTATTAAAATGATTTGATAGTAGTGTTCTAAATATTGTATATGCTGAGAAACAGCAGGTTGAGTCATGTTTAAGATTTCAGCCGTTTTAGTAAAACTCCCTTGCTCACAAAGGGTTAAAAAAGTTTGTAAACGATTATCTAGCATATCCACCATCCTTATAATAATTATTTATGTAAATATAAAATATGATAATTATATTTTATGGAAACCGTATGCTATATTCAAGATATGAATAATGATTTGGAGGAGAATTATGATAGAAAAAGGAAAAAATTTAATACCAGGCTTATCACTTAGTGCCTTAGTTGCAGTGATAGCCATAGCGCTGAGTAGCTTATTACCAGGTGATATCATTGGTGCGACTGTGATGGCTCTGCTAGTTGGGATGGCATTAAATCCTTTCTTCATGAAACATCAACAGCTATATTCAGGGGTTACTTTTTCATCAAAAAAAATCTTACGATTAGGAATTATTTTGATGGGCGTGAATCTGAATTTTGCTGAAGTGTGGGATGTTGGAAAATATGCACTGTTTTTAATGATATTTACAATGTTGACAGCCTTTGGTGTAGGTAACTTGATTGGTAAGTTTTTTGGGGTAAATTGGAAGCTAACAAACTTATTAGCAGTGAGTACAGCGATTTGCGGAGGATCAGCGGTTGCAGCGGTTGGACCTGTTATAAAAGCGAAACATGAAGATATTACTTATGCAATTTCTGCTACCTTTATCTTTGATATTATTACAGTCATTATTTTTCCATGGATAGGTATTGCGCTGGGGATGTCTGATACAGGGTATGGTCATTGGATTGGTACTGCGGTGAATGATACCTCTTCTGTAGTAGCTGCTGGTTATGCTTTCTCACAACTTGGTGGGAACGTAGCGGTTATTGTAAAATTAACACGTACGCTATTCATCATCCCATATGTGCTAATTTTCTCTGTTATTAATGAACGCCTAGAAAATAAGGCACAGGGAACAGAATCCCATACACCTGTCGATTTACGAAAGATATTCCCGTACTTCATCATTTTATTTCTAGTCGTTGTAGCTTTGCGAAGCATTGGCATTATACCGAATGCGATTGCGCCATCTATTTCTAGTGCATCAAAATTCAGCATGATCATGGCCTTATCTGCAATTGGATTAACGACTAGCTTTAAAGATATTAAAAAAATTGGTCCTAAGCCGATGATTCTAGGTTTTATAGTTGATTCACTTGTTGTCGTTGTTGCCATTGTTGTTCTATTCCTAACAAAGCATTTCTAACGATAAAAGAATAAGTATTATTTATAAAAAAAGGAATTGTAGCAATGAAGCCACAATTCCTTTTTTTGTTTATTTAGTTGTACTATCGTCTGATTCTAAGTTTGATGAATTTTCATTTTCATTTTCACTGACACTTACTACAATTTCGTCGTCAGTATTTGTTGTGAAATTAATTTCGTGAATATCACTGTTTTTTAGATAGGTATCAGCAACTTGGTCTTCGATTTGACTTTGGATGACACGTCTTAATGGGCGAGCACCAAGTTTTGGATCATAGCCAAGTTCAACTAACCGTTCTTTAACCTTGTCATCAACATTTACATGGATATCTTGGTTGGCTAATAAGTTGTTCATATTGTCTAATAGTAGGTCAACAATCACAATCAATTCTGTTTTAGTTAGCGGTTGGAATTCGATAATCGCATCGAAACGGTTCAAGAATTCAGGTTTAAAGTAGTCACCAATCTTGTTCATGATACTTTGTTGTTTACCTTGTTTGCTTGCCCCGAAGCCAACACTGGCTTCAACACCATCTGAACCGGCATTTGATGTCATGATGATTAGGGTATCTTTAAAGGATACAGTCCGTCCTTGGGCATCTGTTAAACGACCGTCTTCCATAATTTGTAGGAAGATATTTAAGACATCTGGATGGGCTTTTTCAATCTCATCTAATAAGATGATTGAATATGGCTGACGACGTACTTGTTCAGTTAATTGGCCCGCTTCATCGTAACCCACGTATCCTGGAGGAGAACCGATCAGTTTAGACACGGCATGCTTTTCCATGTATTCGGACATATCAAAACGGACTAAGGCTTCGCGGCGACCAAATAATTGGATGGCCAATTGACGAGCTAATTCAGTCTTACCAACACCAGTTGGCCCGACGAACATGAAAGATCCTATCGGACGGTCTTGACGGCTCAAACCAACGCGGTTACGGCGGATGGCTTTAGCAATGTGTTCTACAGCATCGTCTTGACCAATGACGTGTTGTTTCAAATTTTCGTCTAGGTTGATTAGTTGGTTTTGCTCAGATTCTTGCAAGTCTGAAACAGGAATACCGGTTTTTGTTTCGATAATCGCTTGGATGTCGCTAGCAGTAACCGTTGGGATCTTTTCAGTCACATTTTGGTTGCTATCATACATGCCTTGGTATTTATTTAATTGGTCACGGTAGTAGGCTGCTTTCTCGTAGTCTTCTGCTTCTGTGGCCATTTCTTTTAGTTTGGTTAATTCATCAATTTGATTTTTCAAGGATTCACGGTCTAAGAATGGAATAGTTAAGTTCATTTTAGAACCAGATTCATCTAATAAATCGATAGCTTTATCTGGCAATTGGCGGTCAGTTATATACCGGTCAGATAAACGGACAGTCGCTTCAATCGCTTCATCACTATATTTCACGTTATGGAAACCTTCGTATTTTTCTTGAATACCTTTGATAATTTCAAGGGTTTCCTCTACAGAAGGTTCAGCTACCATGACTTGTTGTAGACGTCGGGCTAGGGCGCCATCTTTTTCGATTTTTCTAAATTCATTTAAAGTAGTAGCACCCACTAATTGGAGTTCACCGCGGGCTAGGGCTGGTTTTAGAATATTACCAGCATCTAGTGAGCCGCCTTCGGTTGAACCAGCGCCTACAATTTCATGAATTTCATCTATAAATAGAATGATATTTTTATTTTCGCGGACTTCATTCATTAATTGTTGCATTTTTTCTTCGAATTGACCGCGGATACCAGTCCCTTGAACAAGCGAAGCAACATCTAATTGGATGACTTCTTTGTTGCGCAATTTTTCCGGTACAGCATGCTCAACAATTTTTTGAGCGAGTCCTTCGACAACCGCTGTTTTACCAACACCTGGTTCACCGATTAGAACAGGATTGTTTTTTGTCCGACGGTTCAGGATTTCAATCACTCGGATAATTTCATCGTCACGACCGATAATTGGGTCGATTAAACCAGCTTTAGCTTGGTCAGTCAAGTTGGTCCCGTAATTGCCTAAGATAGAATCGTCATTGTTGCCACCTTGGCCAGCTTGAGCTTGCGCTTTATTTTGCGAATTAGTAGAAAAGCCTTGTTGTTGCATTTGACGTAATAAGTCATCAAAGCTATAGCCACCAAAGGGGTTATTACCGTTACTGTTGCTGTTATTTAAATTGTTGGTTTGTTTACCTTGAGATAGCTGTGAGTAGCATGTTTGGCATAGGTTTACCGCTTCACGTCGGCCATTCACATTTGCGTATACATGAATGACGGCGTCGCGTTCACCACAGTTTTGACATAACATATAAACACTTCCTTTATTTAAAGCTAGGGTGATTGCTTGCAATTTTATATTCGCAGCATTTTGTATAACTGCTAATGACTATATTATACCTTGACCAATTTTGACTTTCAACAAATAGGCTTAAACAAAAATTATTCCTATCCTATTCAAGGGAAAAACCTTGTGGAAACGCTATTTTTTTGGTAAATTATTAATGAAAGAGTTTTCTAATTATGGTATAGTCTAGTTTGTGACATTTTACTTTGCAAATAGATAAGCTATAATAACTCTTGCCTATTTATAAAGGTATGAATAAAACATTTTAAAGGAGATTTTTGATTATGCAAAAACAAGAATTTAACATTACAGCTGAAACTGGTATCCACGCACGTCCTGCAACTTTATTGGTGCAATCTGCAAGCAAGTTCAACTCAGATATTAACCTAGAATACAAAGGTAAATCTGTAAACTTGAAATCTATCATGGGCGTAATGTCTTTAGGTGTAGGTCAAGGTTCTGACGTTGTAATCACTGCTGAAGGTGATGACGAAGAAGAAGCAATCCAAACAATTGCTGACACTATGAAAAACGAAGGGTTATCAGAATAATATGACTAAACTAACAGGAATCGCAGCTAGCGATGGCGTTGCCATCGCTAAAGCGTTCTTAGTTGAAGAACCTGATCTAAGTTTTGAAATTTCAAAATCTAACGATTCACAACAAGAAAAAGAACGCTTAGCAAAAGCTATAGCTGACTCAAAAGTAGAAATCGAAAAAATTAAAGCGGTTGCATCTAAAGCCTTGTCAGAAGAGGAAGCGCAAGTCTTTGACGCGCATTTAATGGTTCTTGAAGATCCGGAATTGCAACAAGCTTACACGCAAAAAATTGATGATGAAACATTGAATGCAGAATCTGCTGTTCGTCAAACAGCTGACTTCTACATCGAAATCTTCAAAGGTATGGAAGACAATCCTTATATGCAAGAACGTGCAGCTGACATCAAAGATGTTACTGACCGTTTAGTAGCACATTTATTAGGTGTTAAAATTCCTGACCTTTCAACAATTGATGAAGAAGTGGTTGTTGTGGCTTATGACTTAACACCAAGTGATACTGCACAATTGAACCGTCAGTTTGTTAAAGGTTTTGCAACTGATATCGGTGGACGTACGTCGCATTCAGCGATCATGTCTCGTTCATTAGAAATTGCAGCGGTTGTAGGGACTGGTAATGTTTCTAAAGAAATTAACGACGGTGACACTGTCATTGTGGATGGTTTAAACGGTGATGTTATTGTAAATCCTGACGACGCAACAATCGCAGAATACGGAAAAATTGCTGCTGACTTCTTAGCACGTAAAGCTGAGTGGGAAAAACTTAAAGACGCTGAGACTTTAACTAAAGACGGCAAGAAATTCGAAATCGCCGCTAACATCGGTACGCCAAAAGATTTAGAAGGTGTACACGCAAACGGTGCTGAAGCAATTGGTTTATACCGTACTGAATTCTTATACATGGATTCAGACGAAATGCCAACTGAAGATGAGCAATTCGAATCTTACAAAGTTGTTTTAGAAGGTATGAATGGTCATCCAGTCGTTGTTCGTACAATGGACATCGGTGGGGACAAACACTTACCTTACTTACAATTACCAGAAGAAATGAACCCATTCTTAGGTTACCGTGCAATCCGTATCGGATTAAACCAACCTGAATTATTACGTGTACAATTACGTGCTTTATTACGTGCGTCTGTATACGGTTCATTACGCATCATGTTCCCAATGATTTCTAATTTACCTGAATTCCGCGCTGCGAAAGCGATTTACGAGGAAGAAAAAGCTAAATTAGAAGCAGAAGGTGTTGAAGTTGCGGATGACATCCAAGTGGGAATCATGATTGAAATCCCAGCAGCTGCTGTGATTGCTGATCAATTCGCTAAAGAAGTGGACTTCTTCTCTATCGGTACTAACGACTTAATCCAATATACAATGGCGGCCGACCGTATGAACGAACACGTTTCATACCTATACCAACCATTTAATCCATCTGTATTACGATTAATTAAAAACGTTATCGATGCGAGTCATAAAGAAGGTAAATGGACTGGTATGTGTGGTGAAGTAGCCGGTGAACCAATGGCTGCCCCATTATTAGTAGGTATGGGCTTAGATGAATTCTCTATGTCTGCATCGTCTGTACTGAAAATCAGATCATTAATTTCTAAATTAGATTCAAACGAAATGGCTGAATTAGCCAACAAAGTGGTTACAGAAGCAACTTCTTCAGACGAAGCTGAAGCTTTAATTAAAGCAGCAGTTCCTGAATTAGCTGACCTATAATCATTTCAAATAAACACACTGAAAACCTCACTGAGATCATGGATCTTGGTGGGGTTTTCTCTTTGTCTAAATGAAAATGTCACACAAAGATATTCGGTTCTATAATAAATAGTGTTGGTGAGATTCAATTGAGTCTCATCGGCACTATTTTTGTGTACGCAAAAAAAAGGACATGATATCTTTATTTCAAGTAAACCTCGACGAATACTGAAAGAAGGAAAATTCATGTCCCATATAACTATTATAAAACAACTTTGCGGAATTCTCGACAATAATATTCAAATTGGTGTACCAGAGGGAATGACTCTGCTTCCAACTGAAAAGTATCAAGATGTGAATTATATAGTCGTTGAAGGCGTCTTAACCTACAAGCCTAAGGCTTGTATCCAATGTGGTGTAAAGAATACAGGAAGCCATGATCTGATTAAACATGGGTTTAAGCCTACAATTATAAGATTACCTAATTCAGTTTCAAATCCGATATTGCTAAAACTGAAGAAGCAACGATTTTATTGTAAACATTGCGCGCAAACCTCTATTGCTGAAACACCGTTAGTACAGAAATACTGCTGTATCTCAAACTCAATAAAAAGTCAGATAAGTTCAGAATTAGTTGAAACACAATCCATGCGATTAATCGCTAAACGATATCACGTGTCGTCTCCAACAGTCTCTAGGATTCTACTGAAAGCTGGTAAAGGACTATCACCAAAAGGAAACTATCTGCCTAGTAACCTTGGTATAGATGAGTTTAAATCTACTAATCGAGTAGCCAATGCGATGAGTGCTGTCCTTGTGGACACCCATAATAGAAGGTTGATTGATATTATTGTTGATCGGAAACAAGCTTCTCTAATCGATTACTTTGCTTCCTTTACTTGGGCTGCTAGAAGTAGTGTGAAAACTGTTTCTATCGATTTGTATACACCCTATCTTGAAGTAATACGTACTAGTTTTCCTAATGCTAAGATTGTAATTGATCGATTCCATATCGTGAAGTTACTAAATGAGACAATTAATTCTGTTCGTATTAAAGCTATGAATATCGTGAAAAATAGCCGACCATCTGACTACAGAAAACTTAAAAAACAATGGAAGTTGTTGCTAAAAAATGCTGAAGACTTAAATTTCACTGATACATATTATGTTCGCCAATTTGGTGAAGAAATTTCGGAACAGCGTATTGTTGATTTCCTATTGAATATTTCGCCGGATTTATTAGTAACATATACTCTAATGAATGAGCTTAAGTACGCAATTTCTACGCATAACATTGAGCTATTTGATGAAATATTGAAGAGCACAAGGAAAATAACCTTGCCTCGACGTGCGAGAAGAACTATCAGAACTTTACAGAAGTTTTTACCATATATCCATAATTCATTAACTTATACCGTCTCAAACGGACCTACCGAAGGTATTAATAATAAGATTAAATTAATTAAGCGTACTGGTTTCGGATATGCTAATTTCTTTAATTTACGCGCTAGAATACTAGTCCAATTCAAACTAAAATACAAGCCTTCAAACCCAGCACCATCCACTTATGAAGCAATGGCAAGCTAAGGCCTGCCAAACTATTAATATTTTCCTAGTCCTTGTTGCTACAACATAATAATATTCTTGCCTAAGGCAAAAAAAAGCCATACACATAATCGTGTATAGCTTTTCTCTTTGAAGCTCATTTACATATTAATAAATACTAAATAACGTATTCGCGATATTTGAAATTATTTACCAACACTATTTGTAAAAGAACCAGATATTCCTTATCGTATTCTTTACAATTAAGTTGCCGTCAGGTGATTTTTTAATCACAATTTTTCTGTTATGATAGGATATATGACAGAATTAAAACAAAAAGGGCATCTAAGGAGTGTTTAGATGAATATCGCGGTCTTTACCGATACCTACTTTCCACAAGTAAGTGGGGTCGCTACATCAATTCAAACATTAAAAGAAACGTTTGAGGATAATGGACATCAAGTCTATATCTTTACGACATCTGATCCAAAGGCAGAAATTGAAGACCATGTCTTTCGCTATGAATCAGTTCCTTTTCTATTCTTCAAGGATAGACGAGTGGCAATTCCTTCTTTTGCGTCGATTTACCGTAAATGTAAAGAATTAGAAATTGATATTGTCCATACCCAGACGGAGTTTTCTATGGGATTGATGGGGTTAAGCGTAGCACGCTATATGAGGATCCCACTAGTGCACACTTACCACACTTGGTATGAGAAATACCTCCATTATATTTTAAACGGCAAATTAATTTCTCGAAAAACGGTCGTTCATTTGTCTAAGCTATTCTGTGACCAAGCTGATTTAGTCATTTCACCTAGCGGTCAGATGAAAGAGGTTTTACGAGATTATCAAATTCAAAAACCCATTCATGTCTTGGCAACCGGGGTAAAATTACCTAAGAAAATTGACCATGATGTCTTAAGAAACTTTAGACAAAGCTGGGGTATCGCACAAGATGAGTATTTACTATTATCGATTAATCGTATCGCTGAAGAAAAAAACTTAATAGCGATTATCGAGCAGTTCCCTCAGGTGTTGGCTGATATCCCGAATGCGAAGTTGTTACTTGCTGGAGATGGACCTCAATTAGAAGAGTTAAAAGCTTTAACAGCCGAACTGAACTTGACGGATAAAATCATTTTCCCAGGCTTTGTGTCTCATGACCAAGTCAACGTTTTGTACCAAGCGGCGGATGTTTATGTGAATTTATCAACTTCTGAGACGCAGGGCTTAACCTTTATTGAAGCCATCACCAACCATTTACCGGTGATTGCCATGAAGACGCCTTATCTAGCGTCCCTTGAAGATATTGCAACGTTCGGTCATTTATTAACCGAAGTGACAGACTTTCCGCAATCTGTGAAGGCTATTGCAACGACGCAATCTTCATTAACAGAAGGGTTAGCGCCATTGATTTACCATGTGTCGGCAGACGCTTTCTATGAGGACTTGTACCATATTTACCAGTACATGATTGAATTGCAGTCAGAGAAACCGAGAAATCTAATTGGCCGAAGTGTTTACCTATCTTCTTCTTTTGCAGAATTGCATAAGCCCTTGAAGTGGACTAGCAAGTACTTTCCGTCGTTCTACATTCGCAGAAAGGATCAGTAGTCAGCCTTAATACGGGCCGTCATTTTTCAATGAAAAGGCTTTGCTGAAATTAATTCATTTCTTATGCACTTAAAGGTTTTTTATTCACCCAAAGAGTGTTAAAATGACAAAGATAAGAAGGCGAAAGGAGATTATTATGCAATCATCTCGATTAGAAGCAATTATTACCCGATTAAAAGCGATGCTTTCTGATGACTCAGAAATCGAAGTACGTCGTTTTGAAAAAGAGGGCGTTGAGAAGTGTATTGTACGCTTTAACAAAGAGTCTGAAAGTTTTGAATTAGAGGACTTAACAATCAACGAAACTTTCCAATTTGATGACATTGATTTAGTCGCAATGGAAATCTACGAGTTAATTCAATAATTAACCAATGCAGTTGAAATTGTAGGGTGACCTACTAGAACTACCAATATGGCAGACATTCTGTGTCGTATAGAGGGTCGTGGCATCACGATCTTTTTTTTATTTATATGGAGTAGAGGGAGTTTAACATGTCAGATTCAATGAAATTATCGCGTGCTATAGCCTTTTTTAAGGACAATGGCAGCGCAACAACCATTACACGAGAAAATACTGCAGACGAGGTCGTAATTGATCGCATCACCTTCGACTCGCGTGCGGTGACAGCCAACACCTTATTCGTTTGTAAGGGGCTAAACTTTAAGGCATCATACCTAAAAGATGCCGTTGGCCGTGGGGCAGTGGCCTACCTATCAGAACAAGATTACGCAGCAGACATCCCTGGCATTATCGTTGAAGATATCCGCCTAGCGATGGCTCAGCTTGCCAACTTCTTCTACCAATCACCTTGGCAAGACGTGGCGATTTCAGGGATTACAGGTACAAAGGGCAAAACAACCACTGCAGGTTTTGTTAACCAAATTTTGACTCTAGACAGTCAGGAAAAAGGGCAAGCACTACCTGGTTTCGTATCGTCTACCTTTAACTATGATGGCCTAGAAAAAACACCATCAACCCTTACTACGCCTGAAGCCATGGATTTATATGAAATGCTGGCAACAATGCGAGATAATGGGGTAAAACGGGCAACTATGGAAGTATCCAGTCAAGCTTTAAAATACCACCGCGTTGATGACGTGAAGATGCAAGTGGTGGCCTTTTTAAATATTTCACCAGACCATATTTCACCAGTTGAACATCCCACTTTTGCTGACTACTTCCAGTCAAAATTACGGATCTTTAACCACGGTAAAGTGGCCGTCATCAATGAAGATACGGACCATTATGAAGATATTTTAAAAGCAGCACAAGATGCTGAAAATATTGAACGGATTGTGACTGTTTCACGCAAGAACCCGGCGGCTGATTATTTTGCCGATGATATAGCCTTTAGTGAAACCAAACAGACTTTTGTGGTGAAAAACCAAGGTGAAACGATTCCGATGACTTTGAATGTCTTAGGGCATTTTAATATCAACAATGCCTTAGTTGCTGCGGCGATTGCACGCGAAAACGCTGTTGAGTGGGCAACGATTCAAAAGGCTTTAGGCCATGCCAAAACCGATGGCCGGATGGAAATCTACCGTAGTACGGACAATCAATTGACCTTTGTCGTTGATTTCGCCCACAACAAGATTTCTTTTGAAGAGTTATTCTCATCTGTTAAAGAAATGGCTCCTGATAATGATATCCGCATTGTTTTTGGATCAGCCGGTGGTAAAGCTGAAAATAGACGGGCGGATATGGGCCATGTGGCTGGGTTGAATACCAATGAGATTTATTTAACCAGTGACGATCCAAACTTTGAAGACGCTTATAAAATCATGGCTGAAATTGAAGAGGCCATTAATGGGGTCAATCCAGATGCTAAAGTAAGAAGCAATTTAGACCGAACCGGGTCAATCTATATGGCCTATAAGGATGCGATTGCGTCCGGAAAACCAACGACTATTGTGGTAGCTGGTAAGGGGTCAGAAGATACGATTAAAATCAATGGCCGTAACGAATTTTACGTACCCGATTTTGAATATGTGCAACAATTGATTGCTTTTTATGAATTTAAGGGTAGAATTTAAGAGTGGAAACAATTATGAGAATACCATGAAATATACATGATAAAATACAATGAACTAAAGAGGTGGCAAATTTGAAGCAAATTAATATTGGATTACTTGGTCTAGGTACAGTCGGTGGCGGTGTAGCCAAAATTATGCATGATCACGCACAAAAAATGTCAGATACGGAAGGTATTCAATACCAAGTAACGAAGATTTTTGTCCGCGATATTGAAAAATCAAAAGCGAAACATCCCGGATTACCAGAAAGCATTCAATTGACAACTGATTTCAATGATGTCATCAATGATCCTTCAATTGATATTGTCGTTGAAGCCATGGGTGGGACAACATTCGCAGCTGACTGTATTGAAGCTGCTCTACGCGCTGGTAAGCACATCGTAACTGCTAATAAGGACTTGGTGGCGATTAAACGCGGTTTAGATTTAATCCAATATGCCCAAGACCATCAATTAGACTTCTTATATGAAGCAGCAGTTGCTGGTGGTATTCCAATTTTAAACAGTTTACGTACGCCACTAGCGTCGGATAAATTGTTCTCTGTTTCAGGGATTGTTAACGGGACAACGAATTACATTTTGACAAAAATGGTGGAACAAGGTCGTGGCTTTGATGAAGTTTTAGCGGAAGCGCAAGCTTTAGGTTTAGCAGAAGCAGACCCATCAGGTGACGTAGACGGTCTAGACGCAGCCCGTAAGATTGTTATCTTAACGAAAATGGCCTTTGGGGTGACTGTCGACTTGAACGACATTCCAATCAAAGGGATCCGTCATGTCACAGCTCGTGATATCCAAGTTGCTAGCTCATTAGGTTACGTGATCAAGCTAATTGGTCGTGCAAACTTTGTAGACGGTACTGTATACGCTGAAGTGGCGCCAACCTTAGTACCAAAAACCCATCCATTATCAACTGTTCGTAACGAAATGAATGCGGTCTTTACTGAGGGTGCAGCGACTGGTGAGATGATGTTCTATGGTCCTGGTGCCGGCGAGTTACCTACAGGGGCTATGGTGGTTTCAGATATTATGGCTATTGGTCAACATATCCATACAGAAACGACGGGTCAACCATTTGCGAATTACAGTCAAAATGCCTCTTGGAAAAAAGCTGAAGACATCAAATCTGTTGGCTTCTTCCACTTTGAAACTGAAGACAAACAAGGGCAGTTCATCAAACTTGTCCAAATCTTTGACGATGCGAAAGTCAGCTTAGACAAGGTATTCCAAGAACCGTCATCTGACGACAAGACAGCGAAAATTGTGGTTGTCACCCATGAAATGTCACAAGCCCAATTACAACAAATCAACCAAGCCACACAAGATAGTCCTGAATTAAACTTGATTTCTTACTATTCTGTGTTGCCTGAAGCGAAGTAGGTGACCATTATGGTAGAAAAGGTACGTGTGAAAGTCCCGGCGACTTCAGCCAATATGGGGCCCGGCTTTGATTCAATCGGTGTTGCAGTTAGCCTATATTTAACGGTGGATATTCTTAGCCCTAGTGAACAATGGCAAATTGACCATGACCTAGGCGAAGGGATTCCAACTGACGCATCCAACATGGTGATTGAAACGATTTTACGGTTCGCACCGGATGCCAAACCTCATCATTTAAATATGACCAGTGACATTCCGACGGCCCGTGGTTTAGGGTCGTCATCTTCAGCCATTGTGGCAGGTATTGCCATTGCTGAAATTTTAGCGGGTGCTACTTGGACAATGGATGAGAAGATTAACATGGCTAACGAAATCGAAGGCCACCCAGATAACATTGCGCCAGCTTTAGCGGGCGGATTAGTGGTATCTGTAGCCATGGATTTAACCCATGTCTTGTGGACGAAGTCTTTACTAGACGATGTTCATTTTATTGCGACCGTCCCTAATCGGGAGCTATTAACTAAAGAAGCGAGAGCTGTTTTACCTAAAGGATTGGTCTTTGCAGATGCGGTTCGAGCGAACGGTATCGGCAATGTCTTCGTCAGTAAGTTGTTAGAAGGGGACATTGAATCAGTAGGTACCTTGATGGAAATGGACCAGCTGCATGAACCATTCCGGGCGCAATTGGTGCCAGAATTAGGTCAAATCCGCCAAGCTTTGTCAACAGTTGACGGGGTTTACGGGACTTACTTATCAGGTGCCGGTCCTACTATTATGACCCTTGTCCAAGCTTCTGCCTCAGATCAGATTGTTGAGGCCATCAACCAATTAAATCTTGACGCTCAGATAAAGACACTTGACTTTGCCTCAGATGGGGTTATAGTAGAGGATATGTGATTTTAGACGATTGATAATGTTACGAGCATGTCAGACTGATATGCCCGTAGCATTTTTTGTTGCTTTGCTTTTGGTAAAATGGCTACTATCCGCCATCTCGGCTTGTAGCATTTTACCAAAAGCTTATACTTATGAAACATGCGGTGAACAGGCCTTTACATAAGTGAACCAAGGGGCCGCTTATGGTATACTATTCATGAAAATAAGGGAGGCCGGCATGAAAAAAGACTATTTTAAACCAACCTGGATGATAGAACGTATCTATCAATTGACACCTGATCAATTAGCCAAACATAATATCAAAGGCGTGATCACCGACCTAGATAACACCTTGATTGCATGGGATAACCCGGATGGGACACCGGAGCTACGCGCTTGGTTACGAACCATGGAAGAAGCGGGGATACCTGTTGTCATCTTATCCAATAACCAGCATGGCCGTGTGAAGCGTGTTGCTGACCAGCTAGGGGTACTCTTTACCTCAGATGCTAAAAAACCTTCTCGTAGAGGATTTAGAAGGGCCATTGACATGCTTGGTGTCAGCCAGGATGAAGTAGTCATTGTTGGTGACCAACTTTTAACCGATGTTTTTGGTGGTAACCGCCTAGGCATTCGCAGCATCTTGGTCATGCCATTAGTTGAAACAGACTTGGTATGGACCCTATTAAACCGTAAAATTGAAAAATTCTTATTCAAGAGAATTGAAAAGAAACATCCCGACTTGAAGTGGAGGAATAATATTGTCTAACGAAGAAACACTATATTGCGTTGGTTGTGGTGCTGAAATTCAGACTGACCAACCAGACAAACGCGGGTACACACCGCAATCTGCCTACCAGAAAGGTATCGAATCAGGATTATTATACTGCCAACGTTGTTTTAAATTGCGTCATTATAATACCCTTGAGAAAGTATCGACATCTGCAAATGAATTTTTAGCCATCTTAAACACCCTTAGTGAAAAAGATGCCCTTATCGTTAACGTGATTGACATCTTTGACGTAGCAGGCTCTTTAATTAACGGCTTAAACCGTTTTGCAGGGGCTAACCCCATCCTAATGGTTGCCAACAAGATGGACGCCATTCCAAAGGCAGTGAAACACAACCGGATTGAAAATTGGTTGCGTAAGTACTTGAAAGATAATGGGATTAAAATTGATGATTTAATCCTTACCTCAGCTAAAAAGCGGGCTAATATTGACGATTTATTAGCGAAAATCGATGAAATGCGTGATGGCCGTGATGTTTATGTGATTGGTATGGCCAATGTTGGTAAATCTTCATTGATCAACCGTATTCTTCAAGCTACAGGTGTTGAAGCGGATGTCATTACAACTAGCCAGTTCCCAGGAACGACCTTAGATTTAATAGATATTCCTTTTGACGATGCAGAGGGTAACGAAGCTAGCTTAATTGATACACCAGGAATCATTAACCCAGGCCAGATGACCTCTATTTTAGAAGGAAAAGAATTGGTGGACGCCTTACCGAATAAAGAAATTAAACCTGTGACTTTCCAACTGAATCCAGAACAAACATTGTTCTTTGGTGGCTTAGCCCGTCTTGATTTTATTGCTGGTGAACGGACGTCCTTCACGGTTTATATGTCTGGTCAGATTAAACCTCACCGTCGTAAATTAGAGGGTTCAGACGAATTTTACCAAGAACATCTTGGTGGGATTTTACAACCGCCTTACCCAGAAAATGTGGCCAATTTTCCAGGACTAGTACGCAAAGAATTTTCAATCAAAACACCAACGGATATCGTATTTCCAGGTTTAGGCTGGGTGTCAGTAAGTGACCCAGTCCAAATCGCGGCTTACGTACCAAAGGGTATTGATATTATTACCAGAGAAAAATTAATCTAGATTTTAATCGCGGTATAAGTTGCATAGCATATCAACTAAAGCAAAATCGGGTTTGAGCCTGCTGAAATGGAAGATCGGCTATCACACCTTATTATGAAAGGAGACCATTCATTTTGAATAACAAACAAAAGAAATTTTTACGTAAAGAAGCCCATCATTTGAACCCCGTAGCCAACATTGGTAAAAACGGTTTATCAGAAGAGTTTATGGTGCAAATTGATGAGGTCCTAGAAAAACGTGAGTTGATCAAGGTACATTTATTACAAAATACAGATGAAGAAACTAGCAAAGCGGCAGTAGAAATTGCTGAAGCAGTAGATGCATTTGTTGTCCAAACAATCGGCCGTGTGATTACTTTATACCGTCCTTCTTCTGAAGCTAAGTATCAAGAAATCTCAGCGCAAGTAAAAGCTTTAGGCTAATTACAGGAGGCGAATTGTGGCAAAGGTATCATTTTTAGGTCAAGAACATGTTCGTTTGATAAATGAACCAGAGACAGAATTAGCATTTGAAGACAATCCCCATAAACGGATTGGTATTCTTGGGGGGACCTTTAACCCCATCCACAACGGACATTTATTGATGGCTGAACAAGTCTATGACAAGCTGAAACTAGATGAAGTGTGGTTTATGCCAAACAAGAAGCCACCCCATGCGGAAACCAAAGAAACCTTAGATGACGCCTACCGGGTAGATATGATTGAATTGGCAATCCAAGACAATCCACATTTCAGTCTAGAAGCAATTGAACTCGACCGGGTAGGAAAATCCTATACGGTGGATACTATGGAGATATTAACGACCCTATATCCAACTTATGAGTTCTATTTCATCATTGGGGCCGATATGATCGAAAACTTACCTAAATGGCACCGGATCGATGATTTGATTAAGATCGTGCATTTTGTAGGTGTCGGCCGGGAGGGGTATCAAAATGATACGGACTATCCATTGATTTTTGTAGACGCTGAAGGGATGACCGTGTCATCAACGGGGATCAGAAAATCGGTGGCAGAAAAAGCTTCTATCCGTTACCTGACACCAGAACCTGTTGTTGCCTACATTCAAGAAAAGGGGTTATATCAAGCACATGAAAGCTAGAGAATTAAATCCGGATTTAATTAATATTAAACGGGATGAACTTGAAAAATTACTGCAGGCTCGTTTAACCGACAAGCGATATAAGCACATTTTGCGGGTGGAAGAAACAGCGATTCAACTAGCTGAACTTTACCCTGAAGCGGACGTAGATAAGGCCAGTATTGCAGCCTTACTGCATGATTATGCCAAAGATGACAGCGAAACCCACTTGGCTGAGTTTAAAGACTATCCAGGTTACAACCCTGAGTGGTTAAATTACGGATCTGCCATCTGGCACGGTCCACTAGCCGCTATGATCGCAGATACCCAGTTTGGGGTCAAAGATGAAGATATCTTAAAGGCTGTTTGGTCCCATACTATAGGGAACTATGACATGACCCTAAATCAAAAAATCTTGTTTATTGCTGACTATATTGAACCAGATCGTGATTTTAAAGGCGTTGAAAAAGCACGTGAATTAGCTAAAACTGACTTAGATGCCGCAGTAGACTTTAAAATCAAGCAATCCATTGTGCATTTGGTTGAATCAGGCCGTCAAGTATACCCAGAAACCATTGCAATCTATAATGATTGGGTCAAGAAATATAGCAGTAAAAAAAAGTAATAAAAATAAGTAATCAGAATAAAACAGCAATAATAAAGGAGTATTTATGACTAAAAAGAGTGAAGTATTATTAGAAGCAATCGTTAGAGGCGCAGATGATCGCTTAGCGACAGATATCGTTGCCTTAGACGTTGCCAACACAACACCAATGGCTGACTATTTTGTCATCATGTCTGGTCGTAACGATCGTCAAGTTAAAGCCATTGTGGACGCTGTTGAAGACGCAATTGAAGAAGCAGGATTTTCAGTGAAGGGTATCGAGGGAAAAGACGGTAACCGTTGGATCTTAATCGATGCTTTCGACGTGATTGTACACGTATTTACAAGTGAAGAACGTGGTTTCTACAACTTAGAAAAAATGTGGGCTGAAGCACCATTAGTCAACGTTGAAGAATGGATTAGCTAAGGCGCAACCATGACAGAAAATCAACAACAATATGACGTATTCGCCGATGTCTACGAAATCTTGTTTGATGACAGTTTATACCTATCTTGGTTTACCTACGCCACAGAAACCATGCAGGCCTTCGACAAATTCATAGAGGGCCAAGACTATTGGTTGGACCTTGGCGCAGGTGGCGGTCAATTCGCTATCTTGATGGCCCAAGCAGGTTATCCTATCAAGGGGCTAGACCTATCCGAAAAGATGGTCACAGCAGCTAAAACGAACGCTAAGGATGCTAAGTTAGATCTTGAATTCTGGCAAGATGACATGACCACATTTGAATTAAAGAACCAAGCAGCAGTCATTTCTTGCTTCTGCGATACCTTTAATTATCTAGCGGACGCGAATGCGGTAAAAACTACTTTTACCCATATCTACCAGCAATTACAAAATGGTGGGATTTTCATGTTCGACGTTCATTCTATTCATCAAATGAATGACATCTATCCAGAAACATCCTTTGTCGTTGAGTGGGATGACGCCGTATTTACCTGGACATCAGACCAGTTCCGTGGCGAAAATACTATCGACCATACCATTAACGTATTCGTTCAAAACACAGACGATAACAACTATCAACGGTTTGAAGAAATGCACTACGAACAGACCTTGCCTATTGAAGCATACCAGGAAATTTTGACCCAAGTAGGCTTCAAAAAGATCCGTGTCACAGCAGACTTTAGTCAAGACACACCGGATGAAAGTTCTAAACGTATCTTCTTTTCAGCCCAAAAATAAGTAATGTAAACACTTTGAAAAAGGGGTGACCCTATGCAAGCTGTCGGAATTATTGCCGAATGGCATCCGTTCCATAACGGACACGCCTATCAGATCAAAAAAGCCAAAGACCAGGCCAAGGCGGACCTTGTGATTGGCGTCATGTCAGGTAACTACGTGCAACGTGGGGAACCAAGCTTGGTATCTAAGTGGGCGCGAGCAGCCGTTGCTTTGGAAAACGGCTGTGATTTAGTGGTTGAGTTACCATTCTGGTTTGCTACCCAACCAGCTGACTACTTCGCTGAAGGCGGGGTAAAAGCTTTGGCGGCCCTTGGTGCATCAGCTTTTTCTTTTGGGGTTGAAGACGACCACTTTTCTGATTATGAACAATTGGCCAAGTGGATGGTCGCCCACCCTGATCAAGTAACGGAAGCTGACCAATATGTAGAGAATTTAGACAACCGTTCTTTCGCTGAAAAACGAATTGCAGCTATTCAAAATTTACAGGCGACCCATCTAGAAATTGCTGATTTAAAGATCAACTTTAAAGAAAACGCCAATACCTTACTAGCTTTTGCCTATGCTAAGGTCAATGCCCAGTTACAGACGCCTTTAAAGATGGTGCCAGTCAAACGGGTTGGGGACAACCATCGTTTAAATGCCTTAAATGAAGGCCAATTAGACCAAGGTACTAGCCTTTATACGTCTGGGTCAGCCATACGTCACTACCTCTTTTCTAAAGATTTAAAGGGTCTTAAAGATTCAAATGAATTGGAGAAGATGGTGCCTAGTGATATGGTTGAGGCTTTATGTGAGGCGATTGAGGCGGACCAGCTGGTATCGTGGACGGATTTGTTTCCCTATCTGCGCTATCGTTTGTTGACGGCTTCTAATGCGGAGTTAGGGGCTATCTATCAAATGGTGGGTGGTATGGAAAATCGGATGGTTGAGGCGATTAAGCAGGCGGATAATTTCTCTGATTTTGTGGACCGGGTGAAGAACCGGAATTGGTCTGCAAATCGGGTGCAAAGGACGGCTTTGATGGTGGCTTTGAATATTAAAAAAGATGAGATGCAGGCAGTGCTTTCACCTAGTCATCGACAGCCTTTGATGTTGCTTGGGGCGACTGAGAAGGGACGGGCTTACTTGAAGACGGTTAAAGCGGATTTAAGTGGGGCGGATAGTCTGTGGCAATTGGTGAGTCGTGTGGACCAGACGAGTGAAGAAAACTGGCCAATGTGGTTGAAGGTTGACCGGATGTATGAAATACTAAAACCACAAATTGATAAACAAAATTTCAATCATCCGCCAATATTTACGAAATAAAAAAAAGAAAGGGAGCAGAGGGAAAATAGTTTACTTTTTGATGGAGACCTAGTAGTATGGGAAAGTGCGTTTCATCCTGTAAATATGACAGTCAAAAAGTGATAATGAGTTTAATTAATGACCTTGTCAAGGAAAAAACATTGACAAATAAGTTTAAACTTAGTATAATTTTTCTTGTTGCTTATTAGGTGGTCAATAATGAAATGGTCTATTCAAGAGTTGCGTCAAATCGCATCCCAACCAATGATAATCCAAGAATCAGTCGATATGAAAGAGCAAATGAAGGCAGTAATACCTGAGTTGATCGACATATCCCCTGTTTCAGTTGATGGTATGGTTCTCTATGAAGAACATACAGTATTGACACAATTACGATTAGCACTAAAAATGACGATGCCATCTACACGGTCTTTAGAGCCGGTAGTGCTGGATCTACAATTACCAGTTTCCGAACGTTTTATTGAAGACGGTTGGGAGACAGATATTGTCGATGAAGAACACGTTGTTCAGTTATCTATGGATAGCTACACGTTAGATTTGCGAGAATCTATTCGTGACAACATTCTTCTAAATCTACCAATTCAGATTTTGACTGAAGAGGAAGAGGCTGACGATGCGTTTCCTGAAGGGAATGACTGGCGAGTTGTAAGTCAAACAGAGTTTGAAGCTGAACGCGAGGAAGAGGAAGTTATTAATCCTGAATTCGCTAAACTTCAAGATTTGTTTAAAGATTCGGAATCGTCGGATGAAGCATAATTGATATTTAATTAGGAGGTGTAATGATGGCAGTACCAAAACGTAAAACGTCTAAACAAAGAAAAAACAAACGCCGTACACATTACAAGTTAGAAGTACCTGGAATGAACGCATGCCCTAACTGTGGTGAATTACGTAAATCTCACCATGTATGTGCAAACTGCGGTTTCTACGATGGTAAAGATGTAATGACTGACCCAGCAGCTGAATAATTTTATTTAGCGCAAGATTCATAGAGGATTACCGCATAGTTGATATGTGGGAAACTTAAATGTTTACTTTGATTATATATAATTAAAAGGGCATTAACCGCTTTTGGTTAGTGCCTTTTTTTGGTTTTACTTGTTCAAAGGGAAAATCATTCTAGACATTTTTAGACATCTTAGCTAGTATTAATGGATGATATACTTATGGTTGATATAGAAAACAATGGAAAGGTTGACGATTATGGCTTTCAAATGGAGCGAAATACTGTTTTATCTACTACCCATCGTGAGCTTAATGCTTGTGGGCACAGTTGGAAAACCCTACCTCTACTTTAACAAGCGGATTAAATTTGCACCGATTGATGTTGTTTTTCCCATTCTTTTAGTTTGCCTCCACTTTATCTCCAAGGATTTATTATTCTTTTCAATTATTCCCCACTTAGTGGTTGTGATTTCCTTATTGGCGATTGGTATTTTAGTTTGGCGATTTGTGAAAAAAAAAGAAGTTATTGTTGGAAAATTCTACCGCATGCTGGTAAATATTACTTTCTCCATTACTTTCATTCTTTATGTGATGGTAACAGTCTGCCGAATTATTCAAGTAGTGACAATGTAAATATTAGCTAGCTATCAATTTCTATTGGTTAGAAACCTAAAATTTTTAAAAATGTACAAGAAAGAAGTTTTGAACTTGTTAAAAACAGGTTGAAAGCTTTTTTTTGTGGAAAAAGATCGAAATTACGTCTTTTCCACAGAATGTTTAAAAAATAGCAAATTTTTGGGGAATTGTGGTGAAAAGTGGGGAGATATGGTAGACTAAAACCAATAAAGGTTAAGGTTAGGCACAGAGGGTGATAAAAGATGTTAATGGGCGAATTCCAACATAATATCGACGCCAAAGGGCGAATCATCATTCCGGCAAAATTACGTGAGGACTTAGGTGCTAAGTTCGTGATTACACGTGGGTTGGATGGGTGTGTTTTTGGCTATCCTTTAGAAAATTGGGAGAAAATTCAAGAGAAATTGAAACAATTACCGTTAGCTAAGAAAGAAGCACGTGCTTTCACACGATTTTTCTATTCTGCAGCGGCTGAAGCTGAAATTGATAAACAGGGTCGTATCAATATCCCATCAACCCTAGTAGACTACGCCAATCTTGAAAAAGAATGTTTGGTCTTAGGCGTTTCGGACCGTATTGAAATTTGGTCGAAAACAAAATGGGAAAGTGTTTCTTCTGAAATTGAAGAAAGCTTTGAAGAAATTGCGGAAGACATGTTAGATTTTGGCCTTTAATTAAAAACTTAAATTAGAAAAACAAATGTAATAAATTTTGAAGAGATAAAGAATTATAGAAGAAGAGGATGGCAGAAGAATGGCAAATGAATTCCATCATATCTCAGTGTTATTAAACGAATCAGTAGACGGATTGGCAATCAAACCTAATGGTATTTATGTTGATTGTACTTTGGGTGGTGCTGGACATAGTTCTAAAATTGCAGCAGCCCTATCTGACGAAGGTCGTTTAATCGCCTTTGATCAGGATTTAGTGGCTATTGGCAATGCCGAAAAAGTATTGGCAGCGGAAATTGAAAATGGCAAGGTTACCCTTGTCCACAATAATTTCAGACATATCCAGTCAGAACTTGAAAAAATGGGTATTACTGGCGTAGACGGTATCTTGTATGACCTTGGCGTGAGCTCACCTCAATTAGATGAGATTGAACGCGGATTTTCATACCACCAAGATGCACCATTAGACATGCGTATGGACCAAACCCAAGTATTAACAGCAGAAACCATTATTAATGAGTGGGATTTCAATGATCTTGTACGTATTTTTTACCGCTACGGAGAAGAAAAATTCTCTAAACAAATTGCCCGTAAAATCGAGCAAAGAAGAGCGGACCACCGTATTACGCGTACAGAGGAATTGGTGGACATTATTAAGGAAGCGATTCCGGCACCAGCACGTCGTAAGGGTGGACATCCGGCCAAACGGGTTTTCCAAGCAGTACGTATTGCAGTCAACGATGAATTAGGTGCGATTGAAGATTCCCTAGAGCAAGCACTGAATTTATTGAATGTTGGCGGACGGGTATCGACGATTTCTTTCCAATCATTAGAAGACCGCATTGTGAAACAAATGTTCAAGGACGCTTCAACAGGCGAGGAATTACCGGCGAATTTACCGGTAATTAATGCAGATATTGAAGCCCCATTTAAATTGGTCAATAGAAAACCAATTTACGCCAGTGAAGAAGAATTGGCGCATAACTCACGCGCACAAAGTGCCAAGTTGCGTATAATCGAACGCATTAAATAGACATTTAAACAACTTTAGACCAACAAGCAAAAGGAAGCCAACCAATAGAAGGGAGCAGTATTTATGGCAATATTTCTACTACAAGACCAAGTAAATATTAAAATGAACGCCATGCCGGCCGAAAGAGCCATTCCAAATATTCCGGCTTACCCAGAAGAAAGTCAACAGGCACAACCAAAGCGGAATATGACTGCTCTTCCGGCGAGTATACCGGCCAGTAAAAGTAGATCAAAAGTAAAATTCTCACTGATGCAGAAAATGTTGATGACAGTAACCTTTCTAGTTATGATTTCGGGACTATTAGGGGTGACCATTATGCGTGCTAACGTGAATGCAGCGTCACAGCAGTTACAAGAAGTACAACAGAACGCAGAAGATTTAGGTGTTCAAAAAGAGAATCTAACCCAAGAAATCCACGAATTATCTAACTACTCACGAGTGGTAGACATCGCTGAAGAACAAGGGTTGAATATGAATGAAGAAAATATAAGGAATGTGGAATAATGAAAGACAGTAAAAAACTCAAAAAGAATCGCAAAAAAACAATAAGAGCGATGATGGGCTTGGCAGGTTTTTTACTACTCATATTTGGCATTCGTTTAACACAAATAATGGTTATTGGGACTGTGAATGGTCAAGATTTATCAGCGCAAGCCCAAAACCTCTATGATAGAAGTAGCATATTGTCAGCACAACGTGGAACCATCTATGATGTAGGTGGAAATCCATTGGCAATGGATGCTACTTCTTATTCATTGTACGCTGTTTTAACGGATGAATGGTCTGAACCAGAGGACCCGCAATATGTAGTGGATAAGGAAAATACTGCTCAAGTCTTGTCGCAATATATCAACCTGACGGCTGATGAAATCTTAGAACGACTAAACACTCAAGATGCTTCTCAAGTAGAGTTTGGTACAGCAGGGCAAGACCTGACGTACGCTGAGATGAAGGCCATTGACGACCAAAACTTACCAGGTATTATGTTTAATGAAATGCCAACTAGAATGTATCCAAACGGCGTCTTTGCCTCTCATTTAGTTGGGTATGCCGAGTATATGGAAGCTGGTACTGCTATCGATAGTCGTTTAACTGGGCAAATGGGCTTGGAACTGTCTATGGATGAAACCCTAAAAGGTACCAATGGCCGTAAATCTTACAAATCTAGTTCGACCAATGTTGAGTTAAGTGGGACGGGTCAAGTGGAGGAAGAACCTACCGATGGGTCTGACGTATACTTAACCTTAGATTCACGATTACAAACTTATTTAGAAACCTTGATGACAGAGGTTTATGAAAAATATCAACCAACGTCAATGACAGCTATGCTAGTTGAGCCAGAAACTGGAGAAATTGTTGCAGCATCACAAAGACCAACCTTCAACCTAGAAACAAAAGAAGGTATCGACGATATGTGGCAAAACTTATTAGTTGAAAAAGCTTATGAACCAGGATCTACGATTAAAGTATTAACGGTAGCAGCAGCCATTGAAGAAGGGGTATTTGACCCAGATTCATTCTACGATTCAAGTCCCGTAACTATGGGTGATTCAAAGATTGCCGATTATAACGGGATTGGTTGGGGTGTGATTACCGAATTAGAGGCGTTATCACAATCATCAAATACCCTGATGATCCATTTAGTAAAAGAGATGGGTTATGACGTTTGGGAATCTTATATCCGTGAGTTCGGTCTACTACAAGAAACGGGTTCAGGATTTGCCAACGAAGCAAGCGGGTCAATGAACTATGATTATGAAGCAGATAAAGTAACGACTGGTTTTGGACAAGGGATTTATGTAACACCTTACCAAATGATGCAAGCCTTCACGGCAATTGCTAACGATGGGAATATGATGAAATTACAATTAGTTAATCGTTATGAAGAAGATGGCAGCATGCAAGTTGTGGAACCAGAAGTAGTCTCTTCACCAATTTCAAAAGAAACTGCCAATAAGACCCTTGAATACTTACAATCTGTTGTTTATGCAGATACAGGTACCGGGGCCGCTTATGACTTAGACGGCTATACAGTATCTGCTAAGACAGGTACTGCTGAGGTCTTCAACCTTGAAACCAATACCTATGAAGCAGGTTTAACCAAATACTTATACTCTGTAGTTGGTTTTGTCCCAAGTGAAGATCCGCAATATGTCCTTTATATCACAACGGAACAACCGAAGAACTTGGAAACAACCGCAAGCGATATGATGACAGAAATTTATACACCACTATTAACCAGGGCCCTAGAATATAATGCCTTAAGTGATAGTGAGTCAGTTGTGACGGCAACCGTCCCTGATGTGTCAGAATTAACTGTCAGTGAGGCACAACAAACCTTATCAGATGCGAGCTTTGTCAATGTAGAAGTGATTGGTGATGGGGAAAATATCGTCAGCCAAACGCCTGTAGTGAACGAGGAAGTGTCTGTTACACAACCAATCTTCTTGATGTCTGACGATGAAAATCCAACCATACCAGATTTTACCGGATTGAACGCGTCAACTAGTCAAGCTCTAGCCTCATTACTTGGTATTGAAGTTGAACTTGAGGGTGAAGGCGTCGTCGTCGGTCAGTCGATCACAGTAGGCGAACAAGTCAATAGCAACAAGACGATTGTGTTACAATTAGCTGAGTCGTAAACACTTAAGAACAAGGAAAATAAATCTACATTAACCTATAAACAAAAGGGAAGAGAAAGGGAAAATTATGGTATTACTATTTATCACGACACTAGTGTTAACACTAGTTGGTATGCCGTTTTTCATTCAATTTATGCGTGAAAAACAATTCGGACAAGTTACAAGAGATGAGGGACCAGCTTGGCATAAAGCCAAATCTGGTACCCCAGCAATGGGTGGGGTGGTTTTCCTATCCGCAGCCCTAGTCAGCTTATTGATCTGGTCTATCCTTACTGGGCAATGGCACGGTGAAGTTTGGTTGTTAGCTGGGACAATGATTTTCTTCGGTGGTATCGGATTTGCCGATGACTTCTTAAAGATTTTCAAGAAACAAAATGAAGGGTTAACTTCACTACAAAAATTGATTTTACAAATTGTGGGTTCAGCCCTAATCGTATTATTAATGCGTGTGATTACCTTCCATGTGTCGATTCCATTTCCATTTACAACAGGCATTACAAATGTCTTGTTCGTATTCGTATTCTTATTACTATGGATTACAGGATTTTCAAATGCCTTCAATCTAACGGATGGACTTGACGGCCTATCATCAGGTCTTGGTGTCATCTCATTCTCAACTTATGCACTGATTGCCTTTAGAATGGGTGAACGCGGCATTGGGGCCTTCTGTATCGCTATCGTTGCCGGCTTATTAGGCTTCCTATTCTTTAACCGCAAACCAGCCCGTATCTTCATGGGAGATGCCGGGTCACTAGCTCTAGGTGCTTTATTAGCTGTTATTTCAGTAATGTTAGGCAACCCTTGGTCATTACTATTGATTGGATTCGTATACGTAGTTGAAACAGCTTCCGTTATCATCCAAGTCACTTCATTCAAATTGACTGGTAAACGTGTCTTCAAAATGTCACCAATCCACCATCACTTTGAAATGATTGGTTGGAGCGAGTGGAAGGTAGATATTATCTTTTGGGCAGTTGGTTTAGTCACAGCCCTAATCGGCTTATTATTCTTTTAACTTAAATTTTTACTAAAGGGGAAATCATTATGGAAGCATCACAATGGCGCGAATCAGTTCGCAATAAAAAAATATTAGTACTCGGACTTGCAAAGACTGGTGTTTCAGTCGTGCAACATCTACAAGCATTGGGGGCAATTGTTACTGTCAATGACTTCAAACCCCTTGAAGAAAATAAAGATGCCCAAGCGCTAATCGATGAAAATAACGCCCGTGTTGTTGCTGGCGGTCATCCCGTATCACTATTGGACGAAGACTTCGCCTTTATGGTTAAAAACCCAGGTATTCCTTATAGCAACCCAATGGTCGTTCATGCGCAAGAAATTGGCCTACCCATCTATACTGACATCGAACTTGCAGATAAGATAACCGATGCCACAATCATTGGTATCACTGGTTCTAACGGTAAAACAACAACTACTAGCCTAGTTGGCGAAATGTTAGGGAAAGCAGATTCACTGGCAGGTGAAAGTTACATTGGGGGGAACATTGGGATTCCGTCATTAGATATCGCTTCTAAAGCTGAAGCAGATGACCGGTTGATTTTAGAATTATCTTCCTTCCAATTAATGGGGACAGATGCATTCAAACCCCATATCGCAGCCATTACCAATATTTACGCAGCCCATTTAGATTACCATGGTTCAATGGACGGCTATATTTCTGCAAAATGGCAAATCACTGCCAACCAAACGGCAGATGACTTCTTGATTTTAAATGCTGACCAATTGGACGTATTTGGTGACCGGACTACAAAAGCCACAATTGTTCCGTTTTCAGCGACATCTATTCAACCTGATGGTGCGTGGTTTGACCAAGATAGCCAAAACTTTATGTGGCATGATGAAATTGTTTTCAATAGAAAAGACTTCTTCCTACCTGGACACCACAACTTAGAAAACATGCTCGTGGCAGTCGCTATTGGTAAATTACTGGGAATTTCAAACGAAGAAATCAGAAACGGTGTATCTGCCTTCCACGGCGTGAAACACCGCCTACAGTTTGTTGCTGAAATCGACGGTCGTCGTTTCTACAATGATTCAAAAGCGACAAATAACGATGCCTCCATTACAGCCCTTGATTCATTCAGTCAAAAACAGGACAATGTCATTTGGTTAGCGGGTGGTTTAGACCGCGGGAATGAAGTGATTGAATTAGCAGGTCATATGGACCGGGTGAAAGGTATGGTTGTATTCGGACAAGCAGCAAATAAATTTGCTGACCTAGGACAAAGTCAAGGTCTAACAGCGATTGATAAAGTAGAATGGATTGAAGAAGCTGTTAAAGCAGCCTATGATATGTCAGCACCTGGTGATACCATTCTATTGTCACCAGCTTCAGCTTCGTGGGATCAATATCCAAACTTTGAAGTCCGTGGTGACCGTTATATCAAAGCGATTGAAGACTTAGACAAATAAATTAATTAGCGAGAAAAAGGAGTTTATTATGCGAATTTTACTTTCCGGTGGTGGGACTGGGGGCCATATCTACCCAGCCTTGGCCCTAAGAAAACAAATTTTAGCGCAATATCCGGATGCAGAATTTCTGTATGTGGGGACTGAAGGCGGATTGGAATCAAAAATCGTGCCTAATGAAGGTGTCGATTTCAAAACTATCCAAATTCAAGGGATCAAACGTTCATTCTCTTTAGACAATGCTAGAACTGTATACTATATGTTTGATAGTATACGCAAGGCAAAACAAATCGTCCGTGATTTCAATCCGGATGTAGCAATTGGTACAGGTGGTTATGTCTGTGCGCCGGTTTTATATGCAGCTGCACGTACAGGTGTACCAAGTATTATCCATGAACAAAATTCCGTTGCAGGGATGACCAATAAGTTTTTAGCGCCTTTTGTAGCAAAGATTGCTATTTGCTTTGAGGATGTCGCGAAAGATTTTAAACGATACGCAAATAAGGTAGTTTTCACGGGTAATCCACGTGCCCAGGAAGTAGCGTCTATTTCAGACAAGGCAGATTTAACTGCTTATGGTTTAGAAAACGGCAAACCGACAGTATTAATTTTCGGTGGTAGTAGAGGCGCTTTACGTATCAACGAAACTGTTAAAGAAGCTATACCTGCCTTTATTGAAAAAGATTATCAAGTGTTAATCGCTTCAGGGGATACTTACTACGAAGAATTTAAAGAAGCATTCGCTGACTTTAATAACTGGGACAATGTACAAATTGTGTCATATATCGATAACATGCCCGCCTTGTTCAACACCATTGACCTAGTCGTGTGTCGTTCAGGCGCAACGACTATGACTGAATTAACCGCTTTAGGGACACCATCTATTTTGATTCCAAGCCCTAATGTGACAGCCAACCATCAGGAAATGAATGCCCGCTCACTAGTGAAGCACGATGGGGCCCGCATGATTTTAGAAAATGAGCTTAATGTAAATGGTTTATTAGATGAGATTGACGGCTTGATGGCTGATAAAAATGAACGTAACCGGATTGCGACGAACGCCTTGAACCAAGGGGTGCCAGATGCGGGGGACCGTTTAATCAAGATCATTGAAAGCCTTGTGAAATAGGAAGTCCTTTTTCCAAATAAAATAGATAGAAAGGGGGCGTGATGATGGATTGGGAAGAAGAACGTATTCGCCAAGAGCGACGCGAGAGAAGACGGCGTGTGCATGAAAAATTAGCTAAAAACGGTCAGACAAATGTCGACAGAAGGCAAGAGAAAGATGCTGACAAATCGAACCAAGATGAAGCACAAAATGGTGTAGATAGCAGTCGTCAATACGAAGATCAGGACCAAGCTAAGCTTGTAGATAAGCAAGTAGCAGGCAAGAAAAAACCTGTGAAGAAAAAAGGTAAAACAAAACAAAAAGCTAAGTGGCGATTCCCTAAATTCAATATCAAGGGCAAAGACAAAGCCAATAGGCAGAAACAAAATCCAGGCCAAGCAGGCAAGCAAAAGCAAATGGTGTCAAGTAATCATGCAATGCCTCCAGCTAAGAAGGGTCAAAAAAGTGAACCGACGAACTGGAAGAAAATGGCCCTATTATTGCTGCCATTTGTAATTGCATTATTTGTGGCTGGTTACTATGCTTCACCCTTTAATCATGTGTCTTCAATCAATGTTGAAGGTGTGGAGGATACAGAAAGTGTGAATTTGTATCCTCTAAAAGAAGGGATGTCAGTGACGGACTTGAAAAATTCTAAGGGTGAGGTAGAACAAGCTATTGTAAACCAAAACCCTTCGGTCAAGTCAGCAACTGTGAATGTGTCGGATTGGAATAAGGTAGCTGTGAACGTGTCGGCCTACCGCCAATTGGGCTATATCCAGATTGCGGACTTTTTCTACCCCTTACTAGAAAATAATGAAATCATCGATACACCACTGCCATCACTTGAAAAAGAGTTACCCTTATTTGAAGGTTATGATATTGCCAATGAAGATCAAAGAGCCAAGCTAACAGAAACGGTTAAGGCGTTATCAAGTCTGTCAGATGATATCGTTCAAAAGATTTCCTGGGTGACTTATACAGGTGATAAAAGTAACACTGACCGGATTGCTTTACAAATGGATGACGGGAATGTGGTGAGGGGCTTTATCAGCTCAATTGGTGACCGGATGAGTTATTATAATGGTATTGCCAGTCAATTGGACGGGCAAATGGGACTGATTGATATGGAAGTAGCCATTTACTTTACTGAATTAAACGATGGGAATAACCCTTATGCTTCGGAAGAAGATAAAAAGGCTTATGATGAATCGGTGGCTGCAGAATCAAGTGCAGCGAGTGAAAGTGAAGCTAGTGAACTAGATGCTTCATCAACAGATTCAGGGAGTGAGACGACAGATAGTTCAACTACTGAATCAACTAGCGGGTCAAATGCTTCATCAGCATCATCTAGTGAAGGTAGTCAGGTCGAAAGTACTGATGCACAAGCAGCATCTTCTAGTGTAGAAACGGATGCAGCAAGTGGCAATTCAGTTGTTGAATCAGTGAGTGAATAAAGTGGCGAAATCATGTGAAGGCAATTAAAAACATTTGCGTGTAGGAAAACGTCATCACTATTGACAGACCGTGACTATGTCAACAATTTCTATGAGAAAGTAGAGGTAATTCCGTTGGTAATTGGTACCGTCTATGTTAAAATAGTAACGATACGATTAAATATTAAATTTTCTAGGAGGTTTCAATAAACATGGTTCAGCCAGAAATTTTTGCAAGTTTAGATATTGGAACCACTTCAATAAAAGTAGTAGTTGCAGAATATGTTAACCAACAAATTAATGTTATTGGAGTAGGTCATGAGCGCTCACAAGGACTCAGTAGAGGTGTGATTGTAGATATTGACAAGACTGTTGAGTCTATCAAGCGCGCGATTAAAAAAGCCGAACAAAAAGCTAATTATACGATTAACGATGTCATTGTAGCTGTCCCAAGTAATCAGGTGAACATCGAACCTTGTTACGGTATGATCGCTGTGTCAAATGACAACAGAGAGATTACAGATAAGGACGTCAAAAATGTTTTAGCGGCAGCAAAAGTTCGTTCAGTACCAGCTGAAAGAGAAATTATTTCAGTGATGCCGGAGGAATTCATTGTTGATGGCTTTGACAACATTAAAGACCCACGTGGCATGATTGGTGTAAGACTAGAGTTATACGCTAGCTTAGTCACTGGTCCAAAAACACTCGTTCATAATATTCGTCGTTGCGTGGCAATGGCAGGTTTGAATATTCGTGACCTAGTTGTTCAATCTTATGCAAATGCATACGCTGCGATGAGTAAGAGTGAACGTGAATTTGGGACAATCTTAATTGACATGGGTGGCGGACAAACAAGTGTGTCTGTATTCCACGATGATCAATTGAAATTTGCAACGGTTGACCATGAAGGTGGGGAACTTGTTACAAAAGATATCTCGACTATATTGAATACCTCAATTGAAAATGCTGAACAAATCAAATTAGAATATGGCTATGCCCTACCTAAAGATACGAGCGATTCAGAATTCTTCCCAGTTGAAACAATTGGTAAGGTGAATCCAGAACGTGTGAGTGAACATTACTTAGCTGAAATTATTGAAGCTCGGGAACGTCAAATATTCGAAACATTGAAAAAACCTCTAGATAAAATCGAAGCCTTTGCTTTACCAGGTGGTACTATTGTGACCGGTGGGGCAGCATCATTACCTGGTGTTTTAGATTTAGCTGAAGAAGTGTTTGGCCATGAAGTGCGTTACTACATTCCAGAATACGTCGGCTTGCGTAACCCAATCTTTACCACAGCGGTTGGTTTAATCCAATATGTGGCGCAATTAGATGACATTCATCACTTAGCACAAGATAATGGGCAACAAGTACAGGTCGCACCAACTACTCGGACTAGTCAACCAACTGCTGCGCCAAAAGAGCCAGTTGCTAGCACAAAGCAAACAGAATCAGTTGACAATTACAAACAAGTAAAAGATGATAGTGCTAACGATAAACCTAGCGTATCGCCTTCTAATAATGAACAAACCTATTATGAAGAAAGACCAGCTAGCCAATATGATGAATTAAATGACGAAACTGAAGCGGGCGAAGAAGAAAGCCCAGTTGATAAAATTAAAAATTTCTTCAAAGACTTTTTTGTTTAATTTAATTACCAGGAGGATATAAAATGGATATGGAATTCGAATACGAAAACATGGATATGAATAACGCATCAATCAAAGTAGTTGGTGTTGGTGGTGGTGGTAACAACGCTGTTAACCGTATGATCGAGGAGAACGTACGTGGCGTTGAATTTATTGTTGCAAATACTGATACACAAGCTTTGAAAAACTCAAAAGCTGATATTAAAATCCAACTTGGACCTAAATCTACTCGTGGTTTAGGTGCCGGTGCTCAACCAGAAGTTGGGGCTAAAGCTGCTGAAGAATCAGAAGATCAAATCCGCGAAGCATTACAAGGTGCTGACTTAATCTTCATCACTGCCGGAATGGGTGGTGGTACTGGTACAGGTGCCGCACCAATCGTAGCCCGTATCGCTAAAGAAGAAATCGGCGCGCTAACTGTAGGTGTTGTGACTCGTCCATTCACTTTTGAAGGACCAAAACGTGGTCGCTCAGCTGCTCAAGGTATCGCAGAAATGAAACAACATGTGGATACTTTAGTAACTATCTCAAACAACCGTTTATTAGAAATCGTTGACAAGAAAACACCTATGCGTGAAGCATTTGGTGAAGCTGACAACGTATTACGCCAAGGTGTTCAAGGTATCTCTGACTTGATTACTGCACCTGGTTACGTAAACTTAGACTTTGCTGACGTTCGTACAGTAATGGCTGACCAAGGTACTGCTTTAATGGGTATCGGTGCTTCTACTGGTGAAAACCGTACAGCTGAAGCAACTAAGAAAGCTATCTCATCTCCATTATTAGAAGTTTCTATTGATGGTGCTGAGCAAATCCTATTAAACATCAAGGGTGGCGACGATTTAACGCTATTCGAGGCACAAGATGCAGCGGATATCGTAGCAGCAGCTTCTTCTTCAGAAGTAAACATCATCTTTGGTACTACAATTGCTGAAGACTTAGAAGACGAAGTTATCGTAACAGTTATCGCAACTGGTATTGATACTGAAAAACGTCGCGATGAAAAACGTGCTAAACGTTCTGGCGGCCACTCTGCTTTCCAACAAAGTTCAGGTCGCGATTTCGCTAACCAACCAGACAACTTTAAAGAAAAACAAGTGACTGAACGTCGCCAAGAAGAAAACCGCGACATCTTCAACGACTTCGATAGCAGCCGTTATGAAGATTCAAACCGTTCACGCAGAACTTTTGATGACGCACCATCTGCACCTGTAGAAAATGATTACTCATCACACAACTCAGATGACGATGAATTAGATACACCACCATTCTTCAGAAAGCGTCGTCGTTAATATGACAATTCGCAATAACGTGCAGTCTATTGAAGGCATTATTGCAAATGCACAACAATCATCAGCGTTATCATCAAATGATGTGACGCTGATTTGCGTTTCTAAGTACCATTCAATAGATGAAGCAAACACAGTATATGATGCAGGCGTGAGACATTTTGCAGAAAATCGTCCAGAAGGCTTCCAGGAAAAATCTGCTGCTATGGCAGACGATATTGTATGGCATTTAATTGGCACCTTGCAAACCCGTAAGGTCAAAGATATCATTAATGAGATCGATTATTTCCATGCCCTTGACCGGTTAAAACTGGCCAAGGAAATTGACAAGCGGGCGGACAAGGTTATCAAATGCTTCCTACAGGTCAATGTTTCTGGCGAGGAATCTAAGCATGGGATTGCACCAGCTGAGCTTGATGCCTTTATCGAAGCAGTGGCGGAATTTCCTAAAGTAGAGATTGTGGGCTTGATGACAATGGCACCAATTGACGCGACGGATGAAGAGATTCACAATTATTTTGCCAACTTGCGTCAATTAAGAGATCAAGTGCAAGCTTTGGGTAAAGACTATGCACCGTGCCAACACTTGAGCATGGGGATGTCAGGTGATTATCCAATTGCAGTCGCTGAAGGCGCTGATTTTGTCAGAGTAGGTTCAGCTATATTTAACACAGAAACCGAGTAAACGGAGGAATCCAATATGGGTTTTAAAGACTATTTTGCAAATTTCTTTGACAATGATGATGATTTTGAAGACGACTACTATGAGCAAGAGACGGTAGATACTAGTGATTCAAAGTCATTTGAAGAGCCAGTTGCTGAAAATCCAGCTAAAGCTGCTCAAACTAGTCAAGCACAATTTACATTTGAACAACCAACTAAGGAGCAAAACAAAACGATGGCAAACGATGCAACGCGAAATAATGTAGTGAATTTAAGTGAGTCTCGTAAAAATGTGGCTACTGTAGAAATTTTTAAACCACGCATTTTTGCTGAGGCTGAGCGAATCAGTCAATCATTATTGGGCGATAAATCAGTGGTCTTAAACCTGTCACAAATGTCAGATGAAGATGCACGTCGATTTATCGATTATATGACAGGCGTTGTATATGCCGTGAATGGGGACTTACAACGTGTAGCAACTGACGTATTTATTGCCGTTCCAGAAACTGTACAAATTGAAGGTTTGTATGAAGAATATACAAATACACATGGCAAAGCATCTCGCGACCGTGGCAATATTTGGGATCGAGAGGGTGAAAGTCGTGAATAGTTTAGTGAACATTCTTCAAGATTTAATCTATGTCTATACACTAGTGCTAGTAGTATATGCTTTATTATCTTGGTTCCCAGGAGCTAGAGATTCTAAATTTGGTCAAATCATTGACCGACTAGCATACCCATATTTATCATTCTTTGATAGTATCCTACCTAGTTTAGGAGGCATTTCATTTTCAGTGATTGTGGGCGTTCTTGTCCTACAATTAGCTTCTAACGGCTTAAATATTTTACGCTAACCATAACAATAACTTTTAAATCAAACGGGTGGGTCTAGGTATCTACCCGATTTTTTTGTATAATAGAACCAAGCAACTGATAGAAAGGGATGGACAACTCTTGGCAAACTATGAAGTTTTACAGCACTTTCAACCAGACGAACATGCCTTTGTTGAAAAAGTGACGGACTGGATGAATCTGGTCTTAGACCAATATGCACCGGTAGTGACCCCGTTTTTGAATCCAAGAGAAGTGGCCATTGTATCAATGATCATTGGCCAAGACGATGAAATTCATTATGAATTTTTCGGTGGCTATCCTAATGCGGAGAATCAACGGTGTGTACTAGCGCCGACTTATTACGAAATTCAACCGGCTGATTTTGAAATTACCCCATTTGATATTCACTATGCCAGCAAGTTTAATACTATTGAGCACCGGCAAATACTAGGAACTATTCTAGGTCAAGGGGTTGAACGTAACCGTATCGGAGATATTATCCAGGCTGGGGAGAAATGGCAATTCTTCGTCGACGAGAAAATCGCCGATTTTCTTAGCTTTGAAATGGATAAGATAGGTGGTTCGAAAGTCAAGCTGGTGAAAATTAATCATTTTGACCAAATTATTCAACCAAAATCTGACTGGCAACCCATGGAAATCACACTTTCTTCATTAAGATTTGATACTATGATTTCAGATGGATTTAGAATTCCAAGAGCGAAGGCCAAGTTACTGATTGAGGGTGGCGCTGCTAAACTCAATTGGGCGCAAGTGCAAGACGCGAAAAGGCTATTAAATCCAGGGGACATTGCTTCAATACGAGGCTATGGCAGATTGAAATATGTGGCTACCCAAATGGAAACCAAAAAGGGTAAAATTAGAGTAGCGATTGAGATCATCAAAAACAAATAGGAGGCTCATTTTATGCGCGCATCAGAAATTAAAAATATGAAATTTAAACAGAAAATCTCAGGTTACGGTAAAACTGAGGTAGATGACTATTTGAATAAAGTCCGTGTCTCAATGCAGAAGTTAGAGGACCAAAATAAATCTTTACAAGACCAATTAAACGAAGCGAATAAAGAAGTAGATGCTGCCCACCGCAAGGAAGCGACAGTTAACCGTTCGATTTTTGTGGCCCAAGAAGCAGCTGACCGTTTGCGTGAAGAAGCGTTAAATGAAGCCTCTTTAATTGTAGAACGTGCTGAAGAAGAAGCCCGTCGTTTGCTTGCTGAAGCGGCTGAGAAAGCGGCTGTTATTAATACGGAAACAGATAATCTACAAGAAGCTGCTCGTACTTACTTGCACCAATCTTTTGGTATGATTTTACAAGCCAAAGATATGTACGAAGACCCACGTTGGGAGAACTTATTCTTTGAAAAACCAGTTGGAGATGTGTCGACGCCACAATTAGATGAAGTGGTGAAAGATTATGATCTACCAGTACGGTCAAATAAAGGGGAAGCAATCTTTGAGGCAGCTGCTGAAAAAGCTGAAAAAGAACAACGTAAAGAAGAGTTCTTTAACAATGATATTCCAGCTATTGCGCCAGTTTTTAGCGGTTTTAAAGACAGTGAACCGGTAGTAGAGGAAGCAGAAACAAGTTCTGTAGCAGAAAATGCTAGCGAATCTGTAGAAACTGCTTCATCAGAAAATACTGGTTCAGAAAATACACCTGATGCGGCTGAAGAAACACAAGCGGTAGCAGCTGATAATACTGATCAAACTGATACAAACCAACCAACAACTGACGTGCAAGATGTGACAGACGAACTGGTACAATCCGAGTCAACAGAAGCTGATTTGACCAATGCAGCAGATAAATCTGAAGAATAATCAGGAGTATTTGCGCGACAAAAGTTGTTTTTACAATATTTTTATAGTAATATTATGACGTATGGAAATAGAACACGTAGAGTGGAACACAATAAATAACGTAATTTATCGAAAGAGAATCTATGTTAGCTGCGAATTAGAGCGAGAGAAGTTATTTATTATCATCCAGGAGTAGTTTGTTGAACAGGTAATGCATTATTGCCCAAGTAGGTTAACCGTTGACTGCGATAAAGTTATTGAGTGTATACCGCATTATTTGTGGTATACAAAATCTGGGTGGTACCACGGTAGCTTCGTCCCTTTTGCGGACGGGGCTTTTTTTATTTCTAGGAAATCGATGAGGGGGCATTACGCAATGAAAATGAAAGAAACATTAAATTTAGGAAAAACAAAATTCCCAATGCGCGGTAACCTACCTGTTAAAGAGGTAGAGCGCCAAGCTGAGTGGAACGAAGAAGACGTGTACGCACAACGTCAAGAAAAAAATAAGGATAAAACACCTTGGATCCTACATGATGGCCCACCATATGCAAATGGGGACATTCATACTGGACATGCCATGAATAAAATCTCCAAAGATATTATCATCCGTTCAAAATCTATGTCTGGCTTCCGGTCACCTTACGTACCAGGCTGGGATACGCACGGTTTACCAATCGAGCAAGCCTTAACTAATTCAGGTGTTGACCGTAAGTCAATGACAGTTGCTGAATTCCGTAAATTATGTGAAGAGTACGCTTGGAAACAAATTAACGGCCAACGTGATGACTTCAAACGTTTAGGTGTTGCTGGTGACTGGGAGAACCCATACCTAACACTAGCACCAGAATTTGAAGCGCAACAAATCCGTTTATTCGGTGATATGTATGAAAATGGCTTGATCTATAAAGGGGCTAAGCCAGTTTATTGGTCACCATCTTCAGAATCTACTTTAGCTGAAGCTGAAATTGAATACCAAGACGTTGAATCACCTTCAATCTACGTAGCCTTTAAAGCACGCGATACAAAAGGCAAATTACCAGAGAATGCAGAATTCATTATCTGGACAACAACACCTTGGACTATTCCATCTAACATGGCTATCGCTGTAAATCCAAATTTTGAATACTCAGTAGTCGCTGTTGCTGACCGTAATTTTGTGGTTGCAACTGACTTAGTGAATAGCCTAGCAACAGAATTAGGATGGGCAGATTACACAGTTGAAGGCGAACCAGTTAAAGGTACTGACTTAGAATATATGGTTGCTGAACATCCATACTACGACCGTGACTCATTGCTAATCTTAGGTGACCACGTAACAACTGAATCAGGTACTGGTTTAGTCCATACGGCGCCTGGGCACGGGGAAGATGACTACTTTGCGTCATTGAACTACAACTTAGACGTTCTATCACCATTAGATGACCAAGGTCACTTTACAGATGAAGCACCAGGTTTTGAAGGTGTCTTCTACGAAAAAGGTAACGAGCTTTCAATCGAAAAAATGAAAGAAAATAATCGTTTACTAAAACTAGATTACTTCTCTCACTCTTACCCACATGACTGGCGTACGAAAAAACCGGTTATCTACCGTGCCACACCACAATGGTTCTGTTCAGTAGAAAAAATCCGGGAACGTACTTTAGACGTCATCGATAATGAAGTGAAATGGTGGCATCCATCTGGTCAAACACGTATCTACAACATGATTCGTGACCGTAAAGACTGGGTAATTTCACGTCAACGTGTTTGGGGTGTACCATTGCCAATCTTCTACGCAGAAAATGGCGAACCTGTATGTACACCAGAAACAATCGAACATGTAGCCAACCTATTTGACGAATTCGGTTCAAATGTCTGGTTCGAGCGCGAAGCGAAAGACTTATTACCAGAAGGCTTTACGCATCCGGCATCGCCAAACGGTGAATTCACCAAAGAAATGGACATCATGGATGTATGGTTTGACTCTGGTTCATCTCACCATGGCGTATTACGCACACGTGAAGACCTAACATTCCCAGCTGACATGTACCTAGAAGGTTCTGACCAATACCGTGGTTGGTTCCATTCATCACTATTAACATCAGTCGCAGTAAACGATGAAGCACCATACCGTTCAGTCCTTTCTCAAGGATTCGTTAACGATGGTGAAGGCCGCAAGATGTCCAAATCAATTGGGAACACATTGTCACCAAACGACATCATCAAGCAACGTGGTGCAGACATTTTACGTCTTTGGGTATCTTCAGTAGACACTTACTACGATGTCCGTATCTCTGACGATATCTTAGGTCAAGTTGCTGAAAACTACCGTCGTATCCGTAATACTGTACGTTTCTTGCTAGGAAACTTGTATGACTTTGATGTGAAAAAAGATGCAGTTGCCTATGAAGATCTAGCATCAATTGACCAATACATGATGAACCGTCTAAACGAAATGGTGCGTAATGTACGTCATGCTTACGATACTTTCGACTTTATGACAGTCAACCATGAAATCACTAACTTCCTAACTTTAGATATGTCTAACTTTTACTTAGACTACGCTAAAGACGTTGTTTATATTGAATTACCAGAATCAGCAAAACGTCGTAACATGCAAACAGTTATGTATGCAGTGGCTAAAGCCGTAACGACTTTACTGACACCAATTATTCCACATACAACTGAAGAAATCTGGGCATACCTACAAGAAGAGGAAGCATACGCACAATTAGCTGACTTCCCTGAAGTAGTAACTTATGACAATGCAGACACTTTAGAAGAAAAATGGTCTGCCTTTATGGCCTTACGTTCTGATGTCAACAAATCATTAGAAACGGCTCGTGAAGAAAAAGTAATTGGTAAATCATTACAAGCGAAATTACATATTTTTGCTAATGAAGAAACCAAAGCATTACTTGATAGTGTCGGCGAAGAATTAGCGACATACTTGATGGTATCGCAGTTAAAAATCCATGACCTTGCAGAAGCCGGCGCAGATGCTACAGCCTACGAAGGTTACAGCCTAGTGATTGAACATGCACATGGTGAAACTTGTGAACGTTGTCGTGGGGTTTACGAAGAAGTTGGTACAATTGAAGCAGCACCGCACTTATGTGCACGTTGTGCTGACATTGTCATCAACCACTATCCTGAAGCTTTAGTTGAAGAGGAGAATTAAGATGACCTATTACGGCTTTGTAAAGACTTTTAATGAAAAAGAAGGCTTTGGATTTATCGAGTTACCAGATTTTCCAGAAGAAGATGATATCTTCGTGCATTTTTCAGCTTTACGTCACTTAGACCAAACTTCATTAGAAGTGGGTCAAAAGGTACAGTTTGAAATTGCCCAAGGAAAACGTGGTCCTCAAGCAGTGAATATTGAATTAGGCTAATGATAGCTAATTGAATAATATAGATAAAGCGGTAGCGATAAGACACTAAGTCTTAGTCGCTACCGCTTTTGACTTCCTCGTCAAATGGGTCAGAGGATTGTTGAAAATAGGGTATAAAAAAAGGACACTGAACCGTTTGATTCAGCGCCCTTAATTGATTGTATAGTTAAACTAGTTTAAACGTTTTAAGACAAAGTTTAATACTAAGATTAATACGATAGCTCCGATTAGTGAAGGGATCACTGCGTATCCACCAATTACAGGACCAAAGTCTTGTAAGAAAGTAGATCCTACCCACGAACCTAACATACCACAGATAATGTTACCGATAACGCCACCTGGGACATCTTTACCTAGGATTGCACCTGCACCCCAACCAATAAGTCCACCGACGATTAAAGACCATAACCAGCCCATGATAATTCCTCCATTTCATTTTGTATTGGACGTTTTGTCCATATATATAGTATAACATATGGGCTAAATCAGATGAAATGAAAACACTTTAAAATGTTCATTTTATTTTTTTTGACTACCATTAAGTAAATGATGTTTTAATTCTTTTTCCATTTGTACCATTTCACGTTCAGCTTGCAGACGTTTAGCCCGTCCTTCTTCTTGAATTTGCATGGTTTCAGTAATGGTATCAATCAAGTTTTGTTGTGAGTGTTTCAAGGTTTCAATATCTACCACACCACGTTCAGACTGTCTTGCTGTTTCAAGTGATGATTGTTTCAACAATTCAGAGTTTTCTATTAATAATTGGTTAGTGGTATCTGTCACAGCGATTTGGGCATCCAAAGCATCTTTTTGACGGTATAGGGATAATTGGATAGCAATTTGGTTTTTCCATAAAGGAATGGCTGTATAAATAGATGATTGAATTTTCTCAGCCAAGTTTTGGTTGGCATTTTGAATTAAACGAATTTGTGGCGCTTGTTGAATAGTAATTTCGCGTGTTAACTCTAAGTCGTAAATCCGTTTCTCAAGTCGGTTAATAAATTGCTCTAAGTCGGCAATTTTTTGGATAGTCATTTGGTCATGTTCACTGGTTACCTGACTCTTTAAGGCAGGTAATTCTTCTTGACGTAGTCGTTCTACTTTAATTTGAGCAGCAGCGATATAGACATTTAAGGCTTCGAAGAATTCTAAGTTTTGTTGGTATAAACTATCCAGCTGCAGATTGTCATTTAATAAACCATTCTTTTGACGGGTTAAGTGGCCAGCAATTTCATCAATTTGGTAGCCAACTTTTTGATATTTAGCGTTCATTTCATATAGAGAGGCCTTTTGTTTCTTAAACCATCGTTGAATGCGGTTCTGCTTTTGATTGGTTAATTGGCTTGGATCAGTATCATTCAAGCGACCTAATAATTCACGCAACTGTTCGCCGACAACGTCAAGGTCTTGGTTTTGTACTTGAGCGATGATTTGGTGTGAGAAATCACCGATTTGTTTTTGGGCCATGGCACCATATGAAACGATGGATTGGCTATCGCTTGCGTCAATTTTTTCAGATAAGGCCTGAGCCTGGTCTTGACGGTCTTTAGATAATTGTTGGTAGATGGTCTGTTCCATTCCCGTTTCTTCATCGGTATTGGCCAAGTCTTCTAAGGGCGAATTGGCTAAAGTCGCATCTTGGAAGGGGTTGGCGATTAAATCATCCACTGATTTAGAAATATTATCCGATTGCTTGTTTAATGATTGGTTTTTGTCTTCTGTCATCATTGTTCTCCTTTACTCAGGGTCATTAGTGAAGCTTTCGAATGAACTTTGCGCTTGGTGGGCTAAGTCAGCAATTTCCTCACGTAAACTAGTCAACTTTTGAATTTTTCGTGCCGATTTATCCATTGCTTGATTAATGGCCGTATATTGTTCAAGTGCGGCCTTTAAATTCGGCAAGACATGATATAAGAAGTTGGTAGCCTGGTTTAAACGATCAGGGGCTTGGGTAATGGCTTGGAAATAACTCTTTAAAACTTTGCTTGTATCATATCGTTTGAACACCATATTTAAATGGGTATTGTAGTTTTCATATCCTAAAATCGTTTCAATATTATCCAAGGCTTCAGCCATTTCGGACCTGAAAAAATGAATCTCTTGATCGGTTAAGTTAGCTTTCTCATAGATGGCCTTTTTTGATTTGGGCACCCGTCCAGGTTTATATTTTTCACGGTTGCTTTGGTGGTTAGCAATATTGGCTGTGTAAATATTATTGATTACAAAGACTAAGAAAGACAGCGCCGACACCCAGAAGGCAATTTGATAGTAGGGGGCACCAAATATAAACAATAGAAAAATGATCGTCACGTTCATCGGCCAGTAAAAGGGATATTGACCAATTTTTGCGATATATTGAAGTGGGCGATTCATGTTTAGTCACTCCTTTGATTGATTTACCTTTATTATAGGGGACAAGTGGTCAATCAACATCGGCCTCTAGTCTTATTTAAAAATGATAGCTTATTTTTATACAATAGAAGCAAGTTGAAAAGGTAAATAAATCCCTAAAATTTCGCCTTCTAGCCCATACTTTAGATAAAAATGCTAAAATGAAGTGGAGTAGCCAACAAAATTACTTGTATAATCGTAGTAAATATACATATAAAAGTAAAGTACAAATATACTGTTTAAGAAAGGTTGACCATGATGACATTTGGTGAAAAAACAATTAAGAAAGAAACCTTATACGAAGGAAAGATTCTAAACTTAGAGAAGCATCAAGTCCGTTTGCAAAATGGTGAACTTGCAGATCGTGAACTCATTTTCCACGGACCGGCAGTCGGTATTTTCGCCTTACGAGACGATAAAATCGTATTAGTTCGTCAGTATAGAAAAGGAATTGAAGCAGTTAGTTTAGAGGTGCCAGCTGGATTAGTCGATCCTAATGAAGATTTATTGGTGGCCGCTAAACGAGAATTTGCGGAAGAAACAGGGATGGCTGGTGAAAATTGGCAGCAACTAGACGGCTTCTATGTGACACCAGGTTATAATGATGAATTCATTCAAATGTATGTCTGCCAAAATGTTACTGACTTACCAGCACCGCCCGCACAAGACGACGATGAAAATATCGAACTCGTATACCTGGACTTTGGCCAAGCGAAAGCAGCCATTGCCTCAGGAGAGATTTCCGATATGAAGACTATTTACGCCATTCAATATTGGCAAATTTTAACATTACAAGGATAGTAGGTGACATATATGACGCCAGATGAAGAACCACAATTAACGCGGGCCCAGTACCGGGCCTTGAAAAATAAAATTGACCACGCTGACAAGACGGGTAGTGAAGTAGCTGACGAAATTCAAGAAAGCAAGCAACCATCTCACTCAACGACATATGATACGGCCCGGGATGCACGTCACAAAAAATTAGCAACCTTTAATCGGGATGTAACTGTTGCTAATACTCAGGTCTTTAAACGTGATGAAGACTTCGATGCGCCAAGAAAATTTTCTGCGGATATGGTGAACCAAGCTCTTTATGAAAAGAAAAGTCAAGAAGCAAAAGCTCGTCAATCTGACCGGGCATCTAGACCAGAACGACCAAATACGAATAGAATAACGCCAAATTCTTCTACGACAAGCCAAAGACGAACCGACCGCAATTCTGCTGGTCAGGGTGAATGGACCAACCAGGACGACCATGTGGTGACAACTGCTAGAACGTCGACGCAGCTTGCGGAAGAACCTTCAGTAGAAGAGACTACTAAGGAAAATAAAAAGCGGCTATCATTTAGAGAACGCCTTTTTGGCCCTTCTAAGGAAGAAGTAGTGGCTGAAAGAGATGACGAAACATTAGTAGACGATAATGAAGAAATTGACCAATCACAACAAGCTTTTGTTGGTACAGTAAATGCTGAAGCAAATCCGGATAAGGCAAATCAGTTTGGACAAAATTCAGGTCAAGTGGATGCGGAGGGTAAACAAGCGGACATAGAATCAAGTAAAGGTAAGACCTTTTTTGGGCCAACTAAAATTGATCGTTTCCTAAATATCGCAATTGTCCTGTTAACCCTAGGGATTATCATTTTGACCATTATCGCTTTTTATGTGTAATTAAATTAAATCAATTTAAATTGAGGAGAGTATATAATAGATGAAAGTAGCAATTATTTGCCCAATGGAAGAAGAAATTGGTTACTATAAAGAACACCTAGGCCTAAGTGCTAGTGAAGTTGTTGGGTCAACAGAAGTATGGACAACATCATACGAAAGGCACGAAATCATTGTAGCCCGTTGCGGGATTGGGAAAGTTAACGCCGCAATCGCGACAACACTCGTTGCCCAAACGAATCCAGATTTAATCATCAATACTGGATCAGCTGGGGCCCTTGCACCAGACCGTCAAATTGGGGATATTGTCATAGGAGAAGCGACGATGTACCATGATGCGGATGCCCGTGCATTCGGGTATGAATTAGGACAAGTTCCTACAATGCCAGCCCGTTATAAGGCGCCAGAAAACTTAATTCAAGGCTTCTTAGATGCTTATCATGAAACAGACTTAAATGCGACAACCGGATTGATTTTAACAGGAGACCAATTTATTGCCGATACTGATAAAGTGAATGATTTATATCAGACATTTAGAGGGGCGCAATGTGCTGAGATGGAAGGGGCTGCTGTTGCGCAAGTAGCCAACCAGTTTGGTATTGATTGTATTGTTATTCGAGCGATTTCTGATACCGCTCAACAAGACGCTAATGTGGTCTTCGATGAATTTGTGGTGACGGCAGGGCAAAACGCCGCTAAGGTGACGCTGGACTATTTAAAACATGTAAATTAAGTTATCATTGACGAAAGTTAAGAATAATGGTAAGATGGAATGCGTGTAAAATAATGCAGCAAAATTGAAGCAAGCTCGTCAACATTTCAACCACTGACAACCGTCAGTAAGCCAAGTAGTCTGCGGCTGCAGAAGACGAAAGCGCTAAGGTGAAATGCACGAATGCGGTCAATTTAAAAGGTTATTTTACTCCAAAATTTTATTTTTATGGAGGAATATATAATGTCTCGTTTTACAGGATCTAACTGGAAAGTTTCTCGTCGTTTAGGTATCTCAATCTCAGGTACTGGTAAAGAAATCGCTCGTCGTCCATACGCACCAGGTGAACATGGTAATGGTCGTCGTGCTAAAATATCTGAATACGGCTTACAATTACAAGAAAAACAAAAATTACGTTTCATCTACGGCATGAACGAAAAGCAATTTGCTAACTTATTCGTTCAAGCTGGTAAAATCAAAGAAGGTAAACATGGTGTTAACTTCATGATCTTACTAGAACAACGTTTAGATAACGTAGTTTACCGTTTAGGTTTAGCGACTACTCGTCGTCAAGCTCGTCAATTAGTAAACCACGGTCACATTACTGTAGACGGTAAACGTGTTGATATCCCATCATTCCGCGTTCAACCAGGTCAAGTAATCTCTGTACGTGAAAAATCTAAAGACGTTAAAGTAATTAAAGAAGCAGTTGAAGGCTTATACGGTCACGTACCTTACGTACAATTCGATGCTGAAAAATTAGAAGGTTCATTAATTCGTTTACCACAACGTGACGAAATGAACCAAGAAATCGACGAATCACTAGTCGTTGAATACTACAACAAATTAATCTAATTTTAGATGACTTGTTAGCGAAAAGGTCGGGACTTTGTTCCGGCTTTTTTTTATTTACTGTGGGGATGGATACGGACCAGAAAGATGGTTAGATTGAAACGGAGAACGTCAATTTGCCAGATAAATTGTATTTTGGGAAAAGGGTTTCAGCAAGAAACTGTTCAATCGATTGATTTGAAATGCAATTTTAATATAACGCATATTTTTTTTGCTTAAATTATGATAATATAGGGGTTAAATAACCTTTAGAAATTTTTATAAAATATCAACGGATAGAAGGAGGCGTGCGTGTGCCGTTTTTAATAGCATTGTTAATCTTAATTATATTGGTATTACTTGGTTACGGACTGATTTATTATTTAGGACGTAAACAAACTCAAGCCAATATTGAATTAGATGAACAAAAACAAGAGATCATGTCTACTCCGGTAGCGGACAAACTATATACACTGCGCAATAAGAATGTTTCGGGAGCAACGCGTAGAGTATACGAGAGTGAACAAGCCAAGTGGCAAACCATCACTCGTTTTCGTTTACCAGAGATCGAGGCAGCATTAGTTTCTGCCCAAGATTACACGGATAAATACAACATCGTTAAAGCAAGAAGTGTTGCTGACGAAGTAGAAACCATCCTAGAAGAAACGAAGGATGAAGTGAATGGCATCAACGACCGTTTAACTGAAATATTAGCCAGTGAAAAAGCGTCTGAAGACAAGCATGAAGAAACTTACGAGCGCTACGCAGCCTTACGTAAACAATTGCTGGCACACGGCTATAAATTTGGCGATGCCCTAGAAACTTTAGAGCACCATTTAGCTTATATCGAACTTGATTTCACTAAGTATCACCAGCAAATGAATGATGGTGATTTCATTGGTGCCCAAGAAGCACTGGTACAAATCGATGCTGACTTAAACGAATTAGAACAGATGATGGAAATGATTCCAGATTTGTATACTAAATTAAACGAAGAATATGTGGAACAAGTGGCTGATATGCAACAAGGTTTTGCACATATGGTAGATGAAAACTTCCAATTCCCAATGGATGTTGATATTCCAAAAGAAATTTCTGTCGCTGAAAAGAAAGTGGCCGAAGCTAAAAAGGCTTTGTCAGATGCTGACTTGACCCAAGCTTCTGAATTAATGGAAGCTGCTGGGGTGCAGATCGACCAAACCTATACTTTGATGGAGAAAGAAATTGCTTCAAGAGAGTATATCGGGAAAAATCAAGGTGCTGTTCAACGCCGTTTGGAACAAGTAACGCAAAGCAACCGATATGGGGCATTAGAAATTGACCGTGTAGCGCAGAATTACCTATTATATGACAATGAAATGGGTAAAATGCAAGAATACGCTGACCAAATTGAACGACAAAAAGATGTGTTGAAAACAACAGATGACCAATTAGCCGAACACCAAATTGCTTATTCAGATATGGAAACACGTTACCGTGAAATCTATGACCAATTAACTGAAATTGACAAAGGCCAATCAGCTATTGTTGTGGCTTTGGCTAACCTACGTCAAAGAGAACGTGATGCCCGTGATGACTTATACATGTTCGAACTTGATTTACGTAACATCAAGCGTTCAGTAGAAATTCATCATTTACCAGGCTTAACTAATGAGTACCTAGATTACTTCTTTGATACAAGCGACCGCATTGATCAGTTATCAGAATCATTAAACCGTGTGAAATTAGACATGGTTGAAATTGAAAATCTAACCGATCAAATTGCTAAGGCGATTGAATACTTGGATGAGGAAACTGAAAAACAAGTCCGCGCTGCCCAATTAACAGAGTCAGCGATTCAATACGCGAACCGTTACCGCCCAAAACATCCAGAGTTGAACGCGGTAATAGAACGGTCATATTATTTATTTGATAAAGAATTCTTATACGAAGATGCCTTTGAAAATATTGCCCGAGCGGTTGACCAAATTCAACCTGGTGCAAGACAAGAAATCATTCAGCAGTATGACAAAGAAAATCAAGTAGGCTAATTTCAGAAAGGACCGAGACATGTGCTCGGTCTTTTGCTGTTTTTAGTCAATAGTAGCTATTTCTCAACTATAAGTTTTAGCTTGGAAAAGGAAGAATCCAGTCTAATTAGCGGGTATTTATTTTTCAGATGGAAGCTGTCAGATAAAGGTTGGTTACTTTGGGGCTAGCTACTTGCAATTTGTGATACATGGCTCTAATATGTTAAGAGTTGAAAAGGGAAAAAGGAAGGAACAACCATGTCAGAAATGATCTATTTTGATAACAGCGCAACCACGAAAATTGCGCCGGAAGCACTACAAACAATGACACAAGTCATGCAAACATATTACGGTAACCCGTCTAGTTTGCATAAGTTGGGGACTGAATCAGCGAAACTGTTAAATTCAGCGCGTAAACAAATTGCCGACTTGCTAGGTGCGCAATCACCGGAAATCTTCTTCACTTCAGGTGGTACGGAGTCGAATAACTGGGCCATCAAAGGAACCGCGATGGAAAAGGTGAAATACCACGGTAACCACATTATCGTTTCAAGTGTGGAACACCCATCTGTCCGCAATACCATTGAAAACTTGAGTCAAAATGGCTATGAGATTACCTATCTGCCGGCTGATAAATCAGGGAAAGTCCATGTTGAAGATGTGGCTGCGGCAATCAAAGAGACGACGATTTTAGTATCTGTAATGGCGGTCAATAATGAGATTGGTGCTATTCAACCGATTGCTGAAATTGGTGATTTGTTAGAAAAATATCCGACCATCCATTACCATGTTGATGGTGTGCAAAGTGTCGGGACTTTTGAAAAACCATTAATCCATGACCGTGTTGACTTGATGAGTTTTTCAGCCCACAAGTTTAACGGCCCTCGTGGTATCGGTATTTTATATAAGAACCAAAACCGTGTGATTAGTCATTTGCTTGATGGGGGTGGCCAAGAAATGGGGCAAAGGTCAACGACTGAAAACTTAGCGGGGATTGCAGCGACTGCAAAAGCCCTTCGGATGGCGCTAGCTGAAGCCAAGGATGTGAAGGACAAAGAGACTGCTATGCAAGAGAAATTGCGTGCTTTTTTGGCCGACCATAGAGACCTTGTCCAAGTCTTTAGTCCTGAAGATGCAGCGCCACATATCCTATGTTTCGCCTTAAAAGGCGTCCGCGGGGAAGTGATGGTTCATGCCTTGGAAGACGAGGATATCATCGTATCTACAACTAGTGCCTGCTCAAGTCGTGCCGTCAACAATAGCTCGTCTACACTTGGGGCGATGAAGGTGGATCCAGTTTGGGCTAAACAAGCCATTCGTTTAAGTTTTGGGAAAGACAATACCATGACTGAAGTGGACCAATTTATCGATGTATATTCGAAACTAATGAAGAAATTTGAACGCATTCAATAATACGGGAGGTAATATGAAAGAATTAATTATGATTCGCTACGGTGAATTATCGACGAAGGGTAAGAACAAGCGTAACTTCGTGACAACCCTAGGCCGAAATATCCGCGAAGCTTTAAGTGAATACCCAGACATTAAAATCAACCAACAATATGACTTTATGTTTATAGAATTAAATGGGGCGCCTCAAGATGAGGTTCTTGCTGGTTTGGAAAAGGTATTTGGTGTTCAAAGTTTCTCACCAGCGATTGAATTAGAACGCGATTTCGACTTGTTAAAAGAAGCAGCTGTTAAATTGGTGAAGGCTGAAATCGCTAAAAATGGCGTCCAATCTTTTAAAGTGGCTACATCGCGTTCAGACCACAACTATTCAATGGATACAAATGATATCAACCAAGCCTTGGGTGGCTTTTTGGCAGAAGAATTCCCTGAATTAAAAGTTCAAATGAAGAAACCAGATTTAACCATTCGTGTCAAAGTGCGCGAACAAGATTTCTTGGTATCGTCAGAATGGATTAACGGGGCAGGCGGATTACCAGTAGGGACATCTGCAAATGCAGTATTGATGTTATCAGGTGGAATTGATTCACCGGTAGCTGGATACTTAGCCATGAAACGTGGGATTCGGATTACGGCTGTCCATTTTGCCTCACCACCATACACTAGTCCACAAGCCTTGAATAAAGCGAAGGACTTAACGGAAAAACTGACGAAATTTGGTGGCTGGATTAACTTTGTGGAAGTGCCATTTACGGAAACCCAGGAAGCCATTAAAGAGCATGTGAACCCAGCTTATTTAATGACCATTACCCGCCGGATGATGATGCGCATTTCAGATGAATTGCGAAAACAATACAATGGCTTAGCGATTATAAACGGTGAATCGATTGGCCAAGTGGCGTCACAAACACTGGAATCAATGTTTGCCATTAATGAAGTGACGTCGACACCGATTATTCGTCCAGTTGTAGCAATGGATAAGTTGGAAATCATTGATATCTCACAAAAAATCGATACCTTTGATTTATCTATTCAACCATTTGAAGACTGCTGTACTGTCTTTGCACCACCATCACCTAAAACCAAGCCAAAATTAGATGATATTGCCTACTACGAAGCGAAATTAGATATCGAAGGTTTGGTACAACGGGCTGTTGAAGGAGCTATGGGAGAGAAAATTATGCCTGGTTCACGTAGCAAGGAAGATTTGGAAGCCTTCAGCGACTTATTATAATGAAAGAGCTAACCCTTTTGAATTGAGTTCTTATTAAAGTTATTGTTATACTATTGATAGACTTAAGCTAATCAATCAAAGGAGGAATTAACATTATGGCAACTGTTACATTTAAAGGCGAAGTTGTAGAATTAGAAGGTACTCCGGTAGAAGTAAACCAAGTGGCACCTGATTTTGAGGTGAATGAAGTAAATGGTGGCAAAGTAAGTAAAGCAGACTTTGCTGGCAAGGTACTTTTATTATCCGTTGTACCAGATATTGACTCATCTGTATGTTCTATCCAATCAAACCGCATCAGCGACTATGCTCAACAAGCTGGTGAGGGCGTAGAAGTTGCAACAATATCTATGAATACTGACGAATCTTTATCTAACTGGAAAGCTGAAAATGATTCAGATATGCGTATGTTAAACGATGCAGCAGCATTCGGTAAAGACTACGGTATTTTCTTACCAGAATTAGGTCAATTAGCACGTGCGATGTTTGTTATCGATAATGAAGGTAATGTTGTTTACAAAGAAATTGTTAATGAAGTAACAAACGAACCAGATTACGAAAGTGCTATTCAAGTAGTTGACTCATTAGCGTAAGTAAAAATAGATAGTAAAAAAAAGGAGGTGTGACGCTTTTGTCATACCTCCTTTAACTATTATATTCACATTCTTACATACCGAAATAGCTATATAAGGCAAATCCTAAAGACAGGACTACTGATGATAGAATCAAGATTAACATGATCCAAGTAAAGATTTTACCGGTTTTCTTGCCTTTTTTATTGTACATTTTATCGAAGCCACGTTTTTCTGGTGTGTGTTTCTTTGGACTTTTACGCATATCAATACTCCTCATTTTTAATTCTCGACCATTATAACACAAAAGGATATTGCTTTCTTCCGGTATCTTCTAAATGAAATTTTTCAAGATAGTGGTATAATAAGAAGTGAATTATGAATAAGCGCTAAAAATAAGCGTTAAATTTACTATGATTATGATGAGATACTTTTAAATTATGAGATTATTTGATACTATATGAAAAGGTTTTATCATCAAGTTGTTACCTTAAGGAGGAAAATAAATGACTGAAGCACATATTGGTGTTGTCGGAATGGCCGTAATGGGCAAGAACTTAGCGTTGAATATCGAAAGCCATGGATATACGGTGGCTGTATTTAACCGTACTACCAGCAAAGCAAAAGCTGTTGTAGATGAAAATTCAGATAAAAACTTAGTTTTTACTGAGACTATGGAAGAGTTTGTAAATTCATTAGAAAAACCTCGCCGTATCTTATTAATGGTACAAGCAGGTAAAGCGACAGATGCAACAATCAGTCAATTAATGCCATTATTAGAAAAGGACGATGTTATTATTGATGGTGGAAACACATTCTTCCAAGATACAATTCGTCGTTCTACCGAAATTGACGGTTCTGGTATCCACTTCATTGGTATGGGTGTTTCTGGTGGTGAAGAAGGCGCGCTTAAAGGCCCTAGCTTGATGCCAGGTGGTCCTAAAGAAGCTTACGATATTGTTGAACCAATCTTAAAACAAATCGCAGCTAAAGCGCCTAGTGATGGCGAACCATGTGTAACTTACATCGGCCCTAACGGTGCTGGTCACTACGTTAAAATGGTTCACAACGGTATCGAATACGGTGACATGCAATTAATTGCTGAAACATACGATTTATTACGTCGTCATTTAGACTTACCTGTAACAGAAATCGCTGATCATTTTGCCGATTGGAACACTGGTGAATTAGACAGTTTCCTAATCGAAATTACAGCTGATATCTTAACAAAACATGATCCAGAAACAGGTAAACCAATGGTTGACGTGATCTTGGATCGTGCAGGTAACAAAGGTACTGGTAAATGGACTTCTCAATCAGCATTAGATGTTGGTGTACCATTACAAACAATTACTGAATCAGTTTACGCACGTTACATTTCAGCATTGAAAGACCAACGTGTCCGCGCTTCTAAAGTGTTAGCTGGTCCAGAAAATACAGCATTCGAAGGCGATAAAAACGACTTCGTTGAAAAAATTCGTAAAGCTTTATACTTCTCTAAAATCATGTCTTACGCGCAAGGTTTCTACCAATACCGTACAGCATCAGAAGAATATGATTGGAACTTGAACTATAAAGAAATCGCAGCTATTTTCCGTGCTGGATGTATCATCCGTGCAGGCTTCCTAGAAAAAATCATGGACGCTTACGAAAACAACGCTGACTTAGAAAACATCTTATTAGATGAATACTTTATGGATATTGCTAAAGATTACCAACAAGCAACTCGTGAAGTAGCAGCAGAAGCAATTAAATCTGGTATACCTGTACCTGGTTTCACATCTGCCTTGTCTTACTACGATAGCTACCGTTCAGAAACTTTACCAGCGAACATCATTCAAGCGCAACGTGACTACTTTGGTGCGCATACTTATGAACGTGTTGATGCTGAAGGTTCTTATCACTTATTATGGGATAAAGAAGAACAAATCGATGCTTAATTTTGGGCTTGCCCATGAATTTGTGCAGGAAAATAGGGTGAAATTATGAGTGAAGAAAAAGCAAAACGCATCTTAATCGTTGAAGATGAAAAAAACTTAGCCCGTTTTGTTGAATTAGAACTTAAACATGAGGGCTATGAAACAGAACTTGCTAAGGATGGTCGTATTGGGCTTGAGAAAGCCCAAGAAGGCAACTGGGACTTAATCTTGTTAGATTTAATGTTGCCAGAGATTAACGGGATTGAAGTGTGTCGTCGTTTACGACCAACTTCAGACGTGCCGATTATCATCATGACGGCTAGAGATTCAGTTATTGACCGTGTATCAGGTTTTGACCACGGTGCCGATGACTATATCGTTAAGCCATTTGCGATTGAAGAATTATTGGCACGTATTCGTGCATTACTTCGTCGTATTGATATAGAAGAAGAACAACAACACAGAAAACAAACGAAAGTAACTTTCCGTGACCTTTCTGTTGAAAAAGAAAATCGCATCGTTCGCCGTGGCGAGGAGATTATCGATTTAACAAAACGTGAGTACGAGTTATTGGTGATGTTAATGGAGAACGTTAACGTAGTATTACCTCGTACAGAATTATTAAATAAAGTATGGGGCTATACAACTGAAGTTGAAACCAACGTTGTAGATGTTTATATTCGTTACTTACGAAATAAAATCGATGTGGATGGTCAACCAGGTTACATTCAAACTGTACGTGGTACGGGCTATGTAATGAGGACCCCAGAATAATGTTTAATAGCGTTTTAAATGATTTTAAAACAAAACTGCAGCACCCATTTTCATTAATTTGGAAGTGGGGCTTAGTTTTATCTAGCTTGTTTTGGTTGGCCTTGAGTGTGAGCCCCATCATTTCAAATATTCAAGAACAACAAGCGCTAGAAGAAGACTATGTGGCTGAGGTTACACAAATTGACACTTATTTACAAACCTACTTAAATTCCTTAGCATCACGCCCAGCTTCAGAAGTGCGTGAAGGATTCCAATCACGCATTGCCATTGAAAATATTTCTTTAGAAGATTATCTAAATGAACATAACGTGAAAATTCAAGTCTATAATGAAAATGGTAACCTGGTTTATAATTCAGGGACTACTGTAGATAGTTTCTCAACTAGTAGAACGACAGGCCGAACGAGATCGGATGAAACTGGCGACTTCCTGACGTATCAATTACTATATGATGGTTCTGACCAAATTGGTTATTATATTGCGACCTTTGATTACCAATCAGTCGCTGATCAATTGTCTGATAAACGGACTGAATTAATCATTATGGCGGGGGTTAATCTAATCATCGCCGTTGTCGCTGGTCTTGGTGTAGCTTATTTCTTTATTCAACCGATTCAAAAGATGAAACGGTTCTTAAAGAACATCACTGCAGATAATATTGCTGACCGCCGTTTGAACGTAACAGAATACCGCGGTGAAATTACTGAAATTTCTGAAAGTATCAACCAGATGCTTGATCAAACGAGTGAGTATATTGACCAACAAATTCATTTTGTAGAAGATGTTTCTCATGAACTACGGACACCAGTAGCCATCATTGAAGGCCATTTAAACATGTTAAACCGTTGGGGTAAGGATGATCCAGAGATTCTTGAAGAGTCGCTGTCAGCCTCTGTAAATGAGCTAGAACGGATGAAAGTCCTCGTACAAGAGATGTTAGATTTATCTCGAGCAGGCCAGGTTGACACACAGTATTATGATAAGACGACGTTAATCAATGAAGTAATCAATCAAGTTTTCCAAAACTTCAAGGTACTATACCCAGACTTCCAATTCTTCTTGGAAAATGACTTGCGCCGTAATTACGAGATTCAGATTTACCGTAACCATCTTGAACAAATCCTGATTATTTTATTGGATAATGCTGTCAAATATTCAACTGATCGCCAAGAAATCCATATTTCTGTTGCGACCAACGCCGTTGACTATATAGAAATTGCCATCCAAGACTTCGGTGAGGGGATGTCTCAAAAAGACCAAAACCGTATCTTTAACCGCTTCTACCGGGTGGATAAGGCGCGGTCGCGTGAACGTGGAGGGAATGGTCTAGGTTTATCTATCGCTAAAGAATTAATCAAAGGGTACAAGGGTTCTATCTTTGTAGAGAGTGAGCTGGGCAATGGTTCTATTTTCCATGTTCGCTTCCCAATCTTGAATACCTTAGACGAAATTTCAGCAGCTGACCGTGAACGAATTGATCAGTTGTTAGAAGAAGCAACAAATGACGAGAACAATCAAATATAAGCATGCTAACAGAAATCTTACGCTAACTAGTGTGAGGTTTCTGTTTTTCTACATAGTTAATTTTAAATATAAAGGCAGGTTTATAAGATGAATAAGAATATTGAAAATATGACAGAAATAGAAAAGTTTACCCTACTCCATGCGAGACAAAGAAGTTAATAGTCAAAAATTGGCAGCTATCTCAGTTTGTAAGAGGTTGAATAGGGTAGATACTTTTGACAAATAGCCCTTGGATGCGGGCAACCACCATTTATTTGGCAAAGTTGAGAAAGAACCATTTGTGGGACCTATTTTTCATTATGATAGAAGGGCTAATATAGAAGTGAACGATCATTTCCTAGTCATTTATAATGCGACAACTCTTGATATTGCTAAAGTGACGATTGGAAACGACGCGATGATTGGACCTAAAACAATGAACTGTACGGTAAACCATCCTATTATACCAAAAGAGCGCCATGATCATTTAGGGATAGCCTATCCCTAACGATGTGGATTAATGTACTAAATATAGCCGCCATTGGTTATTCCTTCTTTCCACATACAATTAAGATATTCTTCACTAACTTTCTAATGTACAAAGTTGACTGACTTTAATTTTGAGAAAAAGAAGAGAATTTGCTTAATTTTGTAACAGTAAACTTGTGTAATAGTGTTATAGATGGTTACTTTTTAAAAGTTCTTTATTTACAAGGATTTCTCCCCTTTAAACTGTACTAATACAATTTTCCTCCTTGTACCACTTTTCTCAAATATAAACAATATTGTACTAAAAATGGGGTATTTTTGGCTAATTATGGCCCTCACAAAGGATATTTGTGGCAATTCATTGGATTGGACTGTTTTAAGTGCTATTATTTCAATTGTGATATTTTTAAATCAAATGGAGGGTAATCTAAATGTCAGATAACAAAATTAACATCGGTTTAGCAGTTATGAAAATTTTAGAGTCTTGGGGAGCAGATACTATTTATGGTATTCCTTCAGGTACTTTAAGTTCATTGATGGACGCGATGGGTGAAGAAGAAAACAACGTTAAATTCCTACAAGTGAAACACGAAGAAGTAGGTGCTATGGCTGCTGTAATGCAAAGCAAATTCGGCGGTAACCTAGGTGTTACTGTTGGTTCTGGTGGTCCAGGTGCATCTCACTTGATTAACGGTTTATACGATGCAGCAATGGATAACATTCCAGTAGTTGCGATCTTAGGTTCTCGTCCACAACGCGAATTAAACATGGACGCTTTCCAAGAATTAAACCAAAACCCAATGTACGACCACATTGCAGTTTACAACCGTCGTGTAGCTTACGCTGAGCAATTACCAAAATTAGTTGACGAAGCGGCTCGTATGGCTATCGCTAAACGTGGTGTAGCAGTTCTAGAAGTACCTGGTGATTTCGCTAAAGTTGAAATCGACAACGACCAATGGTACTCATCTGCAAACAGCTTACGTAAATATGAACCAATCGCTCCAGCAGCACAAGATATCGACGCAGCAGTTGAATTATTAAACAACTCTAAACGTCCAGTAATCTACGCTGGTATTGGTACTATGGGCCACGGTCCTGCAGTTCAAGAATTAGCACGTAAAATCAAAGCACCAGTTATCACTACTGGTAAAAACTTTGAAACTTTCGAGTATGATTTTGAAGCTTTAACAGGTTCTACTTACCGTGTAGGTTGGAAACCAGCTAACGAAACTATCTTAGAAGCAGATACAGTATTATTTGCTGGTTCAAACTTCCCATTCTCAGAGGTTGAAGGTACTTTCCGTAACGTGGATAACTTCATCCAAATCGATATTGATCCAGCTATGTTAGGTAAACGTCACCACGCTGATGTTGCTATCTTAGGTGATGCTGGTTTAGCAATCGACGAAATCTTAAACAAAGTTGACGCTGTTGAAGAGTCAGCATGGTGGACAGCTAACTTGAAAAACATCGCTAACTGGCGTGAATACATCAACATGTTAGAAACTAAAGAAGAAGGCGACTTGCAATTCTACCAAGTGTACAATGCAATCAACAACCACGCTGACGAAGATGCAATTTACTCAATTGATGTTGGTAACTCAACACAAACATCTATTCGTCATTTACACATGACACCTAAAAACATGTGGAGAACTTCTCCATTATTCGCGACAATGGGTATCGCTATCCCTGGTGGTTTAGGTGCTAAAAACACTTACCCAGATCGTCAAGTTTGGAACATCATCGGTGATGGTGCCTTCTCTATGACTTACCCAGATGTAGTAACTAACGTACGTTACAATATGCCTGTAATCAACGTTGTATTCTCTAACACTGAATATGCCTTCATCAAAAACAAATATGAAGACACTAACAAAAACTTATTCGGTGTAGACTTTACAGATGTTGACTACGCTAAAATCGCTGAAGCACAAGGTGCTAAAGGATTTACTGTAAGCCGTATCGAAGATATGGACCGTGTAATGGCTGAAGCTGTTGCAGCTAATAAAGCAGGTCACACTGTAGTTATCGACTGTAAGATTACTCAAGACCGTCCAATCCCTGTAGAAACATTGAAATTAGATCCAAAACTATACAGCGAAGACGAAATCAAAGCTTACAAAGAACGTTACGAAGCTGCTAACTTAGTACCATTCAGAGAGTACTTAGAAGCTGAAGGCTTAGAATCTAAATACATCAAATAATCATTTGATAACATTAGATTAGTAACTAAGATTTATTATATTCAGACGAGATAAGAACAGGTTGGGGCTCTTCCCAGCCTGTTTTTGCTTATATAGGATTCTTGCAAAAATAGTTATTTCTCCCGAATTTTCAACCAACGTGTTCAAAATTTTCTAATCAAGCTTGATAGTTTTTCGATACTTTGATCAAGACATAATAGTTTTGTAGATGTGTTACAATTTATTTAAACAAGTTGGAGGTTTTAGCTATGACAAACAAGAAAATTTTAACCACACATGTAGGTTCATTACCACGTCCAAAAGCATTATTAGAGGCAAATGATCGTCGTGCAAAAAATGAAATTTCAGACGAAGAATACAATCAAATCATCCAAAATTCAGTGGATCAAGTTGTTGCAAAACAAAATGAACTTGGTATCGACATTGCAAATGATGGTGAATATGGTCATATCACATCTGGTCCAGTAGACTTTGGTGCCTGGTGGAACTACTCATTCTATCGTTTAGGTGGTTTAGAAATGACTGACCAAGACCGTTGGGCAAACCCTGAAAAGATTCGTTCAACACCAGGAAATATTAAATTAACATCATTCCCTGACCGTCGTGACCGTGCAATTTTCTCAGCTGCCTATGAAGATCCAGATTCTGGTGTTTTAGGTAAACGTAAAGCTGTTGGGAACCCAGTTTTCGCTGATAAAGTGACTTACGTTGGTCAAGACCAAGTACAACGTGACGTAGATTTCTTAAAAGCTTCGCTAGCTAAAAACAACTTAGATAAAGGTTTTATTGCAGCTGTATCTCCAGGTTCAGCTGCTCGTCTACAAGATAACTACTACAATGGTGATGAAGAAGCCTTATTAAATGATTTAGCAGACGCATTACATGAAGAATATAAAGCAATCACAGATGCTGGTTTCATCGTTCAAATTGATGCGCCCGACTTGGCTGAAGCTTGGGACCAAATCAACCCAGAGCCATCAGTTGAAGACTTCCAAAGATGGTTACAATTACGTATTGACGCTATTAACCGTGCCTTAAAAGGTATCGATCCAGCCTTAGTTCGCTTACATATTTGCTGGGGTTCATGGCATGGACCACATACAACAGATATTCCATTAGAGTACATCGTTGACCAATGTTTAGAAGTAAATGCAGCAGGATTTACTTTTGAAGCATCAAGTCCACGTCATGCGCATGAATGGAAAGTGTGGGAAAAAGCGGGTCGCTTAAAAGAAGGCCAATACATCATTCCTGGTTTAGTATCACATTCAACAAATGCGGTTGAGCATCCAGAATTAATCGCAGAACGCTTAATCCGTTTCGGTGAAATTGTTGGACCAGAAAACGTCGTTGCTTCAACTGACTGTGGTTTAGGTGGACGTTTACACGAGCAAATCGCTTGGGCTAAATTAGAAGCCCTTGTAGAAGGTGCAGCAATTGCTTCTAAACACTTCTACGGAGAATAAGACGAGCTATTTACCTATATAAAAAGGGTTTGTGGCAGAGCTGTCACAAACACTTTTATGCACTTTTTAATAGCATAAGAAAAGCCCTCTGGCTAGCGTATAGAACGCCAAGTCAGAGGGCTTTTACCTTGTTATCAGTTGTTATTTACGTTGTTTGCCAGCGTTACGGTTTGTTTGGCTGTCATTATTTGTTAAGCGTTTGTTTGTAGATTCTTTCTTAACAGAATCAGTCACATCTTTACGGCCGCTAGAAGGTTTCTTCACCTTGATTGGGTTCTCAGCCATTTCTTTATCAACTTCTGCCTGGATTTTTGGCTTGAAGTAGAAAGTTGTAAATAATGATTGTAGAATTGACCAAATGGCACCTGCTAAGAAGTAAAGTGTTAATCCGGCTGGTGTTGTAAATACAATGAATCCCATCATAATTGGTGTCATGAATAGGGTAGAACGCATTTGCGCTTTTTGCTCTTCTGGCACACCTTGCAAGGTAATGAATGATTGAATCAAGTACATTACAATGGTGATAATGGCTAATACCATATGAGATTCTCCAAGTGAGATACCGAAGAATTCAGAGCTGGCAATTGGTTCACTCACGCGAATAGCAGTGTATAAACCAGAGATGATTGGTAATTGTAGTAATAATGGTAAACAACCCATACCACCAAACATAGAAACGTTATTTTCGCGCATGAATTCTTGTTGTTCAGTCGCTAATGCCATTTTCTCCGCTTGCGTTGTGGCATTTTTTTGACGTTCTTGAATTTCTTTTAAGTATGGTTGAAAAGCAGCCATCTTAATTTGTTGACGCGTTGAGCTTTTCAGCTGGTTCAAGGTAAGTGGCAATAGAATAATACGAATGGCAATGGTAATAATGATAATAGCAATTCCGTAGTTACCAGCAAACTGATCAGCAATCCATACGATAAGTTGACCAATCGGTTCTACTGTTAAGCGATACATAAAACCATCTGGATTATTTGGATTGGCACATCCACCCAAAAATACCACGAGTGACATCACTAGCAAAATTAGCGATAGGCGTTTATTTTTTAAACGGCTTGACAATACTTCACGTCCTTTAATTTATATAGTTATTTGATTCTTGTTTAAGTGTCTTGACTAACGTTACTATTGTAGCTAATTTAGGGGGCTATTTCAATAAACCGTGCGAAATTTCACCATTTCCTCACTATTGAAGGTTTCAACGACTTGGATATTGTCGACATGGGCGGATGGGTTTTCCGGCATTTCTTTGACTTCTTCAATAAAAGCACGCAAGGTGGCATCATCTGCTTGAACAAGAATTTCTACTGATCCATCGTTCTTATTCTCCACAGTTCCCGCAACTTTCATTCTCTTGGCGATTCTTTCGGTAAAATAACGGAAGCCTACACCTTGCACACGGCCGGTTACAACAATTCGACTTGTTTTCATAAATATACCTTCTTTCATTGTACTTCTTTCAATATACTTCTTTAATTATACTAGATATTATGCCAATTGACATCAGACTAAGTACTGGTTTTGAATAGATTTTTTATTAAAATGAAGTCCTTTGTTTGCGTTAGGTCAAAACGTCACCAAGATGAAAATCGACCATAAGTTTGGTATAATAGGATGCTGATTGGAGAGTGAAGAAGATGAGTTTCCAAGTATATCAAATAGATGGATTTGACGAGCCATGGTGGTTTGAAGATGACTGGCATGAGCATGTCGTCGCTGTTCAAACGGCTGACAGCTTAGAGGAAGCAGCACTTATTTTTCAAGGTGAATCATTAAAATTGCAGGGCCTATTCCCGAAGACGCGTAGTCGAGTAGAAGGCATGCGCGCTTACTGGCAACCGGGTGAAACGGATTGGTGTGAACCTTGTGCCAATGATGAACAAGTCTACCATAGCCTGGTCCTCTATGAGAACCAACAAGCTTTAAGTGAAGCACGCGTCAAAGAATTAACCAGTATTTTAGACAATATCAATCGCCATTCAAGCGATAAAAATCATATAGAAGAGGAGGGTTAGCGTGGCAAGAAAAAAGAAAAGACGGACTAAGAAACAACAAGAACTTTTCCGCATGCAATTATTTTCTGGGATTTCATTATTTTTCGCCATTATTGGTGTGTTAGAACTTGGTGCATTGGGCCGATTATTCATGCATCTGATGGAATTTTTTGTTGGGGGACTATCCGTTCCTGTATTTATTATTGAAATTATCTTCACAGGCTGGGTGCTTGTGACAGGGCATGGCCCATTAGCTTTAGGTAGAATCATGAACACGGTGATTTGGGCAGTACCTATCCTAGCCATACTAATGCATGCTTGGGATTATCTAGCCATCGCCTTATCCAGTGATGCATCTGTATTAGAGGTGACTTGGCAACGGGCTATCGCCAATTTTACCGCTGAAGGTGCCGGTCAATCCTTAGGTGGTGGGCTTTTAGGTGGTTTATTATATACCTTTACCTTCTACACAGTAAGTCAATTGGGGACCTATATTTTTGTGGGCATCGCCTTAATGATCCTATTGTGCTACCTATTCAGTATTACTTGGTTAGATTTAGTCGAAGGGATTCAGTCCATTACCAGTGTGGTGTTTAATTGGTTAGGTGAATTCTGGGACACAACGAAACAACAATTTTCAAGTTATCGTGAGGACCGGGAAAAATATAAGGCAGACCAATCTAAACAAAAAGCTAGCCGAAGTAAAGCTGCTAAAAAAGGCAAGCAGTCTGGTGAAGACCAAGATAGTTTAGAAAGCAACAACCGTATTAAACCAAAACAAGTGGATACAGACGACGAAGATGTAGTCATTGTTGGCCCAAGCGCCAGTGCGAGTAAAGGCAACCATCCAGCTGAAATCGAACAAACTTCTCTTGAAATTGGCACGCAAGCTGATGAATTACACAAGGCTAAACAAGCAAAGACGCAAGCTAGTCCAAGCACTGATGACCAAGGTGTCGATACTGAACCAGATGACGGTAAAGATATTGTCATGGATATGGCTGCAGAGCCAGAAAATCCAGAGTACAAATTACCACCAGCCACCTTGTTGACGCCAATTAAAGCGACAGACCAAAGTGGTGAATACTCTGTCATTAAAGAAAATGTCCGTAAACTTGAAGCGACTTTCAAGAGCTTTAATGTGGATGCCAAAGTCACTAAGGCTAACTTGGGACCAGCTGTAACAAAATATGAAATTCAGCCAGCGATTGGGGTAAAAGTAAGTAAGATTGTTGGTTTAGCCGACGATATCGCCTTATCACTAGCTGCTAAAGATATCCGGATTGAAGCGCCAATTCCAGGTAAATCCTTTATCGGGATTGAAGTGCCCAATCAAGACGTTTCCTTAGTTTCCTTCCGTGATTCTTTCGAGCATCAACTGCAATCGGGTAAAGTCTTGGAAGTCCCATTAGGAAAAGATATTTCAGGCAATATTCGTTCAGCAGACTTGACCAAGATGCCCCATCTATTGGTTGCTGGGTCTACCGGATCTGGTAAATCAGTCGCTATCAACGGAATTATCGTATCCATTTTGATGAAGGCGAAGCCAAATGAGGTCAAATTGATGATGATCGACCCTAAAAAAGTGGAACTATCAATTTATAACGGTATTCCACACTTGTTAACACCCGTTGTAACCAATCCAAGAAAAGCAGCTCAAGCTTTACAAAAAGTCGTTCAAGAGATGGAACGTCGTTATGAATTGTTTGCTGCTTCGGGCCAACGGAATATTGACGGATACAATGACTTCGTTCATGAAGAAAACCTTAATGAAGGTACTGCGCATCCGACACTACCTTATATCGTTGTGATTGTAGATGAGTTAGCCGACTTGATGATGGTCGCTTCTAAAGAAGTAGAGGCCGCAATTACCCGGCTAGCGCAAATGGCACGTGCAGCTGGTATCCATATGATTCTAGCAACTCAAAGGCCATCTGTTGACGTTATTACGGGGATCATCAAGGCCAACGTACCATCAAGAATTGCCTTTGCCGTATCTTCAGGGACTGACTCAAGAACCATCATCGACCAAAACGGGGCCGAGAAATTATTGGGTCGAGGAGATATGCTCTACCTACCTATGGGTGAGTCGAAACCAATTCGTGTCCAAGGGGCCTTTATCACAGATGACGAAGTGGAACATGTGGTCTCTTTTGTAAAAGATCAACAAGAACCAAATTATGTCGAATCTATGATACCAACTGAGACCAAAGAATCAGCGCCAGGCGAAGATTTAGATGAAATGTGGGATACTGTCCTTGAATTTGTTAAAACCCGTGAAACGGTCTCGATTTCTATGTTACAACGTCAATTTAGAGTCGGTTACAACCGGGCCGCTCGACTAGTAGATGACATGGAGCAACGCGGAATTGTCGGCCCACAAGAAGGGTCTAAACCACGTACAGTTAATATCTTCCAAGAAAACGGCGCCGAACCAACCGAATAGGTTATGTAATAGGCTGATACACACATTTTCCAAGTCAAAAAATGCTATACTATATTTAACATAGCAGACAGTCAACTAGGAGGGATTATTTGAATTTACCAAATAAATTAACCATCATTCGGATCATCATGATTCCAATCTTCATGATTTTCGTATCTATCCCAGCAAGTGGAGATGGTACACAAGTACTCGGCAGTCAGTGGTACTGGCAATATGTGGTGGCAGCCATCATTTTCGCAGTCGCATCATTCACCGACTGGCTAGACGGTTACATCGCACGTCGCGACAACCTTGTCACTAATTTCGGTAAATTTGCCGACCCATTAGCTGACAAGATGCTCGTTGCAACAGCCTTTATCGCCTTAGTTGGTATCGATTTAGCACCAGCATGGTTAGTTTCAATCATTATCATGCGCGAATTAGCTGTCACCGGACTCCGCCTATTACTAGTGGAAAAAGGGACAGTCATGGCGGCTGGGAGTGCTGGGAAATTGAAAACATTCACCCAGATGCTATCCATTATCTTCTTGTTACTCGGGGATTTCCCCTTAGGATTCTTGCCATTTTCAATCGGGCAAATCCTACTATATCTTGCATTAGTCTTTACCATCTATTCAGGTGTAGACTACTTCGTTAAAAATATTTCCGTCTTTTCAGACGGACTATAAGCACAATTTTTAAGGGCTTCGGTTTTTACCGGGCTCTTTTTTGTTCTATAATATATAAGAATCACTATGCGCAAACGCATAAATAAAACGTATATACTAATAGGTGGGAAAAGAATGAAAGTAGAAATTATAGCTGTCGGAACAGAATTATTAATGGGACAAATCGCGAATACAAATGCGCAATTTATTGCACGAAAATTGAATGAATTAGGCTTTGACCATTACGTACAAACGGTCATTGGAGATAACCCTGAACGGTTAAAGAAAGTGACCGCTCAGGCTGAACAAAGGTCGGATATCATTATTTATACAGGTGGTTTAGGACCTACTCGAGATGATTTAACCAAACAAACTATTTCAGCATACTTAAATCAACCGCTCATCCACGATGAAGTGGGGATGGAAACCATCAAAGCAGCCTTTAAAGGCAGAGTCATGACTGAAAACAATCTGGCTATGGGACTGACTTTTGAAGCAGGGCATACTTTCCCTAATGATGTAGGGCAAGCGCTTGGTACAGCGATTGAACATGATAACCATACCTATATTCTATTGCCAGGACCACCATCTGAAATGAAGCATATGTTCAACCATTATGTAGCTGATTATTTACTAGACCAATACCAAAATAACATGGTACTAACATCTAAATACCTGCACTATTTTGGTATCGGGGAATCGCAATTAGCTGACACTATTGATGACTTAATTATGAGTCAAGAAAATCCAACAGTTGCCATTTATTTTGGAAATTTCATGGTAACGGTTAGACTAACTGCAGCTGGTAGAAATGAAGCAGAAAACAAGCCTTTATTAGAAGACTTGGCTACAGCTATCAACGCTCGGTTAGCTGACTATTATGTAGGCGAAGGAGAAAACTTAGGCATCAATGAAGTACTGGTAGAGAAATTGACAGACCGTGAGCAGACCATTGCTTTCGCTGAAAGTTTCACTGGTGGACTGGCAGCTAAAAAAGTTGTCGATGTCCCAGGATCTTCAAAAGTCTTACACGGATCAGCCGTCACTTATACAGAAACAGCCAAAGCCAATGTGTTAAATGTCCAACCGCAAACACTGGAAACTTATGGCATGGTGAGTGCTGAAACAGCGACTGAAATGGCGGAAAACGTACGAGACCTATATCAATCTGACTTTGGAGTATCCTTTACAGGTGTCGCTGGACCGGATGCCATGGAAGGAAAAGAAGTGGGGACTGTCTATATTGGTATCGCCCAAGCTGGCCAAGAAACTAAAGTTTTAACACCAACATTAAGAGGCAGTCGTCAAAATATTCAATATCGTTCAGTCTATTCAGCTTATTTTGATATCATTAAAAATTAACAGAACATTCGTTCGCTTTTCTCTTGCTTATTCAGCAAAAAAATTATAAAATAAAAGAAACGCAGGAGAACATTAGGAGGATTTACGCATGACTATGGATAAAAACGATAGCAACCGTCAAAAAGCATTAGACGATGCAATGAAAAAAATTGAGCGTAACTTTGGTAAAGGCTCAATCATGAAAATGGGTGAACGCGGTGATACTAGAATTTCTACTGTTCCAACAGGTTCATTAACATTGGATATTTCTTTAGGAGTTGGTGGCTACCCACGCGGTCGTATTATTGAAGTCTACGGACCAGAATCATCTGGTAAAACGACTGTTTCATTACATGCAATTGCGGAAGTACAAAAACGCGGTGGTATTGCAGCCTTTATCGATGCTGAGAATGCGCTAGATCCTGAATATGCAGCTAAACTAGGTGTAAACGTTGATGAGTTGCTGCTTTCTCAACCAGACACTGGTGAACAGGGTTTGGAGATTGCTGACGCTTTAGTGTCTTCAGGTGCCATTGATATCATCGTTGTCGATTCAGTTGCAGCCTTAGTACCACGTGCCGAAATTGAAGGTGAAATGGGTGACTCTCATATCGGTCTTCAAGCTCGGTTAATGTCTCAAGCATTACGTAAATTATCAGGTACCATCAACAAAACGAAAACAATCGCCATCTTTATCAACCAAATTCGTGAAAAAGTTGGGGTAATGTTTGGTAGTCCTGAAACAACACCAGGTGGTAGAGCTTTGAAATTCTACTCTACTGTACGTTTAGAGGTACGTCGTGGTGAACAAATTAAAGAGAGCGGTAACGCAATCGGTAACCGTACTAAAATTAAGATTGTTAAAAACAAGGTAGCACCACCATTCAAAGTGGCAGAAGTTGACATCATGTATGGGGAAGGGATTTCTCAAGAGGGTGAACTAGTTGACTTGGCAGCTGAATTAGACATCATTAACAAGTCCGGTTCTTGGTATTCATATGGTGAAGACCGTATCGGTCAAGGCCGTGAGAATGCAAAACAATTTTTACGAGAAAACCCAGAAATTCGTGAGACCATTGATGGACAAGTTCGACAACACTTCGGTTTTGGCCAAAATGGTAAATTAAGCGAAGAAGAACTAGCTGCTTTAGAAGCAAATGATCAAGCACAAGTGGAATTATTGGAAGAAGAAACAGAATAAAATTTATTTTTAAATAGATAACCACCGTGTCTTTCCCATTGAATCACTATGGGAAAGGCTTTTTTTGCCATCTTTTTTGAAAAGGCTATCATGCTTTTGATTGCCGACTTGATTGACATTCATTCCACTTAAATATAAAATGAACTTATGTGCATGTAATGCATGTTTTATAGTATTTTAATATTTATGTAAAATAAGAACACAATTAAATAGATACGGAGGTGAAACTATGGGATTTACTGAAATTGCCTTCGCTATCATTGCTTTAATTGTTGGTGTATTGGGTGGCGTTTATGTAGGAAAAAGATCTTTATTACAAGAACAAGAACGTGAAAAAGATGAAGCCCACATAACCGCACAAGGAATCATTGAAAATGCTAAACGTAGCGCAGAATCTGAGCGGAAAGAAATTATCTTAAACGCAAAAGAAGAATTGCAACGGTATAGAAATGAAGTAGATAGTGAAGTTAGAGATCGCCGTAGTGAAGTTAAGAAACAAGAAGACCGTTTAAACCAAAAAGAAGAAAAATTGGATAGGCGGGATGCATCCATTTCTGACAAAGAAAATAAATTAAGTAATGAAGAACAATCTTTACGTGACCGTAAGAAAAAGGTTGCTGAGACTGAAAAAGCAGCAGACGCATTAATTGAAAAACGAAATGAAATTTTAGTTAATGTAGCGGCTATGTCTCGTGAAGATGCCAAAAACTTATTACTAAAAGAGATGGAAGAGACATTAGCCCATGAGAAAGCCTTATTAATTAAGAAGGCAGAGCAAGAAGCTAATGACACGGCAGATCGAGTTGCAAAACAAATTGTACTTCAAGCTATTGAACGCTCTGGAGCGGATACAGTTACAGAATCTACAGTTACAGTTGTTCACTTACCAAACGATGATATGAAAGGTCGCATCATCGGTAAAGAAGGACGAAACATCAAGACATTAGAATCCTTAACCGGAATTGACTTGATTGTTGATGATACACCTGAAGCTGTCGTATTAAGTGGATTTGATCCAATTCGTCGTGAAATTGCAAAAATCGCTTTAGATAAATTGATTGGAGATGGACGAATCCATCCAGCCAAAATTGAAGAGGCAGTTGAAAAAGCTCGTAAACAAATGGATAGTAAAGTAAGAGAAATCGGTGAAGAAACTATTTTTGATTTAGGTATTCATTCTCTTCATCCTGACTTAGTGAAAACATTAGGTCGCTTATACTACCGAACAAGTTACGGCCAAAATGTTTTGAATCACAGTATTGAAGTTGCAAAATTAGCTGGCGTGATGGCAGCAGAACTTGGTGAAGACGTACAGTTAGCTAAACGCGCTGGTCTAATGCATGATATCGGTAAAGCCGTTGATCATGAAATAGAAGGGTCTCACGTACAAATTGGTACGGAGTTTGCTATCAAATACCAAGAACCAGAAACTGTTATTAATGCCATTGCTAGCCATCATGGTGACGTTGAAGCAACAAGTGTTATCGCTAGCTTAGTTGCCATTGCTGATGCACTCTCGTCAGCACGACCAGGTGCCCGCAGTGAATCATTAGAAAACTACATCCAACGTTTACGTAGCCTTGAAGCTATTGCCAAAGATTATGACGGTGTTCATAATGCATACGCAATTCAAGCCGGACGAGAGATCCGCGTAATGGTTAAACCAGATGAAGTAGATGATTTAAAAGCAATTGAATTAGCACATGATATTTCAAAACGCATTGAAAATGAACTGGATTACCCAGGACAAATTAAAGTAATCGTGATACGCGAAAAACGAGCGGTTGATTACGCCAAATAGTTTACCAAAGGAGCATGCAAATGCTCCTTTTTAGTTGGTCAATGGCCGAGTCTCCAATAATAAAGAACTCTAATACAGGTTTGGTTGAATACAATTTGGTACTCCTAGTGATTACAATAGATAGAAATATTTGGAAATAGATAGATTTACGAGAGGGATCTCGTATAATAAAAAGAAACGATGAATACAGAAGGTGTGAATAGATTATGACAGATAGAGTTGCTGGTTTACCTTATACAGCTGTATATAAGGGGTTAAATTTAATCCTGGCTCAGGATACAGATATTGTGCCAAATATTGTCGGCCACGGTGGGATTGGGAAGTCCCAAATGGTACGTGACATAGCCATACATAACGATTTTGGTTATTTTGAAATTACCTGTTCATTACTGCAACCAGGTGACTTGACCATGCCAGTTCCTAAAGAAGACCATATCCAGTACTATTTAAATCCCCAAATTCAAGGAGCCATTACGGAAGCAGAAGCCAATCCAAACCGCAAAGTCATTCTTTTCTTAGATGAATTTAATCGGCCAATCGCCATGGTGCAAGGGGAATTGATGAACCTGGTCTTACAACGTAACTTGATGGGGCAGGCCTTACCGGACAATGTGGTGATTATTACCGCAGAAAACCCGTCTAGTGATGCGGAAGGTTTTGAGAACACTTCTTATGCTACAAATGCCCGTGACATGGCCATTAACGACCGGACCATGCGGATTCGAATGGGTGTCAACCTAGAAGATTGGCTTACGTCTTTTGCCCAAAAGACACACACAAGTAAACCAGGTCGGACCATGATTCATCCCTTAATCACTGAATTCTTGCAAGCTGATGGGCGTCAATATTTCATTGTCATTGATGAAACAAGGGATAAAAACCCAACCCCACGTGCCTATGAACGTTTATCTAACCTCCTGTACGCTTTTGAAGATGCGGGTCATGATATATATCACCTAACGGATGACTACCTTGAATTCTTGATTGAAGGAATCGAGGGGAATATCGGGGACGAAACAGGTCAAGTTTTTGTGACTTTCTTGAGACAGCAACAAACCGATTTTATTAAACCAACGGAAATTGTTCAAGCACAGGGGACGGACTTAGACCAAGCCATCCTTGACCGCTACCAAGCGATGCCAATCGTGCGTCGTAAACGGGTAATTGAAGATTTAACGGATTATATCGTTAACCAACCAAATTTAATTAAAGACAAGCATCTAATCAGCCGTTATACAGATATTTTCGTCGCTTCTGAACCGGATGAAATTTATATTTTAATCAAACGAATGCATGATGGGCCGGATGATTCAGCTATGGCGAACTTCTACAAGGCCTTGAACCAACATCCTAGATTTGTGGAGAAAACGTTTGATATCACTATGGCTGTGAACGCCAACCAGTAGACAATAATCAGGAAGAAAGAGGGTGCCTAAGTGAGTGAGCATACATTATTTTCCGCCTTTGAATTTGAAAATATCGAGTCGACCTTTCGGAAAATGAGAGTCGCTTATATAACCTTTCTAAACCATGGTCAATACGAGGATTATGAGAAATTTGCTGACGCCCAAAATCAATTGTTGGGGATTTTGACGGCCACCCTTATGAACAACCAAGACTCGCAAAAGGGGGCAAGAGATGTACTTTTTGCGGGGATTCTCTTCCATACCGACCGGGAGATGAATGGATCACTAGCAAAACCTATTACCATTGGTTTCCGTGGCTTAGACCTGGTCATGACCATTAATCCAATCCTATTCTACCTTTATTATGAAACGCCTGAGGGGATGCTAGCGGCCATTAGACAGATGTGTTACCACGTTTTATTTGGGCATATCGTTGAGTATGATTGGGCTTTTAAAGATGAGGAATCAGCTAAAGTCATGAGCGTGGCTATGGAAGCTGAGGTGAACCAATATGTGGATGACCTACCTGATACGGTGGTGACCTTGAAATGGATCAAGCATATTACGGAAAATAGACTCATTTTGCCTAAAGCAGGGACCTTGTACTATTATAATGAGTTAAAAGCGGTCAAAAACGACCCAAAAAAACAGGGGCACAACCAGACAGAGTCGACCTTCAATAAGATGCTTGGGTCTGGGCAAATGGACGACTTGTACAGCCAATTAGCCGGCAATTTCGATTCTAATAAGGCGGAAGAATTGCGGATTGACTCGGCCAAACAATTGAAAGAGGAAATGAAAAACAACCGGACCATGCAGCCGATAACCCCAAACAGTCAGCACGCGGACTTATACCGGAAATTGATGAACGGGCTGATCAAAGATTCTTATAGTCAGATGACTGAAGAATTAAGGTTGAAATTATCCAGTGAAGTCAAGGTCCACATCGACCAAATCACCAAACAACGGGCCTTAAACTGGCGGGATGTGATTAAACGAGGCATGGGGACGTCATTAGTGCCTTATAAAATGTCTAAAAACCGGATGAACCGCCGGCAACCGCACCGGGTAGATTTACCGGGCCGAATTTTGGATACTGCCAGCCGCTTGGTGGCCTTCTTTGATACCTCAGCATCACAAAATGAGGAGGCTTTAGCTTATTCCCTAGGTGAATTGGCCAATATTCAAAAGACCCTGCATGCAGAAGTGTGGGTTGTTCATGTGGATACGACAGTCCAATACGCCAAGCCCTTATCCTTCCAGTCTTTGAAAGATATGGAATTTGCGGGTCGCGGGGGGACTTCTTTTGCACCGGCCTACCAGTGGCTACATGAACAAGGCTTTACCAATGAAGATACGGTAGCCGTTTATTTCACAGACGGCTATGGAGACGACGACTTTGAACGATACGGTTTTACCAATATGTATTGGGTACTGACTGAAACAGAAGTGGGCGATCCCTCAACTCTATCTACAGATGGTGGCGGAAAAGTTTTATATCTGAAAGCGGACGAACGGTATAACCGACATGTCTTGCATCACCATAAAAACGCCCCAATCAGTAACCAAGACAGTGACCATTTCTAGGAGGTTCAAATGGATACCATCAAAATCAAGAAAGCCTTGGTAAAGGCGCAAATGGGTGACTACGCCCCTATGGTAAAAGATATTCCCTATGCCACCTTTAAACAGTGGCATATTCCCTTTCAATTTAATTTCAAACAAATTGACGAAGAAATCGCAGCTTATATTGTGGCCAATGGCTATTTAGATATGTTTCCAAGTCAGATGAACCAGTTAAACCTATTGCAAAAGGGCAACCATTTTAGAATGGAAACAGGGATTTCAAGTGACAAGGACCCTCAATTTCTAGCCAATGCATGGGCAAAATACGAAACCATCAAGCGGGCTGACTTAGCCAATACAGCTAAAGAATCTATGATCAGCCGCACGGGTAGCCAAGTATCTATGTGGGATAAATTAATCGGACAAGATATACCAGAATTAAAAAAACAGCAAGAAGCATTATTAGCAGAATTTATATGAATACTCGTGTAAAAATACTAACGAATATAAAAGCTGACTAAGGCAGGTCAATTGGATGTGCACTTTGTCAGCTTTTCTGTCTATCATTTTGGGTTGCATTTCAATTTGCCTTGGCGCATTATGGAAGGTAAGAATAAAATGAGTGAGGGGAAGCGAATGGAAAAGCAAGACAGCCTTAAACCGATTAATTTCGAGCGTAAAAGGTTTGATCTCGATGACATCCGGGAGATGCATACTTTATACATTGAAAATTACCCAATTGTTTATATCCTGCATCAAAATAAAGAAACGAAATCTCGTCCTAAAGCCTATATCGGCCAAACAGTCCATGTTCACAACCGGATGCGAGACCATTTAAAAAATAAGGCACGTAAAGAATTAACCGACGCCTTGTTTATTGGCCACCAGACCTTTAACCAGTCGGCGACCTTTAATATTGAAACCAACCTGATCAACTATTTTATTGCGGATAACCAATTTTCCTTGCAAAATATCAGCCAGACGGCCAACTTGTCCATGCATAATTATTATCAAAAGTCCTTATTTGACGATGATTTATTTGAGGACATCTGGGAATCCTTACGGCGTGAGGGGTTGGCCAAGGAGACGACTGATAACCTTAAAAATCGAGACATCTATAAATTATCGCCCTTTAAAACTCTGTCTGAACCACAGCGGGCCTTAAAAGAAAATATCCTCGATTATTGCAAGCGGGTTATGCAGGATATTCACCAAGAAAAAGACGTCAAAAAGAAAGTCTACGTCATACATGGGGAAGCTGGAACGGGTAAGAGTGTCATTTTGTCATCCTTATTCAATACCTTACAAGAAGAGGCTCGGCAAAGCCATTCCGTATTGGCGGGGACTAAAAACTTCTTATTGGTCAACCATTCGGAAATGTTGAAAACTTACCAGCAAATCTCAGAATCACTGCCTTATCTAAAGAAGAAGGATTTCGCTAAGCCGACCACTTTCATCAACAATCAAAAAATAGAGGAAGCGGATATTGTCTTAATTGATGAAGGCCATTTGTTGTTGAGCCAAGCGGATCCCTACAACAATTTCTACGGCGAAAACCATTTAGACGCCATCATGGACAAGGCCAAGGTTGCCGTCCTAATTTTTGATGAAAAGCAATATTTGAAGGTCAAGAGTAAGTGGCAGTCGGACGATTTAAAGTCTATTTTGAAGAAATACGACGCCGACGAATACCATTTGACCGACCAGTTCCGTATGAACGCCTCTCCAGCAGTCATGAATTGGGTGAATGATTTTGTTGGGCAAAAAGTGATGCCACTTCCACCTTCTGACGACCACTTTGAATTCAAGGTCTTCGACGATCCAACCGCCTTTAAAGATTATATCTACCAAAAGAATGCGGATAAGGGACTGTCACGAATTGTGTCCACCTTTGATTTTGCCCATAAGAAGAATGGCGACGTCTACCTGGTGGATGAAGCTGGCATCAACCTACCTTGGAATACGACCAATAGTAAGGTGACCTGGTCAGAGCGGCCAGAAACCATCAATGAAGTCGGGTCCATTTACACAGTCCAGGGATTTGATTTAAACTATGTGGGTATTGTACTTGGACCGTCAATTGATTATGATTTTGAGACCGAAAGATTAACCATCGATCCAAGCAAATATCAAGATACGGGTGGTTACAGCGGTGCTAATCGTTTTGCCAGTCACAAGGAGGCCATGGCCGCTAAAGAGCAGATTATCTTGAATTCAATCAACGTCTTGATGAAGCGGGGAATATACGGCTTAGCCATTTATGCGGTCAATGACAATTTGAAGCGGAAATTACAGGACATGAGAGTGGAGGCAATGAAGAATGGCATCTAGTATGGACAAGGTCAATCAATTTCGGGATGAGCGAAACTGGCGACAATTTCACAATGAGAAGGATTTAGCCCTATCAATCACCTTGGAAGCGTCGGAATTACTGGAAATCTTCCAGTGGAAAACGGCAGCCGAGGGTGTTGAGGATTTGGACGCTATTAAAGATGAATTAGCGGATGTGCTGATTTATGCCTACATGTTGGCGGACAATTTAAACTTGGATATCGATGACATTATCGAGCGCAAGTTGATTAAAAATAAGGAAAAATATCCCGTTGAAAAAAGCCGTAATAATAATAGTAAATATACTGAATTATAAATAAAATCGTGACCAGCCTCATTTAAGATTGGTCGCGATTTTATTTGCGATTTGTTTTATATATAAATGTTTATTTTACCAATGCCTTATTGCCTTTATATAAGGTGAGGATGGTCCAAACGAGTAAGGATAGGATGAAGGCCATAGTTAAAATAACTAGGACATGGGCTAGGGAAATTTGCCCAGCAGTCGGATTGTCACCGAAGAAGGACAAGATTTCATCCGGTAAACCAAGCATGTTTAAAACAGTTAAACCAATAACAGATACCCAACCTAAAAATTTGACGATAAGGGTATTTTTAAAGCGATGACCCATATCTTTTTCAGCGTCGGTAATCATGAGTAAAGGAATGATTGAAAATGGTAGGGCAAGGGCTAAGAAGACTTGGGAATTGTTCATCAGGTTATTCAAGGCGATATGCTCTTCAACGGTCCCTTTTTGGCTCGTATATATGACACTCAATACGACTGGGATAATGGCGATTAAACGGGTAATTAACCGACGAACCCAAAGTGGTAATTTCATTTCAATAAAACCTTCCATAATAACTTGACCGGTAAGGGTCCCTGTAATAGTTGAATTTTGACCCGAAGCAAGTAGTGCAACGGCGAATAATGTGGCCAATACACCTTTTGACGCTAAATCTGCTAAGACAGAATTGGCCATAAATTTTGGATTAGACAAGGCTTCATATAAACCAAAGAATGACGGGTCTTGAACGACGCCGGTTTTGAAAACTGCAGCCCCCATGACAAGTAGTAAGGCATTGACGACAAAGGCGAGCCCCAATTGAATGTTAGAGTCCCACATGGTAAACCGTACTGCAGCCGCCACTTGATCTTGATTCGCGTGGTCTATTTTCCGACTTTGTGAAATAGCGGAATGCAGGTACAAGTTGTGGGGCATGACTGTTGCACCGATAATACCTAGAGAACCAGCTAAGGGTGTCATCCCGTTCACAGCTGGACTAGTTTGGAGGACATCACTGGTTGGGACAAAGGATGCGATAATGGCTGACCAAGTTGGATTTGATAAGGCCACTTGGTAGATAAATACGAATAGGATAACAAAAATCAAACAAACGACAAAGGCTTCAATCTTCCGAAATCCGATGTGGGCAAGTAATAATAGGAGCAGGACATCTAAGACTGTAATCAAAACAGCAATGAGTAAGGGAATATTGAACAGGAGGTATAAGGCAATGGCTGCCCCAATAACTTCTGCAATATCAGTTGCCATAATCGCCAATTCAGTAATGATCCATAAGACAAAAGCTAGTTTTTTACCGGTCCGTAAGCGGATGGCCTGGGCCAAATCTTCTTGGGTGACAATCCCTAGTTTGGCTGCCATATATTGGAGTAGCATGGCCACAAGTGATGATACTAAAATCACAGACATCAGCATGTATTGAAAATTTTGCCCACCAGTAATGGAAGTTGACCAGTTGCCTGGATCCATATAACCGACGGCAACCAGGGCACCTGGTCCGGAATAAGCTAAGAGTGTCCGCCAAAATCCTTTACCGGTTGGGACTTCAACTGTTCCGTTTATTTCACTTAGTGAAAGATCGCTGATTTTTCTTTTATTTTCTATACTTGATTCTTCTGCCATGGGCTACCGTCTCCTTTGAACATTTTTGTTGCAAATATAGTATACGCCTATAAAAGGTAAAGGTAAATAAAAAAATAAGGGTAACCTAAAATAAATACATAAGAAAACCGCAAATGGTTAGATGATGACTTAGCTAGCTAAACTTTCTTCACCTATATAGACAAAGGCCTTACTCGTACAAGTCGTCAGATATGTGGTAAAATAACAGAGATTAGGAAAAGTGAAGGGATGACCTTTTTGTCACGACCTTATAAGTAAAAAGTGAAGTAAAAAAGTGAAGTAAAAAAGATAAAGCGAGTGAATCCAAGATGCCTCAAAAAACCAAACAAACGCCAATGATGGAACAATATAATGAAATGAAGGGCCAATATCCGGATGCCTTCCTGTTCTTTCGTCTAGGTGATTTTTATGAAATGTTTAATGATGATGCCTTAAAAGCGGCCCAAATTTTAGAAATTACCTTAACCTCGCGCAATAAAAATGCGGAAGATCCAATCCCTATGTGTGGGATTCCATACCATTCAGCCAGCGAATATATTAAAACCTTGGTCAGCCAAGGTCATAAGGTGGCAATTGCTGAACAATTGGAAGACCCCAAATTAACCAAAGGCATGGTCAAACGTGGTGTTGTTAAAGTCTTGACACCGGGGACTTATATGAATGACAGCATTGGCGTGGTTGAAAACAACTACCTTTCTGCCCTAGATTACGTTAATGGCCAATACATTTTAGCCTTTTCGGATGTGGGTACTGGGGAGTTAAAAGTGACTACACTAGACGACTTTAATGCTGTTTTGACAGAATTTGCCCAATTACAATCAAAAGAATTGGTTGTTTCCCAAGCTATACCAAAACACCAGGTAGAAGAATTACAACACCTACAATCCTTCACCTTATCACCTTTTGAGTTAACAGCTGAAGTAGGGGCGACAACAAGAGAAAGTTACAAGCAAATCCTAGCTGACATTTCGGATGACCAGGAATTGAATGGTCTCTTATTACTATTGACTTATGTAAATTCTATGTCCCACCAAGCAATTGACCATTGGCAGGCGGCGACCCACTATGAAGTAGCGCATTACCTCCACATGGACTACTATGCCAAAAGTAATTTGGAATTAACCGAATCAGTTAGAACCAAGAAACGGCAAGGGTCCTTGTTAGCCTTCTTAAATAAAACAGAAACGGCTATGGGCTTTCGTTTACTAAAAAATTGGTTGGATAGACCACTGATTTCCCTACCGGCAATTGAACGGCGTCAATCCCAAATTGAAGATTTGATCGAACATTATTTCCAACGTCTTGAAATTAAAGACCTATTACACGGGGTGTATGACTTGGAGCGGTTAGTGGCAAAAGTAGCCATGGGGAACGTTAACCCTAAAGAATTACTACAATTAAACCAGTCACTAAGTCGGGTCCCAGGAATTATTGACACCATTGACCAAATTGCAGCGGATAATGAAGATGAAAGTGTCTGGGCCAATATCCAAGGGCAAATTACAGCCTTACCAGCATTAACCGATACGATTGCAAGGGCCATCAAGGAAGATGCACCGGCGACTTTAAAAGATGGGAATGTCATTGCGGATGGCTTTAACCCGCAATTAGACGAATACCGGTATGCCATGCGTAACGGGCAACAGTGGATTGCTCAATTGCAGGCGGATGAACGGGCCAAAACGGGTATTAAATCCCTTAAAGTTGGCTATAATAAGGTCTTTGGTTACTATATCGAAGTGACAAAAGCCAACCTGCATTTACTTGAAGAAGGCCGTTATGACCGCAAGCAGACCTTAACCAACGCTGAACGGTTTATTACACCTGAACTAAAAAAAGTGGAAGCAAAAATTCTTGAAGCGGAAGAACAGTCACAAGTCCTTGAACACCAACTTTTCCAAGCAGTACGTGAAGAAGTGAAGCGTCATCAAGTGACCTTGCAGGCGATTGCGAGTACAGTAGCTACTATTGATGTGCTTCAGTCCTTAGCGGAGATTTCAGAAGCCCACCAATACGTGAAACCACAATTCATGACCGACAAACGTGACTTGTACTTGAAAGAATCAAGACACCCGGTGGTTGAAGGGGTCATTGGCCAAGATCGATTTGTGCCTAATGATATCGTGATGGATCCTGAAACAAGCATTTTGATGATTACAGGGCCAAATATGTCAGGTAAATCAACGTACATGCGGCAATTAGGACTGATTGTCATTCTGGCCCAAATGGGGTCTTTTGTACCAGCTAAGGAAGCCCGTTTACCGATTTTTGATAAGATTTTCACCCGGATTGGGGCGGCAGATGATCTTTTAGCGGGTCAGTCGACTTTCATGGTGGAAATGATGGAAGCCAATCAAGCTTTGCAACACGCCACCGATAATTCCCTATTATTATTTGATGAATTGGGACGCGGAACGTCTACTTATGACGGGATTGCCTTGGCCCAAGCCATCTTGGTCTATATCCATGACCACTTCGATGCGAAAGTCCTTTTTTCAACGCATTACCACGAACTTACAGCCCTAGATGAAAGTTTACCACGCTTAGCCAATATTCATGTTGGGGCTAGTGAAGAGGACGGGGAATTGGTCTTCTTGCATAAGGTATTTAACGGTGCAACGGACAAGTCTTACGGGATTCATGTAGCCAAATTGGCCGGTATGCCGGGTGAATTGTTGCAGAATGCCCAAGTGGTCTTGAAGGAACTTGAAGCCAACAATTTAAATGAAGTCAATAAGGACCAACAGCTGTCGCTATTTGATTTAGTCCATGAAGTGACGCCAGTTCAACCGGTAGACAATAGGCCAGTGGAAGCAGGCAGTCAAGCAGTAATCGACCAATTGAAGGCTGAAGATATTTATAACTTAACACCGATTCAGGCCTTAAACTTCTTAGCAGAATTAAAGAGTCAATTATAAAGGATGATGTAAATGGCGATACAAGAATTACCTATTCAAGTAGCCAACCAGATTGCAGCGGGGGAAGTGGTTGAACGACCAGCCTCAGTTGTCAAGGAACTTGTGGAAAACGCGATAGATGCAGGCGCCAGTGAAATTGCGATTCACATAAAGGAAGCCGGATTACGGTCTATTCAAGTGATTGATAATGGAAGAGGGATTGCAGCGGACCAAGTTGGCCTAGCCTTTAAACGACATGCAACCTCAAAAATATATAGTTCAAGTGACTTGTTTAGAATACGGACACTGGGATTTAGGGGTGAGGCTTTGCCGTCAATCGCCTCAGTTTCAGAAGTGACCATGAATACATCGGACGGGGAATCTTCAAGTGAAATCTATATTAAAGATGGGGAAATCGTTGACCAGAAGACGTCTGCTTTAAGACGGGGGACGTCTGTATTGGTAGAGAACCTCTTCTACAATACGCCAGCCCGTTTGAAATACTTGAAGAGTTTGCAAACAGAATTAGCCCATATTACAGATATCATTAACCGTGAGGCCCTTGGACATCCAGACATTCGCTTTAACTATACCCATGACGGGAAAACCTTATTGTCAACAAATGGTAAGGGCCGGGTCAATGAAGTCTTAGCGGCCATTTACGGATTTAGACAGGCCAAAGATATGGTAGCTATTGAAGGCGAAAACTTAGACTTTCACATTTCAGGATACGTGTCCTTACCAGCTGTCACTAGAGCCAGCAAGTCTTATATGTCCCTGTTTGTTAATGGTCGTTTTATCAAAAACTATAAGTTAAACCAGGCCATTTTAAAGGGTTATGGATCTAAATTAATGGTCGGACGTTACCCAATTGCAGTCATTTATATTGAACTTGACCCGCAATTAATCGATGTGAATGTGCATCCAACCAAGCAAGAGGTCCGTATTTCTAAAGAAGACGACCTCTATGATATGATTAAAACCGGCATTATTGATGCCTTAGCCCCTGTACAACGGATTCCGGATGTATATGCAGACGGTGAAGGAGACGATGGCCAATCAGTCAATAACAGCGATTCATTTGCTTCAATAACTTCTGGGCAAAACAACTACCGTCCTCTAAGCCAGCCAACTACTTATCTTGGCGAACAAGCCAGTTTCGACTTCTCGGCCAGTCAAAGCAATCATGGCAGCAAGGCACAACAAGACGCCAATAGCCCTTTTTCAGGCAATGGTTTCAGTGGAAACTTCAATGAAGATTTCGGTGAAGATGTCAATCAATCTGTCCAAGTGCCGGCTTACTTGCGTGATGAAGCTCAGGTGGTTCAAGCAGAAGACCTTGAAAATGAGGCTGATTATTCAGATGAGGCGCCAGTAGCTTATTTGGATACGGAACAAGAAGTGAACTTGCCAAAACCTCACAACAAACCAGTCTGGCAAACGGTTAAACAAGTTCGGGCGCTTGACCAGGCTATCGTAGACCGGAATATGTCCTTTCCCGAGTTGACTTATGTGGGGCAAATGCAGGGGACTTATTTGGTGGCTGAAAATGAGACGGGCATGTATTTGGTGGACCAACATGCGGCCCAGGAGCGGATTAAGTACGAATACTACCGGGATACCATTGTGGAATTTGGAACGGCAATGCAGAGTTTATTATTACCGATTGTTTTCGATTTCTCAAATTCAGAGGCCCAAAAGATTGACCAAATCCGGCCAAAATTGTTGGAAATGGGGATTGATTTAGAACCCTTTGGTCCAAATGCCTTCCAGTTACAGCAGCACCCAATTTGGATGGGCAAGAAGAATGTCCAAAAAATTGTGGAAGATTTGATTGCCTTAGTTTTAGAAGATCCTAAAGCAACGGTAGGCAATTACCGGGAAGCAACGGCTATTATGATGTCATGTAAACGGTCGATTAAAGCCAACCATTATTTAGACGACATGCAGGCGAAACAGTTGCTGTATGACTTGGCTTATACCAAAAATCCTTATAACTGCCCGCACGGTCGACCAGTCCTGGTCCATTTTTCAAATTATGAAATTGAGCGAATGTTCAAGCGAATTCAAGATCCGCACGAGTCACCTCAATTTTAAGGTGTGTGAAAGTCGTAATCTAGATTTTCGTGTATAGAAGGATATTGTGCTAGAATATAAGTAACGAAAAGCGAGTTGTGACTCTTATGTCACAACCTCAACTGAACGAAAAAAAGGAGATTCATTATGACAAAAGACTACAATAAAGAAGAACGTTTGAAAGAACTATCTGAATTAGAATATGAAGTAACACAAAACGCGGGTACTGAACGCCCATTTACTGGTCAATATGACGACTTCTACGAGCAAGGTATTTACGTGGATATCGTGAGCGGTAAACCATTATTTGTATCTACTGATAAATTTGATGCCGGTTGTGGTTGGCCATCATTTTCAAAACCAATTCTGGAAGATGAAATCGAAGAGTTAGATGACTCTTCATATGGTATGAAACGTATTGAAGTCCGTTCAAAAGACGCAGATACCCACTTAGGTCACGTATTTAACGATGGCCCAGCTGAATTAGGTGGCTTGCGTTACTGCATCAACTCAGCTTCACTTCGTTTCGTATCGCTAGAAGATATGGACAAAGAAGGCTACGGCGACTTGAAAGAATTAGTGAAGTAAGACCATGTACGAATTTATGATAGGTCAGGTTGAAAGTGTCTATCCAGATGCTGTCATACTTGAAACGGGGGGGATTGGCTACTATATTTATATGGCCAATCCTTATCGTTTTACAGACAAAATCGGGCAAGACCAACCAGTGAAAATTTGGTTGTATCAATCTGTTTCAGAGAATGACATCCGTTTATATGGCTTTAAATCACAAGAAGAGAAGATTATCTTCCTGCAGTTGATTTCTGTTTCTGGTATCGGCCCTAAATCCGCCTTATCCATCCTATCATTAGACGATAACGCCGGTTTAGTCGCAGCCATCCAGGCAGAAGACAATGCCTTTTTAATGAAATTTCCAGGTGTTGGCAAAAAGACAGCCGGCCAGATTGTGCTGGATTTGAAAGAAAAACTGCCAAAAGTTTTAGCTGAGTCTCCGTCATCTGCACTATTCAAGCAAGAAGGCTTGGATATTCAAGGGGCAGACCAAGTCAACCTACCATTCATGCATGAACTTGAAGAGGCCATGGCTAGTCTTGGCTACAGCCAAAGAGAAATCAATCGCGTAGTGAAAAACGCTGACTTCACAGGTGTGACCGCTACATCAGAAGCCATTCGCATCGCCTTGAAATTTATCACAAAACGTTAATAAACGTTAATATAGAAAAAGAAAGGAGGCAGTCGCCGTGGATTTTGATCATCATGAAGATGTTGACCAGGAAGATTTAGATGTTGAAATCGTCCACAACGGCCAAATTCATTCACCCCATGCACAAGCAGATGAAACCCAGGAATTATCCTTACGACCTAAGTTTTTGCGGGAATATATTGGCCAAGCTGAATTAAAAGAAGAGTTAGCGATTTATATACAAGCCGCTGAAAATCGTGATGAAGCCCTTGACCATGTCCTCCTTTATGGACCACCAGGTTTAGGGAAAACCACCCTGGCTAATATTATCGCCAATGAAATGGGGGTTAATATTCAAACCACTTCTGGACCAGCCATTGAAAAAACAGGAGACCTACTAGTCTTGTTAAATGAGCTGTCAGCAGGAGATGTTTTGTTTATTGATGAAATTCATCGCTTACCCCGAGTGGTAGAAGAAATGTTGTATTCTGCTATGGAAGATTACCAAGTAGATATTATTGTTGGACAAGATGAAGGGGCGCACCCTGTGCATTTTCCGCTGCCACCTTTTACCCTAATTGGGGCTACTACGAGACCAGGAGCTTTGTCTTCACCGCTACGACATCGGTTTGGGATTGTTCAACATTTACGCTACTATACAGTGGATGAATTAGCGACCATTGTTGAACGGACAGCCCGTTTATTTGAGGTGCCAATTAAAGATCAAGCTGCGAAAGAAATTGGGATGCGGTCACGAGGGACACCTCGTATCGCCAATCGATTATTAAAGAGGGTTCGTGATTTTGCCCAAGTCTATCACGAAGATGGTCTAATTGACGATCCTATCACGGATAAGGCCTTATCTATTTTGAAAGTTGACCAGGCAGGTTTAGACGAAACGGACCGAAAGATTCTCGATGTGATTATTCGCTATTATGGTGGGGGACCGGTTGGTTTGTCGACTATAGCAGCGAATATTTCAGAGGAAACGACAACAATAGAAGATATGTATGAACCCTTCTTAATTCAAAATGGGTTCTTACAAAGAACGCCACGTGGTCGTCTAGCAACACCAAAGGCCTACGACCATTTAGGCATACCCTATGCGGAGGAATTTTAAGTGATATTAACGACAAATGATTTTGATTTTGACTTACCAGAAGAACTGATTGCCCAAGTACCCATTCAAGACCGGCTAGCTAGTAGACTGTTGAAACTTGACGCCCAAACTGGGGATTTCCAGGACGGCTATTTTCCAGATGTAGCTAGTGAACTTGAAGCGGGTGATGTCTTGGTATTGAATAATACCCGAGTATTACCAGCGCGTTTACACGGGATTCGCCCTGATACGGGTGGACATATTGAAGTCTTACTATTAAATAATACGGAAGGCGACAAATGGGAAACCTTGGTTAAACCAGCTCGTCGTATTCGTGTGGGGACTGAGATTGTCTTTGGGGACGGTCAATTAGTGGCGGTTGTTACTAAAGTGCTTGACCATGGCGGCCGAATTGTGGAATTCAAATATAATGGCATCTTTTTAGAAGTCCTTGAGGCTTTAGGTGAAATGCCATTACCGCCATATATCAAAGAGAAACTAGACAATCCTGACCGGTATCAAACCGTCTATGCCAAGGAAAACGGGTCAGCGGCAGCACCAACAGCGGGTCTTCATTTTACAGAGGAATTTATGGGTGACTTAAAAGACCGGGGCGTTGAAATTGCCTATCTAACCTTACATGTTGGGCTTGGGACCTTCCGGCCGGTTTCTGTGGATGATATCGATGCCCACAAAATGCATTCAGAATTCTATCGCTTAGACCAAGAAAATGCGATTAAAATTCGACGTGCCCAAGAAGGTGGACGCAAGGTGATTGCGGTTGGGACGACATCTATCCGCACCCTTGAAACGATTGGAACTAAATTCAAGGGGCAAGTCCAAGCTGATTCTGGTTGGACCGATATTTTTATAGCACCAGGCTATCAATTTAGCGTGGTTGAAGGTTTTATTACTAACTTCCACTTACCTAAATCAACTTTAATTATGTTGGTTTCAGCCTTTGCCGGACGCGACCATGTCCTTGCGGCTTACCAGCATGCAGTTGAAGAAAAATACCGGTTCTTTTCCTTTGGGGATGCCATGTTCTTACGGGGACCCCAATACGCTGATCTAGCGATTACTGCAGAAGATATTGAAGCGGCGAAACAACGAAATAGTCAATTTTTCACTGATGAAGACAAGTAAATAGTGATTTTAAACAAACCATATGAATGAGGAGGTGACCGGATGTTTGTGCCATTACATGTAAATTCAGCCTATTCCCTATTAACCAGTCCCATGTCTGTTGAGGCATACGTACAGGCAGGGGCGACTGCAGGTTATACCCATTTAGGCTTGGCCGATGTTAATGTCATGTCAGGCAGCTTGGCATTCGTCCGTGCCTGTGAGCAAAATGGCATCACCCCTTTAATCGGGCTAACCGTCCAGTTTAATATTGACAATGTCAAAGAAGAATTGATTGTTTACGCAAAAAACTACGAAGGCTATCAGCATCTGATGGCCCTTTCGTCGTCTTTAAAATTACAAGCAGAAGCCAACCGCCGGGCCATTTACCAAGAAATCACCATGCACGCGGATGATTACATTGTGATTTTTTCTGCTATGAGCGGCCCCCATATGCGGTACTTGAAACAAGGCGACGGTCAGGCAGACTACGACCAGTTAGAGAAAGAGTTACTTTGGTGGCGACGCCATTTTTCAGATGACCAATTATTCCTAGGTCTTTCAGCCTTGGAGAATGAACAATTCCACGCAAAAGCCATCATCGAATTGAGTGAGCAATCAGGGATTCCATTAGTCGCTATGCCGCACATTCAATATGCAAATCCGGATGACTTCTTCACCCAACAAGTCCTTGAAGCCATTGACAATAATAAGCCGATGACAGGGATTGATGAGTTGAAGCAAGTGAAAGGGTCCCATGCACTTAGAAGTCCAGACCAATGGGCCAATATGTACCAAGCCTCAGATGATCAAGATTTAGTTTATAAAGAATCCTTGGACCGATTAGAGGCAGCGGTAAAGGGTATTGATATTGTATTTCCTCAAGTTGAAACCTTACTGCCCAAATACCCGCTACCAAGTGAATACACGGATACACCAAAATACCTAAAAGACCTAGCAGAAGCAGGGTTAGTTAAACGGGTGGCGGAGATTACAGATGCCTATACCGACCGCTTGGCTTATGAATTGTCAGTCATCCATGATATGGGCTTTGACGATTATTTCTTAATCGTTTGGGACGTGATGAACTATGCCCACCAACACCATATTCAAACGGGACCAGGACGTGGGTCAGCTGCCGGGGCCTTAGTGGCTTACGTCTTAGAAATTACAGACGTTGACCCGATAGCAAACGATTTACTATTTGAGCGATTCTTGAATCCAGCACGGCAGAATATGCCGGACATTGACCTGGATTTCCCCGATAATAAACGGCAAGAAGTGCTCGACTATGTCTACCGGAAATACGGAGACAACCATGTAGCACAAATTGCAACCTTTGGGACATTTGGTGCTCGGCAAGCCTTGCGAAATGTCGGATCTGTCTTTGGGAAAGCGCAAGTGACCTTGTCAGAATGGGCTAATACGGTAGGCAATAATCCTAATTTACCAGCTGAAACACTAACATCAGTCCATGACCAGTCACAGAAATTGCGGGAATTAATTGAAAACGAAGTCCACGGGCAATTGTGGTTTGATACCGCCCGTAAACTAGAAGGGTTACCACGTCACGTCTCCACCCATGCGGCCGGTGTTGTGATTGCGGACCAACCTTTAACCTTGCATACACCGATTCAAGCCTCATCTACCCACATCCCAAATACCCAATATACAATGGGGGATGTTGAGGCAGTGGGCCTACTGAAGGTCGACTTCCTGAGTCTATCCAACCTGACTATTTTGCATGACGGGTTAGCGGCCGTTGGTAAATTAACCAGTCGACTAGTCAAAGCCTTGGATATTCCATTAGATGATCCAAAGACTTATGAAATCTTCCAACATGCAAATACCAATGGCGTATTCCAATTTGAATCGGACGGTATTAAGAATGTTTTGAAACAAGTAGCGCCTACATCCATTGAAGATGTGGTGGCTGTTAATGCTTTGTACCGACCAGGTCCAGTCCAACAAATTCCACATTTTGTGGCCAGAAAGCATGGACGTGAAGCTATTGCTTACCCACACCCTGATTTAGCACCAATTTTAGCCCCTACATATGGGATTATGGTCTACCAGGAACAGGTAATGCAGGTGACCCAAAAAATCGCAGGATTTAGCCTGGGTGAAGCGGATATCTTGCGTCGTGCCATCGGTAAAAAGAAACACGAAACCATTGAAAATGTCCGCAAACAATTTATCAGCGGGGCTATTGAAAATGGCTACCAGGAAAGTGTCGCTGTGCAAATTTACGACTATATTGAAGCCTTCGCCAACTACGGTTTCAATAAGTCGCATTCCTTTGCTTACTCATACTTGGCCTACCAGTTGGCTTGGATCAAGGCCAATTATCCAGTTGCTTTTTATTATGGCAACCTGAAACATACAAGGATATATGATAAAAAGGGGAAGAACCTGGTACTCGAAGCGAAAAACCACGGGGTTGAAGTGGTCATTCCAGATATCAACAAGTCATTTTATGGCTTGTCAGTTGTGGACGACCACCAATTACAACTCGGCTTAGGGGACATTCGAGGCATTCCTAAGCGTGCAGTAGAAGAAATGATTCAAGCTCGGGAAGCGGAAGGACCATTTAAGGACTTTACCAACTTTATCCACCGACTTGGAAAGCTCGCCCTCAAAGAAGACATCTTAGTCAAATTAGCCCAAGCAGGTGCATTGGATAGCTTTGGCTACAACCGACGTACCTTACAATTGGAAGCTATCCCTAAGATGATTACCCATGAGCAACTCTTTAAAACAGACAATCAACGCCAAACCTCGCTACTTGGGGACGATGACTTGTCAGCCATGTTCGCACCGAAGATTGTTGAAATCGATGAATTTGACCAACACCAATTAATTGAAAATGAAATAGAAACGCTGGGGCAAGCTTTATCGATTAACCTTTTTGAAGAATATGAAGGTTTTTATCAAACAGGGATTATTGATTACATTGAAAACCTCAAAGAAAATAGCAAAGCCTTTTTCCTAGGGGAGGTTATAGCGGTGAAACGAATTACTACTAAGAAAAATCAACCCATGGCCTTTGTGACAATAGAGGACCAAACGGGGCAGATTTCTGTGACGGCCTTCCCGGAAGCTTATATAACTTTCGCCAAACATTTAAACCAGGGCAATGCCTTGTTGGTTTACGGAAAGACGCAAAAGCGCAATGATGAATTGCAAGTCGTCTTGACTAAGGCTTGGATGTTGGATGAAGATACAAAAGTATATTTAAACAATTTGAGTCAAAAACAAGCAGACGGTTCTGGTCAAGCAGATCATGCTGGCGGACAAAAAAGCCAGCTTGCACAAAGCACCCAAGCCCCAGTCTGTTGGATTCGCGTTGAAGATAAGGCCAAGGCTAGTGAGCTGAAAGCTGGACTACTAGAAGTTGTTAGCAAATATCCGGGTCCAACCAGGCTTCACTTTACAATTGTGGCGAGTCAAGAAAACTACTGGTTGTCTGAAAAGTATGCGATTGAAGTGACGGATGAGTCGGTTACAGAATTGATTACTTTCTATGGCGAGGAAAATGTGGTTGTTAAATAGTATAGAATACTTGTATATCTTTGCACAAAATTAGAAAACGTAAGACATTGGTTAGTAAAAATGGTAGAATAACACTGTAAATAAATTAATTGAGGTGAAAAAATGGGAAAACGTATAGGAATTTTAACTAGTGGTGGAGACGCACCTGGTATGAACGCAGCTATCAGAGCAGTTGTCCGTAAGGCAATTCATGACGGAGATGAAGTTTTCGGTATTCGCTATGGTTATCGTGGCTTAGCTGAAGGCGATATTTTCCAAATGGCGGAACGCGATGTAAGTGATTTGACTTCTCGTGGAGGAACCATGCTATATACTGCTCGTTATCCAGAATTTCAGGATGAAGAAGGTCGTAGACCTGCTATTGAACAATTAAAAAAACATGGTATTGACTCTTTAGTAGTAATTGGTGGGGATGGTTCTTACCGTGGTGCTGCATCATTAGCGGCAGAAGGTATTCAAACTGTCGGCATTCCAGGAACAATTGATAATGATATTCCTGGCACCGAATATACAATCGGTTTTGATACGGCATGTAATACTGCCTTGGAAGCAATCGATAAAATTCGTGATACGGCTACTAGTCATCTTCGTACATTCGTAATCGAAGTGATGGGACGTAATGCGGGTGATATTGCTGTATGGACTGGTATCGGTTCAGGTGCTGAGCAGATTATTATTCCGGAAACGGAATTTAATATGGATGAAGTTGTTGCGAATATTGAAGAAGGTCGTCGTCGCGGTAAGAAACACTCTATTATTATTCTTGCTGAAGGTGTAATGGAAGGTCATGAATTTGCCGACAAACTTTATGAATATGACGATTATCATGCACGTGTTACTGTGTTGGGACACGTTCAACGTGGTGGATCGCCTACAGCTCGTGACCGTGTGTTAGCAGCATTATTCGGCTCTAAAGCTGTTGAATTGCTACATGAGGGGGCTAGCGGTGTTTGTGTGGGTATCAGTGGAGAAAATATTATCGCTACTGATATTAATGAAGCATTGAAAACAAAAGGGCACTCACGTTCATCACAAGTAAATCTATACAATATCAACTCAGAAATTTCATTTTAATTTTTTCTAAGAAAGGATGCATTAATCATTATGGAAAAAAACACCAAGATTGTATGTACCATTGGACCCGCATCGGAGTCTGTAGACACTTTAGTTCAACTGATTGAATCAGGTATGAACGTTGCTCGTTTGAACTTCTCTCATGGAGACCACGACGAGCATTTAGCACGTATCAACAACATCCGCGAGGCTTCAGAAAAAACTGGTCGCCGCGTTGCAATCTTATTAGACACTAAAGGTCCTGAAATTCGGACAAACAACATGAAAGACCACAAACCTGTAACATTGGTTAAAGGTTCTGAAGTTCGCGTATCAATGACAGAAGTTGAGGGTGACGAAACAAAATTCTCAATTACATACACTGAATTGATTAATGATGTAGAAAAAGGTTCTCATATCTTAATTGATGATGGTTTAGTAGACTTATTAGTAACTGATATTGACACTGCAAATAACGAAATCGTTACTGAAGTACAAAACACTGGTATCGTCAAAGATAAAAAAGGTGTTAACGTACCAGGCGTTTCTGTTCAATTGCCAGGTATTACTGAAAAAGATGCAAATGATATCCGTTTCGGTCTAGAAAATGATATTGACTATATTGCAGCGTCATTCGTACGTAAACCAAGTGATGTCTTAGAAATCCGTGAAATTCTAGAAGAAACTGGTAACGAATCAGTTCAAATCATCCCTAAAATCGAAAACCAGGAAGGTGTAGATAACTTAGACGATATCTTATCTGTATCTGACGGTTTAATGGTTGCTCGTGGTGACTTAGGGGTAGAAATCCCAGCTGAACAAGTACCAGTTGTACAAAAAGACATGATCCGTAAATGTAACTTAGCTGGTAAACCAGTTATTACAGCTACACAAATGTTAGATTCAATGCAGTCTAACCCACGTCCAACTCGTGCAGAAGCATCTGACGTTGCTAACGCAATCTTTGATGGTACTGACGCAATCATGCTTTCAGGTGAAACTGCTGCCGGTGACTATCCAGTAGAAGCAGTTCAAACAATGAACCGTATTGCATTAGTAAGTGAAGGACGTAAAGAAGCGAAAACTGACATTGGTTCATTAAAACCAAGTACAGAAGGTGACATGGCAGAAGCAATCAGCCAATCTGTTGCTTACACTGCTCGTAGTTTACGCGTTTCAACAATCGTTGCAGCCACTGAATCTGGTCACACAGCGAAAATGATTTCTAAATATCGTCCAAGTGCTAAAATTATCGCTTTAACTTTCTCTGAAAGCCAAGCACGTAAATTAGTTTTAGCATGGGGTGTAGAACCATTTGTTGTTGAAAAACCAGCTTCAACTGACGAAATGATGTCATTAGCAGGTACTGTAGCGAAAGAATCTGGCTACGCTCAGGATGGTGATACAATTATTATCTCTGCTGGTGTACCAGTTGGTGAAAAAGGTACTACTAACTTGATGAAAATCCAAGTTATTGGTGAAAAATTAGTATCAGGTTCAGGTATCGGAGAAAAATCTGTTGTTGGTCATGCAGTAGTTGTAGACAACGCCGCAGATGCAGTAGCTAACGTAAAACCTAACTCTGTATTAGTTGTGAAATCAACTGACAACGACTACAATGAAGCAATTAAAAATGCTGCAGCAGTAGTTGTTGAAAAAGGTGGATTAACAAGCCATGCAGCTGTATTAGGTGTAGAAAATGGTATTCCAGTTGTTGTAGGTGCAGAAAACGCAACTTCTTCAATTGAAAATGGCCAATTAGTAACAGTTGATGCTCGTCGTGGTATCGTTTATAACGGCGCAACTACAACTATCTAATCTTGCTTAACCTGAGTCACTAAAATCTATTATTCGGACATTTAAAAAGTGTTGACTGAGCTTTCTTAGCTTGGTCAGCACTTTTCTTTTTGCAAAAATGATACATTATATTAAATGATTCTATGAAATGTTCATTATTTTCTAATTTTTGTACAAATATAATTGCCCCTGTTGGAAATAAAGGCTAAAATGAATAAGAGAAATTGAAAAATTAGGAGGAAACAGTACATGCTACGTTTCATTACAGCTGGCGAATCACATGGTCCCTTAGAAACTGCGATCATTGAAGGCATTCCAGCAAACTTACCAATCGATATAGATAAAATCAACGAGAATCTTGCTCGCCGTCAAATGGGTTATGGTGCAGGTAATCGTATGAAAATTGAAAAAGACCAAGTGCGTATTACTTCAGGTGTTCGTCATGGATTAACTTTAGGTTCACCAATTACTTTGATTGTTGAAAATAGAGACTTTAAAAAATGGACTGAAATCATGAGTGCAGAAGATGTAGAAGACGGTATAAAAAAGCGTCGTACTGTGCATCATCCACGTCCGGGGCATGCTGACTTAGTTGGTGGGATCAAATACGGTTTTAAAGATTTACGTAACGTTTTAGAGCGTTCATCTGCTCGTGAAACAACAATGCGTGTAGCCGTTGGTTCTATTGCCCAACAAATCTTAGATGGCTTAGATATTGAAATCATCGCTTACGTTAAAGCTTTAGGTGGCGTTGAAGGTAAGGTTGATGCAACAAGTCTTTCTTATGAAGAAATCCGCCAAACAACGGATGAGTCAGAATTAAAAATGATTGACCCTTCAATTGATGAAGAAATCAAAGCGAAAATTGACCAAGCGAAAAAAGATGGCACTACTTTAGGTGGGGTTATCGAAGTGATCGCTAAAAATGTTCCTGCTGGTTTAGGTTCGTACACACAATGGGACAAAAAATTAGACGCTAAATTAGTAGGTGCTATGGTATCAATCAATGCCTTTAAAGCGGCTGAAATCGGTGACGGTGTTGAAGTGGCTAGCCGTTTTGGTAACGAGTTAATGGATGAAATTGCCTACGACGATACACAAGGTTTCTACCGTTTGACCAACCATATGGGTGGTTTTGAAGGTGGTATGACAACTGGTATGCCAATTATTGTCCGTGGTTACAAAAAACCAATCCCAACACAATACCATCCATTACAATCAGTGGATATCTACACCAAAGAACCGTACAAAGCCTCGATTGAACGTTCTGACATTACGGCGGTACCACGTGCAGCCATTATCGGTGAGACAGTAATCGCTACTGAATTAGCTCAAGCAATTTTAGAAAAATTCCCACATGATGACTACAACGAATTAGTCAAAGCAGTAAACAACTACCGCGAATACGCTAAAAACCCTGACATTTGGCAAAATGAAGGAGAGTAAGACATCCATGAAAGAATTAATGATCGATGCCAATGCATTAGAAGGGACAATCACGATTCCTGGGGATAAATCAATTTCTCATCGGGCGATCATGTTCGCTTCTATCGCTAAAGGCACCACAAAAATTGAAGGCTTTCTACATGCGGAAGACTGTATTTCAACTATGAATATATTCCGTGATTTAGGTGTTCAAATTGATGAAGAGGCAGATGGATCTGTCATCGTTCATGGTAAGGGTATTGAAGGCTTAACAGCACCAGATCATGCCTTAGATGCTGGAAACTCCGGTACGACTATGCGTTTACTGGCAGGACTTTTTTCAGGATTCCCATTTAAAATTAAAATGATTGGTGACGAATCCCTATCAAAGCGACCAATGAACCGTATTATGCTACCATTACGTCAAATGGGGGCATCGATTTCCGGCTCAGAAGGTAGCGAGTTTGCGCCTTTGTATATCCAGCCAGTTGACCACTTAAATGCGATTGAATATGATATGCCAGTGGCGTCTGCCCAAGTAAAATCATCGATTTTATTGGCAGGTTTAACTGCCGAAGGTACAACAATTATCCATGAAAAAGAGCGGTCACGTGACCACACTGAAAACATGTTAAAGAACTTTGGCGTTGAACTAAAAGTTGACGATAAAGACATCTATCTAGAAGGTGGCCAAAGCTTAACAGCTACGGATATTACTGTCCCAGCAGATATTTCCTCAGCAGCCTTCTTTATTGTTGCTGCACTATTAGTTAAGGGTTCTAAACTCCACATGCCAAATGTTGGTTTAAATCCAACCCGTGCAGGCATTATTGAAGTTTTGAACAATATGGGTGCCAACATCGAAACATGCTTGCATGAAGGTGGCTTGAGCGGTGACTTAACTGTTTCTGCCAGCGACTTAAAAGCAACAGAATTCGGTGGCGACATTATTCCAGCTTTAATTGATGAAATTCCAATTATCGCTTTAGCCGCAACCCAAGCGGAAGGTAGGACAGTGATTCGTAACGCTGAAGAATTAAAAGTAAAAGAAACTGACCGTATTCAGGTCACAGCCCAAGAGTTAAATAAAATGGGAGCAAACATCGAAGAAACTGAAGATGGCATGATTATTACTGGTCCAACACCATTGCACGCAGCGGATGTGGATAGTTACGGTGACCACCGTATTGGTATGATGCTACAAGTTGCTGCTTTATTGGTAAAAGAGGGAACTGTCAACTTGGCACATCCTGAAGCAGTCAACATTTCTTTCCCAAGCTTCTTCGATGACTTAGTCGCTTTAAGCGCGTAAGTCACCCAATTATTGGAAATGGAAGGTTGATCAAAGGATGCCAATCATATTAACAGGATTTATGGGTGTCGGAAAGTCAACGGTCGGGCGCATTTTGGCCAACAAGTTAGGGGTCCCATTTGTGGACATGGACTGCTATATCGAGGCCCGTAGAGGTCAGACGATTGCAGAAATCTTTGATCAAATTGGAGAATCGGGTTTTAGATTATTGGAGTTTCAAATCTTGACGGAATTACTAGAGGCTGAAGAAAATGACGCTCTAGTGATTTCAACCGGTGGTGGTATTGTGGAAACGGTTGAGTGTCGCCAACTGCTAGCCCAACAAGATAAGGTTTTCTACTTACAAGATAGCTTTGAAACTTCTTGGCAACGGATTAATCGTGGCGGCCCCGGTAACAATGGCCGCCCCTTAGTCAATGCCAATAGTAAAAGTCAAATGGCGGCCAAGTATCAACGACGAATTCCTTTATACGAGGAAGCGTCGAATTACCTACTAGATGTTCGTCAAACCGATGCACATGAAACCGCAGAATTAATTAGAAAAATGAGTTAAACTAGATAATTTAAATCTAGTTGTATAAGGAGGAGGTGTCAGCTTAAGTGTGGGCCTCCTTTTTTTCATGCAAAAAAAGGCGGAATAATGCCAACTTATACATTATTTGCATAATCTTCGTTTACCTTTAGTTCAGAATCGAGTATAATCAGGTGTTTGAAGATTGAAGCTGCGGCCAAGTAATTAATAAATATGATACAATGACATAAACATGCACAAGCACCGTTTTAAGGAGAAAATATATGAGCGCACAATTAGGGACGGTTACTACAGCGTTAGTAACGGATCAAAATGACAAATTTTATTCAGTACAAAAAGAGGGTATTACTTACCAACTTGATAAGAGCGAAGGGGATTACCAATTAGGTGATTCGGTCCAAGGATTCATTTATGAAAATATGAAACACACAAAAATGATGACCACGCAATTACCTGACGTTCGTCAAGGACGTTATGGTTGGTCGACTGTTACTGCAGTTCGTAAAGACTTGGGTGTCTTTGTGGATATAGGTTTAGCAGATAAGGAAATCGTGGTATCTTTAGATGACCTACCAAGTGAAAAACACTTATGGCCGAAAAAAGGCGACCGCCTATTTATCCGTTTAGAAGTGGATAAAAAAGACCGAGTTTGGGGTAAATTAGCTGAAGACCTAGTTTTCCAACAAATTACTAACAAGCTATCACCCCAATCAAAATCTTGGACCAATCAAGAAGTGAAAGGAACTGTCTACCACGCAAAATTAGTGGGGACCTATGTGATTACAGATGATTATTTCCTAGCCTTCATCCATGAAAGTGAACGCTTGGAAGAACCACATTTAGGACAAGAAGTCCAAGGGCGTGTCATCGGTATCGGACAAAATGGGAACTTGAATATGTCCTTGAAACCTTTGGCCCACACGGTAATTTCTGAGGATGCACAAATGATTTTGGCCTTGTTACAACGCCAACCGAATCATTTCTTGCCATACCACGATAAATCGAATCCCGATGATATCCGTGAATACTTTGGCATCTCTAAAGCACAATTCAAACGTGCCTTGGGCAACTTATTGAAGAACCGTCAAATTGAACAAGTCGAAGACGGCATCCGTCTTAAATAATTAGTCGTTAGGGGTTTATCAACTAAGATTTGATTGATTCATTTTTTGGAAAAGGGCATAACGAATCAAGTGGATAGGCCTTTGACTGTACATGTTTCGTTGAGTGAAGAAAGGGTAAGCATGAAGCTAACTGAAGTGATTGAAGATTTTTTAAATACCATGCGCGTAGAAGAAGGATTGGCAGAAAATTCCATCATCTCCTACAAGCAAGAATTAAACCGAATGATGACCTATTTAAATCGTCAAGGCATTGAAAAGGTCCAAGACATTAGTCAGGACACAGTGTTAGACCATTTAAAGTGGATGGACCAAGACCATTTGGCCACGTCAACCAGATCACATTATGTGTCAACCCTGCGTCATTTCTTCCGTTACCTAAAATTGGATGGGGTCATTGAAGACAATCCAATGGAAAAAATTTCTTTACCCAAGAAAAACCAACATTTACCAGCTGTTTTAACCTTAGACGAAGTTGATCGGATTTTAGCGACGCCAGATATCACTAAGCCACTGGGATTGCGGGATAGAACCTTGTTAGAAACCCTGTATTCAACTGGCATGCGGGTATCTGAAATCATCCATATCAAACTAGAAGACATCCATTTAGATATGGGCTTTATCCAAACCATTGGTAAAGGGGATAAAGAAAGACTAGTTCCAATCGGTGAGATGGCAGAAGACTGGATTAACAAGTATCTAACAGAAGGGCGCCCAAAACTAGTAAAAGATGAAGACGAGACCCAAGGCTATTTATTCGTGAATAATCGGGGTAAACCTTTGTCTAGACAGGGTGTTTGGAAGAACTTGAAGAAGATGGTGATCATGGCCCATATCACCAAAGACATCAGCCCTCATACCCTGCGCCATTCCTTTGCTACCCATTTACTTGAAAATGGGGCGGATTTAAGAGTGGTCCAGGAACTCCTTGGCCACTCTGATATTTCAACAACGCAAATATACACTCATATTCATGCCCAACATATGAAGGATATTTATAATCAAAATCATCCGCGGGCATAAAAATACAAGGAATGTTTGCATAACCACATACTTAACTAAAAAGGTAGGATTATCCTGCCTTTTTTTTGCATGTTTTCAGAAAAGGGTTATTTATTACTTGTTTTGAAGCCCTAAATTGCTTCATGTAATTTATAATGTATATATAGGTTCGATAAAGTTCGTTCAATTACCTGTATTTTTTGCCTTAAACGATTCATTTCGGCAGACCAAGTGAAAGAAACAGGGAAACCCTAAGAAAGCAGAAGGAGGAGAAAGTGTATGTTACAAGTAGAACATCTACGAAAAACCTTCGGCAGAGTTGTCGCAGTAGATGATGTGTCCTTTGAAATTCAACCGGGCACCATCCTTGGTATCGTTGGCCAGAATGGATCTGGTAAAACGACAATTTTTCGAATGATTCTAAATTTCCTAACACCGGAAAATGGGGGCCAAGTTAATTGGAATGGCCAACCCTTGCATATGAAGAAAGTGTATGACACGGTGGGGTACTTACCTGAGGATCGTGGTCTTTATGAGAGCATGTCCATCGAAAAACAAATCATGTATTTTGCCCGCTTGCGTGGCATGAAAAAGAAAGAAATCAATGCCAAAATTGATGAATGGCTCGAAAACTTCAATGTTAAAGGTGACCGTAAAGATAAGATTAAAACCTTATCCAAAGGGAACCAACAAAAGGTCCAATTGATTGCCACCTTAATCCACGAACCAAAATTGGTCATTTTAGATGAGCCATTTTCAGGTTTAGACCCAGTAAATGCTGGCTTTTTGATGGAAGGTATCTTACGCCTTCGCGATCAAGGCGCATGTATTATTTTTTCAAGTCATAATATGGCCAACGTCCAAGATGTTTGTGATTCAGTCGTTATGATTCATAACGGGGAGCAGAAACTCTACGGGCCAATTAATGATGTGCGTGATGCCTACGGTAAAACAAGACTGTTCGTCCAAGCTAAGGGCTGGGATCAAGAAGCCCTAGCAGCCTTAAAAGGGGTGGAATCGGTTAGCCAATTGACAACTGGGGAATATAAGTTAATCCTATCAGATGAAAATGTAGGGCCTGAATTATTCAAAACCATCTCAAAAGGCGAATACATCCAATCTTTTAGCCAACAACCGCCAACCTTAGATGAAATCTTTAAAATGGAAGCAGGTGGACGTCATGAGAAATAGTCGTTTGGGTATTATTATCGAAGAAGTCTACAAGAAAAATGTGTTTTCATGGTCATTTGTTATGCTATTACTAAGCCCCATCTTGATGGTCGCTATAGTAGCTATCATTTCAGGCGTCATCGGTATGGCAACAGCATCTGATTCAATCGGTACGGTATCTATCATTGGTGCCACTGACCAAACTGTAAGCGCAATTGAAACGGAAGACAACGGACAGAACAAATTAATTTTTGACCAAGATGTAGACCAAGCACAAGAGGCACTAGTTAACGAGGAAATTGATGGCTATTTAGTCATTGACGAAAGTGATCCGGAAGCCATCCAAGCTGAATTCTACAAAAGTAATACCGGGAAGAATATCTCAACTACTGGCTTCCAAACTGTATTAGAGAGTATCCAATTATCCAACCGGTCGCAAGCATTAGGCCTGACAGAAGAAGAATCCAGTCATCTAATCGATTCAAATGTGGCCATCCAAAGCCAAACTATTGATTTAGAATCCGGTACCAGTGAAAGTGACCAGGACATTCAATCTATGGTAAGAACTGGTGTCGCTTACGTTGTATCCTTTATCGTATTCATGTTTGTCATGAACTATATCTCCATCATTTCGCAAGAAATTGCCGTGGAAAAAGGGTCGCGCATCATGGAAATCATCCTATCTTCCATTTCATCAACCACCCATTTTATGGGTAAAATGTTGGGGATTTTCCTCGTATTGCTGACACAAGTTGCCTTCTACGCAATCTTACTGGGCATCATCTTTATCACAATCAGGAATACGCTAATGCTAGCAGAATTACAAGTCCTATTAGGGGACGAAACAATTCCATCCCTATTATCTAATTCAGCATCTATCATTGGTTGGTCCGGTTTATTAGCCTTCTTGGGGATCATCACCTATTCAGTATTAGGTGCCTTCCTTGGATCACTTGTTTCAAATGTACAAGATGTGAATAAAATGATCACACCGATTATTCTTTTAAGTATTACTGGTTTTTATATTGGGATGTTTGGACTAGGTTTCTCAAACAATATCTTAGTTCGAGTAGCCTCACAAATTCCGTTCTTCACACCATTTGTCATGCCATTCAGAATAGCTGCTGAAACCGTATCGACCACAGAAATAATCTTGTCGGTCATCATTTCACTACTATTCTCAATCCTCTGCTTATGGTTATCCGCCAACTTCTACAAGTCAAATGTCCTGACTTACTCAGACAAAGGCTTATTAGGCACACTGAAACAATCTTATACCTTAAGACAAAGTGAGAAAAAAGGCTAACAACCACTATCTAGTCAGGTCTCTTTAGACCTGGCTATTTTTATCGAAATCGATATGCGAAAGATTAACTAACGTAACAGACCACCACTTGTCATCGATCATTAATCAAACTGAAACGGTGCGTTTTTTGAAAGAACAGGTATACATTATCGTATGCTGACGATTTATAATCAGGAAATTTGTTAAACATACATATATTTTACAGTTTATCCAAAAGGTACATTATATTATCAGCTAGCAAAAACATGCAATAACAAGTATGTAAAGCGTGCTTTTCGTAGTCGGGTTTGTTCGACCAGCTCAAGTCCACTTCAAATTAATTTGCATCACACTGCGTATGATACGGCACTAATTTTCCAGTGTTATTGAGCTAAACGGTCTCTCTCGCAACTTTAAAAATTTTTAATAAAAATTGCCTTGATTGCTGATGTATGCTAATGTACTCTTACACATACTTTGTTATTATGCAAAAGTAAAAGGAGGGCAAAGATGTTAGTGCCTTATACAAGAAGATACGAGAAAATCGTAATGGGCCTATTATCCTACATCCCTGAGTTTAAAGAATTTTCTGAACTTACAGAAGAAATGGATAAAATTAATCATGAAGAACGTAAAATCTATTTATGGAAAGACGCTTATTCTGATAATATCATCGGTTTAGTAGGCTTCGACCAACATGATGATACAGATACTTTAGTCGTGCGTTATCTATCGATCAATCCTTCATTTAGAGAAGAAGGTCGTACATACGATTTATTAACGGCTTTAAAGAAAGAATTTCCAGTGTACACCCTGACTGGGGTAATTTCTCTTTCAACTATTTTGTCAAAATGGACAAAACGTCGTCAAGAAGAGTTTGACAACGAATTGGATAATAAACAAGAAAACACCCCCCAAGCCTAGGAGAAAAGTGTCAGGATGAACGAACATACAAGTGAATTAACATTGGATCTAGCGGCCTTTGAGGGGCCGCTTGATTTACTATTACACTTAATTAAAGATTTAAAGGTAGATATTTTTGATATTCCCATAAATTTGGTTACCGATCAATATTTAGCCTATATTCATACCTACGAAGCCTTATCTCTGGATATTGCTTCAGAATATTTGGTGATGGCGGCTACTTTATTGGAAATCAAAACCCAAATGATGCTACCAAAAACCCCTAAAGAAGCGGTTGAGGAAGAAGATGATCCACGTGACTCATTAGTGGAACAATTACTTGCTTTCCAGCAATACCAGGAAGTTTCCCATATCTTAGCGGATAAACAGGCTGAACGGTCGTTGGAATATACCAAGCAACCATCAGACTTATCGGCTTATCAAGAGAAAATCCCTATGACGGGTCGCCAATTAACGCCGGATGACTTGTATAGAGCCATTCAAAAGATGGCCTTCCGCTTGAAAAATCTACAACCTATCCAAACCACGATTGCAGGCGAATCTTACTCAGTAGGAACTGCAATGGCGGATATTCGACAAGCCTTCGTTGAGGCGGACCGGGATGTATTAATGTTTCAAGAAGCCGTTTTTATTGGAAAAATTCAATCGCGTAGTCAAATTGTGAGTATGTTTTTAGCGATTTTGGAATTAGTGAAGTCAAATGAATTATACTTATACCAGGAAGACTTAAGAGCAGATATTCAATTGATTAGACGGGAGGAAAGTGAATGAATGCAGTCGCTGCAATAGAAAGTTTACTTTTCGTAGCAGGTGAAGATGGGATCGCTGTCGATGAACTAGCCAACTTATTAGAGATACGACAGGAATGGGCTTTATACTACGTGATGGTTTTGAGAAATCGTCTCCAACACGACCCACAATCAGGATTAAGAATTACCGTTATTAACGAACGTGTTCAATTAGTGACCAAGGCAGCATACGGTGAAGTGGTGAAAAATTACGCGGTTTCTCCTTTTGCAACGAAATTGTCTCAAGCTGCATTAGAAACATTGGCGATTATTGCCTACCAACAGCCAGTCACGCGAATGACGATCGATGATATTCGAGGTGTTCAGTCATCTAATATGATCCATAAATTACTAGAGCGAGATTTGATTATGGAAACGGGCCGTCAGGACTCACCAGGTCGGCCGATTATTTATGGGGTAACCTCTTACTTCTACCAATATTTTGGTTTGGAGTCCTTAGAAGACTTGCCGGATATTCATAATCTAGTCTTAGATGGCTCGGTAGATGAAGAGACCCTTTTTAAAATTGATGATAACGGTGAACCTGAACAAAAAGACTTTAACCAAACAGACCTTAGCCAGACAGACCTTAGCCAGACAGACTTTAATGAAACAACAGCAGAATAAACGACTGAATAGGTCACCTATAGGAGTTATTTAAAGATGGAAAGATTACAAAAAGTGATGGCACACGCGGGTGTTGCCTCGAGACGAGAGTCTGAAAAATTGATTGCCGCAGGACGCGTGAAAGTCAACGGTGAGGTGGTGAGAGAGTTGGGCCATAAGGTATCCAACACTGACCGCATTGAAGTAGACCAAGTACCTATTTATAAAGAAGAACCAGTGTACTATGTATTCTACAAGCCAACTGGCGTGATTTCTGCAGTAAAAGATGATAAAGATCGGAAAGTGGTCACTGACTTTTTCCCAGGAATTGAACAACGGATTTATCCAGTAGGACGGTTAGACTACAATACCTCAGGATTATTGTTATTAACTAACGACGGTGAATTTGCCAATACCTTGATGCACCCACGCTATGAAATCAACAAGGTCTATGTGGCTAAAGTTGAAGGTGTCATTACCGGAGAAGAACGTAAGCAATTAGAGCGAGGCGTTGAAATTGACGGTGTGAAAACTGCCCCAGCACAAGCGAAAATTCTTTCTGTTGATAAGGACAAAAAGACCACTATTATCGAGTTGGTTATCCATGAAGGGCGTAACCGCCAAGTCCGTAAAATGTTAGAAGCAGTTGGACATCCAGTAGCCAAGTTGAAACGTGAACGTTATGGCTTTTTAGACCTTAAAGGTTTGAAACCAGGAGACAGCAGAATCTTACTAAAACACGAAATCGAAGAATTATTGGCGAATGCCAAGAAAAAGTAAGTATTCTACTTGAAAAAAGTAAGATACTTGCTATAATAGGTATTGTAATCAAATAAATTTGAAGCAATCTTCAGGGCAGGGTGAAATTCCCGATCGGCGGTAAAGTCCGCGACTCCCATTTGGGACTGATCTAGTGAAATTCTAGAACCGACTGTAAAGTCAGGATGGAAGAAGATGGGCGGACTATGTCTGTTTGCCTATACTCTTTTTACCTTGAAGGTGGAAAGAGTTTTTTTTATTTCCACTTTTGAGTGCCAACCCCATGAAGTAGAAAAGGAGAGAAATTCACATGGGAAAAAATCACACTAAAGAAATCGTATTGGTCGCAATTGTCGGGGCATTATCATTCATATTGATGTTTATTGGTTTTCCAATCATCCCGGCTTTACCTTACTTAAAGGTAGACTTTTCACTTGTACCAATCTTACTCGTTGCATTCATTTCTGGACCTAAAAAAGCAGTTGCTGCCAGCCTAATCGCCAATGGTTTACATTACATGTATACAGGTGGTGAAATGGGGATTCCAATCGGTGACGCAACAGCCTTTATCGCGACTATCGCTTATATCTTGCCAATTTACTACTTATTGAAAGACCAAATGGCGACAGTTTACGCAGGAAATAAGTCAGCGAAAGAAATGAATTTCGGCAAAACGATTGTTGCTTACCTAGCTGCAACTCTTTCTTTAGCATTAGTGATGACTATCTTAAACTACTTCGTGATCACACCGTTCTACATGCAAGTCATGAACTTCGATGTAGGCAACATGCAAACATATATCCTGGCGGGTATCATCCCTTTCAACTTGATCAAAGGGGTATTGGTTTCCCTTCTAGCACATTTCGTCCTAGTTCAAACCCTACCAACCCTAGTCAATCGATTCGGTACGCGCGAATATTCACACCATTAAAAAGTGAAGCCTGGACAATTTTCTGGTATGATAAGACCTAGAGTATCATGTCGGGTGAAGAAATAGTTGAAACTTTGGAGGGATAGGATTGGATACTTTATTAATGGCGATCGCTTTTAGAGTCCAAGCCTTACCCCCGAATTCCGTATATCAAGTGTTGATTGGCAAGCGAACAGCCACAACACTTTTTTTTGCATTTTCAAACAATTTAACTGCCTATTTCGGTCTATATCCAAAACTTGAAAAGGACGTATGGATGTCTTATACCCAAAATGTAGCTGATTATATCTCGGTGGGAGCTATTTTTCGCCAAGACAATCAAAATAATTACATGCATTTGCTTTTTGATGACATCCTTCAAAAACGAAACGGTCTGATTATCCCAAGTCACCACCACAAGCACCATTCAGCCTTCAATTTATTGCTGCAAGTCCTATCCAATATTCAAGCCGAAAACCCGCACTATAGCCCAATCGTCCAGGATTTAGAAGTCCAGCAGCTGATAAAAGATTTTATTTCAATGGCCAAAAGGGCAGACGCGTCCCAAGCTGGCTTACAAGCAATAACCAAAAGCCTTCACCAGCAACTCGCTAAGGAACTATCTGCCTTCCCAGACCAAGCAGCCCTCATTTTCTTAGAACAGTTTGAAGGCGCCAAATTACCGGCACAAACCCTTGAACAAGTAGCAGAAAGCCATCAGATTTCTGAGCGGGCAGTTGTCATTACCCAACAGGCCTTGATGGATCAAATCTATCAAAATTGGGTAAGTGGTCATACTTTAGGTGCAGAAACTCAATGGCTACAAGTCTTTGCCCAAGGGATTTTTAACCAATTCCCGATTTGGAATCAGACCACGCAAGATACTTTAAATTTAATCAACCAAGGTTGGTCACTTCAAAAAATCGCTGATAGAAGACGGTTAAAATTATCTACCATAACGGAACATATCATAGAAATTACCTTGAGTTTTCCTTGGATAATTGAACCAATAGTGGTTGAAGAACTTAATTTGAAAGACATTTCACCCCTAGTAAGCCAAGAACCGGATGAGAATTACGAAGCCTTTAAAGCACGATTCGGCGAGAAAGATTATTGGTTATATCGGTATTGGCATATCGTCTACCAGAAAGGAACCCATGATGACAGATTGGCATAAACGCCTGGAAGAAATGACAGGTTACAAAGCATTTAAACCCGGGCAATTGGCGAGTTTAGAGGCATTAGACCGACAGGAAAACGTAGTGGCCATTTTACCAACTGGTGGAGGGAAATCTTTAATATACCAAATCAACCAATACAATGAACCTGGGGTAACATTGATCATTTCACCCTTGATTTCCCTGATGCAAGACCAAGTCAGTCAATTACAAAGGATGGGGTTAGGGCGGGGCATTGCCTTAAATTCTACCTATGACCGCGGCGAACAAGCCTATATTTTAAGTCACCTATCTGACTATCAATTTCTATTTCTATCACCAGAAATGCTCCTGAAAGATCATGTAATTAGGGCCTTACAACGGATGGACATTCAATTATTAGTTGTCGATGAAGCCCATTGTATTTCTCAATGGGGTTATGACTTCAGACCGCAATATACTGAATTGAAAAAGGTCCGTCAACTCTTAAAGCAACCAAAAACATTAGCCTTATCTGCTACGGCCAACCAATCTACATTAGCAGATATTAAGGCTTACTTATTTGAAGAGGGTGAACCTATTCAACTGGTAAAAGAATCGGTTGACCGACCAAATATTTTCTACCTATTCGATGAAATTGACACTGGTGAGGTGAGGGTAAACAAATTGCAGGATTGGTTAGACCGGTTGCCTAAGCCGGGAATTGTTTATGTCCACCATAAAAGTGAACTCGAAGAACTCAACCAATGGATGAAAGATCATACAGATTTGCGAGTCGCTTCTTACCATGGGGATAGAAGTCTAGAAGATAGGCATATCATCCAAAGCCAGTTTCTTCAAAATGAATTGGATGTTGTTTTTGCAACGTCAGCTTTTGGTATGGGAATCAACCATGGTCATATACGCTTTGTCTTGCATTATCATCTCCCTAAGAATATGGCAGACTTCATTCAAGAAGTGGGGCGGGCAGGACGAGACCAGGAACAATCAGTATCAATTGTCTTATATGACAATCGCGAGGCAGCTAGACTGCAGCAAATGCGTCGGTTATTAGAAGACGAGGCTGACTTGTTGGATGATTTATTGGAGCGGCTGTTTAAACAGGCCTTAACCCAAAGTGAAGTTGACCAATACGCAGATAGCGTAAGTGCCATGTTGTACTTTTACCGCCATCATTTTACGGATTACCAAACAGCAAAAGTACATGCCCAAAAACTTCGTCAAGAACGGTTACGTCAAATCTATCAAATGTTAGATTTAATGGCTAATGACCAGTGTTACCGTACTTTCTTATTAGATCAAGCTGATGAACAGGTAGTGGATAGACCAGACTTATGTTGCAGTAATTGTCAACCTGACTATGCCAGTCGACCGATATGGCAAGATTTAATGGCCCTACCGAATCGAGTGAAAGTTGAAAAAGACGAGCATGATGGTGATTTCAAGGAAATGTGGACCCAACGTTTGCAGCACTTATTATCTTGAAACGGGTCCATAAAGTTTTGTTAAATTGCCTAAAGAAATACTGACATAAAAAGGGGTTCATGGTACAATTCTTAGTGTTAAGAAAGGGGTATATGGATGAAATTCTGGGACAAGTTGACGAAAAAAAATCAAGAAAATACAGAAGTAGAAACTGAACAGGCTTCAGAAAAAGACAGTTCAGCATCTTCTGACCAAACCCCCCCTACAAGTGATGACTTTCAGAATCAAGGGTTTGGCGAATTTGAGAATTTAAAAAATCAAAAGTACACGAGAACGGCCCGCAATAAGAAGAGCAACCCAGATACGATATCGACAACTTCAAAGGTAATTGCCTTCTTGCTATTTGTGATGATTGTTGTACCGTTTCTTTTGATTGCCTATATGAATAATGAAGACAAGGTGCCTGAACCGGAATCAACTGAGCAAGTCATGATTTCTAAAACGCAAAATGTTGAATCAATTTCAAAAGCCAGTGAGTCAGCATCTATTTCAGCTTCCGAATCTGTCTCTGAATCAATTGTTGCCTCAGAAAGCGCAGTAGCTGCCTCAGAATCAGAATCAGCTCGCCTAGCTTCTGAACAAGAATCTTCAAGTATTGCAGCAAGTGTAGCTGAGTCAAATGCAGCAGTAGCAGCGTCAGAAGCCGCAGCGCAAAGTGCCGCTGAATCAGCTTCAATTGCTGAATCACAAGCAGCCATAGCCGAAGAAGAATCAGCTTCTTCTGAAAGTGCGTCTGAATCAACAGGTACTTATACTGTTCAAGCAGGGGATAACCTATATCGGATTGCAGTGAACAACGGTATGACCCTAGATGAATTACTTGAATTAAACGGTTTAACACAAAGTTCTAGCATAGGACCGGGAACCGTATTACGTGTAAATTAATAGAATGAAAGAGTGGTGGACAGATTGTCTAAAGCGATTCAAATCGCAATCGATGGACCAGCATCGTCTGGCAAGAGTACAATTGCCAAGAAAATTGCTAAAAAATTAGCCTATGTGTATTTAGATACAGGTGCCATGTACCGGGCAATTACATTACTAGCCCTAGACGGACACATTCCAGCTGAAGACGCTGACGCTTTGAAAACCTTAGCTGAAGCGAGTGATATTATCTTTGAACCAGGGGAAAATGGCCAGCGCGTCTTAGTTAACGGACAGGACCAGTCAGAGGCCATTCGTACAGACCGTATCTCTAAAGCAGTTTCTGCTTACTCAGCAGTTTCTGAATTACGCCAAGTCCTAGTTGAAAAACAAAGAGCCTACACGCAAAATGGACAAGGCGTTGTAATGGACGGCCGTGATATTGGGACAGTGGTATTGCCGGATGCTGAAGTGAAAATCTTCCTAACGGCATCTGCTGAAGAACGAGGGCGTCGTCGCTTTTTAGAAAATCAAGCCAAAGGTTATTCAGAAATGAATCTTCAAGACTTGATTGAAGATATTAAGCGTCGGGACTTGTATGATTCGACCCGAGAAGATAGTCCATTAGTACCTGCAGACGATGCGGTTATGTTAGATTCATCTGATTTAACCCTAGAAGAAGTAGAAGAGTCTATATTAGCTGAAATCCACCGTGTGATTGTATAATTTATATTGCAAGAAATACCATCAAACACAAAAAGGGGTAAAATTCAAGCGAATTCTACCCCTTTTTATTATCTTTGAGGAATAAAAGTTGAATATAGTTTAAATAAATGATATAATAATAATTGATCATTGGCTTAGTGCGAATGAGGTAGTACATTTAGGAGAGGATTTAGAGTATGTCAAACGAATTTGAACAAAATCAAAATAACGAAGAAATTCCATCAATGGAAGAGATTCTTGCAGAATCAGTAGAAGTAAAAATTGGTGATACAGTAACAGGTGAAGTATTATCAATCGACGATAACCAAGTAATTGTTGGTATCGAAGGCGCAGGTGTTGAAGGGGTTATTCCTTTCAAAGAATTATCTGCTCAACCAATTGACTCAATCGAAGAAGTTGCTAAAGTTGGCGACACTTTAGAGTTAGTTGTTATTAAACAAATCAAAGAAAAAGAAAATGGTTCATTCTTACTTTCTCGCCGTCGTATCGAAGCGAAAAAAGTATGGGCTGAATTAGAAGTTAAAGCTGAAAACGGTGAAATTATCACTGTGCCAGTTAAGAGCGTAGTTAAAGGTGGATTAGTTGTTGATGCGGGTGTACGTGGTTTCATCCCAGCTTCAATGGTTGAAGACTTTTTCGTTGACGATTTCTCTCCATACAAAGGCCAAGAATTAGAAGTTAAAATTGTTGAAATTGAACCTAGCGAAAACCGTTTAATCTTATCTCACAAAGAAATCGCTGCTGAAAAACGCATCGCTGAACGTGCAGAAAAATTAAACTCATTCCAAGAAGGCGATAAAGTAACAGGTACAGTAGCTCGCTTGGCTAACTTCGGTGCATTTATTGATTTAGGTGGTATCGATGGTTTAGTACACATCTCTCAAATCGCTCAAGCACACGTTAACCATCCTTCAGATGTATTAAGCGAAGGACAAGAAGTTGAAGTATTAGTTCTTTCAGTTGATGAAGAACGTGGACGTATTTCATTATCTATTAAAGCTTTACAACCAGGACCATGGGAAAACATTGAAGAAAAAGCGCCTAAAGGTGCTGAATTAGAAGGTACTGTACGTCGTTTAGTTGACTTCGGTGCATTCGTTGAAGTGTTCCCAGGTGTTGAAGGTTTAGTACATATCTCTCAAATTTCTCACGATCACATTGCTACACCAGCTGAGAAATTAACAGAAGGTCAAGCTATCCAAGTTAAAGTTTTAGACGTTGATGCTGAAAACGAACGTTTATCATTATCAATCAAAGCTTTAGAAGAAGCACCAGAAGCTGATGCATCTGCACAATCTGCTGCTCCTCGCGAAGAAAAACGTCAAAACAAACCTCGTAAACAAAACAACAACCGTCGTAACAATGCTTCTCAAGCATCATCTGACGATGAATCAGGTTTCACTTTCGGTGACTTATTAGGTGATCAATTGAAAAACTTCGATTTCGGCGACGATAACGAATAATTTTATTAATAAACCATAAGTTTGGTTTGATGGTAGGTTGGGGAAACTCGCCTACCTTTTTTATTTCAATGTTTGCTATTGAAAGGAGGCAAAACGATGTCTAATTTAACAATTGCCATTGTCGGCCGTCCAAACGTAGGTAAATCTACCATTTTTAACCGCGTTGTTGGAGACCGAATTTCAATTGTCCAAGATGAACCTGGCGTTACCCGTGATAGAATTTATGCACAGGGTGAATGGTTAGGAAAACAATTAAATGTAATCGATACTGGTGGTATCGAATTTAACGACCAAGATTTCATGACACAAATTCGCTTGCAAGCTGAAATTGCCATGGAAGAAGCAGATGTTATCATCATGATGACTAATGTCCGTGAAGGTGTGACAAAGACAGACTCTCAAATCGCCAGCATGTTACGTAAGACAGATAAACCTGTCGTACTGGCTGTAAACAAGGTCGATAACCCTGAACAAAGAGCGGAAATTTATGATTTCTACTCATTAGGTTTAGGTGATCCATACCCAATTTCTGGCTCTCACGGTCTGGGTATCGGGGACATACTAGAAGAAGTATTCCATTTGGCACCAGACGATATTGAAAATGATGATGAGGATGATACTATTTCATTCGCCTTAATCGGCCGACCAAACGTAGGTAAATCTTCTTTGGTCAATGCGATTTTAGGTGAGAACCGTGTAATCGTATCGAATGTAGCGGGGACAACTCGCGACGCAATCGATACATCTTTCGAGGATGACGGACAAGTATATAAAATCATTGATACAGCAGGTATCCGTAAACGTGGTAAAGTATACGAAGCAACTGAGAAGTATTCAGTAATGCGTGCCATGCGTGCAATTGAAAGAGCTCAAGTGTGTCTAGTTGTTTTAAATGCTGAAGAAGGTATCCGTGATCAAGATAAAACGATCGCTGGTTATGCCCATGAAGCAGGACGTGGGATTATTATTGTGGTAAATAAATGGGATACTCTTGAAAAAGACAACCATACCATGAAGAAATTCACTGATGACATTCGTCGTGAGTTCCAGTTTATCGACTATGCACCAATCATTTTCGTATCTGCAGAAACCAAACAACGTTTAGTGCAACTACCAGAAATGATTGCTCACGTTCATGGTAACTTCAACCGTCGTGTTCAATCATCATTATTGAATGAGGTACTGGTTGATGCGATCCGTATTAACCCAGCACCATCTGACAAGGGTAGAAAATTACGTATTTACTACCTAACGCAGGTCAAATCTGCACCGCCAACTTTTGTGGCATTTGTCAATGACGAAGAGCTAATGCACTTCTCATATGAGCGCTTTCTTTCAAATCAAATCAGAAAATCTTTTGATTTTTTAGGTACGCCTATTCAAATCATTACAAGAAACAGAAAATAACAGAAAAAGGTTAAAAATACGCGTATTTTTAACCAAAAACGTTGTTATATAGCGGTTTGTATGGTATTCTATAAAAGGATTATCTGAGAGACAATTCGATTATCCCGTATATTTATCTTAGAATAAATATATCCGAAAGAATTTCGGAGGAGGTGAAATTAGAATGGCAAATAAAGCAGAATTAGTACAAAACGTTGCAAATGCAGTAGGTGATTCTAAAAAAAGTGTAGCACCAGTTGTAGATGCAGTTTTCGAACAAATCGAGGCATTTTTAGCTGACGGTGAAAAAGTTCAATTAATCGGTTTTGGTAGCTTTGAAGTTCGTGACCGCGCAGCGCGTAAAGGTCGCAACCCTCAAACTGGCGATGAAATCGAAATCCCTGCAAGCAAAGTACCAGCTTTCAAACCTGGTAAAGCATTGAAAGATGCAGTTAAATAAGATTTCAAAGAACGTCGTTGATGTCATAGACATCAGCGGCTTTTTTATTTGCAATTTTTTGCCAAATAGACCAAATAGTAACAGAAAAGAAGCAAAAATATGGGCTTCTATGATGGACGGTCTTAGTGGAAGCTATAATGGCTGGTCAGAATAGTTAACTATGGCGCTATCCATAATTAGCTTGGAAAATGCAAGATATGCACGAAAAAGGAGGCTAGACTATTGTCCAACCTCCTAATTTAATTTGCTATTGTCTAAACTATCTTACTTCGATTATAGCCGTTTTTTCATCAACTAAACCGTCAGCGACTACTTCAACATTGTCATATTGATCGGCGTTTGTGACAAGGACCATAACATCTGGATCATAACCTGCTTCTTTAATGACTGCTAAGTCAAAGCTTCCTAAAAGGTCGCCTTTGTTGACTTGATCACCTTGTTTGACTTCACTGGTAAAACCGTGACCGTTTAAATTCACAGTGTCGATACCAATATGGATTAAAACTTCTAGACCTGAGTCACTAACTAAACCATAAGCGTGGCCCGTTTCAGAGGCGATAGTTAAACTACCTGAAATAGGTGCGTATACATTGCCACTTGAATCAGGGACGATGGCTAATCCAGGGCCCATCATGCCTTGTGAGAATACGGGATCGTTAACATTTTCTAGGGCAGTGACCTTACCAGCGAGTGGTGCAACAATCGTCTTATCATTGCTTATTAGGCCAGTGCTTTCACCTGATAAGATGTTTGTTTCTGAGGTAGGTACTGTTTCTTCAGTTTCATGAGCAGCAACTACTTTTGCTTCTTTTTCTTTCTCAGCTTGGGCATCTTTTGCCTCTTTTTTTGAAAGAGATTTACCGTAAATGTATGTGGCTACGAATGCAATCACGATAGATACGACGATGGCAAGCATAAAGGTTGGTATAAAGCGTGGGATGATGGCAACGAAACCAATCACACCTGCAGGTCCTAACGACTGACTACGAACGTTAAAAATACCTAAAATGACTGAGGCAATACCTGAAGCGATTAACCCGATGAAGAATGGGTATTTCAATTTCAAGTTGACCCCGAACATGGCTGGTTCAGTAATCCCTAGCATGGCAGATAGAGATGATGATGTCGCCAAACCTTTAGTTTTTTCATTTTTAGTGATGAAGTATACGGCTAAGGTCGCTGCACCTTGAGCAACATTGGCTACTGATGCGATTGGGAAAATGAAGTTACCACCTGTCGTCGCAACATCTGCAATTAGGGCTGTTTCAATTGCCGGGAATGATTGGTGTAAACCTGTCAATACAATTGCTGAGTAGAATAGACCGAATACACCATAACCAAATGCGCCTAGGTAAGTAATCGCTTCTACAATACCGTTCAGTAATAAATCAGATAGGGTACGTAGGACTGGTCCTACAACTGTAAAGGTAATCATACCTGTTAAGATGATGGTTAACATTGGCGTAAAGGTAAAGTCGATGGCATCTTTCAAATATTTATGGAAGAAAGTTTCCAATTTAGCTAATATCCAAGCAACCCCGATAACAGGCAATACTTGACCTTGGTAACCTGCTTGCGCAATTTCTAAACCAAAAATATTCCATACGGGCATTTCACCTGCTGCCGTCACATTGGCCACGTCGTAACCATTGATTAATTGTGGCATCACCATGATTAGCCCCATAGTAGCCCCAAGATAAGGGTTACCACCAAATCGTTTGGTTGCTGAAAAGGCAATTAAAACAGGCAAAAAGGCGAAGGCAGCAGATGCGAACATGTTGATCATGTCAGCAAAATCAGCCCAGGCTGGATACATGGCCACTAGGGCTTCAGGTCCAAATAAGTTTTCACTTGTTAGGACGTTGTTGACTGCCATAATCAAACCACCGGCAGTTAGGGCTGGAATTAATGGAACGAAAATATCTGATAATACCTTAATGACTGCCATTACTGGGTTTTGTTTACCCTGATTTTTAGCCGTTTCTTTTACTTCCTCTTTGGATGCAGGCTTAATATCGGCGATTTTTGTATATTCCTCATATACCTTATTCACATCACCAGGTCCTACAATAATTTGATATTGACCGTTCGCTTGGAAAGTTCCTTTCAAGTCTGGGTCATTATCTAATGCTGATTGGTCAATCTTTTCTTCATCTTTCACCACTAAACGCAACCGTGTCGCACAGTGGGCTGCAGTCACAACATTGTCTTCCCCCAAGGCTTGGTGGATACGTTTGGCAACTTCTTTATGATTCATGATATTTACCTCTTTTCTTCATATGTGCTTTTGGATTTAAGCGTTTTCATTTACTTGCTTAAAATTTTAACAGGCGAAGGGTAATATGTCAAACGTTTGACAGAAAATATTTCATTTACATATAAATCCTTTGAAAAATAAGGATATCTAACATGGAAACGCTTGCTATTTTGCTAAGATATGCTTAAAATGATAGCATCATAAACACAAAAATGAGGATGCAAGTAATTCATCATTTATTAGGAGGATTCACATGTCTTTTAAATTACACAGCTTTGACCAAGCAGACCGATACCGAAACTACGCCGACTGGCCAGAGGACTATGTCACAGCACTCAATGAATTAGCGGACCAATCACCATGGCGCAATCACTTTCATATCGAACCGAAAACAGGCTTAATCAACGACCCTAATGGCTTTTCATATATAAATGGTGAGTGGCAAGTCTTCTACCAATACTACCCATTTGGCCCAGTCCACGGCTTGAAATCATGGTACCGATTAACCTCAAAAGACTTGATCCACTGGGAGGAAAAGGGGTTGGCACTGCTTCCTGACAACGCCTTAGATGCTCACGGTGCCTATTCAGGTTCAGCAACTGCTGATGGTGACAAGTTACGGTTATTTTATACAGGAAATGTGCGCGATGAAAATTGGGTTCGTCATCCAAAACAAAATACGGTTACCTTGGACCCTGAAACAGGCGCACTGGGTCAAAAAGAACTGATCATTGATGAAATTGACCAGGCGACTGACCACTTCCGTGACCCCATGTACTTTACAGCACATGGTAAATCATGGTTAGTGATAGGCGGTCAAAGAAAAGCTGACGAGCGGGGGACCTTGTATTTATACCAAGCAGCCCCGTCCAATCTGAATCAGTGGACTTACCACAGTGAATTAGCAATACCTCAAGCTGATTCTGCTTACATGTTTGAATGTCCAAATATCAACCAAGTGGACGGAAAAGTCTTTGTCACTTTCTGTCCCCAAGGAATCGACCAAGACCAGTTAACCTATCAAAATATCTATCCTAATGCTTACCTAGTTGCGGACGCTTTTACTGCAGAAGGGAAGTTGGAAAACCCTGGTCAATTACACAATTTAGACTACGGTTTTGATGTGTATGCCAGTCAATTGATTAATGCACCTGACGGGCGAGTGCTAGGCGTTTCCTGGTTAGGTCTACCGGAAATTGACTATCCAACGGACCAATATGGTTACCAAGGTGCCTTAAGCTTAGTCAAAGAATTTCGCATTCAAGATGGTCATTTATACCAATACCCAGTTGAAGAGACCTTGGCCTTAAGACAAGCGCCACAAGCCCTTTTTGACCATATTGAAATGGACCAAAACAACTACGAATATGCCTTTGAAGTAGCAGCGAATAAACAAGCGACCATTCAATTATATGCAGACGCAGACAAAAAACACTTTGTCACCTTATCCATTGATACAATTGATGGTAAAATAAAACTTGATAGAAGTGAGATGGGGACAATTTTTGCTGAAGACTTTGGCACAAGTCGAACGCTTGACCTAGCTGGCCAAGAAAAAGTGACAGTGAATGTCTTTGCGGATACATCTGTATTAGAGATTTTCGTGAACGATGGCGCTTATGTCATGTCTTCAAGAATTTTTACGCCATCTAACCAACACACACATATTTTTGCAGAAGGAACTGACAACAACCTAGTCTACTTCCTGCATAAATAATGAATAAGGGGGAAGAACCTTGCGGGCAAAGTTACAAGATGTAGCAGCTTTAGCTGGTGTTTCAGTAACAACAGTGAGTCGCGTCATTAATCAAAAGGGCTATTTATCACAACAAACCATTAATAAAGTTCATGCAGCCATGAAAGAATTGAATTACTATCCAAATTCATTGGCGCGCAGTTTACAAGGCAAGTCGACCAAGTTGGTGGGCTTGATTTTTCCGAATATCGACACCATTTTTTACGCAGAATTGGCCAACCACCTGGAGCAAATCCTATTTGCTAAGGGGTATAAAACCATTATTTGTAATAGTGAACGGGATGCGGATAAGGAAGCTGAATACTTGAATATGCTCCAATCCAACCAAGTGGAAGGGATTATTGCGGGTGCCCATAATTTAAATTATGCAGATTACGAGCGGGTGACTGCGCCTGTAATTTCTTTCGACCGGTATATCGGGGAAAATATTCCTATAGTGTCCTCTGACAACTATCTGGGCGGGAAGCTGGCGACAGAAACCTTACTTAAGGGGCAACCGACTAAGCCTTGGATGATTACTGGGGCCAATGATCCAAATTCGCCGACTTATTTGCGTTACCAGGCTTTTATGGATGTGACCAAGGCCCATGGCTTAGAAGGTCAAATCACGAAGATTCCAAAGGACTTTTCGCAAATTAGAAAGCAATTGAAAATCAAAGCTTTGTTACTAGAAGAGGCACCGGATGCCATTTTTTGTTCGGATGATTTGACGGCCATGTTGGTCATGAATACCGCCCGTGAATTGGGGATGACAATTCCGGAAGATTTAAAGTTAGTGGGCTATGACGGTACAGACTTTATCCAAACCTATGTCCCGCAATTAACGACCATTGCCCAACCCATTAAAGATTTGGCAGACTTGTTAGTAGATGTCCTCTTGCAACAAATTGACCACTCTCTTGAGGTCAAGAAGGATGCGGATAATCGGTATGTCCTGCCTATTAAATTAATTCCCGGTCAGACTGTCTAGCTATTGTCCATTGTAAGGCCGAGGTAGCCAGTCAAGATTTATTGGCCAAGCTGTCTGCGATTGCAGGAGTTGAGGCGGTTGTGATCACCAAAGCTGGACAAGTCTTGTTGACGGAAGGATTAAACACTTTTATACCCCGTGACCCAAGTGGCAAGTACCAATAGTGAATAGCATAGTCTTTAAGAAGAAGTCTGTTCAATAAGGCTTCTTTTTTTGTGCCCGCTTGTTAGCGTGGGGTCCGGTAACTCTTTTTCAAAACGGAAGGAATTATAGTCCTGGTGGAAGATTTTATCTAGTGAATTGTGCTAAAATAGGCTAGGTATAGGGGGTTGGATCTTTTGGACCAATTAATGAATGAATTTATTACGTATATACAGCAAAATGAGATTGAAAAGGCCAATGTGGTTTTTGAAAAAATCTTAGGACAGCTTGAAAAAGAAGATGCCCAAGTCATGGCGCAAACAGGATACAGCCTGGCACAATTAGGCTTTGTGGATTATGCCAATGAGATTTATAGATTGGGAGAAAACAGATTTCCTGAGGAAGATTCTTGGATTTTATTGAAGGGTGAGTTAGCCTTAGATAATGGACAAGTTGAAGAATCGATTGATGAATTATTGAAAGTTACGCCGGAATCACCATTATATGTGGATGCTTTATTACTGCAGGCGGATGCTTATCAAATGTACAACTTGCCGGAAGTGGCCTTGGTCAAATTGAGTGAAGCGCGGGAATTAGCGCCAAACCAACCGGTAATTTTATATGGCATTGCGGAATTGCGGTTCCAACAAGGTGAATTTCAACAGGCTTTACCATTATATGAGCGGTTATTGCAGTCTGAAGAGACACCGGAATCTTTATTTGAAACCATTGAAGCCCACTTTGCTTATGCGAAAGCAGCAACGGGTGACTTTGAAGAAGCTATTGAGTTGATTGAAGCGACGCCTGAAAATGACCGAACAGATGAACAACAAGAACAGCTAGCTTTCTACTATGTAGAAACGGAAAACTTTGAAAAAGCCAATACGATTTTAGAATCCTTGTATGAAGATGACAAGTTGTCAGATGGTTTACTGGCAGTCTTCGCCCAAGTGAAGAACGCCTTCCATGACCACGACGGGGCCTTAGAAATGATCGATAAGGCGATTTTGGTCAACCCATATGAAGCTCGTTTGTATTTCCAAAAGGCTGAATTTGCCCAACAAATTGGAAACCGGGAGACGGCTCGTGAAGCCTTAGAGTTGGCTTTAGATATCGATCCTGACTACGGCCAGGCTTTAGTATTGCTACTGCAATTATTGATTGATGACGAGGACTACGGAACAGCCCGAGCCTTGATTCAAGATATGGATGAAAAAGGCATCGAGTTCGACCGTTATGTTTGGATGAAGGCTAAAGTCTTCCAAGAGTTAGAAGAATTTGACTTTGCAAACCAAGCCTACACCGATGCTTACCCACAGTTGAAAGAAGATACGTCCTTCTTACATGACTATTTCGACTTTTTACGAGAAGCAGGAGACTGGCGCCGAATTGAAGCAATCTTTAAAGAACAAAGTGACTTAGCCCAAAGACCAGAATTCCAAGATGTTTATGAAAGTTTACAAGATTGGTTGGCTGAAAACGAAGGTTTTTAATCAAAATACGAGGATACATACGAGTGAGATTACATGAACCATAGTGAATGAGAATTTTAGGAGGCAGGATTATGCGCGTATTAGTAACAGGATTTTTAGGTAGAATGGGTTCCACAGCCGCCAACATGGTCATTAACCATGAAGGATTTGAATTGGTGGCTTTAGCCAATAATGATTTAAACAAGCAAGCAGACCGAGTAGCTGGGTGGTCAGATAAGGCGCCAATTTTTGAATGCATTCAAGATGCGATTAGCCAAGTTGATATTGATGTAGCCATCGACTTTACGATTCCAGCTGCAGCCTATCAAAATACCAAATACTATATTGAACATGATATCCACCCAGTAGTTGGTACAACTGGTTTTACCGATGCAGAAATTGAAGAATTAACGGCTTTATCTGAAGCAAAAAAATTGGGTGGTTTAATTGCACCGAATTTCGCCATTGGGTCAGTATTGATGCAAGTCTTCTCAGCTAAGGCGGCTAAATATTTACCAGACGTTGAAATTACTGAAATTCACCACAATCAAAAATTGGATGCCCCAAGTGGTACGGCCGAAAAAACAGCTAAATTAATTTATGAAGCACGCGGCGAGCATGTTTCTGGACACCCAGATGAAACAGAATCAATGCCAGGCGCACGTGGCGCTGACTTCCACGGCATCCGCATCCATTCATTACGTTTACCAGGCTACAACTCACATCAAATCGTACAATTCGGTGGCGTTGGGGAAGCCTTAACTATCCGTCAAGATTCATTCGACCGTAACTCATACATGCCCGGCGTAGCATTGGCAGTCGAAAAAGTGGGTCAATTAGACGGTTTAATCTATGGTTTGGAGCACTTGTTAGATGACTAATAGCCAAGAATTTACCAAAGCAGCACCTATTATTCATACCCTCAATGAGGCTGGCTACGAGGCCTACTTTGTGGGTGGAGCTGTGCGGGACTTGCTATTAGACTTGCCCATCCATGATGTAGATATCGCCACCTCCGCCTATCCAGCTGAAGTTCAAGCCCTGTTCCCACGTCATTTTGATGTGGGCTTAGATCATGGGACGATTATGGTCTGGTTTGAAGGTGAAACCTATGAAATCACTACCTTTAGAACCGAATCGACCTATCAAGATTACCGTCGCCCGGACAAGGTAACCTTTGTTCAAAACTTAGAAGAAGACCTATTACGACGTGACTTTACCATTAATGCCTTGGCTATGAATCCTGACCACAAGATAGTGGATTATTTCCATGGGCAAAAGGATTTAGCTGACCAAGTTATCCGGGCTGTTGGTAATCCACATGACCGGTTTAATGAAGATGGTCTCCGCATGATGCGAGGCGTTCGCTTTGCTAGTCAACTTGACTTTCATATTGAGCCAGAAACCCTAGCAGCAATCGCTGAAAACGCTGGGATTTTAGTTCATATTGCAGTTGAACGAATTGCGGTTGAAATGAATAAACTGTGGATTGGTGTCAATTGGCACAAAGGATTAGACTATTTTCTTGAAACAGATTTAATTCAGTATGTACCCTATTTAGCGGAGTACAAGGCTGTTTTCACAGATTTACTAGGTCATACAAGTGACCAAGTCCAAATCCCAAATGAAAACTTTGCCTGGGCCTTACTCTTCTGGCGGGCCTATGAACTAAATGGCAAGGAAGATTTGGCAGCCATTCAACAGCAAGTCCGCCAATTCACCAAGGCTTGGAAAATGTCTAACCAAGCCCAAAAGGATATCCTTGCTTACTTAGATATCTTGGTCTACCGGGCCCAAACAGCTGAATGGACCCTAGCTGATTTATACGGCCGTGACCGAGATCAACTTGTCTTAGTGGAAGATTTTATCGAAGCACAGCAAGCAGCTGGTCAAAAAAGCTTTAAAGCTGTTTTCAACCAGTCAAAAGTCCAAGCTGTTCAGGACTTATTTGACCAACTACCGATCCAATCATTACGTGATTTAGCTATCAATGGTCAAGATATTATTCAAGAAATCAATCCAAGAAATAAACGGACTATCGGGCAAATGCTACAGTTTTTGGAGCAAGCTGTTGTGGCCCAAGATGTGGTGAATGACAGAGCGGCCTTATTGGCTTATCTAGATACCCATCATGATCAAATAAACGAAATTTAATTGTAGGAAGGTGTTAAAAGTGACAACCACTTATGCGGTTCTGGACTTAGAAACAACAGGATCTACATATGATAACGGTGACCGCATTATTCAAATTGGGGTAGCCTTTGTTCAGAACGGGCAGGTTGTGGATCAATTTGCTACGGATATCTTTCCTAACCAAGAAATTCCACGTGAAATTACCAAATTGACCGGGATTACCAATGAACAAGTCAAGCTGGCGCCAAAGTTTGAAGCAGTTGCAGAAATCCTTTGGCAAAAGTTATCCAATACGGTCATTGTTGCCCATAATATTGGCTTTGATTACAAATTTTTAGACAAGAGCTTTCAATCCCAGGGCTACCCAGCTATGACCCATGACCGGGTAGACACTGTGGAAATGGTGCGGACCCTTTTCCCAACGGCAGATTCCTATAAACTAAGCGAATTCTGTCTAGCCCACGGCATCCAACTTGAAAATGCCCATACGGCCATTGATGATGCAGTGGCGACCGCCCATATTTTGATTATGTGTCAGGAAAAAGTAGCGACCATGCCAGCCGAGTTATTCGCCCAGCTTCAGCCATTTTTACATTTTTTTATCGGGCAAACCGGCGACTACATGGCCTTATGGTTTAAAGACCATAAGGGGCCCAAACGTCCTTACGAATACATCGCGCCATTTGTCTTGAATCCAAAATTAGCCAATTTTCATATTTTTCCTGCTGGCTTTGGGGCAAAAGAAGCTATCTATTTACAAGCTGGTGATTTAAAGGTGATTGAAGCCAATAACGGTGTAAGCTTAGCGCCCCTTCAAAAGACGATGGTCAAAGATGTAGCACCATTTTTCCATGAGCAAGCGACCACCTCTACAGAAACGAATAAAAGACCTAAATACGCCTTTCTAACGGCCAATGCAGGAGTTGGAAAATCCTTGGCCTACGTGGTATCTGCCTTGTCAGCTGATGATACGGCTAGTCAACAAACTGGGGCTAAGCCTGGGGTAAATAATGGGCAAACTCAAGTAGTCGTTTCAACCTCAACAGTGATCTTACAGCACCAGTTCTTGGATAAAACCGTCCAATTAGCAGCCAACCTATTAGGGAAACCCTTGAAAACAGTGATTTTAAAAGGGCAAAACCACTTTATCCAGTTGACGAAATTGCAGAAATATACCCAACAGTTAAAGCAACATCCAGAAGCGGCCTTGAAACGAGATGTCATAATTTCAGTGGCACTTTTTGTCTGGTTGCATGAAACTGAAACAGGTGACTTGCATGAACTGAATCCTGGCTTAAATAATGAGGTCTACTGGCAAAATGTCAACCGCCAATCAAAAGGCAGCCGAAATGATGAAATTCAACGGTGGGCGGATTATGCTTTCTATGAACGACATGTGACGGAAGCCAAATCTGCCGATATCGTGATTTTAAACCACGCTTACTTTGTCTACCATTACCAAGATTTAATTGACCAAGCTATTTTGACAGAAGAAGCTAAAGTCATTATTGATGAATGCCATCAATTACCAGTTACCGTCCACCAACAACAGATTAAGACCCTCCGATCGAAAGAGGTGGAGGAAACTTTAACGGCGATGGAACGAACGGTGCACCGGTTGATGGATAAGGTAGTCACCAACAATGTGAAAATTCAGGCAGTCGACAAACTCTACCATGTGGAGAAAAATTTACAGGAAGCCTGGGGCAATTTAGACCGGTTTATCGATCAAATTTCGGATAAATTCCAAACCAAGTCTTACTACCAACGGCATACGGCGCAAAAATCCTATTATATTGCCCATGACTATTATCTAGTAGCCAATTGGCGTGAATCGGCCCAAAAGGCAGTTACAGCCATGTCTAAGATGGTGTCACCATTGAAGGTCATTGCGAAACAGCTATATCAAATGGAAATCTTGAACAAGCGGGCCTACCAGCAAATACTTGGACAGCTAAACCAGTACGATCACGCAATTCAAATTTGGCTAGAAACAACTAATTCCAGTAAAAATTATTACGCGGACTTACAAGTCAACTTCGGCAAACACAATGTCCAAGTGACCATTGCACGCAAATTGTACACGAGTCAGTCTCATTTAGCGGCTATTTTCCAAGCAATTCCAAGCCAAATGTTATTGGTATCGGCGTCACTTGAAATCGTCCGGTCTAAAAATATGATCCAGTCATTATTTGGTATAGAGGACTTTGCATGGTATTCTTTCATGGAAGATTCCTACACCCAGCAATTAGTCCAAGGGCGGGACCATCAAGTTCGTGGCTATTACCTGAAAGACTTTCTCTCTATCGACAAATACAATGAGGACCAGGCTGCTATGGTGATTGCTGATTTGGTGGAAACCCTATGGACCAATCGAAAAGCCATGCGGAAAATCCAAGTCTTTTTCCAGTCTCGGTCTTTGATGCGGGCAGCGCAATTTGAAATGAAGCAGCGGATGACACGGTCTGACTATGGCAACCTGATTGTCCAAAATAATCAACGCAATCTAGACCGGTTAGCCCGTCAGTATGAAGAGAGTTCACGGGCCATCTTATTCGCAGTGGCTAGCTTCCAAGAAGGGGTCCATCTCAATGCCAAAACGGACGCCTTTGTTCTAACCAGACTGCCGTTCTCAGCGCCAGATACGCCGGATGAATTGGCCAAGCAAGATTATCTAAAATCACTTGGCGATAACTATTTTGATGATGTGGCCTTACCAGATATGTTAATGAATCTAACGCAAATCTTTGGCCGGATGGCCGCGTCGGGTAGCCAAGATGCTATCTTTATCTCACTGGATAAGCGGTTAGAAAAGGCAGCCTATGCTGACCAAATTGCTGATGTGATGCCGGATGCTCTAAACATGCAGACGGTAAAACTTCAGGAATTGAAGCGGATAGATTAAAAATATGTTAGAATAGACCTACAAAAGGGGCAAGAGATCATGAAACGCAAATTATTTTCCATTTTGATCGCCGTAATGGTGATTTATTTGGTAGGATCCACCTATATTTACGCGAATTCGCAACAAATGGTGGCTAGTGCAGAAGCAGAAACGACGAAAGTCGCAAAGGATGCTGGCCTGACCAATATCACTGATTTTTATGTATTTAACAAAGATGAAACGTATTATGCCGTTATGGGTGAAAATAGTGAAGGGCGCCAAGTTTATTTTGCCTATCAACCCGATACTGATTACCAGAAAATGGGTTTTGTAGATGAGATGGTGAACGAAGATAACGCCTTTTCACTGACAAGATACGAAATGCCTGATGTCAATGTAAGAACAGCCAACCTCGGTATCGAAAACGATACATTCGTGTGGGAAGTTTCATTCACAGATGCAGACGGCCGTCTTGGCTACCATTACATCAATGCAACAACTGGTGAATGGTACGAAACCATCAACGATTTTTAGGAGGAATGAGGCTATGGAATTAGCAAATAGAATTAAACAAATGCAGGGGTCACAAACATCAGCTGCTGCTGCTAAGGCTCGTGCGCTACAAGCACAAGGAATTGACGTCATCTCACTAGCAGTAGGGGAACCAGATTTTAACACCCCAAACTATATCCTAGAACAAGTAAAAGAGGATATGTTTGCTGGACGGGGTCACCATTACACTGATTCAACAGGGATCACGGCCTTAAAGCAAGCCATCATTGACTATCATGCTGAATACGATAAGGTCAACTACACGTTAGACCAAGTCTTTATTGCCGATGGTGCGAAGATGATCTTGTACTACACTTTCCAATCCCTATTAAACGAGGGGGACGAAGTCTTAATTCCAGCACCTTACTGGGTGAGCTACGTGGACCAAGTGAAGATGGCAGACGGGGTACCAGTGGTTTTTGAAACATCAGCAAGTGATAACTTTAGAATCACTCCTGAATTGTTAGACCAACATGTGTCTGACAAAACAAAATTACTTGTCTTAAATACGCCATCTAACCCAACAGGGGCGATTATGAGTGAAGAAGACGCACGCGCAGTAGCCCAATACTGTTTAGATCACAACATCTTAGTAGTTGCCGATGAAATTTACTACCGGCTAGTCTACAACGGTCATCAATCACAATCGATCGCAGCTATTTCACCGGAAGTTAAAGAAAATACCATCGTGATCAATGGTTTCTCAAAAGCCTATGCAATGACAGGTTGGCGTTTAGGCTATGCCTTAGCGGACAACAAATATGTTGGCGCTTTTGCTAAATTGGCTAGTCAAATCAACTCAAACCCAGCAGGTATCAGTCAATTTGCAGCCTTAGCCGCCTTAACTGGTCCCCGTGAAGAGGCCGTTGAAGCCATGCGTAAAGAATTTGAAAACCGTCTAAATGCAGCCTACGAAGAAGTATTAACGATTCCAGGCTTTAGGTTAGATTTCAAACCGCAAGGGGCATTTTACCTATTCCCAGATGCAACTGAAACTGCTAGATTATGTGGTTATGAATCAGTAACTGACTTAGCCAATGCCTTCATCGATGAAGCACATGTTGTTGGGGTGCCCGGTGTGGCCTTTGGTAAGGCAGACCATATTCGTTTTTCATATGCAACCAACGAAGAAACATTTGCAAAAGCAATGAAACGTATACGTGAATTTGTCCAAGGGAAAATGGCTAAATAATAGACGCAATTTTTATCTGATAAAATACAAATTAAAAAAAGTTAGGTTACTTTATAGACCTAACTTTTTTGTATTATAATAGACCTGATAGCAACCTAGCGGACCGGTTATTTTTCAAGAAATGAATAACACGACGGTAGATGAAATAGATAAGCAAATAAAACGATAAAAGAAGGGTGCCGCATGCAAAGAGAATACTATACAGTCCTACGCAACCGCATTTTAGAATCATACCACCGGTTGAACATCTCAAATGAAGAAATGATGCTTTTAATCCACTTTTTAACTTTTCAACAAGCAGGTGAAGACTTCCCAGCTATTTCCCTGATTGGTCGGCGGATGAATGTAAAAGACCAACAACTTTATGACATGATCCAGTCTTTAATTGAACGAGGATTTCTAAGTATCCCCTCTTATAAGAATGATCAAGGTAAATCGGTTGAGTATTATTCCTTGGATCCTCTCTACCAAAAAATCACGCAATTGGGTGAAGTAGACGAAAGTGAACGATTTAAAGAGGCCAAAGCCACCAAAGAGGGGGAAGTGTTCGACATGATTCAAGTTGAATTTGGTCGTCAATTATCGCCAATTGAATACCAAAAGATTAGTGATTGGTTCAAGAAAGACGGTTATGACCCAGACGTTGTCAAGGAAGCCTTGAAGGAATCCGTCTTAAACAATGTCTATTCCTTGAATTATATGGACCGGATCTTATTAAACTGGTCTAAACGTAAACAGACTCAAGCGAATGATTCAGTAGGTTTCAGCAAGCAAAAAGCGCAAACCCAAGACCTCCCACCGGTTCCAGTCACCAAATGGCTAAATAAATAATTTTTCAGAAAAATCATTAAATATGGAAGAGGAGGGCTTAGCCGTGACCAAATTACCTTTAAAAACCAAAGCAGAAACAATCGCTATCCTAGATGAGCTAGATAAACTATACCCCAACCCAAAAACCATGTTGGACTATCAAACCCCATTCCAATTAGTGATAGCGGTTTTGATGTCCGCGCAAACGACTGATGTGGCGGTCAATAAAGTGACACCCCACTTATTTACTAAGTATCCGGACCCAGACCATATGGCTGAAGCGGACTTAGCAGATTTAGAATCCTATATTAAAACGATTGGTCTTTACCATAACAAGGCCAAGAATATGAAGAAGACAGCCATCATACTTCGCGACGAATTCAATGGACAAGTACCCAAAACCCGGGAAGAATTGATACAATTACCGGGTGTTGGTCGGAAAACAGCCAACGTCGTCTTAAGTGAAGCCTTTGGGATCCCGACAATCGCGGTCGATACCCACGTTGAACGGGTGACCAAGCGGATGGGCATTGTCGACCCGGATGCCAGCGTTAGACAAACGGAAGAAACCTTGATGGCGAAAATCCCTAAAGAAAGATGGCGGGATGCCCACCACCAATTCATTTATTTTGGCCGAGAATACTGCACTGCCCGTAACCCTAAATGTGCATCTGACCCGAGGATTACTTTCTGTGAATGTCGAAAGATCAAATAAATATCGGATTTTTGAAGGCCCAAAGAGCCTGTTAGTTACAGAACGTCACTTGATTAATATTTTGAAGTTGGGTATATTTATGAACAAGGAAATGAAAGAGAAGGTGAAAACATGCCTGCAGAACATGACGGGACGCAATCAGCTGAAAGTTTACATGCCTTACGTGTCCACTTAAAAGGGAGTCAATACATCCTTGAAGTGCTTAAAAAAGATATGCGTAAGAAAGGTTTAAGTGAAAACGAATTTACAGTCCTAGAGTTACTATATAATCGCGGTCAACAACCCATTCAACAAATTGGTAAACGGATCCTGATTCCATCATCAAGCTTAACTTATGTGATTGATCGCTTAGAGGATAAGGGCTTGGTTGAACGTACGCATAATCCTGAAGACCGTCGAGTGATCTATGCTAAAATCACAAAACTAGGCCGCGAGAAAATGGCAGAAGTTTTCCCTGGACATAGTCAATTAATCGCTGATATGTTCCAAGAATTTAGCGCTGAAGATGTAGAAACGTTTATTCATTTAACCAAAAAACTAGGCTTTACAGCCCAAAAAATGTTAGAAAAATAAGAGGTGTGAAAAAAGCGTTAAGACTCAACGAGCTGGAACAAAAGCGTTTGACTTTTCGAACCCTAAATTAGAATTAATAGGATTTAATATGGAGAAGTTTATCTATGTGATAGCTTCTCCTTTTTTCTCGTCATCGATTATTGGCAAGCTTGCCCAAGATTTTCACATGTTGAAAAGTGTATGAATATGATATGATTATACAGAATGATTGGGGTGTTGATATGAAGGAAACAATTCATTTTTATCATACAAATGACTGGCATTCTCACCTGGAGAACTGGCCAAAATTTTTACGTTATTATCAAACACAAGCGGATAAACATCAAAGTGAAGGCGAAGCACATTTTCTTTTTGATATAGGTGATGCAGTTGACCGCCAACATCCTTTAACAGAAGCTAGTCAGGGGCAAAATATGATGACCTTGATGAATGAACTTGGAGTAGATGTTGCAACAATTGGCAACAACGAAGGGATAGGAAGTCAGCATGATATCCTAGACAACCTGTATGAACAGGCTGATTTCCCGGTTGTTTTAGGCAATATTTTAGATAAAGAAAGTGGCCAACCACCCAAATATACACAAGACTACACCATGATTCAAACCAATCAGGGCAGCCGGTTTGCGGTATTTGGTATGACGGCCCCATTTGAAATTTCTTATGGCGTAGTAGGCTGGGACCCGATTGAACCGCGCCTGAGCATCGCACGTGTATTAAAGGACATCAAAGCCAATGAATCTTTTGATGGTATTCTGTTACTGAGTCATCTTGGTTTACCAACAGACCGCAAAATCGCTGAGCTATTTCCAGAAATTTTGGCTATTTTTGGTGCCCACACCCACCACGTTTTACCAGAAGGCGAATGGGTCGGCCACACACTATTAACTGGTGGCGGTAAATACGGGCAATTTATGGGCCATCTAACCCTTGAAATCAATAAAGGTGAAGGGCATTTATATACCCCTGGCAAAATGGCAACAGATGGGCAACAAGCCAACCCGATTATCGATTATGCACGCTATTTCAAATTAGACGAAGAATTGATCGCTTCTGACCGCATTTCTGCTTACGATGAAGACTACAACCAGGTAAACAGGTGGTTAGAAGAGGGCGAAAGCCAATTGAAAAGCCAAATCGTTGGCCAATTACCCATCGCTTTAACAGCGGATGAGCATCATTTTTCACCCTTACAATACGACACCTTATTGGCGATGAAAGCAGCCAGTGGTGCAGATATCGCTATGGTTAATTCGGGCTTATTCCTACAAGAATTGCCTGCTGGGCCAGTATCCAAATATGATTTGCACAAGGCACTACCACATCCTATTCGCTTGATGGTGGTCGAGTGTACAGTTTCAGAGTATTTGGATCAAATATACCCGCAAATTAAAAGTCTCAGACCAGATTTACAAGCTATGCCGATTAAAGGGTCTGGATTTAGAGGGCGGATTTTTGGGCAATTAATGGTCTTAGACAAAGAAAACTTAGACCAGCTTGCACCAGATCAACCTTTGAAAATCATTACAATTGACCACCTATTGTATTTGCCATTTTTCACGGAACTAATCAATAAAAAACATTATTTATGGGGACAACCCTTTATACGAGAACTCATTGCGGACAAGATCCAGCAAGCCAGTAGTCGCGATGAATAGCTATTGGCATTATAGACGCACAAGGCGTAAGGAGGTATGACATGTTAAGTCGTAAGAAACAAGAAGAATTAAAAGAACAACGGGCGAGTTTAAATTACCCCATTGCGCAAATAAAACGTACGAGTCAAGAGACCTTAGAAATTAACGGGCAATCATTTGTGCTTGTAGATAATTACCGGGATGCGTTAGATATTGAAGCGTTGGCTGACCGGTATATGGATATTTTAGATGTTTATGACTTTGTCGTGGGGGACTGGTCCTATGAACAATTACGATTGAAAGGCTTCTTTGCTGATGATGCGAAAATTGGCTCATTAGAGCAAAAAATCAAGCATTTACCTGATTACTTACTAGAATACGGGAGTTTCGGGGCCGCTTATTTTGTGCTATTGCATGAACGAACTGGAGAAGAAATCCAAAAACGAAATGAAGCTTTTTGGACGCAACAAAAACAACAAAACCAAGAATCGTCAAGAAGTAGACAAAATAAAAGCCAATCACAAAGGTCAGCGAGTCGGAAAGCTTACCAAGGGAAGAAAGCAGACAACCGCCATAAATCGTCTGGGCCGAACCAAAATAAGGGGAAACACAAACAGCGACGGTCAAACAAGGAGCATGAAAGTGCTAAAGGGCCATCTTTCTCGATCTCACAAAATAAAGAGTCGAATAAAAATACCCAAAATCAAAAACCTGTGAAGCGAAAAGTCGTCACTAAACGCCAACACTCTTTTAGTATCAAGGAAAAGGGGGATAAAGCTTAGATGGATCTACAAGATAAAGTTTTCTTAATTGATTTAGATGGTACTATGTACCGCGGTGGTCAACCGATAGCGGGTGCGAAGGACTTTATTGAGCGCTTGATTGAAGAGGATATCCCCTTTATGTTTGTGACCAACAACGCCATGCGTAAACATCAGGCAGCAGCTGATAATTTAAATAAAATTACGGGTTTAAATGTCGAGGGCAAACATTTCTACACCTCAGTGGATACCTTGCGCTTTATCCTTGCAGAAGATTTAACATCAGGCAAGCTGACAAAAGAAACGGGCAAAGCCTATGTTATCGGAATGGATTACTTAAAAGATGAAGTAGCGGGCGCAGGCTTTGAATTAACTCAAAACGTCGACCAGGACCCATGTGATGTGGTGGTCGTTGGTCTTGACCAAGAAGTAACCTACCCACAATTCATTGAAGCGTCGATTGCAGTTCAAAGAGGGGCAGCTTTCTATCTCACCAACCCAGATGTACAATTCCCTTCAAACCGAGGATTTGTGCCAGGTGCTGGTGCCATCGGTCAAGTAATCACTGCAGCCACACGGGTTCATCCAACGGTTTGCGGAAAACCCAATGCACTAATTATTGAAGGTGCCTTAGCCAAGATGGGCCATAGCAAAGACCAAGCCGTATTTTTAGGTGACAACTTAATGACAGACATATCAGCAGCAGAAAATGCTGGTATTGATTCGATATTTATTGAAACAGGGGTACATACAAGAGATGATCTAGAAGAATTCGGCGTGACGCCAACATTGGTGGTGGAAAATTATGAAGCACTCTTATCGACCTGGTAGTCGACTTTTAAATGAAACACGCTTATGGATAGGGATTCTTGCCCTATTGATATTTTTTATTACATTGGCTATCACAGTTACTATCGCCAACGTCCCTTTATTCATGGGGTCCCTATGGTTTTCAAAATCCTTCGAAGCCGTCGCTTTATCCTATTGGACAGTTGTTGACAACTACTTACAACTGCTAGCCTATCTGAATTTTCCTTGGATAGATACCTTAGTCATGTCAGACTTTCCAACCTCAGCCTCGGCAGCCTTTCATTTTTTGGAAGTGAAGCACTTATTTTATTTAAATTATGGTGTAATGGCGATTTCTGCCCTAATTGGCTTCTATGCTTTACATGAATTGAAAGTTACCCATAATTTATGGCGCCTATACTGGCCCTTCAAAAAACTGAGATGGCTTCCAATCATTGTGATCATCCTACTCATTTTTAATTTCAACACTATATTTATCGCTTTTCATGAAATAGCCTTTAATAACGACGCCTGGTTATTTAACCCAGCCACAGATCCTATTATTCTCGTGCTCCATGAATCCTTCTTCTTATTAAGCTTTGTATCCGTCTTTTTGATCGTGCAACTCGCTATTGAATGGGTTTATCGTATCGGGAAAAAGGCGTTCAACCGTCAAATCTTAGGTATATAAAAACCAACCAAAAAGTGGCAGTAACAAGCACTTTTTGGTTGGTTTTTTGTTTACTTTATTGATTTATTTTAAAACTGCAAGTCATAAAAACATCAGTCAGTAAACATAGACGTCGAATGTAGTGGGGCAACCCGGCGGTCGGGGAATAAGTAATGTGCCGCTTGATTAATGACATGTGGCGCTTCGCCAAAACCAGTTGCAATCAATTTGGCTTTATGCGGGTAATTGGCTATATCACCAACTGCATAGATACCGGGAATATTGGTTTGCATGTTATGGTCTACTTGGATAGATTCATTCTCAATCTTTAGACCCCAATTTCTAATTTCATCGATTGAGGATACAAAACCATAGGTCATAAAGATATGTTCAACAGGTAGTATACGACTTTCTTGACTACGTGCCTTGGTAACTTCTAAGCCAGTCAAGATACCGTCCTTACCAAGAAGTATTTCTGGCACATAGGGGGTAACGAATTCAATATTGGCTGTTTGTTCAGCTAAGGTAACGGAATATTCATGGGCACGAAAACGGTCGCGACGATGAACCAAGTAGACTTTTTTAGCATAGTCAGCTAAAGCCAAACTGGCATCAAAGGCTGAGTCACCACCACCAAGGACCGCAACCTCTTTACCTGTGTATTTAGCAAAGTCTGATACATGGTATGAAATATGCTGGTCTTCATAGTCTGGAAGGCCAGCGATCGCTATTTTTCGAGGTTTAAAGGAACCATTGCCGGCAGCAATAATGACTGCACCCGCTGTATAGGTCGACTCGCTTGCTTGAATCGTAAAGTCTGGGTCATTTTTTTGAATATTTAGGACTTTCTCGTTTAGATGAATATCTGTAGTAGCAGAAAATCGATCCAATTGTGCTTGTAAGACTTGGCTTAATTCGTGACCGGTTATTTTTGGGTATGCTGGAATGTCGAATATGTTTTTTTCAGGATATAAGGCTTGTGGTTGGCCACCGATTTCAGGTAATGAGTCAACTAAGCGGACACTTAGATTGCGCATACCTGCGTAAAAGGCGGTAAACAAACCTACTGGACCGGCCCCGACAATGAGGAGGTCCGTTCTATTATTTGTCATTTTGATCACTTTCTAATTGGGTTTTATTTTGTTGGCTGATTATAATGGGAGATTTAATAGGCTGTAGATAAAGCGAACACCCAGCGTAACAAGTACACCAGTGGTCATACCACCAATAACCTCTGAAGGTTTATGACCTAAATAATCATTAATGACCATGCGGTCCTCATCAAGTGTGTTTAATTTAACTAATAGGTCTGTATCGTCAGTTTCTCTAGCCTTTTCTTTTAGAATCTTCATAAGGTTATAGATTAAAACCCCTTGCTCCCCATCTTGGCGACGAACACCCATGGCATCAAACATGACGATCATACCAAAACAAACGGCAATCGCAACGATTGGTGAGAAGAAACCATACTGAAGAATCAAAGCAGTGATCAGCGAAGTAACGGCAGCAGAGTGGGAGCTAGGCATACCACCTGTAGCATGAATGATCGATAAGTTAGCATTTGGTTTCTTAAAGAAAACAGCAATAGGATATTTAACCAACTGTGCAATCATGATTGCTGCAAAGGTAACGACTAAAGGAAAATTAGTTGTTGTATTCATGTTTTCCTCCTTGAATTTATTTAATTTAATAATAGCATGGAAAAGATTCATTCGGAAAATGTTTCGCTGTAAAAAGAGAAAATAAGAAAAACTTTATCAACTAGGCGGAATAAAATTATTCAGTCATTAAATGGAGAATTTTCGCTCAGTATTTGTTACAATAAGTTTAGAAATAAATAGGAGGCAGAAAATGACTTATCCACAATTAGATGTTAAAGATACGCAATTGAAAGCGACGATTGAAACAAATAAAGGTGCTTTCCAAGTTGCACTATTTCCAGAATTAGCACCAAAAACAGTAGAAAATTTTGTAACCTTAGGTAAACAAGGTTACTACGACGGTGTTATATTCCACCGTGTAATTCCTAACTTTATGATCCAAGGGGGCGACCCATCTGGAACTGGTATGGGTGGGACATCAATTTATGGTGAAAAATTTGAAGATGAATTCAATCTTGAATTGTTCAACATTAACGGTGCCTTATCAATGGCGAATGCAGGACCTAATACGAATGGTTCACAATTCTTCGTTGTAACAGCTAAAGAAGTGCCTGCACAAATGTTAGGACAACTTAAAGCTGGAGGTTGGCCAGAAGAGATTATCGAAGCGTATAGCGAAAACGGTGGAACACCATGGTTAGATCAAAAACATACTGTATTTGGTCAAGTGGTTTCTGGTATGGACGTTGTCTATAATATTGAAGGCCAACCTCGTAATGCATCAGACAAACCTTTAGAAGAAGTTGTCATTACTAGTGTTACTTTTGAGAACGAATAAGCTACACACTAGAAAGGATACAACTTCATGACAACTAAAGAATTTCCATACCACATTGGTGATGTAGTTGAAGGTGAAGTGACAGGTTTACAACCATATGGTGTCTTTGTTCAATTAGACGAAGACCATCAAGGATTAATCCACATATCCGAAATCAATCATGGCTATGTGAGCAACGTGGATGATAAATTTACCATCGGGCAAAAACTGACGGTAAAGATTATCGATATCGATGAGTTTACAAGCAAAATGAGTTTGTCAATTCGAGCATTAAAGAAACTTGCAACCTCTAATAAACCTGCTAAGAATGCTTGGCCTAAAAAACGTCATGCACCAAAGATTGGTTTTGTCTCTATAGAAGAACAACTGCCAGGGTGGGTTGAGGAAGCACTACAAAAGATGGCTACAAAATAATTTTTTATAAATGAGGAGTATTAAAATGGGACATATCAAATTTGATTATAGTAATACTGACCAATTTATTGCAGAACACGAATTAACACAAATGCAACCGTTAGTTACGGCAGCAGATACAATCTTACGTGAAGGTACTGGTGCTGGTAGCGACTATATCGGTTGGGTTGATTTACCAAAAACATATGATAAAGAAGAGTATGCACGCATTAAAAAAGCTGCAGCTAAGATTCAATCTGATTCAGATGTATTAGTTGTATTAGGTATCGGTGGTTCTTACTTAGGTGCTAAATCAGCAATCGACTTTTTATCTCATTCATTTTCAAACTTACAATCTAAAGAAGAGCGTAAGACACCACAAGTTTTCTTTGCAGGTAACAGCTTAAGTTCAACTTACATTGCAGAATTAATCGAAACAATTGGAGATAGAGACTTCTCTGTAAATGTTATTTCTAAATCAGGTACGACTACTGAAACGGCTGTAGCATTCCGTATCTTCAAAAAATTGCTAGAAGAAAAATATGGTGAAGCAGCTAAAGAGCGTATTTACGCAACAACTGATAAAGCAAATGGTGCATTAAAATCTGAAGCTGATGCTGAAGGATACGAGTCATTCGTTATTCCGGATGCAGTTGGTGGTCGTTTCACTGTATTAACACCAGTTGGTTTATTACCAATTGCTGTTTCAGGTGCAGATATCGATGCCTTAATGCAAGGTGCAGCTGACGCAATGGAAGCATACAGCGATGCTGATCTAAGTAAAAATGAAGCTTACCAATATGCTGCATTACGTAATGTCTTATACCGTAAAGGTAAAGTAACTGAGTTATTAATCAACTATGAACCAAAATTACAATACTTCTCAGAATGGTGGAAACAACTATTCGGAGAATCAGAAGGTAAAGACGGTAAAGGGATTTACCCATCAAGCGCCAACTTCACAACTGACTTACACTCTCTAGGTCAATATATCCAAGAAGGGCAACGTAACTTATTCGAAACAGTTGTTAAAGTAGACAAACCAAGTAAATCAATTGCAATTCCTGCATTTGATGAAGACTTAGATGGCTTAGGCTACTTAGAAGGTAAGGATGTAGACTTTGTAAATACTAAAGCTTTCCAAGGTACTGTATTAGCCCATACTGATGGTGACGTACCTAACTTCGTATTAACAATTCCAGAAATGGATGCTTACTCTTTAGGTTATATGATTTACTTCTTTGAAATTGCAGTAGCGATTTCTGGTTACTTAAATGGCGTAAACCCATTCAACCAACCAGGGGTAGAAGCATACAAGAAAAATATGTTTGCCTTGCTAGGTAAACCAGGTTTTGAAGACCTAGCAGCAGAATTAAATAAACGCTTAAAATAAGATCATTTAAAGGTTAGATAAAGTGTCGGACAGAATTGTCCGGCATTTTTTGTATTTTTGACAAAAAAACTATTGACGAAAAACAGCTTTGTTGATATTATAAATCTTGTCGATTCGGAGCAAAACCAATCGGAAAAAACAGTAAAAAAGTAATTGACAAGTTCTGATAGAACATGGTATTATTACGAAGTTGTTTGTTTCAACATCAAAAAAACAAAATTCAAAAAAATGCTGTTGACAATCATCTGACTGGAATGGTAAGATAATTAAGCTTTATAGTTTACGAGTCGCACGAAAACGATTTGAGAATAAATCAAAAAAAGTGTTGACAAGGAAACATAAAATAAGGTAAAATAATCAAGTCGCTTCAAGTGATTAAGTGATCAAAAAAAGTTTTTAAATTTTTGTTGACAAAGCTTGAATGAAGATGATATGATATATGAGTTGCTAATAAAGCAACGAGATAGACCTTTGAAAACTGAACAAAGAAGACAAACCAAAAATTGTGTATGGAATCATTTGATTCCAACAATCAAAAGTAGTGAGAACTACTATAAATAAGTCAGCAAACTTTAATGAGCAATCAAGCTCGTGAAAATCTTTCATGAGAGTTTGATCCTGGCTCAGGACGAACGCTGGCGGCATGCCTAATACATGCAAGTCGAGCGAACAGATGAAGTGCTTGCACTTCTGACGTTAGCGGCGAACGGGTGAGTAACACGTAAGGAATCTACCTATAAGCGGGGGATAACATTCGGAAACGGGTGCTAATACCGCATAATATCTTCTTCCGCATGGAAGAAGATTGAAAGACGGCTCTGCTGTCACTTATAGATGACCTTGCGGTGCATTAGTTAGTTGGTGGGGTAACGGCCTACCAAGACGATGATGCATAGCCGACCTGAGAGGGTGATCGGCCACATTGGGACTGAGACACGGCCCAAACTCCTACGGGAGGCAGCAGTAGGGAATCTTCCGCAATGGGCGAAAGCCTGACGGAGCAATGCCGCGTGAGTGAAGAAGGCCTTCGGGTCGTAAAACTCTGTTATAAGAGAAGAACAAATTGTAGAGTAACTGCTACAGTCTTGACGGTATCTTATCAGAAAGCCACGGCTAACTACGTGCCAGCAGCCGCGGTAATACGTAGGTGGCAAGCGTTGTCCGGATTTATTGGGCGTAAAGGGAGCGCAGGTGGTTTCTTAAGTCTGATGTGAAAGCCCACGGCTTAACCGTGGAGGGTCATTGGAAACTGGGAAACTTGAGTACAGAAGAGGAATGTGGAACTCCATGTGTAGCGGTGGAATGCGTAGATATATGGAAGAACACCAGTGGCGAAGGCGACATTCTGGTCTGTTACTGACACTGAGGCTCGAAAGCGTGGGGAGCAAACAGGATTAGATACCCTGGTAGTCCACGCCGTAAACGATGAGTGCTAGGTGTTGGAGGGTTTCCGCCCTTCAGTGCCGCAGTTAACGCATTAAGCACTCCGCCTGGGGAGTACGACCGCAAGGTTGAAACTCAAAGGAATTGACGGGGACCCGCACAAGCGGTGGAGCATGTGGTTTAATTCGAAGCAACGCGAAGAACCTTACCAAGTCTTGACATCCTTTGACCACCCTAGAGATAGGGCTTTCCCTTCGGGGACAAAGTGACAGGTGGTGCATGGTTGTCGTCAGCTCGTGTCGTGAGATGTTGGGTTAAGTCCCGCAACGAGCGCAACCCCTATTATTAGTTGCCAGCATTTAGTTGGGCACTCTAATGAGACTGCCGGTGACAAACCGGAGGAAGGTGGGGATGACGTCAAATCAGCATGCCCCTTATGACTTGGGCTACACACGTGCTACAATGGATGGTACAACGAGTCGCAAACCCGCGAGGGCAAGCAAATCTCTTAAAGCCATTCTCAGTTCGGATTGCAGGCTGCAACTCGCCTGCATGAAGCCGGAATCGCTAGTAATCGTGGATCAGCACGCCACGGTGAATACGTTCCCGGGTCTTGTACACACCGCCCGTCACACCACGAGAGTTTGTAACACCCGAAGTCGGTGAGGTAACCTTTATGGAGCCAGCCGCCGAAGGTGGGACAGATGATTGGGGTGAAGTCGTAACAAGGTAGCCGTATCGGAAGGTGCGGCTGGATCACCTCCTTTCTAAGGAATATAACGGAATACACAATGTGTTTGACGCTTCTTTGTTTAGTTTTGAGAGATTTATCTCTCTTGTATATATTTTGTTCTTTGAAAACTGAATACTGTAAGTAATAAACCTCTTATTTAATTATTTTCTACCAGGAGATAATTAATATAAGAAATTCCAATTTTACCAAGAGTAAAAAACCAATAAAAGTAAGCAGATTACTTTTCGCGAATCATACAACTTAACCAATGGTTAAGTGAATAAGGGCGCACGGTGGATGCCTTGGCACTAGGAGCCGATGAAGGACGGGACTAACACCGATATGCTTCGGGGAGCTGTAAGTAAGCTTTGATCCGGAGATTTCCGAATGGGGAAACCCAATTGCTTTGATAGGCAATTACTCAACTACGAATACATAGTAGTTTGAGAGGAAGACGCAGGGAACTGAAACATCTCATTACCTGTAGGAAGAGAAAGAAAATTCGATTTCCTGAGTAGCGGCGAGCGAAACGGAAAGAGCCCAAACCAAAGAGCTTGCTCTTTGGGGTTGTAGGACAGACGATATGTAGTTAAAGATTTAGTCGAATGGCATGGGAAGGCCAATCACAGAGGGTGACAATCCCGTAGACGAAAGATCAATAACGCTAGTCTGTATCCTGAGTACGGCGGAACACGTGTAATTCCGTCGGAATCCGGGAGGACCATCTCCCAAGGCTAAATACTCCCTAGTGACCGATAGTGAACCAGTACCGTGAGGGAAAGGTGAAAAGCACCCCGAGAGGGGAGTGAAATAGTACCTGAAACCGTGCGCTTACAAGCAGTCAGAGCCCGTTAATGGGTGATGGCGTACTTTTTGTAGAACGGACCGGCGAGTTACGATTGCATGCAAGGTTAAGTTGAAGAAACGGAGCCATAGCGAAAGCGAGTCTGAATAGGGCGTCGAGTATGTAGTCGTATACCCGAAACCAAGTGACCTACCCATGTGCAGGGTGAAGGTGCGGTAAAACGCACTGGAGGCCCGAACCCACGTCTGTTGAAAAAGGCGGGGATGACGTGTGGGTAGCGGAGAAATTCCAATCGAACTTGGAGATAGCTGGTTCTCTCCGAAATAGCTTTAGGGCTAGCCTCGGATGATGAATATTGGAGGTAGAGCACTGTTTGATCTAGGGGTCCATCTAGGATTACCGAAATCTGATAAACTCCGAATGCCAAATATTTTAATCCGGGAGTCAAACTGCGAGTGATAAGATCCGTAGTTGAAAGGGAAACAGCCCAGACCACCAGCTAAGGTCCCAAAGTTTCAGTTAAGTGGAAAAGGATGTGGGGTTGCTTAGACAACTAGGATGTTGGCTTAGAAGCAGCCATCATTTAAAGAGTGCGTAATAGCTCACTAGTCGAGTGACCCTGCGCCGAAAATGTACCGGGGCTAAACTGAACACCGAAGCTGTGGATATCCGCATGGATATGGTAGGAGAGCGTTCTAAGGGCAGAGAAGCAAGATCGAGAGGACTTGTGGAGCGCTTAGAAGTGAGAATGCCGGTATGAGTAGCGAAAGACGGGTGAGAATCCTGTCCACCGTATGACTAAGGTTTCCTGGGGAAGGCTCGTCCTCCCAGGGTTAGTCGGGACCTAAGCCGAGACCGAAAGGTGTAGGCGATGGACAACAGGTTGAGATTCCTGTACTTGTTTGTATTGTTTGACCAAAGGAAGGACGCAGGAGGCTAAGCAGAGCACGTTATTGGATTCGTGTTCAAGCAGTGAGTCTGACACAGAGTGAAATGCTTCGTGTTAAAGACAAGCTGTGATGAGGAGGGAAATATAGTACCGAAGCTGCTGACGTCACACTGCCAAGAAAAGTTTCTAGTTAGATACAAACAACCCGTACCGCAAACCGACACAGGTAGTCGAGGAGAGCATCCTAAGGTGAGCGAGCGAACTCTCGTTAAGGAACTCGGCAAAATAACCCCGTAACTTCGGGAGAAGGGGTGCTGACCATTGGTCAGCCGCAGTGAATAGGCCCAAGCGACTGTTTATCAAAAACACAGGTCTCTGCAAAATCGAAAGATGACGTATAGGGGCTGACGCCTGCCCGGTGCTGGAAGGTTAAGAGGAGTGCTTAGCATTAGCGAAGGTACGAATTGAAGCCCCAGTAAACGGCGGCCGTAACTATAACGGTCCTAAGGTAGCGAAATTCCTTGTCAGGTAAGTTCTGACCCGCACGAAAGGCGTAACGATTTGGGCACTGTCTCAACGAGAGACTCGGTGAAATTGTAGTACCAGTGAAGATGCTGGTTACCCGCGACAGGACGGAAAGACCCCATGGAGCTTTACTGCAGGTTGATATTGAGTGTCTGTGTGACATGTACAGGATAGGTAGGAGCCATTGAAGCCGGAACGCTAGTTTCGGTGGAGGCGCTGGTGGGATACTACCCTTGTGACATGGCCACTCTAACCCGCGACCGTAATCCGGTCGGGAGACAGTGTCAGTCGGGCAGTTTGACTGGGGCGGTCGCCTCCTAAAATGTAACGGAGGCGCCCAAAGGTTCCCTCAGAATGGTTGGAAATCATTCGTAGAGTGTAAAGGCAGAAGGGAGCTTGACTGCGAGACCTACAAGTCGAGCAGGGACGAAAGTCGGGCTTAGTGATCCGGTGGTTCCGCATGGAAGGGCCATCGCTCAACGGATAAAAGCTACCCTGGGGATAACAGGCTTATCTCCCCCAAGAGTTCACATCGACGGGGAGGTTTGGCACCTCGATGTCGGCTCATCGCATCCTGGGGCTGAAGTCGGTCCCAAGGGTTGGGCTGTTCGCCCATTAAAGCGGTACGCGAGCTGGGTTCAGAACGTCGTGAGACAGTTCGGTCCCTATCCGTCGCGGGCGTTGGAAATTTGAGAGGAGCTGTCCTTAGTACGAGAGGACCGGGATGGACACACCGCTGGTGTACCAGTTGTTCTGCCAAGAGCATCGCTGGGTAGCTATGTGTGGATGGGATAAACGCTGAAAGCATCTAAGCGTGAAGCCCTCCTCAAGATGAGATTTCCCATATCTTTAAGATAGTAAGACCCCTGAGAGACGATCAGGTAGATAGGCTAGAAGTGGAAGTGCAGCGATGTATGGAGCGGACTAGTACTAATCGGTCGAGGACTTATCCAATGGATAATAAGATTGTATGATGGAATGGTAGACGACTTACAGATTCAGTTTTGAGCGAACAAAAGCTCATATAAATATTGTGTGGTAATGATGGCAAGAAGGACACACCTGTTCCCATCTCGAACACAGAAGTTAAGCTTCTTAGCGCCGAATGTAGTTGGGGGTTGCCCCCTGTGAGACTAGGACGTTGCCATGCAAACCCGGAGAATTAGCTCAGCTGGGAGAGCGTCTGCCTTACAAGCAGGATGTCGGGGGTTCGAGCCCCTCATTCTCCACCATGACTCGTTAGCTCAGTCGGTAGAGCAACTGACTTTTAATCAGTGGGTCGTAGGTTCGAATCCTACACGGGTCATTATGCGGGTGTGGCGGAATTGGCAGACGCACCAGATTTAGGATCTGGCGCCGCAAGGCGTGGGGGTTCAAGTCCCTTCACCCGCATTTATATTAGCCGGCTTAGCTCAGTTGGTAGAGCATCTGATTTGTAATCAGAGGGTCGAGGGTTCAAGTCCTTTAGCCGGCATTAATATCTTTGATATTTACATACGCGGAAATAGCTCAGTGGTAGAGCACCACCTTGCCAAGGTGGGGGTCGCGGGTTCGAACCCCGTTTTCCGCTTTGTCTGAAAAGACAACCATATAAATACATTTTATAATATGCCGGGGTGGCGGAATTGGCAGACGCACAGGACTTAAAATCCTGCGAGGGTTAACCTCGTACCGGTTCGACCCCGGTCCTCGGCATTTTATACAAGCACCCATGGCTCAACTGGATAGAGTACTTGACTACGAATCAAGCGGTTGCAGGTTCGAATCCTGCTGGGTGCATGACCCGGGAAATAGCTCAGCTTGGTAGAGCACTTGGTTTGGGACCAAGGGGTCGCAGGTTCGAATCCTGTTTTCCCGATTCTAATGTGGGGGATTAGCTCAGCTGGGAGAGCGCCTGCTTTGCACGCAGGAGGTCAGCGGTTCGATCCCGCTATTCTCCACTTAATTAGATGTATAATATGGCGGTGTAGCTCAGCTGGCTAGAGCGTCCGGTTCATACCCGGGAGGTCATGGGTTCGATCCCCTTCGCCGCTATTATATAATTACTTGGACCTTTAGCTCAGTTGGTTAGAGCAGACGGCTCATAACCGTCCGGTCGTAGGTTCGAGTCCTACAAGGTCCATCCTTGTATGGGATTATATGAAGCATATTTTATTGCCTCGGAGGATTACCCAAGTCCGGCTGAAGGGAACGGTCTTGAAAACCGTCAGACGTGTAAAAGCGTGCAAGGGTTCGAATCCCTTATCCTCCTTTTTCTTATTAATATCGCGGGATGGAGCAGTTGGCAGCTCGTCGGGCTCATAACCCGGAGGTCGTAGGTTCGAGTCCTACTCCCGCAATTGTGATGGTCCCGTAGTGTAGCGGTTATCACGCCTCCCTGTCACGGAGGAGATCGCGGGTTCGATTCCCGTCGGGACCGTAAATAAAATAATATGCGGGTGTAGTTTAGTGGTAAAACCATAGCCTTCCAAGCTATCGTCGCGAGTTCGATTCTCGTCACCCGCTTTAGTATTATGGGCCTGTAGCTCAGCTGGTTAGAGCGTCCGCCTGATAAGCGGGAGGTCGATGGTTCGAGTCCATTCAGGCCCATTGATATTTGGAGAATTACTCAAGAGGCTGAAGAGGACGGTTTGCTAAATCGTTAGATCGCGTAAGCGATGCAAGGGTTCGAATCCCTTATTCTCCGCTTTTATATATTTTGGCCCGTTGGTCAAGCGGTTAAGACACCGCCCTTTCACGGCGGTAACACGGGTTCGAGTCCCGTACGGGTCATAGCTTGATAAAGCTTAATATTTTTACTTTTGGAGGATTACCCAAGTCCGGCTGAAGGGAACGGTCTTGAAAACCGTCAGACGTGTAAAAGCGTGCAAGGGTTCGAATCCCTTATCCTCCTTTTTCTTATTAATATCGCGGGATGGAGCAGTTGGCAGCTCGTCGGGCTCATAACCCGGAGGTCGTAGGTTCGAGTCCTACTCCCGCAATTGAAATGGTCCCGTAGTGTAGCGGTTATCACGCCTCCCTGTCACGGAGGAGATCGCGGGTTCGATTCCCGTCGGGACCGTTGATTAAGGTCTGATAGCTCAGTTGGTAGAGCACTTGATTGAAGCTCAAGGTGTCGGCAGTTCAAATCTGTCTCGGACCATAGCAATATTTTTATACTGGCCCGTTGGTCAAGCGGTTAAGACACCGCCCTTTCACGGCGGTAACACGGGTTCGAGTCCCGTACGGGTCATCATAATTAAAAAAGGAAGGGAGGCGAAAGCCTCTCTTTTTTGTTTTTCTATTTTATATTGTCTTAAGATGGCTCTACGTCAAATAGGACTGATGAGTATTAATCGCCAGGTAATTTTTAGATTGCCTGGTTTTTCATATACTCTTTTCCATTATTCATTTTTATCTTTATTTTGTGATTATCAAGCAGCCCTTAGGCTGCTTGTACTACAGGTATTTCATTTAGATATAGTTTATTCGTCATTAATATTCTAGTTCTAAAATTTTGGAAGTTTCGGTATCCGTAAGCTATTCGTTTTAAGACCTTAATTTTATTATTCAAACCTTCTATTCGGCCGTTCGTTAAGCGGTTATATTTGAAAGTATTCCCAATATATCTTTGAAGTTTGGTGAATGTACGTAGCACACGTCTTAATCCGCTTGGTAATTTAACTAACTTAGACTGCGCTAACTGGGCTTTAAACACTTCAGAGTCATTCTCTTGAAGCGCTTCACGCAAGTCATGGACGATATTATAGGTGTCTTTTAATAGCGGGTTCTTCTCTAGTAAATAGTCTAAAATACCACCGGTATTCGTAAGCCAATCGAATAATTTAAACGGTTGATAATCCCATGAGTTTAAGTTTTCTCGGGGCATTAGGAATATTCGCCAATATCTCTTATACTTGTTGTACAATCTATGGTCAGGAACCCTGAAAGCATTCATTACTTCAATACGTAGCTTATTTAATTCTCGATTTAATGCTTGAACTAAATGGAAACGATCAATGATGATTTTGGCGTTGGGAAATACTTCTCTAACAACTTCCATATAAGGCATATACATGTCCATCGTAACTGTCTGAACTTTCTGCCGAGTTTTCAACGGATAGGCAAAAAAGTAATCACGTAGGCTGAATTTTCTGCGATCTCCCAGCACATCTACAATACGTGAATTTGTATTATCAATAAAAATAAAGCTCATATTCCCTTCGGAATGCTTTACACCTTTGAATTCATCGAAAGCAATGTGCTCAGGCAATGCATCGAAGATACTAGGTTTAAGCTCTTTACTAGCACCATCAATTACCCGTTGCACTGTATGATCAGAAACGTTGCAAGTCTCTGCGATATGTTTCAGTGTCAACGCATTGGTTGCAAAGTCTAATACCATCCGTTTAACGCGCTTAGAAATAAAACAGTTATCACCGACTACCTCTGATTTAGCAGTGAAGTAGCTATCACATTCTCTACAGTGATAGCGTTTTTTTCGTAAGTCGAGGTAAGCAGGTAGCCCTGATATCTTTGTTAGCGTTAGTCTTGATTTTTTAGACCCATTCTTAACAATACTATTTCCTTGTTTAACACAGCCGCAGGCTGGACAATACTGAGGATTTACATCTAACTTGCCGAAATAGATCAGTGACTTTATATTCTTAACTATCATTTCTTCAACTTTATCCTCAAAAACAATATTTTCATCTTTCAATTGTAGCGTGGTATTGATAAACTTATTCATACGGGGAATCTCCTATCTTATCATGGTTGTCGTTAACTTTATGATAATGGAGATTCCTCTTTTTTTGTAAAAAAATATAGGACCAATGACTTTTTTTGAAGTCATCAGTCCTATATATTGTAGAGCCCTTAAGATTATCCTAAAATAAATATTAAGAATAGATTTGCATGGATAAACATTACAAATTAACTTAAGACTTTGTTATAATAAATACCATATGTAAGTGAAGGGATGGATAATATTGCGACGATTTTTTGAGAATAAAAAATTAATTGTCCTGCTTGTTAGTGTCATCACTTCATTCAGTATGATTGCCTACTCTATATTTAGTCAATCACAGATGCCCAAACCAATTTTATGGGTGAATGATGTGACCGCAGTTGTGGGTAGATTTGTTTCTACACCAACGAATGCGATGATGCGCTTTACAGATTCAATTAACGATTTAATGAACACATACGAAGATAACCAACGATTGAAAAGACAAATTTCTTCACTAGAGGAACTGGAAGCTCAAAATAAGATATTACAAAGTGAAAATGAAGAACTATCTGCCTTACTTGATTTACAACCTTCATTAGTTGGTAAGAATGTGATTGCTTCTTCTGTTATTTCTAGATCCCCTGATACCTGGTTAGACTCAATTACAATTGATGTAGGGTCTAATAGTGGTATTGAAGAGAACATGTCCGTGATGACAGAGAGTGGCCTTGTAGGGCATGTAACGGAAGTCTCTGCTACGAGTTCAAAAGTGCAGTTATTGATTACTGAGAATAATCAAATGAAGAACGTAGCAGTAAGTATTCAAACGGATGATAGTATCGTGTCAGGGATTTTATCTGACTATGAAGAGAAGACACAGGAATTAATCCTTAAACAAGTGCCGAATGATGCACAAGTTTCTGAAGGAAATACGGTCACTACAAGTGGTTTAGGTGGTGTATCTCCAGAAGGTTTAATCATTGGAGAAGTAACATCAGTATCTTCTGATAACTTTGGTTTATCTCAGTCAGTGAGAGTAAAACCTGCTGCAGACTTCAAAGATATCCGTTCAGTATTGGTTATCATGACCTTGAATGAAAGTTCAAGTGATGCACCAGCTGATAGTGAAGATCAGGCTGCTGAATCCTCTGCTGCCTCTACAGACACAGCAGAGTAGGGGAGGCCAGTATGTTACATTTCTTTAAAGATAACTTTTTGATCCCTATCTTTGTGTTCTTTATCCTATTACTGGATGGTAGCGTGATGACCATGTTGTCATATAGTTTGGGTAGTGAAAGCTTTCAGATCAGCCCACAATTTACACTGATTGTGATTACCTTATTGGCAGTTTATTTAATGAATGATTCGAATATATTCCTTGTAAGTATTATCATAGGTTTTATATACGACGCTTATTATTCTTCAATACTTGGGGTTAATTTATTCCTATTCCCCATGATAGTAATCCTTACTCGGACGGTTATTAAAAAATTCCCGATGAACTTTTATACGATTTGGTTATGGATCCTTATTGTTTATACCGGGTATACGCATTTTATCTATGCTTTATACTACTTAATCGATATACATAGTAGTAGCTATTATTATTTTTTAAGTCAGAACTATATTCCGTCGTTATTATTCAATGCCTTTTTAGGTTTTATCTTTATTTGGCTAATTCAGAAATTAGTCATTTGGTTTGAAAAATAATGCTTGATTAAAAATTAAAAAATGATTATAATATATTTACAAATATGAAAAGTGTTGATTGGAAGAGGGTACGAACCTTTTATTAAAGAGAGCCTAGCGAAGTTGAGAATAGGTATAAAAATCGTATCTACACACCCAAGAGCAAATTATTAAAGATAATTCGTGCGTGAGCGTTAATCACTGTGTCAGTACTGACATGCAGAGATAGTAATCGTGAGGTTGCTATGAAAAAAGGTGGAACCACGTTTATTTCACGTCCTTTTATACCAAGGCAGTTTGGTGTAAAAGGACGTTTTTTTTATTTAACTGGAGGGTGGAAGCAATGAAGAAATTTAAATTTAGAAATTTTGTATTATCAATTATTTTATCAATAGGTCTGGCATTTGCTGTAGGGCAAACATCGGTAAAAGCAACTGAATCTGAGGATACGAGTGGTGAAACTTATGTTATCGGTTTAGACGATACATTTGCACCAATGGGTTTCCGTGATGGGTCTGGTGAATTGGTCGGTTTCGATATCGACTTGGCTAATGCAGTAGCTGACCTATATGGTTGGAATTTAGAGTTTCAACCAATTGATTGGGCGATGAAAGAAACTGAGTTAAATTCAGGTAATATTGATATGATCTGGAATGGTTATGGGATCACACCAGAACGAGAAGAAATGGTCTTGTTCTCTGAACCATATATCGAGTCTGGACAAATGGTTATTAGTAAAAAAGGTTCTGGTATTGAAGAACTTTCTGATTTAGCAGGTAAAACAATTGCCACACAGTCTGGGTCCACAGCCTTAACATTTATGCAAGAGTGGCCAGATGACTTATATAATCAATTAGCTGATGAACCAGTCTTGTATCCTTCATATAATGAAGTATTTACTGATTTGGATGCTGACCGTGTGGATGCTATCTATGCTGGGGATATCTATTCTCGCTATACCCTAAACCAAAAAGGGACTTTAGATGAATATGAGTACTTTGTAGATGAAACATCTGTTGAACCGATGGGTGTTGGTTTTAGAAAATCAGATACTGTATTAAAAGAGCAAGTAGATGCAGGTATTGAAGAATTAAGACAAAACGGGACTTATGCTGAAATTGAAGCGAAATGGTTCGGTGAAGATTCTGAATCATCAGGCTCATCAAATATTGTCATGACGGTATTGCCTTCATTATTAAATGGATTAAAATTAACCCTACTATTATTTGTCATTGTATTGATTCTATCAGTGCCAATTGGTTTCTTAATTGGAATCTTACGCGTGTTTGGACCAAAATGGTTACAAGCAATTATTGAAGCTTATGTTTTCATCATGCGTGGTAGTCCACTAATGCTTCAATTGATGGTGATCTTCTTCGGTTTACCATATATTGGTATCGCTATGGATCGATTCCCAGCAGCTGTCCTTGCATATGTGATTAACTATGCAGCTTATTTTGCAGAAATCTTTAGAGGTGGTATTTCAGCAGTGCCGGACGGCCAATATGAGAGTATTTCTGTATTAGGTATTGGTAAAATACGTGGTTTTAGAAGAATTATCTTACCGCAAGTAGTTAATATTGTATTACCTTCAATTGGGAACGAAGTGATTTCCCTAGTAAAAGATACGTCATTAGTTTATGTGATTGGACTTGGCGAGTTACTAAGAGCCGGGAATATTGCAGCGAATACCTATGCGTCTCTAGTACCATACTTAGTTGCAGGGGCGATTTACTTAATCGTGACAGCAGTTCTTACATTCATCTTACGTAAATTTGAAAACCAATTGAAATGGTAAAAAGGAGGTAATCTTATGTCATTAAAAGTAACAGGACTAAATAAAGCTTATAAAGATAACCAAGTCATTAAGGATTATGACTTCGAAATCAATCCAGGTGAAGTTGTGATTTTACTAGGTCGTTCAGGGACGGGTAAAACGACATTCATGCGTATTATCAACAATCTTGAAGAAGCAGACCGTGGTACGATTGAAATTAACGGTAAGGTCTTATCAAAAGATAACGGCACCAAAGCTGTCTATAGTTCAAATAGTGAGCGTCGTGCTTATCAAAATGAACTAGGCATGGTTTTCCAAGATTATCAATTGTTCCCGAATTTAACCGTGATTCAAAATCTGATTGAAGCACCTTTAGCACAAGGGCTTAAAAACAAAGAAGAATTGATTGAAGATGGTAAAAAACTATTAGCAGATGTTGGTTTATCTGATAAAACAGATGTTTTCCCATCAACATTGTCTGGTGGACAAAAGCAACGAGTGGCGATTGCTAGAGCCTTAATGCTAAATCCAAGTGTCTTGTGTTTTGATGAACCTACTTCAGCCTTGGATAGAGAATCTGCTGACCAAATCGGGAGTCTTATCACAGCCTTAGCTAAAGACCAAGGTAAAGCCATTCTGATTGTTACCCATGATATTGTGTTCGGTAAACAAATTGGAACTAGAATTGAGTCATCGACTGAATTCGCAAAATAATCTGAGTTAGACGCTAGATTTTTGAAATCTTAAACTTAATCATGATGATTTTCTTGACGGGGTTAGGTTAATTTGGTAGTATATATGATGTTGTAAAAAGTGTGAGCACCACACTGCAACCGCGCATGATATCGTATTTTAAGTGTCGAAAGACCACGTGTCGTGGCGAGTCTAAGTCTATATAAGGAGGTGCGTTAGATGTACGCAATTATTAAAACTGGTGGAAAACAAATTAAAGTTGAAGCTGGACAAGCTATCTACATTGAAAAATTAAATGCAGAAGCAGGAGACAAAGTTACTTTTGATCAAGTAGTTTTTGTTGGTGGTGACGATGTTAAAGTAGGAACACCTTTAGTTGAAGGTGCGACTGTTGAAGCAACTGTTGAAAAACAAGGTCGTCAAAAGAAAGTAACTACTTTCAAATACAAAGCTAAAAAAGATTCTCACCGTAAACAAGGTCATCGTCAACCATACACTAAAGTTGTTATCGACTCAATCAATGCTTAATTAAAAGTGTGATGATATGATTCAAGCAATTTTTAAAACTGACGAGAAAGATCAATTTGTTAGCTTTGAAGTTTCTGGCCACGCCTTTGCAGGTGAATATGGGCAAGATATTGTCTGTGCAGGAGTATCCGCAGTCGTTTTATCGACAGTGAATAACCTGACACGTATGGCAAGTATCGAGCCACTTATTGAAGCCGATGAAGAAAATGGCGGTTACTTGTATGTTGAGTTAACAAAGGATCTCTCTACGGAGCAAGGTGAACTTGCTCAAATGTTATTAACAAGTTGCTATTTGGCCTTGTCTGAAGACGTTGAAGCCAATTACGGTGACTTTATACATGTATCCAAAACAACGAAATATTAGAGGAGGTTATCCCATGTTGAAATTTAATTTACAATTCTTCGCCCACAAAAAAGGGGGCGGGTCTACTGCCAATGGTCGTGACTCTCAATCAAAACGTTTAGGTGCTAAACGTGCTGATGGTCAAGAAGTTTCAGGTGGTTCAATTTTATACCGTCAACGCGGTACTAAAATTTACCCAGGTGTAAACGTAGGACGCGGTGGAGACGATACTTTATTTGCTAAAGTTGACGGAATCGTTCGCTTCGAACGTAAAGGCCGTGACCAAAAACAAGTATCAGTTTATCCAGTAGCTGCTGAATAAATCGTTGATATATCAACGTTTATAAGCTCTCTTGTTTCCCTAAGGGGCAGATAAGGGGCAAACTACTTCGCAATGTTCAAATTGAGCATTGCGTTTTTTTGTTGTGCTCGCATTTTTTTCGTAAAGTGAGCATATACCTTATCAATCATCTTGGTATCGGCGTGACCTACCTGTTCAGCGATTATTTCCTTTGATACGCCGTTCTGAACAGCAAGGGATATGAATGTATGTCTAAAGTAATGGGTGCTCACAGGCTTGCTTATAATGCCTTTTAAGCTAACATTCATCTGTGCAGGTCTGATAGGATAGCCAGTGTTGCCTACAAATAATAGTCGTTGTTCTCTATTTTTATTCGTTTCTATCATTTTCAATTTAGCGTGTTGGATTTGTTCAGTTAAGGCCTTTTTCACATCATCATTAAAAAATACCACACGATCATCACCGTTTTTAGGAGCGGTAAATATTTTATGGTCATGGTCATAATTTTTGCTGACAACAAGCGTGTGTTCCTCTAAATTAACATCATCAAAATTCAAAGACACCATTTCACTAAACCGCATACCTGTCCCAGATTGTATGAGTGCCATACGAGCATATTCTTCATTATCTTCACTTTTAAAATAGTCAATAATTTGATTTAGTTCATCAGGCTCTAAATACTTCAATTTATTCTTTTCAGACCGATTGATTTTAGGCACTTCTAGCAGGTCTAGCAACACATGTTGGTCAATCCCTTTATACTTCAAAGCAAATTTTATTATTTGTTTCAATGTGTTGTTGGCGAGTACAACTGACGAATATTTATATCTACCATCTGTTAACAACTCTAAATAGTAGTTATTAATTATATTTGCTGCTAATTTTTCAAATTTAACGTTACCAAATTTATTGGTTAACAATTTTATATTGTTAGCCGTTCGCTGGGCAGTTGACTGTTTAACATTTTGCTTGTGTACTTTAAACCAATCATTTGCAATATCCTCTAAAGTTAAACCACTTTGTGGTGCGTTTATCAATTCTTCAATTCTTTCATTTAAAATTGCAGTAGCTTGCTTCCTAATGCTTGCTGTATTCTTTTCCATTGTCACACTTACACGTTCCATTTTATCGGTTAGTGGGTCTTTATATCGTTCAACAAATTTTACTTTTCCGTTAGGTGTTTTTTCTGACCACATTTCAAATCTTCCTTTCTTATGGTAAAATATAGGTATACAAAAAGCACACACTTAGTGCGTTTTGTTAAAACTTCAGATTGCCTCACTCTTCGACCTTCCAAAGTGTAGAGTGGGGCGTTTTTTATCTAAAATATTCTTTAAATTATATCTATTTTTTGTTTAACATATTCTTCAAGTTTAGCTAAACTTTGAAGAGATATTCCAAATAATTGGAATACATCTTTACCATTAAAATTAAATTCAGGTCTTGAATAATTATCAAAATAATTTATTACTTCATTCCAGAAGTTGTTGAGTGCGTATGGGTCATCAAGTAAGGTAATAATAGAGTAGATTACTGAAAAGAGTCCGTTTCGATTTTCATTTTCAAATAAATCTAAAGTATTTGTACTCTCTAAATAGATACGTTTCATCTCATATTTTTCTTGGAATTGAAAATCAAAAATCCTGTTACCATGAGCAGAAATATTCCTAAATTCATAAACTTGGCTGATAAGTCTATAGAAATAGTCTTTTTTATTTTCAACTGTCATTCTGTAATCTGTATTAATAAATTTTGAGACTAATTCATTTTTAGGTATATCTCTAAGAATTTGATACCAGATATATGCAACTCCAAAACTTACTGCCTTGGTGGCAACCCAAGGGGGTAAATTTCCTTCAGTATCCATGTAATGTTTTGCTGAACGATCTGATTCTTTTTTATTTTTAATTTCATCAATAACTTTAGATAATTTCCCTCTATGATAAGGGGCCTGACTATAATTCTTTTTTTGTAAATATTGTTCTTCTGTGTCTCCAAATGAGTCTCCAATGAGGTAAGCTAATCTTGACTTAAGCCGTTTTTCGACAAGTAAACTATATTTAAACACTAAATTACTCATTGTTAGATCCATCCAATAGACTTGATATAACATTGAAATTGTAGTGCCTGCTTTAAATTTTTCTTTTGAACTACTAGGCTCTAAAAAAATATCCTTATAACCATTTATAATTGCATAGTAGGAATAGTCTTTCAATACAAGATCAAGAACTTTTTCATCATCAATTATTAGATTTCTGTCATTAATCAAAATATTTTTTTGTTTTTCGTAGTCCTGAAAAGGATGTTTTTTATTTTTCATTTTAAACGCAAAGAAACCCCCTTACATTTAGATAAGGGAGTTTCTTTAGCAATTTCCATTTAAGGAAATCATCTCAGTTACCCTTATTCTAAAATATTTATTTTACCGTGTCAATATATTAATCAACGATTCTAATTAAATCTCCTATACTAATAATTGGATTTTCTAGATTAAGATGTAAATTTTCTTCTTCATTAACATTAATGGTCTCATATTTCTTCTGTTGTCTATTCTTTAGCATGGGTGAAGCGATTGCGGTAGCTAATGAAGGCATTGCCATTATTTTTTCATTTCGAGCAACAGCATAATTTTCATATACTTCAGTTATAGTTAGTTTTTCTTTTACAATGGCATATTGATCAATTACATTATTTGTATCTGGATCTTTAATATCAGGGCCAGGTTCATACACTACTATTTCAGTACCAATGTTAAAATCTTTATCATTATCTGTTCCATAATTAATAACAACTCTACTATTATCAGGAATCATTACTACTTTTATCTGATTTTCCATAAGATTCATCTCCTTAACTTCCTTGCATACGTCATTTGTCCCTACTCACCACCCCCGCTATGATGTAGGGCTATTTATATTTAGAATTTTATATTAACAGCTTCAGTTTCTAAATTAGTCATTTCATCATCTTCTTGGGTAATATCCCAATTTATTGTCAATTCTTCAATTTCAGGATTATTAATTTTACCAATTGCACCACTTTGGTAAGTAGTCCCTCCGGATAATAGCTCATAATCTCCAAGTATATTGTTGAACGTAATTTGTTCACCGCTAGAAGTGATTAGAACTGGTGTTGAGATAGATTGTAAAGTATAAGGTGTTTCATTTTTCATGTCATAGGTTACTTGAATCATATAATCGCCGTCATATATTCCCATATTGCTGTATATGTCACTATAGTCTTCATCAATATCTGTAACGGACATAATTTTGACAGTTATATTCTCTACAGTTACACCTTCAACTATTTCATTACTGTCACTGGTTTTAGCTATCGCTTCTAAAGTAGTTTTAGAACCATCTTTAGTACTATACTGTCCAACTTCTTCGAGTAGCCCGTTACCGACATCTTTAGTGTTTGTTTTGTTATTGGTACTTTGAACAGTAGCTTCAGCAGAAGAACTACTAGATGATTCATTTTCTGTGTTACTTCCACAAGCACCTAATAAAAATACTGACATACCCAATAAAACTATTTTCTTCATAATCAAAAATCCTCCTAAATTATATCTTTGATAAAAAACATTCTAATCGCATCAACTACAACATTCACTGGTAAGCCAAAATCTTCAGCTATTTCATAATCGTGAACAGGTTCGTTAGACATCTGATATTTTTTCAATCGATCTATAGAAATTAATTGCTCATAACTCCACAGCCTAGCCTTATATTCTTCTTTCATGTCCGAATAATCTATAATTTCACCAATAGTCATATGATAATGTCCAACTTCTTCCATAACAGTAGCTACTTTATCCTCGTAAGATATATTGTCATTAATATAAATTGTTTCATTATCTATATATCCATAAAGTTTTGGTGGCATATCGCTTTTAAAAATAAATTCGAACTCATCATACTTTGACATGATCACTTCTAATTCATTCAATTAATCACTACCTTTTCGATTTTATATAATTAATATAATTTAAAATCTCCTCCATTTCTTCGGGAGTTACGTCATCAGCAATATGTGCTGCTAGAACATTAGGATGTTTAGTATTTTCTTCCCTTCCTAATAATTCATCAATTGACACACCAAAGAAATCTGCTACTGATTGAACTTTATCAATCCCCGGATTAGTTGTATCCCATTTACGAATACTACCTTGGCTAAGGTTGAGTTTCCTTTCTAACTCAGCAATAGTCATACCTTTAGCTATAGCTAATTCCTTTATATTTGCTAGTAAACTCATCTATTTCCACTCCTATTTTCTAGCTCATGAAAAATAAAATGGAAAATATTCCATTTAAGTGTTGACTAATGGAAAATAATCAATTATACTCATTTCATAAGCAAGATATTTAAGCGTATAAAAACCAGCTTATTTAATAAACAAAGTCCGCCAAGACAGCCATTAAACATGCGTTTATTTTTATGCTTATTTCCTATGCTTATATAATAGAATATTTTCCATTGTGTGTCAATGGGATTAGAAAATTACTGTGGAAAATAATCAATAGAAAGGAGTAATAAAGAATGTCATTTGAAAAACAAGTCAAAGTAGCTTTGGTAAAAAAGGATTGGTCACAAGCTAAATTAGCTAAAGAAATGGGTATTTCTCCAGCTTACCTTGGGGAGTTACTTAAAGGTTCAAGAACAACACCTAGTCGTATTGAGCAAATAAAAGAGATTTTGAAAGACGAATTAGAAACGCAATATGAGAAAACAGGAAATTAAAGGAGGATGCCAGTGTGGAAGTAGTAAAAGTAAGGGCTATGCACAGTCCATATGTGTACGCCAAAGATATAAAGGTGCTAATTAATCAAAAAAATGTATCAAACTTCTTACGAGATTTCAGAGAATTTGTGGATGAAAATCCATCTTATTTCAGTCCATATCGTGGTTATCACAAGCGCACAGGAAAAGATTCACTTTATGATGTGATTCCGATTCTATGGTTTAACGAGAATAAGGAATTTGCGACTGCAGGTAGTAGAACAGTGACGTTTAAACAGGATTTACCGAGATTGAAGGAAATATTGGACATTCAAACTTACTTAGTTCAGGAGGTATAAATAATGAAAAACACAATAAAAACACTCGCACTATTTACCACAGGATTGGTAGTCGGTGTGGTAGTAGGGCGAGTGAAAGAAAAGAAAATTGTTATTGATGGTCATCGTTTATCGGAGAATTTATCAAACCTTCGTCAACAAGATCTGTTAGAACGTGGTTTGAATTAAAAAGGCGGGAAAAATTTATATGTCAAAAAATTATATATATGTAAGTGAAGCTTCTGAATCACAACAGTATGTGTCTAAGAACCCAAATTTCAAAGGGTGTATGACTATAGTATTGAATACAGAAGGTGAATCTCCCAAAGACCAAGTTAAATTAAAGAAAGAGTTACTGGAGTTCGTTAGGGAGCTTTGTGAATCATTACAATCCTAAGCTTCTCGATATGAGGTTTGTAGCAATTTGACTAAGTATATCCAATGATACAGAACCAAATGTTGAGGCAGCTTTCTTAGTCTCAATCCAAATTTTAGGATCTCTAATGGTATCTAAAAATTCATGACCTAGATAGGTAATCGTTGATATGTAATAGAAATAAGGCTGATTTGATGAATATTTAATATCTCCTTTAATATATCCTGCTTCTATTAGTCTATCAATTACATATAGTGTTTCATCAACAGAAACGTTGTTGCGAACTGAGAATTCGTCTATTTCATTTGAACCAAAAGAACTATTACTCTCCTGAGATTCTAAATCAAGCAACAATAAGCGAATTAAATCTTTATTCAGTTTCAACCACTCACCTCCTTTCTATAAGGAGGATTATACCAAAGAAAGGAATTTCAATATGAAAAACGTAATAAAAACACTCGCCTTAATCACTATTGGCGTAGTGATTGGGCGAGTGAGTAAATATTTCATTCAAATCGAATTTGAAGAAATTGATTAAGACCATTTAAAAGTGAAACCACATTGGGAACATCTAACTGTCGACATAGAAGATGTTGGAATGTTGTGGCCACAATTAGGGCATCGTAACTGTTTAGTAACTGCTCGTCTAATATCTCTTTTGATTTTAGCTTTAGACGGAGTCTTGATTCTAATCTTTTTCAGGAGTATCACCTCACTTTCATTTTTATTTTGACATCAAAAATCTATAATGGTCCCCCAGCACGGGGAGTTGGATCACCATTTCTAAGGTTTTCGTTGTCGCATAGATTATAACACGGTTCAACGTTAATGCACAACATGTAGTAGCAAACAAATGTTTGGAGGTAAATATAACAATGATTAATAAAATCAAACTACAACATATAGTATCTAACTCAAACAAATCATTAAATCAATTAGGTAAAGAAATAGGAGTTAGTCATACAACTTTAACAAGAATAGTTAATGGAGATCAGGAAGATATGAAATTTTCAACGGCTTGCAATTTAGCAGACGCATTAGGTATAGATATTAATGAGTTTAGAGAGGATGAAGAAAATGAATCATGATAGTAAGAAATTCTTATATTGGTCATTCGTGACAGTAGCATATTTAATTGGTTGGGCATCAGCGATTGAGTACAACTTAAACGATCTAATCACAACACTATTATTTTGGGCTTTAGTTGGGAATGCATATAAGGCTTATCAATATGCAAAGACCGCTGACCTGTTTATATGGATTGAGGAGGAATAAACATGAAAACAAAAACTATCGAATGGACTAAAGAACAGCGCCAACAACAGATTGAAATATCAGTGAAAGCATATGCTGAAAGTGGCGATGTAGTGCATCTAGAAGATATCGAAGCAATCAATGAGCATTATGACGATATTTTAAAAGATTTACACACGATACCCATAGTTCTCAAGGCACAAAATTATTCATAAGGAGGCGTAACTATGAGAGGTACATACGATTTAGATGAGATGCAATGGTACCCAGAAGAAAAAGAGCTGCCGACTTTTGAAGTGCAGTTGACAGGTACCGTCAAGGTTGATGCAGAGGACGAGGACGAAGCTAAAGATCTAGCAAGTATTTACGATGTGGATCACTGGGAAAAGGAAATTTTGGATTAAAAAAGACACCTTTTGCAGAAGGTGCCTAAAGAAAATTATTTATCAAAATTATAGCACAAATATAAGGAGTGTACATGATGACGGCAGAAAATAACCTAATGGAATTTGAAGAACATGCGTTAGGCGCAATGCAAAAGATTTCTGAAGTGAGTAAAAGTATGAAGCAGCTAAAAGAAATTGATGCTCAAAACAGAAAATATATCGAAGAATTGATGGAGGAATACGACATTAAATCAATCGATAATGACTTCGTAAAAATTACTTATGTAGAACCAACAGAAGCAACATCAGTAGACATTAAATTGTTGGAGAAGAAAGAACCAGAATTACACCAAGAATTGTTGGAGGATTATCCAAAAGTGACAAAGCGTAAAGGATACGCACGTATTACTGCTAAGTAGGTGTAGTCATGGTCCTACCTGAAAAGCAAGTTGAAAACGAAATTAAGCACTATCTAGACAATATAGGTGCTTACCATATAAAGACCTTAGGCGGTTCAGTGCCAGCAGGTACGCCAGATATATTGGCTTGTGTGAATGGTGTATTTGTTGCTATCGAAGTTAAGAAACCTAAAGGTGGCGTGGTTAGTGCATTGCAAAAATCTAAGCTTAAAAAAATTAGAAAAGCTGGTGGTGTGAGTATGGTAGCTAAGTCACTAGATGAAGTGCTAAATGTGTTAAGAATGGAGGAATTAATATGACTGAAAGTGTGAAATATACGCTTGAATCGAGAATTGATGATTTTGAACGACATTTAGAATATGTCGAAGAAGAATTGGAACGAACAGAACGTAATCATGTTGAGCTTTCGACAGAAAAGGTAAGCCTAATCAAAGCAATCGAAGAACACAAACGAGCGTTACTGGATTTAAAGGAGTGAGTAAGTGGCTAAAGAGACTTTACTATACGACTTCCAACAGAGAATTTTAAATCAGTCTAAACCCAATTATATTATTGCAGCGGACACAGGTACAGGCAAGACCATGATGGGTATTCATCATTATCTCAAATATCGTGAGGATGAGCCGTTATTAGTGGTTGCACCACCTTCAAAAATCAAAGAAGGCGGTTGGGATAGAGAGATAGAGTTTATTGCTAACCATTACGAAGTTGACATCGAATACGCCTTATTGTCTTGGGGTTCAGTCGCTAAGAATTGGGCTAAGTTCAAAGGGTATTATGTACTATTTGACGAATGTCACATGGCTAAAAATTCTACAAGCCAACGTGGTAAAGCTGCATTTAAATTAGCAGAATATTCAACTCATTTCTGTTTATTATCAGCTACCACAATGCCAAATGGTTGGGGTGATGCAATCAACTATTTCAAAATGTTTGGTTTTGCTAAGAACAAAACACAGTTTAACCGTGAGTTTGCAATCATGGAGTACCAGAAATTTGGTGCACAGCAATTTCAAAAAGTTGTTGGTTACAGAAATGAAGATGAGCTGGAAAAAATGTACCAATCAGTATCTGTAACGATCAGCAAGAACGAGGCATTAGATTTACCGGATATCACATATCAATTCATCAACTTTAAGCCATCAAAAGAATACCGTGTAATCAAGAAGGACAGAGTATTAGATGATGTGGACTATGACAGTTCAGCTAAGTTGCTAAGTGGCCTAAGATACTATGCTAATCAGAAAGATAAGCTAGCCTACACCAAAGACTTCTTGGAAGGCACCAGTCGAAATGTAGTAATTTTCTATAACTTTAAACAGGAAGTAGAAGATTTGCTAGATATAGCTAAAAAACAAGACAAGAAAATTTATCAAGTGAGTGGTGGAAAGTTTAGCTTACCAGATAAAACAGATTGGCCGGATGTAACCAATAGCGTGACATTGGTTCAGTATCAAGCCGGTTCAGCTGGAATCGAGCTGCAGTACTGTTCAGAAGTTATTTATTACACACCAACTTACAGTTACGGTGACTATCAACAATCACTTGGTCGAGCGTATCGAAATGGTCAAGAGAATAAAGTATCTGTATATCAGTATAAAACGCTTGGCACAGTTGAAGAAGAAGTTTGGAAAGCACTTGAAAATAAAGAAGATTTTGATACTAAGTTGTATGAGTTAACTAAGTTGGGCGGGTGAAATCGTGAGTATTAAAAGATGTATAGAAGTTTTAGAGAGTATTAATAAATTACTTTTCTTTTTATCCAATGATGATAAATATGAATTTATTCGTGAATCAGATAAATTAAATAATTTAACAATGAACACTGAGTTAGAAGTTGAAGTTAACAGTTTAAGAAGTAGACAATTCGATGTTAACAGTGAAGGAATCAAAAGAACTTTATTAAGCTTATCAGATAGAACGATTGCAATCATCAAACGTAAGCTTGGATTGTAGGTGAGTATAAGTGACTAAATATAGTTACAGCCGTGTAGATCTGTATAAGCGTTGTCCTTACCACTTTAAGCTTAGGTATTTGGATAAGTTAACAGAGTTACCAGATTATGACAATGCTGCTAACCCATTAATTATTGGAACAGCAATGCATAAAGGAATTGAAACCGAAAATGTTGATATAGCTGTCAAAGAATACTTAGATACATTTCCTGGCCTAAATAATTTAATGATTGAAGAACAAATTAAATTAGAGTACTGGATACCCAAAGCGGTTGAGTTTCTAAAAGTGATGTTTGCTGGTGCTGAATTCGAACATGAATACAGGATCAACACAAATAATTTTATAGGTTTTGTCGACTTAATGGCACATCACCCAGACGGAACAGTATCAGTTGTGGATTTTAAATATAGTAATTCGATTAAAAATTACGCAACATCAGGTCAGTTACACATTTATAAAGAGCAACTAGAACAATTGGATTATAAGGTTAGAGATTTGTCTTATCTATTTATTCCTAAAACATCGATTAGACGTAAGAAAAAGGAAACTACAAATGAGTTTCGTAAACGACTAATGGAAACAATGGACGGACAACAACTAACATTCCTACCAATTGACTATGACGATATGGAGTATATCTACTTCATTAATACGGTTGATGAGATTGAAGAAAAAATTGCTAGTGGTTCAGAAGAGTGGGTACGTGATCCACATGAAGAGTGTTTCGCTTGCAGAGCGTTAGCGGGCAAGTTTGGCACACCACCTAATTACTTAGACGCAATTCAAGATGAAAAAGGAGAGATATTAATGGCATTACCTAAAAATGAACGACGTGAAGAAAAGATTGATGTTAGACCAGACTTTTGGATCTATGCAGAGTCTTATGTAGGAAAGAGTACGTTCGTAGATAACGTAGAAAACGTACTGTTCATCAACACAGACGGTAATACAGACAACACAACTGCACCAGTCGTAGCTGTAGCTGATAAGAAAATCAAAGAGGGCCGTCGTATCAAAACGGAACACGGATGGCAAGAATTCTTGGATACAGTAGCAGATTTAACATCTGAAGAAAATACCTTTGAAGCTGTAGCGATTGACTTAGTAGAAGATTTATATGAGCTGTGCCGTACTTATGTATTTGACCAACAAGGTTGGGAGCATGAGTCTGATGGTGAATGGGGTAAAGGCTGGGGCCTAATCAAAACAGAATTTAACAATGCGATTAAACGACTAAAAATGTTAGGTTACCAAATCATTTATATCAGTAAAGAAAAGGTAGAAACCACTAAGTTAAAAGGTGGTGCTGAAATTAACCACTATGCACCAAACATTAATGACAAGCAAGCCAATTTCTTATCTGGAACAGTTGATATGACAATTCGAGCTTATATTAATGCTGATGATGATCATGTGCTGGTATTAAATTCAGACAAAGATAGTTTTGGTGGTAGCCGTATTGAATTTAAAACAGATGAAATTGATTTAGACTATGACCAATTTGTAAGTGAGCTTGAGAAGGCCCAAAAAGGTAAGAAAACTTATAAAGATAGCCGTAAAACGCCTGTTGATGAAGATGATACCGACACCGAAGAAGTAGCAGAAGAAAAACCTAAACGCTCACGTACCCGTAAGAGTAAAGCACCGGAAGATTTATCTGATGTAGAAATGGCTGAAGATGTATCTGAAGAAATTGAAGAGGAAAAGCCAAAACGTAAACGTAGAACTAAAGAAAGTGAAGAAGAAATTGATACCGAAACAGAAGAAGAACCGGATGAAGAGAAGCCAGCACGCAAGCGACGTACTCGTAAGACTGCTGATGAACCCACAGAAGATGAAGAAGAGTCAGATGATGCAGAAGATACTGATGAAGAAGTAGAAGAAAAACCTGAGCGTGCACGTCGCTCACGTAAAACATCACAAGAAGAACCTGAGGACGAAGAAGAGGAAGTAACTACAACTCGTCGCCGTCGCAGAAGTCGTCGTAGCTAATAGATAACATAGGAGGAAATATATTATGACTAACTGGAATAAATTTGATAAAGACTTAGATTTAGATGCATTACAAGAAGCAGTAAATGAAGCAGCTGAAAATGGTGGAGATTTCCCAGAGATTCCAAATGGGGAATACGAAGTTGAGGTGGTTGAAATGGAACTGAAGGAAACCAAAAAAGGTGATCCAATGATGACTATTCGCTTCAAGATTTTGGAAGGTAGTTATAAGAATCAATTAATCTTCTTTAACCAGGTAATGAACCCATCAGTTGATTACTTCGGTATGCAAGTAAATGGTGCAAACACTATGTTGCGTAACCTATGGGATGCAGACAAGTCCGAAGTTAATTTTGAGTCATTCTCTCAATATGCAGAATTAATCAAAACTATTTACAAGGATATTGATGGGCAATTCGAATATTTATTAAAGAAAGGCGAGAACAAGAAAGGTTACGACACTTACGAAATCACAGACATTTTTGAAGTTGAATAATTATGTTGTTTATTGATTTTGAAGTATTTAAACATGATTGGCTGTGTGTGGTAGAGATACCATATACAGAGCCAATTGTGATAGTGAATGACACTGCTGCATTATCAAGATTGTACGAGAAGCACATTAAAGGCGTTTGGATAGGTAGCAACATTAAAGGCTATGACCAATACATTTTAAAGGGCATATTGCTAGGTATTAATCCATACGCAATATCTGACTACATTATCAATGGCGACAATTTTGGTTGGCAATACACAGACGACTTCAAGCTATTTTCGCTAAATGTTTATGACGTTCAAAAACCTAAACGCTCATTGAAAGAATCAGAAGCACATGCTGGTCATGATATTGAAGAAACACAAGTCGATTTCAATTTAGATAGGAAATTAACTGAAAAAGAAATTGAGTTAACAGAATTTTATTGTAGGCATGACGTATCTGAGACCATTGAAGTATTCATGGACGATGTCGAGGAATTCGAAACAAAACTAGAAATTTTAAACAGCTTCAAATTAAACCTTAAGCATATCAGCAAGTCTTATAGCCAATTGGCTAGTTTAGTATTTGGTGCTAGACAAGGACTAGGCGAAGAACAAGCTGATAAGTATGACTTAATACTGCCAGAAGTTAACACTGATATGGCGAATGAAATAGCAGATTGGTTTGAGGGTATATTTGATGAAGACCAGGAAACCTATTACGTGAAGCAAGGTGTTCAGCATCGAATAGCTGGCGGTGGTATACACGGTTGTGTTGAACCGATGAACAGTAAGGGTAACTACTTACTGATAGATGCTATTAGTTATTACCCAACGCTGATGATTGAGTATGACTTATATAGTAGGAACTTAATGAATCGAGATAAATTTAATGAAGTTTATGATAAGCGATTGGCTTACAAGGATGTAGGTAATAAGCGAAAAGCACAGGCATATAAAAAACTAATCAATAATACTTACGGAGCGATGGGAGATAACTTTAACAAACTGTATGACCTTAAAATGCGTAACAGTATAGTAGCGACTGGTCAAGTATTGCTGGTAGAACTCATGGAAATGTTAGCAGACGACTGCAGGATATTGTTCAGCAACACAGACGGTATTTTGATTGAATATGATGACTTTGATGTGATTGATGAGATATGTGCTGAATGGGAAGATTTATACGGTATCAAATTAGATTTCAAAGAAATAGATCGTGTGATATTAAAAGATGTAAATAATTATATTTTGATTGGTGACGAGGTGCATCGAGTAGGTGCGTATACCAAAGAGTTGAGTAAGTATGACAATGACTTGCCAATATTGAATAAGGCGGTAGTTGAATATTTGCTAAATGGTAAGAAACCAGAAGAAACGATATTCTCAAGCAATGACTTAATGGACTTTCAAAAAGTCGTTAGATTGCCGAATGGAAGCATTGGGGCTAGATATGGGTACTTAGAGTATACAGGTAAAGTATACAGGGTATTCGCTTCAGATAGCTTACAGCACAATGAATTAAAAGCTGTTAAATCGAATGGGTTACATTCAATAGCTGGTATACCAGAGTTGGTGTTTATCGATAATGGTGACGTTCGAGGTAAGACAATACCAGAGTATTTAGACTATACCTGGTACATTGCTGAAGCATGGAGTCGGATTAATGATTTTAAAGCCAAAACAATTGATTATATTAAGCCGGATGAACTTACAGATGACATGTTGCCATTTTAAAAATATAGGAGGGATTAAGAATGGGATATACGGTATTCGATACATTCGATTTACTACAATTTAACTATGGTGTTACGGGAGCAGAAATTTCTAAACAAGCAGACATACCATATCAATGGATTGCAACTTCCAAAGAAACAAATAAATTATCCAATAACTTACAAAAAGCGATTGGGAAAGTATATGGATATGATTGGAACAGTTTAGAAAATTTACGATTATACCAAAAGCGACTAAATACAGTAGGGTTGGTTGATGGTAATCGGATTAAGAAATTACGTGCTCAACGAGAAATTACACGTAAACAAGCAGCTATTGATTTGAAAACAAGCGATGATCGTATCAGCCGCATTGAACGGAATGAAGTCGTCCTATCCAGTTGGGTTGAATATTTAAGATTTAAAGATTATTACCAAGATGACTTACTGTTACGTGATGAAACAACTGAAGCTAAAAAGCGTAAACGAGCTAAAGAAGTAATCACTTTTAGAAACATCGCAACACGCGGTTCAAAAGTATCTTGGCAGATGATTAAGAAAGTAAGAGCTTAGGAGAGTTTGAAATGGACAAACAACGAGAATTCAATAATATCATAACTGAAATGTCTGAATTATATAGCGCTAAAAACCACGACTATGGTGACGCATTCGGTCAAACCTTTGCTGAACTAGGTATTATCTCAGCAATTACACGTATCTCTGACAAAACCAATCGTTTGAAATCACTCGCAACTAAAGACCAGCGTGTTGATGATGAACGTATTGAAGATACGCTAATGGACTTAGCCAATTATGCTGTAATGACATTGATTGAGTTGCAAGATAATGATGATAAGAAACCAATTGAAACTGTAATAGCGTATGCAGACGGTGGACCAGTGTTTAAGACTGAACTACCTGTGAAGCCAATTGCTGGTGTATATAAAGGCAAAGTGTACAAAGGTCGGTTGAACTTGTTGAAAGACTTGAAACATGATGGGTTCGAGTGGTTTGCAAGAGATTATGACGGTGAATTGTACGTTTATGAGGGTGCTCCATAAAAGTATGAAAATATTGAGGTTTGGGATACATGGGTAAACGATAGTTCATTAATCGAAAAAGACAACCTCCCTGAAGTTAAATGGTCTGACGAAGAGCCAACCAAAATTTCTGAATTACTGGCAACTTACGAAAATGGTGGAGAAAACAGAAAATAATGACGTATGACGCAGTTGTAATAACTAATGATGGTAAACACACCTACCAAAACATCGAAGCTAAAAACGAGCAGCATGTGACGGATAAGATACACAAAGATTTAAAGACTGAAATTGTTGAGATTGAAATCAAGAAAACATTTGGAGATGTGGATAATTATGAAAGTTATTTATAAAGGCAGAGGTCAAGGGAAAACTTACGACATGATTAAGCTTGCTAGTGAAAATAAAGGATATATCCTTTGTAGCACGTTTCAGCAAGCGCAGCACATTTATGACTTATCAAAAGATATGGGTTTGAGCATTCATTTTCCTATTACATACTCTGACTTACCATTAACAAAAAGGCAAAGAATTGACAGCATATTGATTGATAATGCAGAGGATTTTATCGAGAAGTCGGTTGGTAAGAATGTTTCTGCTATCTCAATCACAGATAAGGAAGGATAAATTATGACTAAACAAGTAACAGTGTTTTCAAAGTATGAATGTGGAATTTGTGAGAACGTAAAGCGCTGGTTAAAGTGGGCGAATGTACCTTATACAGAAGTCAATGTAGAAGAGAGTTCAGAAGCTTTAAAATATGTTAAAGAGGATTTAGGGTACCAGTCAATGCCAGTAATTGAAGTTACAGACGCTGACGGTATCAAATATGAGTTTCAAGGTTTTAATGCGGAAGAATTGGCTAAACTGAAAGTATAAGAAAAGCAAGCGGTTAAGCTTGCTTAAAGGAAAGTACTTATTTTTTCTATAATTTGTGGAAGGTTATTATGGATAAATCCAGCTGAGGTTGTTAATAAATTTCCAATTGGTGCGTACTTTTGTAAGAATCCGTTGAAGCGATCTAATAAGGTATTCTTATCTTCTCCTCTTTGGATTTCTTCAAGTAATTCTATAAGTGTTCTTATATCTCTTTTTCCCATTTCATCTTGAACATATTCATACATTTCTGCTTGAGAATTGATTTGATTCAAGTTGTTTTGGTTTTGATTTATAGTTCCCGAATTATTATTACTAAAATTGATATTTCCACCGTTAAAATTGTAATTTGTTCCGCGCTCTTTATCCATTATATCTCCTAACATTCTTTGACCACTTACAGTAATGAAAATAGAAGGGTGAATAATCAAACCGTCATCACCAAAATAAGCGATAATACTTTTACCATTACTTGTTTCGATTACGCCTTCATGTTGTAATGCTCTTAAATCATTAGAGAAATCATATCTCGTTAGATACGAAAGAGAATCATCTTGTAATCTATTATCTTTAATTAATTTAAGTATCGATTTGTAATCAGCTTGTTTATCGTCCAAAAACTTTTCTCCAGAATAGGTTAATTTAATATCAGGGTCAACTTCTGGACCGGCGTAGGTTTGTATTATTACATCTCGACCTTCTGGAACATATATATACTCAAGTTTTTCAAGTTCTGATAAAAGACTGATAATTTCATCTTTATCAATTCCAATGTCGAAAATGAAGCTACTCAAATCTTTTTCAGAATTTACTTGTATTACTTTCAATATATATTTTAATGATTCTTCTTTCAATATAATCGCCTCCATATGGAGAATTATATATTGAAATTGATAATAATTCCATAATAGAAAGGAGGTGCTACTCTTTGTCAGAGCAAACAGTCAATGATCTATTATACAAAGGCTTCTTAAGAGGTAACGGCAAGCATGCTGGTAAGCCAAAAGACAAAGCAAAATTCCTAGCATTTGAAACAGTGCGTAAATCAGATTCGTTCGTTGGTATCTTAAAAGATGATGTAGTCATGGTTGACATCGATGACATTGAACAAGCTGAGTTACTACTTGATATCCTTGAAGATAAGGAAATACCAGTTATCTCGAGAGAAACACCTAACGGTATACATTTTTACTTTAAGAACTCATCTATTAATTCCAACAAAATTAAATGGTTCAGTAACATCGATATGTTGACTGATTATAAAATCGGTAGTAAGTGGACTGCTGACCCAATTAAAATAGATGGTGATAAGCGTGAATTAATTACTGAAGCAGATGAACTAACTGATTTACCTGCATGGTTATTACCGCTAAGAAAACAGAAAAGTGATGAAGATGCTGGTGAGGGTTTAAATGGTATCAGCGAAGGTAATCGAAATCAAACCTTTTACAACTACATTTTAAAATTGCAGCGGAATAGCTTATCTAAAGATGAAATTGCAGAAACGATTAAAATTATCAACGAATACCTAGCTATTAAACCGCTTAAACCAAGAGAACTTAAAACTATCCTTCGTGATGAAGCATTTAAGAAACAGTCGTTTTACGAAGGTAAGACGTTTCTACATGATAAGTTTGGAGATTATCTCATTAATGAGTACAACATCATCAGTATTCAAAACAACTTACATATCTATGAAGCTGGTGTGTATGTCCTAGGCGATGATCATATCGAACGCTTCATGATAAAAGAAATACCTACACTCAAACGCAATAACAGACAAGAAGTGTTAGCTTACATAAAGTTAAAAGCGCCAGTCAAACAGTTCAGTGATACGAGGTACATCGTATTCGCTAATGGTATCTATGACTACGTTGATGACATACTCATGCCACACTCGCCTAAAATTATATCAACTAATAAGTTGCCAGTTAGATATAACGAAGAGTCTTACTGTGAAGCGGTTGATCATATGCTAGATAAAATATCTACTAAGGATAGGAAAATTCGTAGTTTAATAGAAGAAATGTTTGGCTACACACTATACAGACGTAATGAAATTGGGAAGTTTTTTATCCTCAAAGGTAAAGGTTCTAATGGTAAGTCAACGCTGCTAACTATGTTAAGACACATGTTAGGTAATGATAACGTATCGTCCTTAGACATCCGGGAAGTGGATGAACGATTTAAAACCGCTGAAATCTTTGGGAAGTTAGCAAACATTGGTGATGATATCAGTAAGGCTTACATCAATGAGACATCTGTACTTAAGAAATTAGTAACAGGTGAGCCGTTATCAGTGGAGCGAAAAGGTAAAGATCCGTTTGACTTGAAGAATTACAGTAAATTAATATTCAGTGCGAATGACATACCACGATTCAATGATACTTCTGATGGTTTCTTAAGACGTATTTGCATCGTACCTTTACGGGCTAAGTTCAGTTCGCAAGACCCAGACTATGACCCAACGATTATTGATAAGCTGCTATCGCCTGAAGCATTAGAGTACATGGCACAGTTAGCACTTGATGGCATGTTGGATGTAATAGAGCGTAAGAAATTTACAGAACCTGCTGGTGTTCAAGATGAGTTGGATAAATTCAAAGAAGAGAACAACCCAATCATTGGTTACCTCAAAACAACAGATATCGATGGTGAGTTAGTTGCTGAAGTTTACACTGACTACTCTCAGTGGTGTTATGATTCAGGATTAAAAGCAGTAAGTAAAGTTTCATTCAGTAGATATATTTGTAGTTATGAGGGATACGAAACCAAACAATCTAGGATAAATGGTAAAAGACAACAAATATTCGTTTTGGTCAAATGATAACTAAAAAGTTAAATTGACCAGAGAATTGACTGTTTTCGTGGTCAAAATCGACCAGACACTCATTTTCGTGGTCAAATGAACCTTGATATATCAACATCGACCACAAAAGTTATAAAATGTCTGGTCAAAATCGACCAGCAAATTAGCAGATTTCTTGGTTTTTTATACTAAATAAGTTATAAAAATGGTCATTTTTACGGGTTGAGGATAGACAGTAGACAACTCGATAGACACAATGATAGACACTCAAACGTTGATATGACGGTGTTTATAGAGGTTGTCTATCTTGTCTATCTTACTTTTATTCCTTTTATATATTTAAAGAAAAAAATAATAAAAAGTAGTAAATATATATAATAATATTAGAGTGAAAACTACGCTTACATTTTAAATTTTAGACGCTGAATCGATTGGGGGAGTAAGGATAAGGGGTGTCTATCCTCGTCGATAGACATAAGATAGACAGCTGACACAAGGAGGGAGTTGTATGAGTGACGAATTTAGCTAAAGAGAAACTTTTAAAGTTTAGTAATGAGCAGCAGAAGTTGCAGAGATACAAAGAACAGTTGGTAGAATTAAATGCCATTGCAACAAATACAACTACAGAATTAAAAAAGGTAGTTGTTACTTCTTCAAAGAGCAATTCATTTGATGGCCAGTTGGCAAGGATCTCTGATTTGAAATCTGAAATTATCAAACAATCAATAGTAGTGAATGCAGAGCAACAAGAATTAAAGTATTACGTCAACTCACTAAGTGATGAATCTTATGTAGAAGTAATCACACTGAGATACTTTGACAACTTACCTTGGTTTGAAGTGTGGCAGGATATGCATTGCTCTCAAAGTAAAATGTATAGATTACATGATGCAGCACTCAAAGAATTGAATGAGATGATGAAAGTAAATGAGAGTAATGTGGGAGTTAATTGGGAGTGAATGATAGTAGTAGTGGGAGTGGTTCACGTAGTATATTGGTATTGTCAAAAGATTAAGACAAACAAAACATACTACAAATTAATATTTGACAGCAGAGCATCAAGCCAAATCAGCTTGGTGTTCTTTTTATTTACTAACAAAGGAGTGTGATGATAAGTGTATGAAACAACAGACGAACGTAATAAATTCTATTGGTCTAAAGAATGGCGAGCGATGCGTGAATATATATTGCAGCGTGATAACTATGAATGCATTCAATGCAAACGACAAGGAATAGTTACGTCACATGATGTTGCTACACTTATTGTTGATCATATCCTTGAACTAAAAGACAGACCAGACTTGAGGTTGGATGAGGATAACTTACAGGTCTTGTGTCATTATCATCATGAGTTGAAACATGACAGAATATTCAAAGGGAATGAATTCAGAAAGAAAAGTAAATGGTCAGATGATGAATGGTGGTAAAAATTTTTAGGTACACCCCCACTAAAAGTTTTGAAAAATAAATTTCACTCTGCACAGCGGGGAGGGGATGCGACTGTGGAACTTTTTTTGAAATTCCTATACGCAATAGGGGGCACTTTAAGGAAGGGGGGGTCTGATGGCTAGACCAGCAAAAACAAAATTAAAAATGTATATGTTAGAAAATATAGATATGAATAATTTGATTGAAGTCGATAAGGTCGAACGATACTTGCTGATGTACGATATCCAAAAGAAATTAGAACAAAAAATAAAGCAGCACGAGGTGGTTGTTGAAACTGTTAATGGTTCTCAAAGCTTTTTGAAAGAAAATCCTGCAATTAATTCATGGACCAAAATAGAAGCCTCAATGATGAAATTGCTAGATTCTATACAGTTTAAAAATGATACAAAATCTGATAAAGCAATTACTAATATAATATCGGAAAAGCCAAGAGATAAAATCGTGGCCATGAAACGTGATTTACTATGACATTTAAAACAATGTATCCAACAGTCAAGCATTACATGGATTTATTTGATGATGGGAAAATCATTTTAAATAAAGAACGTATTCAATTATTTGAATACCTAGAGCGAGATGTATTGAATCGAGATGATGTTTATTTTGATGTCGAGCAAATAGAAAACTGCATTGATTACATAGAAAGGTGGTATTTCCCTCTAGCTGATTTTCAGAAGTTTTTAATTCCTTTTAGTTTTCTAAGGATAAATGAAGATGGTACCGATGCCTTATTTTATGATTCGCATTTTTGGACGATGGCCCGTGGCTCAGGAAAAAATGGACTCTTTAGTGGATTAAGTAACTATTTTATTGGTCCGCTTCACGGCATCAGAAATTATAATGTTGATATTGTAGCGAACTCCGAAGATCAGGCGATGGTTTCATTTGATGAAATTTATGACATGTTAGACAGCAATGAAGATTTGAAATCCTACTTTTATAAGAATAAACAATATATAAAAGGGATTGATTCAAATAGTATTTTAAAATTTAGAACATCGTCCACTAATACAAAAGATGGGTTACGAGTCGCCTGCGTTGGATTTGATGAAATTCACGAATATGTAAAGAATGACCAATTGGAAATATTTGAATCAGCTCGTGGTAAGGTGAAAGATTTTAGGGCTTACTATATCGGTACAAACGGTTTTCAACGTGATGGTGTCTATGATCAAACTATTGATATTGCTAAAAATATACTGAATGGTGAAGATCCATATACGCGGATGTTTCCTTGGATTTGTAAGTTAGATGACTTATCAGAAATGGATAATTTTGATTTGTGGCAAAAAGCTAATCCTATGTATCATGCGCCAATGACAGAATATGCCAAAGAGCATATGCGACAACAGAAGCGACGTTATTATGGCATTCAGTCTGGTAAAACGGATAAAATCAAATTTACGATTAAAAATATGAATACATTGTTGGAAGATACAAATCGTACTGTGGTACCGAAAAAAGAGTTGATAGCAGCAACCAGACCTATTCCTCAAGATACTTCAGAATTATCAGCATTAGGCGCTTGTGACTTTGCGCAAGCACGAGACTTCACTGCATGTGGCGTTTTATTCTTGGACGAAAACGAAGAGTATATTTGGAAACATCATAGTTTTGTAAACCAAAACTTTTTAAATCAATTTACGATTAAAGCGCCGATAAAAGAATGGCAAGAAGAAGGGTTACTTACAATTATCGATGAACCATTAATATCAGTTGATCATATAGTGGATTGGTTTGTAGAAATGCGAGAAGAGAATCCTATGCTTCAAACAATAGTACTTGATAAACACAAACTAAATACTTTAAAAGTACCGTTAGAAGATGTTGGCTTTGAAGTAGTCTGGGTAAATAACCCTAGAGTCGCTTCTGGTCAAGTGTCAGATAAAATCGATAGAGTTTTTGGTGGACAACATATTCGTTGGGGTAATGATTACATGATGAGGTGGTACACGAATAATGTATTCGTAAAATATGACGCTTCAGGTAATAAGCTATATGAAAAGAAAGAAGAATTAAGGCGTAAGACAGATGGTTTCATGGCTCTGTTTTATGCTTTTTATTTTGCAGATACGAATTTAGAAGTACCATCGGAATTTATTTTAGCGGACATAGATTTCTAGTGAAAGGAGGGATGTTATGAATAATAAAGGTCGTGACGTAACGGAACTCTGGAGGTGATCTAATGTATCTAAATTTAAAATGAAAGGTGGTGAAAGGTTATAGGCGTATTTAATTATTTTAGTCGACACCCGGATGCAAATATTATCAAAGAAATTACTTTATTGGAGCAAGACTACAATGCCACATTAATGAAACAGAGGGCGTTAGACACGGTTTTAGGTAAGGTGGCTAGGTCTTTATCACTTGTTGAATGGAAGACGTTTGACAGCGGAAATTTTAATCGTGATGACCTGTATTACCATTTAAACGTCCAACCTAACTTGAACGATAATGCAACAGAGTTTTGGCAGAAAGTTATTCGTAAATTATTTTATGAAGACAACGAATGTTTAATTATTGTGACAAAAGAAGATTATTTCTTAGTGGCTGATGATTTTCAAATAAAAGAGTTTGCTGTATACCCAAATATCTATAGTGACATTGTTGTAAATGGCTTGAATATGAATAGAAGTTTTAGTGAGACAGAAGTTATACATCTTAAATATGAAAATACTGATTTAAAACGATTAGTACATCAATTGGATGATTCGTACGGTGACTTATTTGCTAGGTTGATTCAAGTAGCAATGCGGACAAATCAAGTGCGTGCTACTGCTAAACTAACTGGTTCGCTAAGTAAGCAAAAAAATGCCCAAAGCTATTTACAAACTTTTGTAGATAAAGTTTTCAAAGCATTCAGCAACAAAACAGTCGGTGTCGTACCATTACAAGATGGTATGGAGTACAAGGAACATTCTAGTAGTACCGGTATTGCCAATAGTCAGGTTGATGAAATGAATAAAATTTCTGATGAGTATCTCGATGCAGTCCTACAAGTTGTTGGTATCCATCCATCATTAATTTATGGCGATATGGCGGACGTCAGTCAACATAAGGATGAATATTTGATTAACGTTATTCAACCACTTGTTGAACAAATTTCTGATGAAATTAATCGAAAGTTTTACACACCAAAAGAATATATTTCTGGCAATTATGTAAAAGCTTCAACTCTGAAATTACGTTATATCAATATTTTCGATATTGCTACTAGTGCAGAAAAACTGATTGGTATTGGTTCATTTAGTCCGGATGATATTCGGGAAGAAGCAGGATATGAACGATTAGAAAATGCAGAATCGTCAGCTTACTACTTAACCAAAAATATTGAACCATTGAAAGGTGGTGAGAATACTGAATAAGAAATTAGCAAAAATGATGGTAGAAGAGCCTATCAAAGCATCTGTTTCAACTGAAGAAGATAAGTTATTTTTATATGGAACGATTGGTGATGCATGGGACGGAGTGACACTTGAGTACGTTCGTCGAATGTCGAGTCGATTAGACAAAACTAAATTAACAGTTCACATCAATTCATACGGTGGCGATGCAACAGAAGGCGTGGCTATTCGTAATTATATTAAATCTACTTTTGATGAAGTTGATGTAGTAATCGATGGTATCGCAGCAAGTGCAGCATCAGTCATTGCAACTTGTGGGAATACGTTAACAATGCCGTCCGGAACTACTTTTATGATTCATAACCCTTGGGCATATGTCATTGGGAATAAGAGTGACTTGCAAAAAGAAATCGGCGCTTTAGAATCTTTGGAACAATCATATAGAGATATTTATATGGAGCGTTTTAATGGGACAGAAGATGAGTTGGGAGAGTTGATGGAAAATGAGTCGTGGTTAACTGCTGAACAAGCTGAAACTTTTGGTTTTGCAACTAAAACTGTTAAAGATGGTGATTCTGTAGAATCGCAAGATAACTTATTAATCGCTAGCTTATTAAATAAATATTCAGCTAAGGCTGATGATACAAAAGCCGAAGAAAATTCTGCCAATGATGAGTTAGTAGATGTGGAAGAGTCAGATGAAGATGAAGATGAAGAGTTAACTGAAGAATCTACTGAAAACAAACCAAACGCATTTTTAAGTAACTTAGTAAAAACGTTTAACGTTTAAATATAAAGGAGAAAAATAAATGACAATTAAATTATCTGACAAAAAAGAAAATAAATTACAGTCAGCTACACAAGCAATGTATGATGCACTATCATCAGAAGAAACAGAGGTACAAAAACAAGCATTTGAAGATTATTCATTAGCTTTAGCAGAGTCAATGGAAGATTCAGTGAACGCTGAAATCGCTAAGTACGAAAGCGCGCGTGATGAAGATACTGTGATGGCAAAGCGTGCGAATCGTTTACAAATGACGCCAAAAGAAAAGAAATTCTTTGCTGAAGCGGTTGAAAAACAAACCGTTGACGGATTAGATGAGTTGTTTCCAAAAACAATTATCGAGACTATTATGCAAGATTTATCGCAAGAACATCCTGTATTATCTGAAATCGATACACGATATACTGAAGCGGCGATTAAATACATCTATGCAGACCATGCAAAACAAACAGCTTTCTGGTCAGAAATTCCAGCAGATATTCGTCAAATCTTAATTGGTTCATTCAAATCGTTAGATATGACCGTAGCTAAACTATCTGGTTTTATTGCGTTGCCAAAAGGTTATTTTAAATTGGGACCAACTTGGTTAGCACAATATGTGACTACATTTTTACGTGAAGTCATGGCAGCTACTTTAGAGTTAGCGGTTATTAATGGTGACGGGAAGTTAAAACCTATTGGTATTATGCGTAAATTGTCTGGTTCAACTGATGGTGTTTACCCAGAAAAAACTGCTGTTAAAATTACCGATTTAACTCCTAAATCATTCGGTGGACCTCGCGGATTATTAGCAAAAGAAAAGATGTTGAATGGGAAAATTTCATTGGTAGTGAATCCTGTTACTTACGAAACTAAGATTTCTCCAAATTTATTCTTCCAAAACACACAAACTGGTGCTTGGGTTCAATTAGGATTGCCAAATGGGGAATCTGTTGTGAAATCATATGCCGTGCCAGAAGGTAAGGCTATTTTAGGTAACTTGAAAAATTACTTGTTAGCTGTTGCTGGTGATGTAGAACTTAAAAAATATGAAGAGACTTTAGCAATTGAAGACATGGATTTATTCATTGCAAAAATGTTCTCAAATGGGTTAGCTAAAAATCCTAACGCTTTCGTAGTATTAGACTTAGCTGATATTGAGGGTGTAACCGTACCTGAAGCAGAAGGTAAAGCAGATTTAGCAAAACAAGATACAATTAATCCTATTCAAGTCGAAACAGATCCACAAGTTTAATTAGGAGGTAAATAGGATGGAAAAATTTCTAATTTTAAAAGGTTTTTATGATACCCAAGATAAACTAAAATCTGGAGAACATAAAAAAGGTCGTCACTACACTGTAGATGGCGACTTTTCTGTTTACCCAGCGACTAAACGAGAAGTTGACCCAGAGCGATTAGCATTTTTGCAAAATGAGGGCTTTGTAGCAAAAGAACCTATTGAAGAGTAGGTGAAGAATATGGTTGGCACTGTAAGTGATATGTTGGTAAGTGAATTTAAGGATTTATATGTCAGAGAAACTGGCCTAGGTGTAGAGTCTGATGAAGTTTTTAAACGAAACTTGGAGTCAGCATATCAGTATGTTGTAGATCATTCAGACTACTTTGATATTGAAACGAATAAAACAGGCAAGATGCTTGTGTTTGATCGTGCAAGATATGTTCGCGCTAATGCTAGCGAATTATATTATCAAAATTTCTTGCATGATTTGAATGCATTTGGCCTGAATTTAGCAATGGAGCGTGATTTGAATGAGCCTGCACAAGACAATTAAAAATAAGCGAATTCAAAATGCTTATAACGATGGCATCTTAGGGATAGTAGAACGTCGAGTTAAAACTGACGAATATAACACACCTATTCCCGGTGCTACTTATCTGAAACTATTAGGGACTTATCCTATTAGATTGCAGGGAATTCATAGTCAAGATCGTTATGAATTTGGCAGTCAAAATGTCACTTTAGAACGACAGGTTAGAATCCCTTTAAATCTACATATACATAGTGGAATGACTGCTATTTTAAATAACGATGAGTCTGTAACCTATGACATCGTTAAGGTATTTCCTGATTTTACTAATAACGAAACAGAATTGTTACTAGCGAAAGAAGGTGGCTATAGTGACGCTAAAATCTGATATAGCTGATGTTCTTAAAGGGCTAGATTATACCTGGTTTTATGGGAATAGCATGAATGCTAAATTTCCATTTATAAGATTTAATCTAGGTAATAATTACGCTGACAGGTTATCAAATAAAAAAGCTAATCGTAATATCTGGTATCAAGTTGATGTGTTCACTCTGACGCCATTGGACGTGGAGGACAATAATATGCTCAGTGAAATCGAAAATAGATTAGAGCAAGCAGGTCTATTTACCACCGATTGGTTGGAAGCGACTGATACTGATAATAATACAAACTATCCAGTTTACCATTATTTCTTGGAGGTGCGTTCGTGAGAGTTAAGGCAGAAATGATAGGTAATGACTCATCAATTGATAGTGACATTCAAGATTTAATCAGAAAATCTGAACGATTACCACAAGCAATGGATAAGGGTGCGAATTTAATTGTAAATAAAGCTAAATCAATTGCAAGTTCAAAGGGATTGAATAAAACAGGTGCCGGTGTAGCGGGTATTATGTTTGAAAGGGATGCAAACGATAGATTAATTGGTTGGGATAAACGGCCTAATTTTCATCTGTATTTCCATGAAGTTGGTACCTATAAAGATAGGCCTAGACCGCATGTAAGGCCTGCTGCTGAACAATCAGAAGAACAAATAATTAAACAAATTGAACAAGACACTATAGGCAACTAGCTAAAAACTAGTTGTCTTTTTATATTAAAAGGAGATGTATATTTTATGGCACAAGTAAAAAAACAAACTTTAATGACAGGTTTAGGTGACGGTTATTTCCAAGAAATGACTACTGAAGAAACAGCTTCAAAAGCTCCAGTGTACGCAGAAGAGGTTGAAATTGTACCCTCATTACAATCTGCAGAAACTGAAATGACATACGAATCTAGTCCGATTTTCTTATCAAACAAAAAGCACTCGGACTTAGGGAAAGTATCAGACTTAACAATCAATTTATCTGCTGGATACTTACCAGAGGGGTTTGCTGAACGTATGACAGGCGCAATTAAATTAGGTGAAGGAGTATATGGGTACAACTCAAACCCAATTCAAAAATTCTTCCGTTTCGCATTCCCAATGACAGATGAAAATGGTGGGGAAGTAATTGTGAATATGCCAAAATGTCAATTGCAACCAGTTGGTCTAAATCCACAAACTGAAACTGATACTAAAGAAGCACAGATCACTTCATATTCTATTGTCGGTAATGCTTTAATTTATCGCCCTGCAATTGCAGATGCTGCAGATGATTTAAACAATACTCTATATGTGAAAGCGGATTTACGAAGCGCTACAACAGCTAGATTGTATGATCGTGATGCATTGCTAGAAAAAGGTTGGTTTGATAAAGCCACTTTAGCAGAGTGTTTAGTTTCCAGTACCGACCCACAAGTTTAATTTAATGAGGCCTTATTTGGCCTCTTTTTATATTTAGGAGGATTTTAATGAGTAATATTTTTAAAAATACAGTTAAAAGTTTTACATCTGATATCACTGGTGAAGAAAAAGAATATCGTGTAAATAATGCAGTTTGGATTTATATGGAAGAATTATTTGACTACACACAATCAAAATTTGATGAGCAATTACAAACTGATGGCAATACAGCTATGGTCAAATTTGCGACTGCGGTCATGAAAGCTAATGGATTAGACGTGACGTTTGAAGAAGTTGCAGAAAACACCACACCTTATCAAGCAATTAAATTCTATAATGATTTTTTCGACATTGCCTTCAATCCACCAGTGGAAGACCTAAAGGAAAAGGCGAAGAAAACCAAAGCGGAAGTACAGAAAGACAAAGCATAGACTTTGACTATCTCTATACTATGTCCAGAAAGCTATTTGGCATAACGATGGATGAGTTTTTATATCAACATGATGCTTTAGCGATTTCTGAAATGTTACACCAATTAACAAAAAATAGTGAAAAAGAATCAGATAACGATAGTACACCATCTGAAATGCCAGGTATTAATTTCTTATAGGGAGGAGGTAACGAATGTCTGAATTAAGACGTATAGGTGTCCGCTTGATGGCGGAAGGTGTCAATCAGTATAAGAATGATCTAAGAACAGCTGGCCAAGAAGCTCGGACCATGGCACAAGAAACAAGGCTAGCGATGGCTGAACTAGGTAATAATGCATCGGCTACAAGTAAATTCCAAACTGAATTGAAAAGTCTGGAACGACAATACGATGTTCAAGCTAGAAAACTTAAATCATTAGAGTCAGCTCAAAAAGATTTTAGCTCTAATCTAAAAGTCACTGAACGAAATATAAAATCGACTTCTGATGCTTTCTCTAAATCGAAAACGACAACTGATCAACTAGAAAAAGAGTATAAAGAACTCGGTAATACTATGGGTTGGAATGCAACCAAAACTAAGGAAGCAAAAAAAGCTTGGCAAGAGTCTAAAGCGGAGACTGACGCTCTTGGAAATGAATTATCTGAATTAGAGAAAACACAAGCTAATTATAATAAAGAGCTTGAAAAAATGCCGGGTAAAATAAACTCAGCAAAAATCAGTATGGCAGAAATGTCTAATCAGGCACAAAAACTAACGGAAGACTATGTGAACGCCGGTGGACGATTCGCCGATACTGCAGATAAAATGGAGAAAACTGGTGGGAAAATTAAGTCTGTTTCTAGCGCCATTGGTTCTGTGGGTAGTAAGTTAACTACTTCTGTAACTGTCCCATTAGTTGCTATGGGAGCAGCAGCTGCTACAGTTGGGATCCAATTTGAGAAACAAATGTCAAGAGTAGGAGCTGTAGCTGGGGCAACAGGTAGCGAACTTGAAGCGATGACTGAACAAGCTAAGGAATTAGGAGCTTCTACCGCTTTTAGTGCCAGTGAAGCAGCACAGGGTATGGAAAACTTAGCGAGTGCTGGGTTTGATGCAAGTCAAATCATGGCCACCATGCCCGGTGTGCTAGATTTAGCTGCAGTATCTGGTGGAGATGTAGCCTTAGCTTCTGAAGCTGCCGCAACTGCAATCAATGCATTTGGACTCGAAGCAAGTGATTCCACTCATATTGCTGATGTTTTTGCAAGAGCGGCGGCAGATACCAATGCTGAAGTTGGTGATATGGCTGAAGCAATGAAATACGCTGCACCTATGGCTAATACTCTAGGGTTAAGTATCGAGGATACAGCAGCTGCAATTGGTATTATGAGTGATGCAGGTATTAAGGGTAGTCAAGCCGGGACAACACTTCGTGGGGCTTTCACTCGACTTGCTAAACCAACTAAACAAGCTAGTGATGCGATGGCCGAATTAGGTTTTAATGCCTTTGATGCGAACGGCAAAGTTAAACCAATGTCTCAAATCGTCACAGAATTAGCCGGTTCAATGCAAGGCATGACAAAAGAACAGCAAGCTCAAACGATGGCTACGATTTTTGGTCAAGAGGCTATGTCAGGAATGATGGCTTTAGTTGAAGCTGGTGGTGGTAAAGTTGACACGCTATCACGTAGTTTAGAAAATTCAGCGGGTGCAGCAGATGAGATGGCTAGAGCGATGCAAGACAACGTAGCCGGTACCATCGAAGAAATGATGGGTGCTTTAGAAACGGCTGGTATTGAAATTACTGAAGCTTTAGCACCGGCAATCACAGCAGTTGCTGAGAACGTGACTGAATTAGTGAATAGCTTCAATGAGTTAGATGATGAAACGCAACAGACTATCCTTAAATTCTTAGCATTCGCAGCGGCAACGGGACCAGTATTGTCCGGAATAGGAAAAGTTGGTAATGGTATCGGTACATTGTATACTGGTGGTTCCAAATTAGTCAGAATGTTCGGTAAGTGGGAAGCTGGTGCTAAGTTACTAGGACCGGCAACTTCATCGGCTGGAACGGCATTAACTACTTTAGCTGGAGGAGCCTCAACTGCAGCGGGCGCAAGTGGTGTAGGTGGTTTAGCGACAGCATTAGTTACCACATTACCTTGGGCTTTAGGAATTGCAGCAGTAGCAATGGGAGGTTACGCAGCGTGGAAAATCTGGGGTGAAGATGCTTATAAAGCTTCCCAAGATACTAAGGACTTTGGTGGTGTCGTTGGAGAAGTCGGTAGAGAAATTATCACAGAATTCGATGAAGTAAATGATCAAGTGAGTTCGGCTCATTCTGAGATGGCAACCAATGCTGAAGAAGGAGCACAAAAGGCTAAAGAGGCCTATAACGGTCTGGCCGAAAGTGTTAGTGAAGATTTATCAAAAGTTGGTAAAGAATCGGAAGAAGCCTTTAATAAGTTACCTGAAAACGTTAGAGAGGTTTTGAAAACTGTAAATGAAGATTATCAAACAGGACTCTCTACACAGCAGGAAATTATTTCAGGTTATCAGGATAATGTTAATAAAATTTATGACCGTGCCAGTAAAGAACGCCGTGAGTTAACTGATGCTGAAAAACGTTTTATAGCTGATACAGCAGAAGAAATGTATCGTATCGAAATTGAAAATGCGGATATGACAGCCGAAGAAAAAATTAATGCACTTAAAGCGTACAATTTAGAATATGAAGATATGTCTAAAGAGAGATTAAGTAACTTAATTTCAGAAGGTGAAAATAGACGTAGAGAAACTAAAAAACAATATGATGAAGATCTCCAAGCTTTGAGGCAATGGGGAGAAGAAGCTGGCGCAACTAATGAAGAAATGCTTGCAGCAGAAAATCAATTAAAGGCGAAGTATAAGGCTGAGCAGTTACATGAAGCGGCGATGATGGTAGAACAGCAACGCGCTTTAGGGATTGATGAAGCACAAATACTAGAAAACCTAAGGGATTCATATGGTGAGTACGGTATTAGTATCGCTGATGTAAATAAAGAAATTGCTAGCAGTCAAGAAAAGACAGCCAGTTTATTTGCTGTATCTACAGATGAAATGTCTGAAGCGATGCGCAAGGCGAATGATAGTTGGAATAATATGCTGTTTGAGCATAAGATTGCTGAACTTGATACAAATGCTGCTGAAACATTTGAAGAAATCGCGTCTACACAAGAAGGTTGGGAACAATTAGAATATTACGCAAAGAATGCTGATATAGATTCAAATGCTAAAGAATTCATCGGTCAAGCAATGGCAACTAATATGGCATGGTTTGACCTTGAGTGGGAAGAGAAACAAGCATTAATATCATCGAATGTTGGTGAACAAGCTGAAGCTTTTCTGGTGAATAACGGCCTGTGGGATAATCTTGACTATAAAGAACAAGAAGCAATTTTAAATACTAACACTTCCGAAGAATTGGAACAGGTATTAAAAGATATCGGATTATGGGAGCAACTAGATCCCACTGAGAAAGATGCTATCCTAACGACAACATCAGGTATTGCAGCACAAACATATCTAGACTTTTTAGGGATATGGGATAGTATTGATCCAGAAAATAAAGAAGCTATATTACATAGCAATTCCGGCGAAGCTATGGAACAAGCGTTAATCGACGCGGGTGTTTGGGACCAGCTTGATTGGGAAACCAAATTAGCTATTGTAATGACTAATTCTGGTCAAAAGATTAAAGAAGCTCTCCAAGATAAGGAAATTTGGGACGGCTTAGAGTACGAAACAAAAATGATGTTAGCGCAGTCCAATATGGATGAAGAAACTTTAGCCCTTATGACTTATCACGATTTGTGGAATAGTACTGAATTCTTAGATAAGTTAGCTAATATCGATACAAATGCACCAGATGCTACACAACAGGTTATGGATTTAATCGAACAGTGGACAGGCTCAGAACTTGAGGAAAAGAACGGACAAGTCACTGTGACTGAATTTGGTGTGAAAGAGACGCAACAAAACTTATCTGACTACAATCGTGAAGTTGGATTAATGACTGAAACTAAGTTCGGAAAAGTTCAAGTCGAAAGTAATGTTGACCAACATACGCCGTCAATTCAAGAGTGGAATGAAGAAATGCAAATTCTTCCGCCAAACAAAACAAGTGTAATGTTTGCACAACAAAATGCTAGTGCTAATAGCCCAGCAGTTGAACGATGGAATCAAGCACAGAATAATGCTAAATCCACTTCAACATCAGCTACTACAAGTACCAATGCGCCAACCCCTACAGCTCAAGTTAATGCTTGGAACACAGCTCAAGGTGGAACGCATAGTACGAGCACTTCAGCAAGAACGTCAACAAACGCACCGACACCTACTTCACAGGTTAATGCGTGGAATACTGCGCAAGGTAAGACTCACTCTACTAATACAAGCGCAACAACAAGTACGAACGCAAGTAGTAATACTGGTGCAGTAAACGATTGGACGCGCTCTGTAAATAATGCACCTTCAAGTAAAAAATCTGTATTCACAACAATTTATGAGACTGTACAGAAATTTATTAAAGGTAAAGCAACAGGTGACCCAAGCTGGGGAGGTGGAGAAGTTTGGTTAGGTGATGGTGGGCGTCGCGAACCATACTTAACGCCTAGTGGACAATTTGGTGTATCTGGTAATAATTGGGAGTTACATAATCTACCAAAAGGAACACGGATTTGGCCATCTAGACAGGCTTTTAGAACATCTGCGAACAATAATCCATTGCTTGCACAGTACTTAGATGCACTGCCTAAATTCGCAAAAGGTGGACGAATTGATAATGCATATGATGGCTATACAGGTTTAGTAGGAGAAGCCGGTCCGGAAATTTTTCAAATTGCACAAGGTAAAGTATCAATTACGCCAATTACAAGTAATCAACGGAGTAAGGTGCTTGAAAGTACTGGTGGCTCAGTTGATATGACTGAAACTAATAATTTAATTATGGAACTGATTCGAGCAATTACTGGAACAGAATTTGTTGGTGTTATGAACGTGGATGGACGTGAAGTTGGTAGAGCAGTATTCCCGTTCGTGGAAAATGAACTAGCGGTTAACACAAAACTTAGAGAGGGAGGAATGAGACGATGACATACGGATATGGAGATAGCTTTTACTTTAAAGGAGAAGATATTCAAACGAAATTTGGTATCACGGTATCAAGTAGAACGATACATGATCCTGATAAAATAAAGATTAAAGGTAGTTTACCATTTACTAGTGTCATCTATGATTTCTCCGAAATCTATGGCGGACCAGTATATGAGGAACGCCGCATTGATTATGTGGTTAATTTATATCAATTTGGTTTAACTGATCGATTAACAATGGATAGCAAACGTACAGCTTTTGTAAACTGGTTATTAAATAGCCATGGTAAGCAGGTGTTGATGGATGACACATACCCAGATTATTACTTCTTAGCCGAGGTAGAAGAAGGTAGTGTCTATAATCGATACGAAGATGGCACGATTAGTTTCACGTTTATATGTTATCCATTTATGATTGGCAGAAACTTAGAAGGTAATGATATTTGGGATTTATTTAACTTCGAAACGGATGTATCACAAAAAGTTAACTTTACAACACAATCTGACTGGTCTAAATTTAAGAAATTAAAAGTTGGTGATCAAGCGAGTTACACAGCGTGGGCTACTGATTATGACGGTGGGGCAGATATTGACATTCAACAACTTGGTAGAACATATAAAATCACTGACATGCGTGAAACAACAGCTTCCGCAAGTAGTGTGGCTTACAAGCTAGAAGGTCAGCCTTATTGGCTGATGGAACAAGACGTGCTGCAAGCGCAAACCAAATGGACGGACGTCACATTGGTTAACAATGGCGCTACTGATGTTGTACCTAAAATCACAACGTCAAATAAGATATCTATTGAACATGACGGTATTATATTCAACCTATTCGCTGGGACACATGAGATTGACGAGTTTATTCTACACACTGGGGTTAACACATTTAAAATGTACGCTCATGCAAGAGCGCATGTTAACTTTGAGTTCAGGAAGGAGCTGATATAGTTTGTATAGAGTTTCGATTTTCAACGACGGTAAACGTATTGATATCCACCAACAAAATATATCAGCAAATAAACTTGTTGAAGGTAAAGTTAAAAGCATGGTGGATGGTATAGATACTTTTGATTTTAGTTTCTACCAAAATAATAAAGGTTACGGTCAGATACAACCTCTAAAAACGCAGATTGAAGTTGTAAACACCAAGACCAATGAATCAATATTCAAGGGTAGAGTATACATGCCAACTGATGATATGGCGAGCAACGGTTTACATAGTACATCGTTCGTGTGTCAATCAGAGATGGGTTATTTAACGGACAGTGTTTCACGACACGTTGAATGGCGAGGTAGTCCTCGGAATTTGATGACTAGCATTTTAAACTGGCACAATGGTCAGGTTGAAGATTTTAAGAAATTTCAACTAGGTGTTGTTGAAGTTGAGGACCCTAATGATTTTCAGTATCTATATTTATCAGCTACACGAAGCACTTACGAGGAAATACTAGATAAGATTATTGACCGCTTAGGTGGGGAACTGTCAATTAGATATGACAAAGGTGTTCGTTATTTAGACGTGTTAAAGCGTATCGGTAAACAAAGTAAGACCACTATTAAACTAGGGAAGAACTTGAGAACACTTAGTCGTACAGTTGACGCAACAGAGGTTATTACAAGACTTACACCACTTGGAGCAAGGATTGAATCGGAAGATGAAACTGCTACCGACGCAAGTGAGGAACGGTTAACCATAGCTTCTGTGAATAATGGTAAACCTTATATAGATAGGGAAGATTTATTCGAGTATTATACTATCAAAGGTAAATCGGTAGTGTGGGAGGATGTAAACGATCCTAAGATTCTACTAACCAAAGGTAAAGAATACATGGCGAAAATACAACCAGTTAAAACCCAGTACACTTTGACAGCTTACGACTTACACACTATTGGAAAAGCGCCAGAGGAGTTTAAAATTGGTTATGATTATCATGTCATGAACCCAGTTATGAACTTGGATAATTACTTACGGTGCGTTGAATTAACAATAGACATTGTGTCACCTCAAGAATCGTCAATGGTTATTGGAGATAAATTATCAACAATATATGATTACCAATGGATCACACAAAATATGAAACAACAGTTAACAGAATTGTCATATAGTTTCGTAAACCAATCCAAACGGTTATCAGACATACGTAATAGTTACGCTGATTTAAGCCAACTATACTCGACAGTATCAACCGAAAAGATACCTAGTATTGAGAAACAAATAAAAGACCTTGGTAAACTGATTGAGAACTTAACCCCACCAACAACACCAACAGACCCACCGGTAGGCAGTGATGGATATGCAACCGACAGAGTTTTCCCTGTCGACTACACGCTACCTGGCATCAATTTCTTTGTGCGTGCAGGTAAGTCACCGGGTTCAATCGAATATGATATGACGTATGGTCCTAGAAACGGTGTGCTGCATAGCGGTCATGATATTGGGACTAATGGCGATAGAAACTACACAGCTCACGCAACTACTGATGGCGTTGTCCGTAAGGCCGAATTTATGACTGGCGGAATCGGTAATGCGGTGTATGTTGAACATACTGGCGACAAGTTTTGGTCTAACTATATGCACTTGAAATCAATCAGTGTGTCAGTTGGCCAGACAGTTAAAGCTGGAGACGTGATTGGTGTAATTGGTGGAACGGGCGGAGATTATGCACCGCACTTACATTACGAGTTAAGTCCTGACGGTGTGTTCCACAGTGGGGGTAATACTGTGAATCCGCAGAATTACTTAGGAATTACTGGCGATAATAAAACAAGTTTACCAAGACCTATATAAAAAAGAGCCCAAATTTATGGGTTCTTTTTTGTTATTTCCTGCAAATTAAAAATATATTCTTTAATTTCTTTATAAATATTTTTAAGTGTATCAACCACTTCGGTATTTGTATCTAGAAAATGAAGTTTATAGAAAAAGTCCGCATCGTATTCTTCGACATAAGGATGTGTTGGGGCGGTAATTTCGTTAAAAGGTATATCACCTAATACGATATTATCTTTACCCGAATTAAAAGCGCCTACGTTGTTAAAGATCAACCCGTCTATTGTTTTAAGATATTTAACTTGTACCCCAAATTCTTTAAGAGCATGTTTGGTTAAAAAGTTGTGTTTATTATCGTTAACCAGTTTATTTAGAATCTTAACCCATTTCTTATTATTAAAATATTGCATGGATTCAAGTAAACTATAAACTTTTGGCTGGGTTTGGTCTAAACCTTTAAATTTTCTATCCATCTCTTTCTCAAACTTATCCTTATTATCTGTTAAGGGAAACTGTGGTTTACCTGCACCATTCTTCTTTACCTCATTGTTTGAAACGTACATTTCTCGACAGTACTCATGAAAAATGAAGTTGGCAGAATAATCAAGAGGGGATTTCAAATTTTCAAGAGTGTTCTTTGTGTAGACCTTAACATAAGGTATTAACACTTCATCTTCAACAGCATTTGGAACAGTTTTTTCAAGGTAGAGGATAGTATCCTTTGCAACGTTTAGACAAGCAACGGAATCTTCAAACCAATTTTCGTTCATTTTGTCACCTCGTTTTAGTTTTGATTATAAATGAAAGGAAATTAAAAACAATGAAATCGAAAGAATTAGAAGAATTATTTTTTGAGTTATTAGATAGGTGGTATTGCACTGAAAACGCTATAAATCAAGAATTCGAAACTTTTAATACAAATTATACGGAAGAAACGGACAAAGATTACTTTGAATACAAACAAAGATTTGAAAATATTAAAAAGGAGTTGATAACAATTGGATTGGAATAATATCAATGAAGATAAAGATACAAGCGGTCTAGGACCAATCGAATATGACCAATCGAAAGTACCTCAACCTATTCGCAAATACGCTAATGCTGTCCGTACTAAAACATACGGTCAGCAGATACGTGAAGCGCAAGCAAGGAATGCCGAGTATGCAGGTTTGATTGCTAGTAAGAGCGAATCCTTATCTAACGCTACTAAAGAACGACAAGATACATTGGAAATTTACAATGACCAAGTAATTCGAGAGATGACAGATAAGGATGTAATCAGTGCGCCAGAAATTATTCAAGCCCGCAGTGTACATAACACCTTATCCGATCGCTTAGAGTATGAAAGTGGTTATATTTTTGATTTATATAAAAGCGCTAATCAGCAAGCCATTAATGTAATGACGCCACCGAGAGATACCGGGTTAATTGCAGCAAAAGGTGACGGATTGACTGATGACACAGAAGCTTTACAAAACATTATCGACTATGCTTTTGAAAATAATTACAACGTTTATATTCCAAACGGGAAGTACCTTATCAGTAAGCCTTTAATCATTTATGCTGCCAAAGGTAATAATGTTGACTTTGATGGTATTGGTAGTCAAATAATCGGTCAAAGTCGAGAAGGCGTAACTATACATAAAACAACAGATGATGTCGCTGATAATTTAAGTGACAACTTAAATGCTAATGCCATTGCGATAGTTTTATCACAGGACAGAAACTTAATCGACAATGCTAGAGGTGTGTTTATTAGCAGACTTACACTTGCGGCTGACCGTACCACTAGCGTTGAATATGGTCTGTATATCAATACTAAGAGCATGACCAATTCGATTTATGAGAATATTTATGTATTAAACGCAAAAACATCCGTTGCTACTAGAGGGCACTTATATTTGAGCAGTTTCAGATTTATCAGAATGGAAAACTGTATTGATGGATTTAAACATTTAAGTGGCATTATAACAAGTAACGTGTACGAGTCTCTGTATGTAGTCACATCAACAGGAACTGCAATATCTATCTACGGAAATTACATTACGGTAATAAACCCTGCCGTTGACCACTGCACCGGCACTTGCTACGACTTCTCCGGGATGCAAGGTACTGTAATTTCGCCGGGCTCAGAATCTACTAATGCTAGCGTAATGTTTGAGTTCGGCAGTAAAACACCAGATTATACAGCAGTTGTTATCAATGGTGCTAACACGTTTTACTTAACAAAAGATAATGCTATCAACATAAAAATGTTTGCTGGTACAGTAACTTTTATAGGTGGCTGGATAAATAGGGATGATACTAGTAACAACAAAGGTAAAGGGAAATTAATTTCTGGTAATAGTAACTACGGTTCGTTGTCTATATTGAACACTAAAATTGGGAAAGGTACTGAAGTAGCTTCGACTTTACCTAAAAAATCTGATTTAAGATTTGGTGACGCTAGTAGTGTAGGTAAAATGGCTCTGCTATACCGAACTCAAAACGAAGCTAGTAACCAATTAATTTCACCGACATATACTAGTAGGATATTATTTGGTTATTTGAAAAAAGATGAAGGTGGTTTCCTAAGCCCAACAGGTAGTAGTTTCGTAATACCAGAGTTCGTCCGAAAAGTAAGGTTGAATGCACAAATTTATTCATCGAAGGGTATACCAAAAGGTGAGTTGATGATTACAAAAGTAGGTGTTTCTCACAGATTTAGTAGTTTACCAACAGTTATCTCGACGGGTACAACAACCCACTTATCAATATCTAGTGGGATTTTAGAAGTTTCGGCAGGGGAAGAATACAACGTTTCATTTTACAACACTGATGAGAGTAAGACACTTGAACTATCAAATTTACCACAGAGTTGGTTTAGTTTAGAAGTAGTAGAATAACGTATTAAAAAGGAGAGAAATACCATGACAACATTTAACAACCAAACAACCAAACGTTTTTATTTCGACACACCACAAACAGATAAATTACAAGCTTTCACAACTAATTATGAAACTGGGGTATTGACTTCAGCAACTTTCACTAATACATCAGACCAACCATCTAAAATAACAATCACTTTAAACGGTGCGGATATTCTTTACGAGTATGAAGTCGCTGCAGGAACGAATGAGGTATTGCCTTTTAATATCGTGCTAGAGTCAGGCGACATCGTGTATATCAAGCAGACGGTACTCAATGCGGTTAATGTCAGTCTAAATGGTTCAGTTGGGTAGATAATGACACGCACTCCCAAACAATATGCTATATTATAGCTAAAAGTTTGGGAGTGGTTTTATGAATGAAGAGCAGTTTGAACAGTTAATATCTGCCATTGAGCAGTCTAATAAAACGCATTTGTGGGAGTATGTTATAAATGCCTTAATCGCTGCTATAGCAGCACTGGTTGTGACTTATAGTGTAGAAAGCTACAGAGATTATAGTAAGTCTAAAGTCACATATCATAATTTGAGACAAATCCAAAGTTCTATTGAAAAAGCAAATAAACTGATTCTTGATGAGATTGAAGAAATAAAATTAGATATAAAGTTATATAAAGATACTAAAAGAATAGGAAAAATTAATTTATACTACAGAATGTTAATAGACCAATTAAAAATGGCAAGAACATTTCTAGTTGATTATGAGAAATACAACAGTTTCTTTGTGTATACATTAGATAAATTGATTTCTGATACGGAAGCACAGAACAAAGACATTGTTCAATTTGTGAAGTCAAATAGTATTGAAGATTATAATTATAGCTTCAGTCCTTCGGATAACTATGACTTAATTTTGGAACAATACTCTATTTTTAAATCAGATTTTAAGTACTTTAGGATAATTTTACGCCAAATAAAAATGTTCTTTTCAAAGTAGAAACAACCTTTAAAGGTTGTTTTTTTTGTTGTATGAAATTTAGAAAGGAAGTGGAAGATGGAAACACAAGACCACGAAACACGTATATCACGCTTGGAAGAAAATGATGAAGAAATTTTCAAGCAAATCAAGAGTATTAATGATGATTTAAAAGATAGATACTCACGTATTGATGAAAGTAATAAACATCTACGTGAATTATCTTTGAAGCAAAATGATCAGAATGCACAGATACTCAACGCAGTCTTGAAGGGTAATCAAGACTCTGAAAAAAGAGCAGATGAACGTAAAAAGTCAGTGGATGAAAATCGGGGTCAGTTATTGCTAACAATCTTAGGTAGCGGTGGGATTATCTACATTGTCATCGACGCATTATTAAAAGTATTTGGAGGATAGGTATATGGACATTTTAAATTATGTCGTGCAAGAAGGACTGGTAATGATACCGGTCCTTTTTATTATTGGCGAGATTGTAAAAGGTACAGAATTACTATCAAACAAATGGATACCGTTAGTGTTATTAGTTGTCAGTATCGGTTTCACACCATTGGTGTTAGGTGCTTATACTGCTAACAATATCGTTCAAGCTGTACTTGTAGCTGGTGTGACTGTATTTGGTAACGAGCTGGTTAAGCAATCAAGTAAAGGGGATAAATAATTATGTCAGAAGAAATCAAAACTGTTGAGAATTTAATGAAAGAAATTGAATCGCAAGAAGATGGTATTGTCAAAGACGGTAAAGGTACTGACCAAGACAATAAAGGGGAGGGCAAATAATGGCTTTAACGATTAAAAAGGACCTAGCACCAACAGTAGCTGGAACGAACGGTTTTGGGAATAAAAACCAAAAACGTAAAGTAACCGTCCATTTAACAGGGAATCGTGGAAAAGGTGCGAATGCTAAAATGCATGCGAAACTGCAAAAAACTATCTATCCGGCTAGCTGGCACATTCAAACGGATGATAAAGAATCGATTCAATCATTTGAGTACTCATGGCAGTGTTATCACGCTGGGGACGGTGCTGGAGATGGTAATAAACATTCTATTGGTATCGAGGGATGCATCAACGTTGATGGTGACTATGTTAAGATGATTCACAACTTAGCGGAGACAGTTGCTATTGTTGTTCGTGACAATGGTTTGGATCCGGTTAAAGACGTTGTACGTCATTATGACTGGTCAGGTAAACACTGTCCGTCTCAAATTATGGATGGTTGGTATGGTATCACATGGGCTAAGTTTAAACAAATGGTTGTAGATTACTATAATGCTGGTAATACGACAGTTAAACCTGTAGCGACGACTACTGCTAAAGCGAAAACATCAGCAAATGGTATCGTTAAGAAATACAGTGAAAAAGGTGTATTCTATCCTAACGAAACTATTATTGTTAGAGATGCGCCCACAACTAAAGCTAATCGTATAACAAAATACTATAAGGGTGAGAATGTGACATACCATACAGTCCACATTGGTAATGGTTATGTCTGGTTGCAATATACACGGGTTAAAGGTGGCCAAGGATATATTCCTATTCGTGAATACTACGGCGGGTCAAAATATGGTCCAAAATGGGGAATAATTAAATAATTACAATTCTCAAAAAGGTAGTGGGCTTCGGTCTGCTACCTCTTTTTTGTTGCATATTGCGAACGTAAGTTCTATAATATAATTAATCTTTCAAAAGATTAATAGGCTGAGATGAGGACAACGCATCATTGTGTTTTTGTCCTCTTTTTGTATAATAAGTTAAGCTTATTAAAATTTTGGGGGAGAAACTAATGAAAACTGTACACTTTTATCGCTTAGATATGGATAACGTGAGCACCATTAAAGATGAAGTTAAACCAATCACTAAATTAGAAGATAAACAGAATATTTGGGAAGCTTTAAATAAAGAAATTCTAAAAAGTAAAGATATATATATAATTGAGGCTGAAAGAAAAAAAGATGCTGTTCTAGAAATAACTGGTAGAAAAGGTAGTCTAGTTTTTGGTAAATTATGTAGCGAACAAGATATACGGAATTTTCAAACTCGGGATAGAGAAACTTTGATAGTCAATAGAAAAGCAGTTAACCCTGAAAGAATATTAGAAAAATTTTCTTATTTCCTTCTAGATACTAATAATTTTACTGTGTGCTATATAAAAGAAGTTGGAGCACCCAAGATTGATTACTTAGGCTATGCCATATCTAATTTATTCGATAATACTTCTCCAAGAAAAGAAGGAAGATTAACACCTCTACTAGATCCCAATGTTTTAAAAACGGTTGCTAGCAAAGAAATCATAGGGTCTATACAATATGAAATGACGATACCGAGTTGGGCTAGTATGGATATAACGGGTTTATCAGAAGAACAATATAGAGACTTACAGCATACTAAAGGTGTAAAAATTGCTGTAACTATAAAACCAGAGTTTAGAAAAAAATCAATCTTATCCGGTGACGAAACAGAACGATTTAAGTGGCTAAGTAATTTTTTTATTGGAAAAGATAAAGTTACTGCAAAAGCGAAAGATTCTGATGAGAGCCTTTCGATTGATTATAACTTGGAAGAACATAAATTTATCAAAAAAATAAATTTTAAAGATGATGATTTTATTGATATAGAAACTTTTGATACTGAAATATTTGGTGTGATTACTGATGAGTATCAGAAAAATAAACAGGATATAGAAAGTTACCTTGGCACTCTAAAATAAAAAGGTGTAATTATGAATGGTAAAATTATTAATGGAATTAAAGTTAGGGCAGTACGAAATAAATTGAATTTAAGTTTTCTTCTGATTTTTTCAATTATATTTTTGATTGCTTCGTGTTTCTTTACACTAAAATTTACTACTAGCACTAGAGAAAATCTTTTGACTGTTTCTTCTGTTTTTGCAGGATTCGTTTATACAATTAATGCAAATATGATGGAATTTAGCTCACGCCCAACAATAAAGCTTTTAGATAAGGTTGGACACATGGACAAGTATCATTTCTCAACTCAAATTTCATTAGATAGTTTTATCATTTCATTTTTGATTGGGGTCTTACAACTTTTTATTCCCTCAGATGAAATTCCAAAGTTAATTGATTACATATTGATTTATTTTATTTTTATAGGCGCTTTATTTTTTGTTATTTCTTCTTATAATATGCGTAGATTATTTAAAATTATTAGAGAAGATGATCAGGAAACTGAGTGAAATCAATATATATGTATGTAATAATTTGCAGCATCCCTTACCTAACCAGTGGTGATTGTCTTTTCATCTAACTCAAGCTATAATATTCATGTGCTTCGCTCCCAACTTAGCACGTTAAAAGCCCTTACTTCCTTAATCGAAGGTAGGGGCTTTTTTTGTGTTTCCTGTTATAATATATTCGGTGATAATATGAAATTAATATCAAAAAATAAAGTAAGTAATACATTCAGCATACCTACATGGTTACAATCAAAAGACTACACCTCAAACTTAGACTATGCTAAGTTAACCATTTATAAGGGTAGTCCTGTGTTCAGTCTATTTAGATTAATAGATGATAAATACATTACCTATGCAATCGTGGTAATTGACGGGTATAGATATGTATTTGAGATGACCAAAGGCAGCAGGGATGTTGTTAGTGAGTTTGAACAGGAAATATCTACATTAATATAGAAAAAAGCCCCTATAAAACAAGGGGCAAAAAAGGGGCAAATATTTTTCTTTTTTCTATCTGTGGTGACCTGTGATAAAATTAAAAAGTTGATTTTATGTATTTTCTACTTATAGCGATGTCTAGTTAAAGCATTCATCAGTATCAGTTTATCCAGTAGCTGCTGAATAATTTGATATTCAAAGAGCGCTTGAACTTAAGGTTCAGGCGTTTTTATTTTGCCTGAAAAAATCCTATTATCAGCCTAGAACAACTTAGGCTATCGGTGCTTTTTTGGCAGAAAGACAAGGTGGATGTATCTATGGTGGCATATCATGTTTTGGCTCTTCGTCAAATAGGACTGATGAGTAATATCTGCCAGGTAATCATTAGATTGCCTGGTTTTTTATATACTCTTTTCCATTATTCATTTTCATCTTTATACTATGCTTTCAGAGCAGCCCTTAGGCTGCTTGTACTACCGGTATTTCATTTAGATATAGCTTGTTCGTCATTAATATTCTAGTTCTAAAATTTTGGAAGTTTCGGTATCCATAGGCTATCCGTTTTAAGACCTTAATTTTATTATTCAAACCTTCTATTCGGCCATTCGTTAAGTGTTTATATTTGAAAGTATGCCCAATATATCTTTGAAGTTTGATAAATGTACGCAACACTCGTCTTAGTCCGCTTGGTAAATTAACTAACTTGGACTGCGCTAACTGAGCTTTAAATGCTTCAGAATCATTCTCTTGGAGCGACTCACGCAAGTTATGGATAAGATTATAGGTGTCTTTTAATAATGGATTCTTGTCCAGTAAATAATCTAAAATACCACCGGTATTCGTAAGCCAATCGAATAACTTGAATGATTGATAATCCCATGAACTTAGGCTTTCTCGGGGCATTAAGAATAGTCGCCAATATCTTTTATATTTGTTGTACAATCTATGGTCTGGAATTCTAAAGGCATTCATTACTTCAATACGTAACTTATTCAATTCTCGATTTAACGCTTGAACTAAGTGGAAGCGATCAATAATAATTTTGGCATTGGGAAATACCTCTCTAACGACTTCCATATAAGGCATGTACATGTCCATTGTAACTGTTTGAACTTTCTGACGAGTTTTCAACGGATAGGCAAAAAAGTAATCACGTAGCTTGAATTTTCTGCGATCTCCTAGCACATCTACAATACGTGAATCCGTATTATCTATAAAGACAAAGCTCATATTTCCTTCGGCATGCTTTACACCTTTGAATTCATCGAAAGCAATATGCTCAGGTAACGCATCGAAGATGCTAGGTTTAAGGTCTTTACCAGCACCATTAATTACCCGTTGAACTGTATGATCAGAAACGTTGCATGTCTCTGCGATATGTTTAAGCGTCAACGCATTGGTAGCAAAGTCTAATACCATCCGTTTAACGCGCTTAGAAATAAAACAGTTATCACCGACTATCTCTGATTTAGCAGTGAAGTAGCTATTACATTCTCTACAGTGATATCGTTGTTTTCGTAATTCAAGGTAGGCAGGTAACCCTGATATCTTTGTTAGCGTGATTCTTGATTTTTTAGATCCATTCTTAACGATACTATTTCCTTGTTTAGCGCAGCCGCAGGCTGGACAATACTGAGGATTTACATCTAACCTGCCGAAATAAATCAGTGACTTTACATTCTTAACTGTCATTTCTTCAACTTTATCTTCGAAAATTATATTTTCATCTTTCAATTGCAACGTGGTATTGATAAACTTATTCATACGGGGAATCTCCTATCTTATCATGGTTGTCGTTAACTTTATGATAATGGAGATTCTTCTTTTTTTGTAAAAAAAATAGAACCAATGACTTTTTTAAAAAGTCATCAGTCCTATATATTGTAGAGCCCATGTTTTTAGGCCGGACTATAGTCGCAATGATTGACAGGAAGCCATTCTTCCTTGAAAATAGGTATGTAGTAGGATAATGAGAGAGAGGAAGTACTATGTCAGTAGAAAATATCAACCAATTATTTGGTGTATTGCATGACTCAACGATTTTGATTCAGGAAGCGCTGGAGTTTTCTTACCTAGAAGCTTTATTTGAAACTTTGCAAAATCTTGCTGATGGCGAAGTGCAACAAATCGACCAACGACCAAGTGATGAAGAGGCTGAGCAATTGAGAGAGATTTATAGCAATGTCAATCTCCAAGAATTCGAAGCTGAAGACATTCGTAAGGCGGTTCAATTTGCCTTTATTGAAGGGGAAAAAGCTGATCAATTACAAGCTAATTACCATATGACACCTGAAGCTATCGCCGTTTTAATGGGCTATTTTGCCACTAAACTGGTAGATCAAGGGCATTTAGCTGACAAAGCAGATGATACTGAGATCACCTTCTTTGATGCGACAATGGGGACTGGAAACTTGTACGCCATTATTTATAATGCTTTGAAGGCATCTGGTTATAAAATTCAAGGATTTGGCTATGATAATGATGACTTAATGTTGTCAATTGCGGACGTTTCCACGCGTCTACAAGATATCCCAGCTAGTTTATATTTAGGGGATTCATTACAAAATCTGATTGTCCCACCAAGTGATCTAATTGTAGGTGACCTACCCTTAGGCTATTATCCAGTGGATGAAGTAGCTGACACCTATTCTTCAGCAAAAAACCGTGAGGAAGGGCAACATGCTTTTGTTCATTATTTGATGGTAGAACAAGGATTACGTTACTTGAAACCGAATGGTTGGGGTATTTATATTGTGCCTTCTGGGCTAATCCAAGATGAAAATATTAAGACCTTAATTGAAGCCATTGGTGAGCATGGTTATTTCCAAGCTTTACTGTCACTACCAAGCAATCTTTTCAATAATGAGAAATCTAGAAAAGCTATTTTATTAGTGCAGAAAGCGGGCGACAAGGCTAAACAAAGTGAGAATGTACTTGTAGGTGAAATTCCGGACTTGAAGAGTAAGGAAGAATTGCCCAAGTTCTTGGGGGCTTTTGAAAACTTTCTTGAGAAAATGAAGTAGGTTTTGAAATAGCTACTTTGCAAAAAATGCATTTCACAAGGAATAGAATACAAATGTCTTTACCATAACGAAACATGTCATGTTATAATGAAGTATATAAAATAATATTGATTTAAGATTAAAGGAGAGAAAGCATGTCTAAAGTAATTGCTGTAAACGCAGGTTCTTCTAGTTTAAAATTTAAAATTTACGAAGTGCCTAGTGAAGATGTTGTAGCGTCAGGTCAAATTGACCGTATCGGAATCGGTAACTCTAATGTTTCTATCAAATATGGTGAAGGCCAAAAATTTGAGGATGTTATAGATATTGCTGACCACGAAGTAGCTACTGAATTCTTGTTAGACAAATTAAACACTTTAAACATTATCACTAGCTATGATGAAATTTCAGGTACCGGCCACCGAGTGGTAGCTGGTGGAGAAATCTTTAAAGACTCTACATTATTAGATGATGAAGCAATCCAAAACATTGACAAATTAGCTGAATTTGCGCCTCTACATAATGGACCAGAAGCGCGTGCCATTCGTGCATTCCAAAAAGTATTACCAGGCAAACCAGCTGTTGGGATTTTTGATACATCATTCCACACAACAATGCCTGAAGTCGCTTATTTATATTCTATTCCATTAGAGTACTATGAAGAGTTTGGTGCTCGTCGTTATGGTGCGCACGGTACTTCACACAGATATGTAGCGAATCGAGCAGCTGAACTAATGGGTAAACCAATTGAAGATTTAAAAATTATCACTTGCCATTTAGGTAATGGTGGTTCAATTACTGCTGTAGACGGTGGTAAATCTGTTGATACTTCAATGGGCTTCACACCATTAGCAGGTATTACAATGGGTACTCGTTCGGGTGATATCGACGCATCTCTAGTTCAATTCTTAATGAAGAAATTGAATATTACGGATATTGATGAAATGATTTCTATCTTAAACAATAAATCTGGTTTATTAGGTTTATCTGGTGTATCTTCAGATATGCGTGATGTTGAAGATGCAGCAGATAATGGTGACGAACGTTCACAAACTACATTAGAAATCTTCTATGACCGAGTACGTAAATATATTGGTCAATATATTGCAGTTATGGGTGGCGTTGATGCCGTTGTATTTACAGCTGGTATAGGTGAAAACTCAGGACGTACACGTGCAGCAATCATTGATGACCATATGGCATTCTTTGGTATGGAGATTGATGAAGCAGCAAATGATACACGTGATGAAGCAAAAATCTCTAGCGAAGATTCAAAAGTTGCGATATACACAATTCCAACTGATGAAGAGTTAGTGATCGTTCGCGATACTGTACGTTTAGGTAACATTAACGAATAATCAAACATTTTTCAAAGGACTCAAGTTGTCTCTAATTAGGCAGCTTGGGTCTTTTTTTATCGAATGATGTAATTTAATTTCATCTATATGTTTTTTTCAAGAAAATTCGTAATTTATTGAAAAAATATTTCAACGTGTTATAATGAATTTGAAGTAAAACGCTTTCAAACAAAAAGAGAGCAAGTTAGAGTCTGATTGAGGTGAGTATATGTATGGTTTTTCCGTATATTTAAATGAAGAAATTGACCGTGGTCACATCGACCGCATGGTTGCTGCTGGTTTTACTGGTATTTTTACATCAATCCATATTCCAGAAGATGATCCCACTGCCTATCTAGATAGGATGCGGGACCTTGGAGCTATCGCGAAGGCTTGTGACTTGTCGCTAGTCGTGGATATTTCAGGGACCAGCCTCCATAAAATTGGTGGGTCATTTGAAGATATCAGGCCAATCATTGATCTAGGGATTACGGGTCTGCGGATTGATTATGGCATTGGATTTGAAACGGTAGCTCGTTTAAGTCGTGAAATTCATATCGCTTTAAATGCGAGCACACTGACTGCACAAGATCTAGATCAACTCCACTATTATCAAGCGGATTTAAGCCATATCACCGCTTGGCATAACTACTATCCGCGCCCAGAAACTGGCTTAGGTATGGACACCTTTAAACACCACAACCGTTGGCTGAAGTCGACGGGTCTTCGGACCATGGCTTTTGTCCCTGGTGATGACAAAATGAGAGGGCCAATCCACGCTGGCTTGCCGACGGTTGAAGCCCACCGAAGCCTGCATCCTATGGCGGGAACTCTAGATTTAATCACTAATGGCTATATTGACGATGTCTATATCGGTGACCCAGCAATTTCACGGGATGTCCTTTTTCAATTTAAAGAATATATTGAAAAAAACAGGATTTGTTTAAGGGTGGAAAGTGCTAGGGACGCGGTTGCTGAACAGGTGGAATGGATTTTAGGTGACCATACTAATCGGCAAGATGCGGCAGCTTTAGTGGTTAGGAGCCAAGAATCAAGACGACAATTAAGGCCAAATGACTCAATCAAAGCAGTGAATACTAGTGCGCGACAATTTGGCGCTATCACTGTCGATAATGAAGGCTACGGACGCTACCAGGGAGAAGTACAAATTTGTAAGGTCGATTTACTAGAAGATGAGAAAGTGAATGTGGTTGGACGGGTGACTCAGGCAGATAGAGACTTGATTGCCTTCATTGGACCAGGACAAACATTTAAATTGTTGCATAAGTAATGGAGGAAAAGAGATGAGTGTAGAAATTAATCAGTTAACGACTGAGAAGCGGAATCCAAATACGATGCATTTGGACCAGATGTCAGTTGGTCAAGTACTTGAGCTGATGAATAAGGAAGACCAACAGGTGCCTGAAGCGATTGCGGAAGCGCTTGGACAAATTGAAGCGGCGATTGAAATGATTATTCAGTCTTTAAAAGCTGGCGGCCGGTTAATTTATTTTGGGGCCGGAACGTCTGGTCGCTTAGGCGTCTTGGATGCAGCTGAGTGTGTACCGACTTTTGGGGTCTCACCAGACTTGGTGGTCGGCTTGATTGCGGGTGGCGACAAGGCCATGGTTGAAGCGGTTGAGGGCGCTGAGGATTCCCTGACCTTGGCAGAAGAAGATTTCAAAAAGTTGAACTTAAATGCCAATGATACAGTTGTTGGGATTGCTGCTTCGGGCCGAACGCCTTATGTCATTGGTGGCTTGAAGTATGCGCAAAGTGTTGGAGCCGAAACAGTCTCAATTGCCTGCAACAAGGAGGCAAAAATTAGTGGTTATGCCCAGATTCCAATTGAAGTGGACTGTGGACCGGAAATTTTAACTGGATCAACCAGACTAAAAGCGGGGACAGCACAAAAGTTGATTTTAAATATGTTGTCAACGGTATCGATGATTGGTATCGGTAAGGTCTATCAAAACTTGATGGTGGACGTGCAAGCGACCAATGAAAAGTTAGAAGAACGGTCAAAAAGGATTATTATGGCAGCAACTGAATGTACTTATGAAGATGCAGCAAACTATTTTGAAGCTGCCAATCAAAATGTCAAAGTCGCCATCGTGATGATTTTAACTAATTTAGATGCGACAGAAGCCAGCCAAAAAATTAATGCAGCCAATGGTTTTGTTAACCAAGTAATCAAATGATAAGGGGATGGGTATCATGGCTAAAACCAGTAATGAAGAACGTTTAGCACAAGCAATTTACCAACATATTGGCGGACCAACTAACACGAGTAAAGTCTACAACTGTATGACTCGTGTTCGGATAAACATCAAAGATGACCAACAAGTGGACATGGAAGCCCTGAAGCAAGTTGAAGGAGTTATGGGTGTCGTTGAAGATGGGGACACCTTACAAGTGGTTGTTGGTCCAGGGACGGCAGCCAAAGTAGCCACTGTCATGGCCGACCAAGGAAATGTCCAACAAGGGCGTCAAGTTCATGAAAATCTTGACCAAGATTTAACTTCAGGGCGTTCTGAAGCTGAACGAATCACTGCAGAAAATAAAAACAAACAAAAACAAAAGAATAATACACCTTTTAAACAAGCACTAAAAGTCATTGCCTCTATCTTTGTGCCTTTAATTCCTGCCTTTGTTGGGGCCGGTATTATTGGGGGGATTGCCTCAATTATTCAAAATATGTTGACGGCGGGTGCATTAGAGCCTGGCATGTGGGACAACATTTTCCTTGTCCTTAAAATTCTTCAAAATGGGCTATTTGCCTACTTAAATATTTACATTGGTATTAATGCTGCCCGGGTATTCGGTGCAACAGAAGGCCTTGGTGGGGTTGTTGCAGGGGTTACTTACTTAACTGGTATGTTACCTGAGGCGCCACTTCCAAATATCTTTACAGGCGGCGACTTAGCGGCAGGTCAAGGTGGGGTAATTGGTGTAATCATCGCCGTTTACCTCTTGTCACTGGTTGAGAAAGGCTTACGTAAATTTATTCCAGATGCCATAGATATCATTGTAACGCCAACTATTTCTCTACTAGTTATTGGGATGATGACGATTTTCCTAATTATGCCGATCGCAGGGTTTATCTCTACATCACTTGTAGGGACAATTAACTGGGTATTACAAGTTGGCGGTGCATTTGCTGGCTTTATCTTAGGTGCAACCTTCCTACCTTTAGTCATGTTCGGATTGCATCAAATTCTTACCCCAATTCATATTGAAATGATTGCAGCTACAGGGAAAACCGTTCTACTACCAATCCTTGCGATGGCAGGAGCTGGACAAGTTGGTGCTGCCTTCGCATTATGGTTGAAATGTCGTCGAAATAAACAATTAACCAATATTATTAAAGGATCATTACCTGTAGGGATTTTAGGAATAGGTGAACCATTAATTTATGCCGTAACTTTACCATTAGGTCGACCATTCATAACAGCCTGCTTAGGAGGCGGTATCGGTGGTGCAGTCTTAGGTGCAATAGGTGGCATAGGTGCCACAGCAATCGGTCCCTCAGGTGTTGCCTTAATTCCCCTGATTGCTGATGGACAATGGCCAGCATACGTCATGGGTCTTGTCGCAGCTTATATTGGTGGCTTCATCCTAACTTACTTCTTCGGTGTGCCCCAAACTGCCCAAGAAGCCAGTGAAATTACCGGATCACCATCAAATACCATGGAAGCATTAGACAATTTATAGTAAGATATGAATAAGTGGAAAAGGGCTGTCAACTCCTTGCTGGCAGCCCTTTAAATTTGTGAAATGAGACGATAGAGAGGTGCAAGATGGCAAGAAATGTCCTTCAAACAATCAATGAAATGCTGAAAGACTTACCCAAGTCTGAACAAAAGATTGGTCAACTTGTTTTAGAGCGGCCAAAAGACGTTATCCAGATGAACGCGACCGAGCTCGCAAAAGAGGCCAAGTCAAGTCCAGCAGGGGTTATCCGTTTTTGCCATTCGATTGGGATCAGTGGCTTTACCGCGTTAAAACTCGCTTTATCTGCACAAACAAGTCAAAGAAGTGATTTAAACTATACGGATATTGATGCAGACGAAGGTCTAGATACTATCAAAGAAAAGTTGGCAACCAATGCCAGTGTGGTCTTCGCCGATACCAATGTCAGTCTCTTAAACCAAGATATCGATCAAGTTACGGACTGGATTATGGCTAGTCCAATGGTCTTTTTATATGGGCTCGGTGCATCAAATATTGTAACCCAAGACTTCCGGCAAAAGTTTACCCGGATTGGTAAGCAAGTCATGGTCACCCAAGACCAACACGAACTAGTCGCAGCCATGGCCATTGCCCCAAAAGACTCACTATATATTGGGATTTCCAATTCAGGTGAAAAAGCTGAAGGAACCAGAGTTATGAAGATGGCCAAAGAACTCGGTTTAAAAACCGTTTCTTTAACTAAATCAGGTGCCAATACGCTTGCCAATTTAGCCGATATTCCCTTACATACGGCTGATACCAAGGAGGCTTTGTTACGGAGTGGGGCAACCATTTCCCTGTTAGCCCAGCTTTATGCCATTGACCTGCTGTTCTTTTCTTATATGACGAAAAACTATGACATCCATGTTCAAAACTTGGCCTTAACTAAAGAAGCAACCAACGCAATCGAAAGCTTTTACCAAGATTAAAGAAAGGTGCTAAATAACGACAGCATATATTTAAAACTGAAAGTAAATTTATGCTAAGTAGACTAGTTCTTTTTCAAAGGGCTAGTTTTTTTTTGATCATTTAGCTTAGCGAAGAGTGGTCATTCTTCAAGGGAATTTAATCGTCTTTTAATGAAGGACAAAATTTGCTATGATGGTAGGGAGAAACTTGAAAGAGAGAGGATGAAGTCAGGTGCTAAAAATGTATGGCTTAAAACAATGTTCCACAACACAAAAGGTGAAAAAATACTTGGAAGACCAAGGGTTAACCTTTGGGGAAATCATCGACATCCGTGATCAACCACCCGTGGCTGAAGAAATTGCCTGGGCACTGGACCAAGTAGACGGTAAATATACAAAAATATTAAACACATCAGGCGGTTTGTACCGTGAATTAGGCTTAAAAGACAAGCTAACCGATATGTCAGAAGAGGCATTTTTAGCCTTACTGTCTGAACAGGGCATGTTAATTAAACGACCATTAATTGTAGGCGACCAAGTCGCTACAGCAGGATCAAAAGTCGATTTTTTGGACCGGATCTGGTTAAGCAAATAAGGATAGGAAAATAAGGACAAGACAAGGGGCAACATAGGATAAAGATTCTTGGAGGGGTTTTATTGGAAATTGAAGCGTTAAAGGATTTAATTGCAGGGCAAGAAAGTGACATGTTCGCCTTTTTAGAAAAATTAGTGAATACAGAATCAGGGATTGATCAAATTTCTGGTGTCAATCAAGTGGGGACAATTATCAGTCAATGGTGTGAAAGTATTGGCATGACCACCCGGACCATTCCCCATGACCAAGCAGGGGACTTGTTGATTGCTGAATATAAAACTTCCGAAAACAAGGACCAAAAACCCATCGTCTTATCAGGTCATATGGATACCGTCTTTAATGCCGATGTGACCAAAAACCACCACTTCCGTTTGCTGGCTGATAAACCGGGTTTTGCTAAGGGTGCTGGCCTTATGGACATGAAGGGTGGCCTCGTCATCGCCATGTATGTGGTGAAAAACCTGATTGAAATGGGCTATCAAAAACACCCACTAAGTCTAATTTTTATTCCGGATGAAGAAACCCTCCACCGGTACTCAGATACCCGTCAGGAAATGATTGGGGAATTACAGGATGCAGCATTGATGCTGAACTTTGAGCCCACACCAACCTTTGATAAAATTGTGGTCGGCCGTCAAGGTGGCATGATGCTGAACGTAACCGTCGAAGGCGTCCAAGGTCATTCCGGTATGGAAGTTGAAATTGGCCGGTCAGCCGTTGTGGAATTAGCTCAGAAAGTCATTGCCCTAGAATCCTTAACCGATATCCCGCGTAAGAAATTGATCAATTGCGGCATTATCAAGGGGGGCGTTTCAGCCAATACCATTCCAGGTTCTGCCAAAGGAAACTTCTCACTGAGATTCCCAAACCAGACCATTAAAGAGGAAATTATCGCGGACATCGAACGCGTTATTGCTGAACCCTATATAGCAGATACAACGACCAAATTTGAAATTGAATCGGGCGTAGATGCCATGGTTTACACCGATAAAGTCGATCAATTAGCAGACCATTACTCCGCCACGGCTGACAAAATGGGTTACGGTCCTCTAGCTAAGGTTGAAAGCCAAGGCGCATCCGACGCCTCTCTAGCATCCCTTGTAGACATTCCCGTTGTTGACGGCTTGGGCATTGTGGGAACAGGTGCCCACACCCTTGAGGAAGAAGCTGATTTGACCTCACTTGTACCAAGGATCGCACTATCTATTCAAGCCATCTTAGATTTATAATAAACTACGCAAACCAAATAACCGCCAACTAGGAGACATGACATCAGCTAGTTGGCGGTTTATTTTGTTTGAATAAATCTTTTGCTGAAAATTTAGTCAGCAATTTGTTCATTGTCTAAATTCGTACGAACCACTAACACATCACATGGGGCATTACGAATCACATATTCAGAAACAGAACCGATAAATAAACGTTCAACAGCATTTAAACCAGTCGCACCAATCATAATTAAATCGGCCTTGTGTTCTGGTGCTAGTGTATGGCAAATTTGGTACTTGGCGGAACCATAATCAATCACAGTTTCCACTCGTTCAATCCCTGCTTTACGCGCTTCTTCCTCATAATCAGTTAACATGGCTTTAGCACGTGTTGTAACGGCTTCAGGAATGACCTCATTATACATATTTGTTGTTTGGAAAGCAGAGGTGTCAATAATATGGGCAACAATTAGGGTAGCATTGTTACGCTTAGCAACAGCTGCAGCTTTCTTAAACGCTAATCTAGACTCGTCCGAACCATCAATTGGGGCTAATATACGTGAATATTCTTGGTACATTTTCCTCACGCTCCTTTGTACTTATTATAGCACTTAAAAAGTATAAAGTAAGCGCTTAAGTATCATTTTGCAGTTATATAGGTAAAAAAATGAAAAACAGCGAAAATGATTCACTTTGTAGAAGGTTCCTTCTCTTACCTTGTAACCTACGTAATCGAAAAATGGATTAATACAACAAATTTAACCAAGGTTGAAAAAAGCCTGTATTAATAAAAATGTAAGGGCTTGCTAAACTAAAGCTATCAAATAAATAAGGAGGCAATTAGATGGCTGATTGGTTAAATATTGAAGGTAAGGTGTTAGTAGTTACGGGTGGTTCCTCAGGAATTGGTCGGACTATTGTAGAAAGGTTACTAGCGTTGAATGTAAAGGTGGCAAATCTTGATATTTCGGATAATGGACTGATACATGAAAACCTATTATTCGTACAAACAGATGTAACTTCTGCTTTAGCTGTAGAAAATGCTGTAAATGAAGTGGTGGCAACTTTTGGGACGATTGATGGTGTCGTGAATAATGCTGGTATAAACATTCCGAGACTTTTGGTAGACCCAAAAGATCCACATGGTAAATATGAACTAGATGAAAAAACGTTTGATAAAATGTTAGCTATTAATCAGAAGGGTGTATTTTTGGTTGCACAAGCGGTAGGAAGAGTACTTGTAAACAAAAATGCTGGTGTAATTATTAATATGGGTTCAGAATCTGGTTTAGAAGGTTCGGAAGGACAAAGTCCATATGCAGGAACTAAGGCGGCTGTTTATAGTTATACAAGATCATGGGCAAAAGAACTAGGTAAGCACGGTGTACGTGTTGTCGGAATTGCGCCAGGTATAATGGAAGAAACAGGTTTAAGAACGTTAGCTTATGAAGAATCATTAGCTTATACTAGAAACATCACAGTTGAACAATTAAGAGAGGGCTATTCTAGTACATCTACTACGCCACTGGGTAGAAGTGGAAAACTAGAAGAAGTGGCAGATTTAGTAGCATATCTATTTTCAGATAAATCAAGTTATATTACTGGTGTGACAATTAATGTGGCTGGTGGAAAAACTAGGGGTTAGGATGATTTGAAATGGCAATTATTAATAGATGGTACCAAATTTTACAAATTATGGATAACTATCAAAGTATAAAGCAAAAAGAATTGGCTGATTTATTGGAGATTAGCCGTCAAACTTTATCAAAAAATATCTATCTATTAAATAATGAGCTAGATCAAATTGCATCAATCAGTACTGAAGATGGCGTTTATACTTTAGATGTTTTTGATATCAATGAATATGAAAAAATACTAGCAGGAAAATTAAAAAGAGAAAGTGATTTTAACTCTACAACTAAGAGAATGGCGTATATTTTAAAACGGTTAATTGGACAAGAAGAAATAATTACGATTGATCAACTCTCGGAAGAAATGATGGTTAGTAGGGGAACAGTTTCAAATAATATATCTACGCTACGAAAAATTATATCTGATTATGAGGTAGAAATTATAGGAAAGACTAACAATGGCTTAGTAATTATTGGTGAAGAATTGGACATACGCCTAATTTATGTTAATTATGTCATGGAATATTTCCCACCTGAACTAGTAACTGATTCTTTTAAGAATTTGTTATCTTCCTATTGTCATAAGAATGATATACCAGCCCATATCACGAGATTGTTAACGAGTGTAATAGAAGTAAGTATCTTAAGAGTTAGAAATAAACAGTTGCTCAAATCTATCAATCCTTATTATGAGAATTTTATAAAAGACACAGAATTTTTTGAATACATACATTACCTAATTGAAGAAAATTTTGAAATGTCTTTGAGTGCAACTGAGTTGGACTTTATTGTTTACCCGCTTAATGTGTTTAACCAAGGTAGCGGGATTAAAAAAGTTTATAACATGAACAAGACTAGACATTTATTTAATCAAATAATTGAAAATGTAGAGCAAGTATTTTCAATATCTATATCTAAGGACCAGTTTTTCGATATCATGCGGTATCACTTAACCCACCTCACTAACAGGTTAGTTATGCGGCTGGATATGAACGATTTATTTTTTGAAGAAGTTGCAGAGAAATATCCTTCCTCATATGCGATTGCTGAAGAAGCATCAAGAACAATTGCAGATGTAGTAGGTAGAGATGTTCCTAAAGCTGAAATTAATTATTTAACCCTATATTTTGAAATGGAACTTAGTGGAAACGGTGTACCAAATAAGCGACATATAGCAGTGATTTGTCATACGGGGATGGGAACGGCCTTGATCATTAAAAACCAGCTGCAAAAAGTAATCGGACATGATGTTCATGTAACAGCATACTCACAGCAAGAAGTTTCCGATGAAACGTTGGATAAATATTTTGCTATATTTACAACAATACCATTAAGAACAAGAAATACTAAGGTGCCTGTTATACAGATGAATTCTATAGTGAATGATTCATTTGTTAAAGAACAGTGGAGAAAGATTGAGAAAAACTCTCTAATTTCTGATAACAAGTTGGAACTTGTTATATCTAAAATCTCTGCCAATTCAAATTATCTAGATCTTATTAATCAAATGTCCGAGGAATTGATTGAAGCAAACTTGGTGGATGATAATTTTAAGGACAGTATTTTAGAAAGAGAAAATATGAAATCTACTATTTTTGATCCTACAATTGGCATGCCTCACGCCTTGAATTTCAAAAATAGAAAGATAGTTTTAAATTTTGGGAAATACGATAAGGATACAAATGATATTCCAAAATTTGTCTTTCTTTTAGCAATTCCCAATAATGCAGATGAAGAAATTAATAATTTGCTTTTGGATGTTTACGATTTTATTTTCAGGATCAGTAGTGATTCGAATTTGATTAAGAAATTATCTGATGTTGATTCCGAAGACAATTTACGGCAAATAATAATGGAGGACTAAATTTTATGGACAACATACTGATTGTAGGTCTAATAATGTTTTGTGCGTTTGTACTACAGACGATATTTGGTTACATCCAAATTCGAAATTTTAACAAAATATATCAAAATATTAGAAGCAGAGGAAAAGTGGCAATAGGACGTAAGTCTGGAAAAGTTCGAGCAGGTACTATCGTTTTCTTTGGTATCAACGATGATGGTCAAATTTTTGATGCTTATTTAATGCAGGGAGTAACTGTATTATCTAAATTTAAACAAATAGACCAGTATGTCGGTCAAAATCTACATTTTATTGATAAACATCATCCTTTAGTCCAAAAAGAAAACAAACTCACTCAGTTTGCAATGGAAAATGCACGGGATTTATTCGTATTAGTGGATGCAGGTAAATACCATGAACCAGAGACTACTGGTCAAGTAGATAGAATGATGGATATGATGAATGTTTACAAATCAAAATTAGTTAGTAAATTGAACGGGAGGATATAAGAATGAATTATATAGTTAAATTTGCAGAAAGTTTCATGAACCTATTTCAATCAGGAGCAGATACCTTTATTGGCATGATGACTTCAATTGTACCGCTGGTATTAATGTTAATGGTAGCGATGAATGCAATTGTTAACTTCTTAGGTGAAGAGAGAGTGGAAAAACTAGCTGAAGTATCCGCTAAAAATCCAGTAACACGCTACTTAGTATTACCATTTGTTTCAGCTTTCATGTTAGGAAATCCAATGTCGATGACTATGGGACGATTCCTACCTGAATTTTATAAACCAAGTTTTATCGCATCACAGATGCAATTTTGCCATACTAGCAATGGTGTATTCCCTCATATAAATCCAGGAGAACTATTTGTATGGTTGGGGATCGCACAAGGAGTAATTGATTTAGGATTAAATGAGATGGACTTAGCAGTACGTTACTTATTAGTTGGGTTAGTCATGAATTTCATTGGTGGATGGTCAACTGACTTTATTACTGAGCGACTATGTAAATCTCAAGGTGTACAGTTGAGTAAAGATGCTAAAACGGTAGTGTAAAGGGAGGAATTCATTATGACAACATACAAAAGTATTAAAGTTTCAAAAGGCAGTGGTGGCTTTGGTGGACCACTTGTTATTACACCGACAGAGCAGAAGCACAAGTTCATTTATGTAGTTGGTGGTGGAGAACGACCTGCTATCGTCGATAAAATTGAAGAATTAACAGGTATGGAAGCTGTTAATGGATTTAAGACTTCTATTCCAGATGACGAAATTGCTTTAGCAATTATTGATTGCGGTGGGACTTTGCGCTGTGGTATTTACCCTAAAAAGGGTATACCAACAATAAATGTCCTTCCAACTGGTAAAGCTGGCCCCTTAGCACAGTATATTACTGAAGATATTTATGTTTCAAAAGTAAGTAATAGCCAAATTGAATTATATCAAGAAAGTGAAGAAGGACAGCCACTTGTATCAGAGGAAACTGCATCGACTCATAATAAAGATGAAAAGAAACCTACATATGATACTAGTAAAAAAATGACCCAACAAGGCGGTAGTGGTATTATTGGGAAAATAGGTTTAGCTGTTGGTAGCTTTATGTCTACAATTAACCAATCTGCTCGTGAAGCAGTGCAAACCATGTTGACTACTGTGATTCCATTTATGGCATTCGTATCTTTAATTATTGGGTTAATTCAAGGTTCGGGAGTAGGTAATATCATCGCGAACTTTATGGCACCTTTAGCTGGTAATGTATTTGGCTTGATTGTTATTGGTTTCATCTGTTCAGTTCCGTTTCTATCACCTTTATTAGGACCTGGAGCCGTAGTATCTCAAGTAATTGGTGCATTAATTGGGGTTGAAATCGGTAAAGGTAATATTCCACCTCAATTAGCTTTACCAGCATTATTTGCGATTAACACACAAAATGGTTGTGACTTCATTCCAGTTGCATTGGGGTTAGCTGAAGCAGATTCAGAAACGGTAGAAGTAGGTGTACCTGCAGTACTATACTCTAGATTTATTAATGGTGTTCCCCGTGTTGTAGTGGCTTGGTTAGCAAGCTTCGGATTATATAGATAGAAAGGAAAATTAAATTGAGTATTTATCAAACTAAAATTTTAAATATTGGTTCAGAAGCCGAACTATTTAAAGAAGAGAAAATGATGATTTTATTTGGAGATGATGCGCCAGCGGACCTAGCAGATTATTGCTATGGAATTGAAAAGGCTAATCTTTCCGAAGAAATTCAAGTAGGACAATATGTTGTAATCGAAGGTCATGAGTTCCAAATAACGGCTGTTGGTAATGTTGTGAATAAAAATTTACAAGAATTGGGCCATATTACGATTAAGTTTGATGGAGCGGTATCGCCTGAGTTGGCAGGAACATTATATGTGGAAGATAAGCCTATTCCAAATGTTGAAAACGGTTCAGAAATCTCAATAGTGTAATTGTCTGAAAGGATGTATAGCTTGAAGAATATAATTTTTGATATGGACGGCGTTATTACAGACTCCGAATACACATATTTAAATTCCAAAACGGAGATTCTTAAAGAAGCAGGATTTGATAAAGACATATCTTATCAATATCAATTTATGGGAACCACTTACGAATATATGTGGCAAACTATGAAAGATGAACTTGGACTACCTTTGAGTATTGATAAATATATTAAACTGATGAATCACAAAAGAAAACTCATGATTCAAAATGATGGTGTGAAGGCCATTCTAGGGGCACAAGATTTTATAAAAAAATTATCAGATGCGGGGTTTCAAATGGCTGTAGCTTCTTCTTCACCTAAAAAAGATATCAACCATGTGATGTCCAGTTTAGATTTAAATGATAATTTTAAATACCTGGTAAGTGGAGAAGAAGTTGAAAATTCTAAACCAGCACCGGATGTATTCTTACTTGCAGCAGACTTACTAAACAGTAAACCAGAAGATTGTGTAGTGATTGAAGACACGAAAAATGGTGTGTTAGCTGGAAAAGCTGCTGGTATGTACACAATTGGGTTCAACAACCCTGATTATCCTGATCAGGACCTGTCAGCTGCAGATCAAATCGTAACTAGTTTTAAACAAATTCCTATCGATCAGTTCAGATGATTTTAAGGAGAAGCAAATGAGATTAATTATTGATTCGGCAAATATTGAAAAAATACAAGAGTACGTTAAATACCTTCCTGTTGAAGGGGTTACTACTAATCCTAGTATATTAAAAAAAGAAGGAAAAATTGATTTTGCGCAGCATATCAAACAGATTAGAGAAATCATAGGAACCGACAAATCTATGCATGTTCAAACAATTGCCAGTGATTATGAAGGGATTTTAAAAGATGCTGAGACAATTCAAAGATTAATCGGGGAAGATACATATATTAAAATCCCAGCGAATAAGGACGGACTCGCAGCGATTAAGACTTTGAAAGCACAAGGGGTTAAGATAACGGCTACTGCCATTTATAATGAAATTCAGGCAATTCTAGCAACTGAATTAAATGCTGATTTTTTAGCGCCATATGTGAATCGGATGTCAAATTTAAATACTGATCCTTACCAAGCTATTAGTAATATTTATGAAAATATCAAAAGAACTGATAGTGAAACTAAAATTCTGGCAGCCAGTTTTAAGAACGTTGATCAAGTTCTAAAGGCAAATTTAGCAGGTGCAGAATTCGTCACAGTTGGCACGGATGTTGTTGATGCATTTTTAGCTGATGCTAATATTAATCATGCTGTGACTCAATTTACTAATGACTGGAACAACATACATAATAAATTTGAAATTTAGAGAGTAAAATCCTCGGTGCTAATGCTCCAATATTAGTTCCGAGGATTTTTTCCATAACAAAAAAGGATGCGATAAACGCATCCTCTAAAAAGTTAATTTTATAAAAGAGCTCCGTTATGTGCCGTGATGAGATCTATCTGTATTGAACCCGCATTGATATACAGGTGGGAACCACATATCTACTTCAACAGTCCTCGTGACGAGGCGTTATATCCATAAACCTTGGCAGTCCCCTAGATAGCTAATTGTTCGGTCAACACATGTAAAGAAATCGCGAACACTACAGAGGAATTCTTCTTATAAGTATCATACAATCTTTTGAGGATAATTTCAAGTTTTAGGACCTGAAAAAGCCGATAATTACTATAAATTTAATATTTATAAGTGATTATTTACCTTCACGTTTACGGCGATTTTCAGCTAAAGCCCGTTCGTAATTCCCGGTGTCTCCAGCTTGGTAATACCGTCTACCAACCAGGGTATCTGGTAGATATTGTTGGGCTACCCAGTGGTTAGGGTAAGCGTGTGGAAACTTATATTCGTTGCCGTGACCTAATTTTTCTGCCCCTTTATAATGGGCATCTTTTAAGTGTTTTGGAATGATACCAGACTTACCGGCCCGTACATCAGCAAGGGCGGCGTCAATTCCTTCAATGGCCGAATTGGATTTAGGCGATAGGGCTAAATCGATAATGGCATTTGCTAAAGGAATCCGAGCTTCTGGTAGGCCTAATTGGTTGGCCGCTTGAACTGCAGCTACCGTTCGTTCAGTTGCTTGTGGGTTGGCTAAACCAATATCTTCGTAAGCTATGACGAGTAGTCGCCGACATAAAATAGTTAATTCACCGGCTTCAATTAACCGTGCTGCGTATAAGAGAGCAGCGTCCACGTCGCTTCCGCGGATAGATTTTTGAAAGGCTGAAATGACATCGTAATGCATGTCTCCGTCTGCATCGTGGGAGAATGATTTCATCTGCATGCTTTCTTCCGCGATATCCAAAGTAATATGGATACGGCCATCCGCATTTTCATCTGTTGATTTAACGCTTAGTTCTAGGGCATTTAAGGCCGACCGCAAGTCACCAAAGGCTGCATGGGCGAAGTGATCGATAGCATTGTCATCAATGTCAACTGGAAAACTGCCCAATCCGCGGTCACTATCGGTTAAGGCCCGTTCTAAACCAGTTTTAATATCTGCTTCATCCAGTGGTTCTAATTGAAAGATTTGGGCCCGAGACCGGATGGCTGGACTGGTGTTAATAAAGGGATTTTCAGTTGTGGCCCCAATTAAAGTAATCAATCCTGATTCCAAATGAGGTAGTAGAAAGTCTTGTTTTGTTTTATCTAGTCGGTGAATCTCGTCTAGTAATAAGACGATACCGCCAGAAAATTTAGCTTCCTCAACGACCGCTTGTAAGTCCTTCTTGCTGTCTGTAGCGGCATTTAACTTTCTAAAGGCATATTTCGTTGACCCAGCGATGGCTGAGGCAATCGACGTTTTCCCAATGCCCGGCGGTCCATATAGAATCATGGATGATAATTGCATGGCTTTTACCATTCGGAAAATGATTTTGCCTTCTCCAACCAGATGTTGTTGGCCGACAACTTCTTCGATTGACCGCGGTCGCATGCGAAAGGCTAAGGGATTGTTTTGTGGCATTTACATGGCTCCTCTCTTGACTATACTTCCCTTAATTATAACATAGGTAATGCAGGTTAGCGAATATACGTTCGTTTTCCAATAAAAAAGTAAGACAGAAAAATGGTCTGACAGGCACATTAATGATAAAATAAGTCGAACAACCATTGCTATACGGATGGTAGAAGAGTAGATGAGGAGTTAGATTACATATGAATTGGTTACAGTCATTCATTCAACAAGCAGAGATTCGCCACGCCTTCAAAGAGGCATCGGTAGGGATTGAACGAGAGGGTCACCGGATTACACCTGAGGGGCAGTTGGCCTTAACCCCGCACCCTAAAAAAGTGGATGGGTCAACGTCGTCATTTTATATTCAACGGGACTTTGCGGAATCTCAATTAGAATTGGTGACACCACCAGTTTATTCTGCGGACCATGTCATGGAATGGTTGCAAGCGATACATGAAGTGGCGATTGAGTCATTAACGGAGAATGAACGGATCTGGCCATACTCAATGCCACCTGCCTTGCCGGTGGATGACTTGATTGAAGTGGCAGATTTAGAAGATCCAGCTGCTGTTGACTACCGGGACTATTTAGTAGAAGTATACGGTAAAAAATTGCAGATGATTTCTGGTATTCACTATAATATGCAGATTTCACCTGCTTTCATTCAACTAGTCCATGAAGAAGCGAAAAAAGTAGACGGCAATAGCCAATCGCTAAAAGATTTCCAATCTGATTTCTACCTACGTTTATCTCGTAATTTCTTACGTTATCAGTGGATTTTAGTTTATTTATTTGGGGCGGCGCCAATTGCGGATGACAGCTTTTTCCGTGTGCCATCAGATAAATTTGCACACCCAGTGCGGTCAATTCGAAACTCACGTCTAGGATATATCAATAAGAATGATGTGACTTTTACTTATGACAATTTAGAGGACTATGTGACGCAATTAGAGGCCAACGTGACTGAAGGCCGATTAATCGCTGAGAAAGAATTTTACTCAAATGTTCGATTACGTGGTGCCAACAAAGCCCGGTCTTTACTGAATAATGGGATTAAGTACCTAGAATTTAGACTGTTAGATATTCAACCGGATGCCGCTTACGGGATTAAAGCAACTGACATTGACTTTATGAAATACTTCATCTTGTACTTAGTATGGTCTTGTAAAGATGCCGATATGGCAGATGTTCATTACGGGATTGACTTGAAAACTAAAGTTGCTGAAGAAGAAACTTTCCAAAAAACGCAAGCTATGGACGAAGGGTTAGCTATTTTGCAAGACATGCAAGACATGTTAGTGGCGATTGAAGCTGATCAATCAGTTATTGAAACGACACAATTAATGGTAGACCGGATGAAAGACCCAGCATTAACGCCAGCTGGCCAAATGATGACGACTATGAAAGATGTTGATGGCTACCTAGAAGCAGGGCGTCAATTCGCGGAAGAGGTCTACGAGTCAGCCTGGGCTAAACCTTATGCTTTAGGTGGTTTTGAAGATATGGAATTATCCACACAAATCTTGATGTTCGACGCTATCCAAGAAGGTTACCAAATGGCTATTTTGGACCGGAATGACCAGATGCTTCGTCTAGAATACAAGAACCACAAAGAAATCGTGAAGAATGCTAACATTACCAGCAAAGACCCTTATATTGGCCACTATGTAATGGAAAATAAGGTAGTCACTAAGGCTTTATTAGCCGAGCACGGGATTCATGTACCAAAAAGTTTAGAATTTAACCAATTTGATGAAGCGATGAAAGTAGCAGCTTTATACCAAGACAAGGCCTTTGTGATTAAACCAAAATCAACCAATATGGGGATTGGGATTTCAATCTTTAAGAAAGGCGCGACGGCGGACGAATTTAAAGCAGCTTTAGATATCGCCTTTAAAGAAGACCATACAGTTTTAATCGAAGACTTTGCATTTGGCACTGAGTACCGTTTTTACGTGCAAGAAGGGGAAGTCCTGTCTATTGTCAACCGTGTAGGGGCTAATGTGATTGGAGATGGTCAGTCAACAGTTGAAGAATTAGTCGCTGAAAAGAATAAAGACCCTAAACGAGGACGGGACCACCGTTCGCCACTAGAAATCATCCAATTAGGGGATATTGAAGTGAATACCTTGAAACAACAAGGCTTTACACCAACGGATGTGGTGCCTGAAGGGCAACAAGTAATTTTACGAGAGAATTCAAACATTTCAACAGGTGGAGATTCTATTGAAGTCTTAGCCGATATGCATGATTCTTATAAGGAAATTGCTGTGAAGATGGCGGCTGTTTTAGGGGTGAATATTACCGGATTAGACCTAATGATTGAAGACATTCACCAGCCAGCAAGTGCAGATAACTATGCATTAATTGAAGCCAACTTTAACCCAATGATGATGATGCATATTTACCCAGCAATGGGAGAGGGGAAACGGATTACAAAAGACCTGTTAAGCTTCCTATTCCCAGAGAAAATAAAATTTACGGGAGGAAAATAATGAAAGGCATTTATTTAGATTACGCCGCAACAACGCCAGTTGACCCAGAAGTCATTGAAGTCATTACAAAAGCCATGCATGATGATTTCGGTAATGCTTCAAGTTTGTATAAGATTGGGCGTGAATCTAAGCAGAAGGTGGAGGGTGTCCGCAGACAAATTGCGCGTACCCTTAACGCTGATGCGGATGATATTATCATTACGTCTGGTGGGACCGAGTCCAATGATTCAGCCATCAACCAAACTGTTGCTCGTTTAGCGGATAAGGGTAAACACTTAATTACGACCGCTGCAGAACACTCTTCTGTCTACCAAACTATGCGTCACCTTGAAAGACAAGGTTTTGAAGTGACTTATCTAGAATTCGACGAAGAAGGTCATATTGACTTTGAAGAATTGAAAACAAGCATCCGAAAAGACACGATTTTGGTATCCATTATGGCCGGGAATAACGAAGTTGGGTCCTTGCAAGACATTCAAGCTATTGGTGAGCTATTACATGAAAAGGATATTTTCTTCCATACAGATACTGTCCAAACATATTTGAATATTCCTTTAGACGTCGAAAGAATGCACATCGATGCTTTATCTATGTCTGCCCATAAAATATACGGGCCAAAAGGAATAGGCTTTATGTATTACCGTAATGCTAAGGCGGATTTTGCCCCTTATGTACGCGGGGGTAACCAAGAAAATAAACATCGGGCAGGAACAGAAGCCTTACCTTTAATTTTGGGCATGTCTAAGGCAATCGAAAAACAATATGACAATATGGACAAGCACCAAGACCACTTCAAGGCCTTGCGTCAACATTTCTTGGAGGGCGCTCAGGAACGTGGCTTAGACTTCCAAATCAATGGTCCGGCTGAAGCAGAATTGGCCCATGTCTTAAATATCTATTGGCCTGGTCACCCATCTGATCAAGTTTTAATCAAACTAGACTTAAGAGATGCCTACTTATCAGCAGGTTCAGCATGTACAGCAGGATCACTTGAACCATCACGTGTGCTTGTGTCTATGTACGGGGGGGATTCGCCACGAATCGCAGAAAGTTTACGACTTTCTTTTGGGGACCCAACTGAATTTTCAGATATTGATAAAATTTTAGATATTTTTGCTTCAATTAAATAGTCGTTTTGATTTCTAGTGGAGGAGAGCAGATTATGGCAATGACAGCAAGTGTCCAGTTAAAAGGCGCTAGCAAGAAATTTAAACTAGCGGATACAGTGAAGAAATATACCCTTAGAGATTACGGATTCCAAGAGGGTAAACATGGGAACTTTGAATTCGAACGCGTAGTAACCGCATCATTTAATGATAGCCGTGAAGTTTTATTCAAAATGAAAGTGAATAGCAGCCTTGATGGTTTTTCTATGACCGTGACCAATTTGAACGGCATGCAAGTGGTGAATGTTTATAAAAACGATTCGATGGCACCACTGCAAGAAGCGGTTGAACGGTTACAAGCGGATATGGTCACTATGGGGATCCTTGAAGAAGTTGTATAAACTATAACTGATAAATGTACTCGAAAAAAGTAAGCGTATTGCTTGCTTTTTTTGCTATAGCCTGTATAATCTGTACTTGTGATTTTATAATCTCTACTAACAACCTAATATACGACCTTCAATCGTAAAATTATGGCAGAAAGATGGTGATGTTGTGGTAGAAAATAATCCAAACAAAAATACCCGCGTGGTAGTCGGTATGAGTGGGGGCGTTGATTCCAGCGTGACAGCTTTATTACTGAAAGAACAAGGGTATGATGTCATCGGTATCTTCATGAAGAACTGGGATGACACAGACGAAAATGGTTTCTGTACAGCAACGGAAGATTACAAAGACGTTGCCGCAGTAGCCGCGCAAATCGGTATTCCTTATTACTCGATTAACTTTGAGAAGGAATATTGGGACAAAGTATTCACTTATTTCCTAGATGAATACAAACGTGACCGGACACCCAATCCGGATGTAATGTGTAACAAGGAAATCAAATTTAAAGCTTTCTTGGACTATGCATTAGAACTTGGGGCTGACTATGTTGCAACTGGCCACTACGCGCAAGTTGAACGCGATTCTAAAGGCAAAGTACACATGTTACGAGGTTTAGATAATAATAAGGATCAAACATACTTCCTTAACCAATTATCACAAGACCAATTACAACGTGTCATGTTCCCATTAGGCCATTTAGAAAAACCAGAAGTACGTCGTATTGCAGAAGAAGCAGGCTTAGCAACTGCTAAGAAAAAAGACTCAACTGGTATTTGCTTTATTGGTGAAAAGAACTTTAAAGAATTCCTAGGTAACTTTTTACCAGCACAACCTGGTAAAATGATTGCTGAAGATGGGACTGTAATGGGTGACCATATGGGCTTGATGTACTATACAATCGGCCAACGTAAAGGGTTAGGCATCGGTGGCGGTGGCGAATCTGATCAACCATGGTTTGTTGTAGGGAAAGACCAAGCTAAAAACGTTTTATACGTTGGCCAAGGCTTCCACAACGATAAATTATATGCAGACTACTTAATGGCGAGTGACCTATCATTTGTCGATGACGAATTTACTGCAACTTCTTTTGATTGCACAGCGAAATTCCGTTACCGTCAAAAAGATACACAAGTCCATGTTGATATCAATGAAGATGGGACTGCGAAAATCACTTTTGCAGAACCAGTACGTGCAATCACCCCTGGACAAGCAGTTGTATTCTACGACGGTCCAGAATGTCTAGGTGGCGGTACAATTGATGCTGCTTTCAAAAATTCAGAAGTAGCAGAATTGCAATACGTTTAAACACTTCAATCAACTATTCAAACAATTCAAACTAACATAGAAGAGGCGTGATGTCATGGTCACGTCTTTTTTTTATTATATTTCAATAGGCAAAATGACTTAGGGACCTATAAATCTATCCATTCTGAACTACTTGAATATGCTATAATATGTAAGATTACTAAGACGAGGAAGGAGCAGCCAACATGCGACAAAATCAGAATCAACCAACAAGTGAAGATTATGTCATAGGTGAGGTAAAGGCGACCTTCTTTTTTAATGAAAGCAACTTTTATCGGGTAATGTCAGTTGAAATAGACGAAACCAATACCATGTATTCAGAAAAAGAAATCGTGATGACGGGAAACTTCCCAACTATCCAGGACGGGACGACCTATCATTTTAAAGGTAAATTGGTGGACCACGCTAAATATGGTGTCCAATTCCAAGTAACTTCTTATGAAGCGCAGAAAATCACTTCTAAAGAAGGGTTAATTCGCTTTCTATCATCCGAACAATTTCCAGGAATTGGGGATACGATAGCCAGTCGTATTGTTGATGCTTTTGGCGACCAAACCATTGATACTATTTTAAATGATGCAGAAGCCTTAAAAGTGGTTAAAGGTTTGTCTAAAAAGACTAGAACTATGCTACATGAGCGGATGGTTGAACAAAGAGGGAATGAACAAGTTTTCGTTAAGCTAGCTGAGATGGGCTTTTCATCGCGGTTGGCTGGGCAAATTTATGGCCTCTACCATAACGAAGCGGTCGAAATTATTGAAGAAAATCCTTATATTTTGATCGACGATATCCGCGGTTTTGGTTTTCAAAAAGCAGACCAAATCGCTTTAAATATTGGCTTCCCCTTGGATTCACCAGTCCGGGTTGCTGGGGGTGTCATGTTTGTCCTAAACTTAGCCACTTTTGAATCAGGGAATACTTTTGTGATGGAGCAGCCACTGATTGAGAAAACCCAAGAAGTCTTGATGCACGGGCAGTCACAATTTATTGAAGCCAAACGCATTCAAGATACCATTTCAGATATGAATGAAACAGGTAAGTTGATCTTATCTGAAGAAGGGCGAGTTGCTTTGCCAACTTTATACTTTGCTGAAGTGGGTATTGCCAAAATGATGGGGCAAATGCAGCAACCTCAGTATCAACCCCAATATCCGGGTGTTAATTTAGACGAAGAAATCCAAAAACTAGAACAAGACTTAGGTATTTCATACGGACAGGCTCAAAAGAAAGCCATTAAAGAGGCGTTAACTTCCAAAATGTTTATCTTAACTGGGGGACCAGGGACAGGTAAGACAACGGTATTAAACGGCATCGTCCAATTGTATGCTCGTTTAAATAATATTTCCTTAAATGTAGAAGAATATGACCCAGGTGCCTTTCCAATTTCTTTAGCCGCCCCAACAGGACGAGCCGCTAAACGAATGACTGAAATGATCCATCTGCCAGCATCAACTATTCACCGTTTACTTGGTTTAACAGGTGAAGAGGATGACAGCGAAGACGGCGAAGAGTCAGGCATGCAGCTAGAAACTGACTTATTGATTATTGACGAAATGTCCATGGTGGATACATGGCTTGCCTATAAATTACTTTCGAGTGTCCCTTCGTTTATGCAAGTCATTTTTGTGGGGGATAAAGACCAGTTAGCTTCAGTGGGTCCTGGTCAAGTATTAGCTGATTTGTTGTCATCACAAACGGTTAAAACACGCGAATTAGATGAAATCTACCGTCAGAAAAACCAGTCGACCATTGTCCAATTAGCTCACCAGATTAAACAGGGGATTGTCCCAAAAGACTTGATGATGAACCAACGTGACCGATCATTCTTCAAGGTGCAGGCGAATCAAATTGCAGACTTAGTAGCTATTGTGGCTAAGCGGGCTGTTGACAAAGGCTATCAAAAACGAGACGTTCAAGTCCTAGCACCACTTTATAAAGGACAGGCTGGGATCAACCATATTAATGAACGGTTGCAGGCTGTTTTAAACCCTAATGACGACGGCAAACGCCGGGAGCTCGTCTATTTTGAACAGACCTTCCGAGTTGGGGACAAGGTCTTGCAGCTGAAAAACCAAGCCGAGAAAAACGTCTTTAATGGAGACTTAGGGGAAATAGTGGCTATCTTTTTTGCCAAGGAGACGACTAACAAGGTGGACCAGATTGTGGTCCAATTTGACGAGGTTGAAGTGACGTATGAACGTAATGACTTTAATGAAATTACGCTGGCTTACTGTACGTCCATCCATAAGTCGCAGGGGTCAGAATTTCCGATTGTCATTGTACCTTTAGTGCCGCAACACCACCGGATGCTGAAGCGGAATTTATTATATACAGGAATTACTCGGGCGAAGCAGTCCTTGATTATGTGTGGTGAACCGCAAGCCTTCCAAACGGCTATTCAAAATGTGGATGCTAGCCGGCAAACCCAGCTGAAAGACTTTTTAATGGAAGCTGTGGATATTGATGAACGGATGGCAACGGCGGTTGCAGCGGAAATAGAGGACAAAGAGGAAAATGATGCTGACAGCAAAGAATCTAAGAGTGAAAATTCTACGGTAACTAGCATTCAACTCGAGGCCAATAAAGACGGTAAAGAAAACCAAGCAGAAAATGTGTCAACCACTATCGATAGCGATACAGAAGCGAGTGATGAAGCTGGTTCAGCAGTGGTAGATTTCAAACTCACTGCCGAATTGGTTTTAACGAATGCCATTGACCCTATGATAGGGATGGATGGATTAAAACCGGAAGATTTTTAATTGGTTTACTGGCTTGAAAACTTGACAAATTAGGCATTCTGTCAGTATAATTTGGAATGTGAAAAGACTGTAAACTCTACAAGTGGAAAGAACCATATTTTATGAACCTTAGCGAGGATGAACAGGTGCAAGCATCCAACCATAAAATGCTCTCTTTCTAAACATTTAGTCGAAAGGCTACGCGCTAGCGTTATCCAGCAACTAGAGAGGTAATGTAAACATAGCATTGCAAATGAGGTGGTACCGCGCACAGTCGTCCTCAATTTGCAAAGCTATGTTTTTTTATTTTGAGGAGGACAACAATTATGAAACAATTAACATCAGCAGAAATTCGCCAAATGTGGCTAGATTTTTGGCAATCTAAAGGCCATAGTGTGGAGCCAAGTGCTTCATTAGTACCGGTTCAAGATCCGTCATTATTATGGATTAACTCAGGGGTTGCAACCTTGAAGAAATACTTTGATGGCTCTGTTGTACCTGAAAACCCGCGTATCACCAACTCACAAAAATCAATTCGTACCAACGATATTGAAAATGTTGGTGTGACAGCTCGTCACCATACCTTATTTGAAATGTTAGGGAACTTCTCTATCGGAGACTACTTCAAAGTTGAAGTGATTCCTTGGGCTTGGGAATTCTTAACTGACGAGAAATGGTTGGGCTTAGATCCTGAGAAATTGTATATGACTTACTACCCAGAGGACACTGAAACAGTTGAATTATGGCGTAAGGCGACTGGTTTATCTGATGACCATTATGTGCCAGTGGAAGATAACTTCTGGGATTTAGGTGCTGGTCCATGTGGTCCGGATACAGAAATTTTCTATGACCGCGGTGCTAAATACCAAGATTTAGAAGATTCTGACCCAGAAATGTACCCTGGCGGTGAAAATGAGCGTTACTTGGAAATCTGGAATATCGTTTTTTCTCAGTTTAACCATATGCCAAACGGCGAATATGTGCCTTTAAAACATAAGAACATTGATACGGGTATGGGGTTAGAGCGTATGACTTCTGTCATCCAAGATGCGCCAACCAACTTTGAAACAGACCTATTCTTACCGATTATTAAAGAAATCGAAACATTAGGGACAGCTGTAAAATATGGTGAAAAACCTGAAACTGATGTTTCTTATAAGGTAATTGCTGACCACGTTCGTGCAGTAACTTTTGCCATTAGTGACCGTGCCTTACCTTCAAATGAAGGCCGTGGCTATATCTTACGTCGTTTAATCCGCCGTGCAATCATGCATGCACGCCGTTTAGGTATCAAAGATAACTTCTTAACGAAATTGGTACCTGTGGTTGCGGACATTATGGCTGACTTTTATCCAGAAGTGAAAGCAGACCAAGACTTTATCCAGGATGTAATTAAAACAGAAGAAGACCGTTTTAACGAAACCATCAATGAAGGTGAAGCGATTATTCAAGAAGTGATTTTAACGCTTGAAGCGGAACATAATAAAGTGATGTCTGGTGCACAGGCCTTTAAATTATATGATACATATGGCTTCCCATTAGAATTAACGCAAGAATACTTAGAAGAAGTGGGTATTGATGTTGATTTATCTGGCTTTGAAGATGCGATGAAAGCACAAAGAGAACGTGCGCGTGCTGCGCGTAAGGATTCAACAGGTATGGCTGTACAGTCTGAAGTGTTGAGCGAAATTGACGTGACATCAACTTATGTTGGTTATGACCAATTAGTCGTAGAAACACGCGTGAATACCATTGTGTCAGGAGACGCATTAGTGTCGTCAGCAGAAGCTGGGGACGAGGTATACTTAGTTGCTGAGCAGACACCATTTTACGCTGAAATGGGTGGTCAAATTGCAGATACAGGTGACGTCCTAGATGAAGATGGCCAATTAATTGGACATGTTGTAAATGTTGTCCGTGCACCAAATGGTCAACATTTACATGAAGTAAAATTAGAAGCAGCAATCGTATTGGACCAAACTGTACAATTAGCGGTTGACCGCCGTCGCCACCACTCAATCGAGAAAAACCATACGGCGACTCATTTATTACATCAAGCATTGAAAGATGTTTTAGGTGACCATGCTAACCAAGCGGGGTCATTGGTAACTGCTGACCACTTACGTTTCGACTTCTCGCACTTTGGGCAAGTAACAGACGAAGAATTGGCTGAAATGGAAGCGAAAGTAAATGAAGCAATCGCGGAAGCTTTCCCAGTTGTGACAACAGTGACTTCTATTGATGAAGCGAGAGCTGCTGGTGCACAAGCCTTATTTGGTGAAAAATATGGTAGCGAAGTACGAATGGTAGATATTAACCACTGGTCAATTGAACTTTGTGGGGGTACACACGTTGGTAATACTGCTGAAATCGGTCTATTCAAAATAACTTCAGAATCTGGTATCGGTGCTGGTGTTCGTCGAATTGAAGCTGTAACTTCATTAGCTGCTATCCAAGAATACAAGGTGCAAGAAAACATCTTGAAACAAATTGCTTCAAATCTTAAAGTTAGTAAATTCTCAAATATTGTTTCACGTTTACAACAATTTAGAGAAGAACATAAGGAAACTTTACAGCAATTAAGTGCTCTACGTGATAAAATGAATGCGCAAGCAGCAGGTCAAATCTTTGACCATGTAGAAACTGCTGGTGCTTACACTGTAATTGCTGAACACGTACCAAATCGTTCGATGGATGATTTACGTAAGATCGCGGATGAGTGGAAACAAAAAGGCTCTTCTGATATCCTTGTGCTAGCGACTTCATCAGATGATAAAGCAAACCTATTAATTGGTGTTGGTCAAGATGCTGTCAAAGCGGGCGTTAAAGCTGGTGACCTGATTAAACAAGTCGCACCTAAAATTGGGGGTGGCGGTGGTGGCCGTCCAGATATGGCCCAAGCCGGCGGTAAAAACCCAGCTGGAATTGAAGAAGCACTTGCGTTTGCAAAAGAAATTATTAGCCAATAATGATGATTTCTTGTTAAAATACGGATAATTAGGTAAACTATAGATAATATTTGGAGGTGTTCTGATGAGTAATAAAGATGAAACAGTCCTATTCAATTTCGGGGAAAACAACGAAAAGGATGTCAAAGAGACATTAGAAATCGTATATGATTCTCTTAAAGAAAAAGGTTACAACCCAGTAAATCAAATCGTTGGTTATTTATTATCTGGTGATCCAGCTTATATTCCACGTCATAACGAAGCACGTAATATTATCCGTTATCATGACCGCGATGAAATTCTTGAAGAATTAATCGTGAATTACATGAAACAATCTGGTCGCGAGTAATGCGATACATGGGATTAGATGTGGGGTCTAAAACAGTCGGCGTGGCTGTTTCTGATCCATTCGGTTGGACGGCCCAAGGGGTGGAGATTATTCCAATCGATGAAGAACTAGAAGAATTCGGTTTGGACCGACTTGGTGAATTAATTGCTGAGTATAAGGTAGAAGCGCTGGTATTGGGTTTGCCAAAGAATATGAACAATTCTATCGGTCCGCGCGCTGAAGCATCACAGAAATACGGCCAACTTGTAATAGACCGGTTTGGTTTACCAGTCTTTTATCAAGATGAGCGGTTAACGACTGTCCAAGCAGAACGGATGTTAATTGCCAACGACGTTAGTCGTAAGAAGCGTAAGAAAGTGATCGATAAATTGGCTGCCGTATTGATTCTGCAGAATTATTTAGATGCCCACCCATCGTAGTAGGTGTGCGGAAAGTCGTTTAGAGTTGAGGCGCTAGATCAAAAGTCTAACAATTACTGTTAAGTAATTGGAGCATTTTGAGAAGCGACGGATAATTCTGACTTTTCAAGCCCAATATGATGGCTATTGATAGATATTGATTGAGTCCGTTACAGGCTCAAAACACGAGAGAAAAAGGAGATTTTCAAATGACTGAACACCATGAACATGACCACGAAGGTCACGACCACATTACAATTGTTGACGAGGAAGGTAACGAGCAATTATTCGAAATTCTATTTACATTCGATTCAGAAGATTTCGGTAAATCATATGTTATCGTCTATCCAGCAGGCGTATCTGACGAAGAGGGTGTAGAATTACAAGCTTTCTCTTACGTTGAAAGTGAAGACGGCTTTGAAGGGCAATTAAATCCTATTGAATCTGAAGAAGAATGGGATATGGTAGAAGAAGTATTAGCGACTTTTATCGAAGACGAAGATATGCAGTAAGCTTTGAGGTGCGAAAAAATCGTACAGACTGGACGTATATTAGGAAATGGCGGTAGAGTTTGACTTTTTTTGAACAGCTGCCGGAACGCAGTGACATACAGTTGTCTATGCGTAAGAAAGGCCGGATATGATGACTATTGTTAGTCATTGACAGAGAGAGTGTGATATTTATGTCACACTCTCTTTTCCTATTTATAAAGGCCAAATATTAATTATTACAGGTATTTTACGTTTGTTTGTATTTATCTAACATTTATATAGAAAAATTACCCTTTCATGTATAATGGGAGTAATGATTTTACTAGAAGAGGAGTCGCTATATGTCTAAGAAAGCACGCGAAGATTTTTACAAAAAGCAAAAAGATCTTGATCGTAAAGCAGAATCTACTGCTTCGAAAATAGCTAAATGGTTTTTAGTGGTTGCAGCAGCACTTATTGTGGTTGTTGGTTTATCCCTAACGTTTATGATTTTTACAGGAGGTATCGGTAGCTCGGACGAAACAGTCGAGGTTACCATACCAGAAGGGTCGACAACAGCCGATATTGCAAGCATCTTGGATGATGAAGGCATTATCTTTAACGATTTCCTTTTTACAACTTACTTACGATTCTTTGGAAATGATGCGATTGAAGCGGGTACTTACACCTTACACAAGAATATAGGCTATACAGATGCTAATAACGAGCTACAACAAGGGGCTACAGCTCAAGTTGACTCAGTGGCTATTCCTGAAGGTTCATCGCTAGAGGCCATTTCGCAAATTATTGCAGACGCACTTGGCATTGAACAAGAAGATGCATTAGCACAAATGACGGATGACGCCTTATTTGATGAATTATTGGCGACATACCCTGAATTATTGACCGACGTATCGGAAAATGACGACGTGCGCTACAAGTTGGAAGGCTACTTATACCCAGCAACTTATGAGTTGTCATCAACTGTAACGGTTGCAGACATCGTGACTATGATGGTTGGGGAAATGGAAAATGTTCGTCAAACCCACACTGCTGAAATTGAAGCGTCTGGTTTCACCTTCCATGAATTCTTAACCTTAGCTTCATTGGTTGAAGCAGAGGCATCTTCACTAGAAGACCGTGAAATGATCGCTGGTGTATTCGTGAACCGTTTAGAAATCGATATGCCAATTCAATCAGATATTTCAGTTTTATATGCGAATAATACACATTCTGCATACGTAACCAACGAGGATGCAGCAGTTGATTCACCGTATAACTTATACATCAATACTGGTTTTGGACCGGGACCATTTAACAACCCTGGTATTGAAGCTATCGAAGCTTCTATGAATCCAACTGAATCTGACTACTTATTCTTTGTGGCCGATTTAACTACCGGTGAAGTATATTATTCAGAAACATACGAAGAGCATGATGCTTTAGTTGAACAATATGTATCTGAAGAGAATGCCGACTTATAATCAGACAGGGAAAATACGATTAAAAAAATAAAAATAGCTTGAATTTACTTGCAATTGAGAACATTTTTCTCTATATTTAATAGCAGTGAATTCGAGCTTATTTTTAATATCAGGAAGGTGTGTTTTGAATGCGTAAGCCAATCATCATTGGTGTAACAGGGGGTACTGGTTCTGGTAAGACTACTGTAACCCGTAAAATTATTGAAGAATTTGGAGATGTAAGTTTAGCTTATATTCCACAAGATGCTTATTATAAAGATCAAAGTCACTTAACAATGGATGAACGTGTGTTAACTAACTACGACCACCCATTTGCATTTGACAATGACTTACTTAGCGAGCATATTAGACAATTATTGAATGGACAAGCTGTCCAAATGCCGGTTTATGATTTCACTCAACACAATCGTGCAGAAGAAACGATTCGTGTAGAACCAAAAGAAGTTATTATTATTGAAGGTATCTTAATCTTCTCTGATAAAGAGCTTCGTGATTTGATGGATATTAAAGTCTTTGTAGATACAGATGACGACATTCGTATCATCCGTCGTATTAAACGTGATATGGCTGAACGTGGCCGTTCTTTAGATTCAATTATCGACATGTACACATCAATTGTTAAACCGATGCATGAGCAATTTATTGAACCTACAAAAAAATTCGCGGATATTATCATCCCTGAAGGTGGATCAAATAATGTTGCAATCGATTTGATGACGACAAAAATCCGTTCAATCATTCCAAATGATTTAAAAATTGATTAATTAAAGTTTTATTAGACGATATTAGATAAAGTGTATTGCAAAATTTCTAGTTCCATGATATTGTGGGTCTATTCAATTTTGATAAGTTGAAACTACTATTGTTGTTAGGAGTAAAAGTATGGCAGAAGAAGTATACCCAATGACCCAAGAAGGTCTTGAGAAAATTCAACAAGATTTAGACGAGTTAAAAATTGTAAAACGTAAAGAAATTGTAGAACGAATCAAAATCGCACGTTCATACGGAGATTTATCAGAAAACTCTGAATATGAAGCGGCTAAGGATGAACAAGCTTTCGTTGAAGGGCAAATTCAAAAATTAGAAAAAATGGTTCGTTACGCTAAAATTATCGATCCAAATGAAATCGATGAAGGTATCGTTTCATTAGGTCGTAAAGTAACTTTTATTGAGTTACCAGATGGCGACGAAGAAGTTTACTCAATTGTTGGTCGTGCAGAAGCAGATCCATTAGATGGTAAAATTTCTAATGAATCACCGATTGCACAAGCATTAATTGGTAAAGGTGTGAACGATGAAGTAACGATCGAAACACCAGGCGGCGACATGGTTGTTAAAATCACAAGCGTTGACGCAATCTAATTCAAGCAAATTTCAAGACATATCTCTACCATTCGCATGGTTGGGGTATGTCTTTTTTGCTATTAACGGAAACCTTTAAGGCTTAGGTCCAATGTAAAAGGGACTGAGTTCTCATAAAATGGTCGTATATAGTAAAATGTAGAAGTGGTATGATTAGAGTATAAAAATAGGATGGAGGGCAATATGAGAAATCTTTGGATGATTTTAGCTTGTTTTGCCGGATTGATTGTTTTTACAGGTTTATTGGTTAGACCCGAAAATTTGATTTCCATTGTTGTCGGTTGCGGACTTTTAGCCGTATCTAACCGGGTAAAAATAAATATGAATACAAAGAAACAACAGCAAAGTTGGCTGAACTTGATTCTAGTAGCCATTGGTTGTTTTCTGATTTTTATTGGGATTGTGGCCTTGCCTTATGTTTCAAGTATTTTATTGGCTCTAGTGATTGTTGGTTTGGTTTATTATGCGATTGTGAATGATACGTCTGATAACGTAAAACATGACTTAACATTGCGCCAAACAAAAATTGTGGATGCAGAAGATGGTGCTTTTAAGAAGCAAGAAAAGGAAGCTTTCCTAAAATTTGACCATTTATTTAATAATGGGCCTTACAAGGAAGAAGTGTATGCCTGGGAAGATGTGGAAATGTACCATCTCTATGCCAATACTTTTATTGATTTCGGGTCAACAATTGTGCCGATAGGGACCAATGTGGTCGTGATTAATCAATTGGTTGGGCAAACCAAACTTGTGGTGCCTGAAGGGGTGGGTCTTGAGCTACATGTCAATGGTTTTCGGACTGAAGTAAATTGGAACGGGGAAAAAGTGGCCCTAAACAATGAGCGTAAAACTTTTGAAAGTGCATCTTATCAGCAAAGTAACCGGAAAATTTACCTACAAGTTTCTCAAGGTTGGGGAACAGTTGAGGTGGTCTTCTTATGAGAGGACGTCGATTTTTAACAATATTTATTGTTTTATGGTTGTCACTTTTGACGGTATCTCTTGGAACCTATATCTTTTTGATTTTGGCACCTAATACCATGAATGTCGACGGGTCATATCTTGAATTTGCCCGTTTAATCCTACCATTTATGTATTTATTGGTCATTGATATAGTCATCTCATTGATTGCAACCTTAATCCTGTATTTCTTTTTATACAAAGACGAAAATAAATTAACGGCTAAGCTGTCTGCCTTGGCTACCAGAAAATATGATTCACCCATTTTTCAAGAGATAGAAACGGGCGTCTATGCTGGCCAGCAAATAGATGAGCAAATTGAACGGTTGCGGGCCATGTTACAAAACATGGAAATGGCCTTGCAGGCAAAAACGGTGGCGGATGAAGCGACCTCAGAGATGAACAGAAACGAACTAGTCAAAGAGGAACGACAACGGATTGCGCGTGAATTGCATGATTCAGTTAGCCAGCAATTGTTTGCCATGACCATGATTTTGTCAGCTATCCAAGAGCAAGCGGACAATATGGACCCTGTCAACCGGCAATTGATCGATAAGGTGGCGGATATGGTAGACCAGGCTCAAGCTGAAATGCGGTCCTTACTACTCCATCTACGACCAATTTCCTTGACCAATCAAAGTTTGGCAGAGGGGATTGAACAGCTCTTTAGAGAGTTAGAAACGAAGGTTAAGATTAATTTTGAAGCCACTGTGACGGACGTTCAATTGCTGCCCGAAGTGGAGAACCACCTATTCCGAATTGTGCAGGAATTATTATCCAATTCCCTGCGACATGCTAAGGCACAAATTATCGAATGCCATCTGTATGAGAAAGACCGAAATATTTATCTGCGATTTTCAGATGATGGCGTGGGCTTTGATACCGACAAAGAATTACTGCAGAACGGTGGGTACGGCTTGAAAAATATCCAAGAACGCGTGGCCCAGCTAGGTGGTTCGGTCAACATTATTTCATTTGAAAACCAGGGCACATTGATCCAAATCGTAATACCAAGAAAAATGGAGGGCATATATGATTAAAGTATTGTTAGTAGATGACCACGAAATGGTCAGACTAGGCGTTTCTACCTACCTATCTACTCAATCAGACCTAGAGATAGTAGGGGAAGCTAAGGACGGATTAGAGGGTAAGAAAATGGCCTTATCACTGCAACCAGATATCATTTTAATGGATTTAGTGATGGATAATATGGACGGGATCCAAGCAACACAAGAAATCTTAGATGAATGGCCACAAGCCAATATTTTAATTGTCACTTCTTTTATCGATGATGAAAAGGTATATCCTGCTATGCAAGCTGGGGCTAAAGGCTACATTTTAAAAACATCTTCTGCAAGCGAAATTGCGTCAGCGATTCGCCGGACCTATGCGGGGGAATCAGTCATTGCACCAACAGTCAATGAAAAGCTGATTGCCCATGAAGTAGAAGCTAACCGACATCACTTACATGATGATTTAACTACTCGTGAACGGGAAGTCTTGCAGTTGATTGCAGCTGGTAAATCCAACCAAGAAATTGCCGATGAATTATTTATCACCTTAAAAACGGTCAAAACGCATGTATCGAATATATTATCTAAATTAGGGGTTGAAGACCGGACACAAGCAACGATTTATGCCTTCCAAAATCAATTAGTCAAATAGTCGTTTTATTGCTAAAGAAAAAACCTGCGATGCAAGCTAGTTCAGCTTTACATCGTAGGTTTATTTTTGTTTATTAGTAATCATTGTGATTAGACAGGCATTACGACTGCCATAATCATTGGATTACGTTTTGTACGTTTATACAAGAATGGTTGTAGGGCATTTTGCATAGCGTCACGTAAGATTTTTTCGTTTACTTTCTTACCTGAATTTAGATGCCCGATAACAGTGGTACGGATTACTTTTTGTGCATCTTGGATTAAACCAACAGATTCACGCATGTAAATGAAACCACGAGAAACGATATCAGGACCAGCGAGTAATTCATTCTTAGTAAAGTCAACAGATACAACTGCTAGGACTAAACCATCTTCAGAAAGGTTATGACGGTCACGTAAGACGATATTGCCAATATCCCCGATACCCTTACCATCTACGTAGACCGCTTCACCTGGGAAGCTACCTGCGCGACGCGCTGAGTCTTGCGTTAAGGCTAAGACTTCACCGTTTTGCATGATAAAGATGTTTTCGTGTGGAATACCAACTAATTCAGCTTGTTCAGCCTGGATAGATAGCATACGGTATTCACCGTGGACTGGCATAAAGTATTTCGGTTTCATTAATGACAGCATTAGTTTTTGCTCTTGCTGACCACCGTGTCCTGAAGTATGGACATTGTTGACCTTACCGTGGATAACTTCCGCACCTGCAGCAAGTAATTGGTTAATTACATGGTTTACAGATAGGGTGTTACCTGGAATTGGGCTAGATGAGAAGATCACAGTATCATCAGGTTGGATTGAGATTTGACGGTGGGTACCGTTTGCAATCCGAGATAGGGCAGCCATTGGCTCACCTTGAGAACCTGTACACATGATTAAGATTTCGTTTGCTGGGTATTGGTTGATTTCGTTACTTTGGATGAAGGCATCTTCACCCACGTTGAAATAGCCGAGTTCGATAGCGTTTCGAATGGCTGCTTCCATAGATCGACCAAAGACAGCTATTTTTCTACCTTGGGCTACAGCCACATCGATGGCTTGTGATAAACGAGAAATATTTGAAGCGAAAGATGCGAAGATAATTCGACCTTCAATATTTGACATGATATCCGCTAATGATTCACCAACGACACGTTCTGATTGGGTAAAACCTGGAATTTCAGCGTTTGTTGAGTCACCAAGTAACAATAGAACGCCTTCTTCACCGATTTTAGCCATTTTATGGATATCAGCAGGTTCACCTACTGGGGTGAAGTCAAACTTGTAGTCACCGGTAAATACCACGTTTCCTGGTGGGGTCTTTACCACAATCCCCATTGCATCAGGAATAGAGTGGGTAGTACGGTAGAAAGAAACGGATGTTTTTCTAAACTTTATGACAGAATCTTCATCAATAATATGTAATTCTGCATCACGTAATAATCCGTGTTCTTCTAATTTATTCTTGATTAGAGCCATGGCTAATTTGCCAGCATAAATCGGAATGTTAATTTGTTTCAGTAAGAAAGGAATCCCCCCAATATGGTCTTCGTGACCGTGGGTGATGAATAAACCTTTCACTTTTTGTTCGTTTTGAATTAAGTATTGGTAGTTAGCGATAACGTAATCAATACCTAACAAATCGTCTTCTGGGAATTTAACCCCAGCGTCTAATAATAAAATTTCGTCTTGAAATTGGACTCCATAAGAGTTTTTACCGATTTCGTCTAATCCCCCGAAAGCGAAAACGCCAACTTCATTATTTTTTATATCAACTTTCATTAATTAGAAAGCTCCACAACTTTAAAGTTTGGATTTTGTTGTTCGTATTCTAAATGCGCACCTTCAAGTGGTTGGATAAACTCGACTAGATAGGGGGTTTCATTCTCTAGGTGGGCACGAACCTCACGTTTAGTTTCAGCTTGGACATACATAGTGTGTGTTGATTCACGACGTGGTACTTCAGTCAATGAATCTTGATAAGTTACTTTAAAAATCATTTTTTGCTCCTTTTATAAATTTATTAAAAATGTGATCTTACTCGCTTACACTATTCTACCATATTTCATTATCTTTGCGCACTTTTTTAGAAATTTGTTGATATGGTACGTTTTCACGAAAAGAATTTCAAAATATATGCTAAAATATCTTTGAATGAAGTTAAAGGAGCAATCAAATGCGAGTAGCGATTAAGAGTGCAAAATATGCAGTGGCCACTTTTATTGCCATATTTTTAGCCCAATGGTTAGGCCTAGATTATGCGGTATCAGCCGGGGTTATTGCCATCCTATCCCTGGCAGAAACCAGTAAGAAAACTGTACAATACATCGGTAACTTGACCCTCACCATGATTTTGAGTTTGTTGATTGCCACCATATTATTCAATCTTTTCAGTTATGAAATTTGGGTATTTTCACTTTATTTATTAATTACCTATCCAGTTTCTGTCTACCTGAAGAGCGATAACGCAATTGCCCCATGTGCGGTATTTATTTCCCATTTGTTGCTTGAACAAGCGTCAGATTTTAATTGGTGGGTCAACGAAATGCTTCTACTTGTGATTGGTGTTGGGATTGCAGTAATTGTCAATTTATATCAGACATCGGCCAGTGGCGAGATGGACAAGTTGAAAGGTCAAATTGAAGGGGAAATGCAGGTCATTTTAAACCATTTAGCTGACAAAATGGATACCCCTGACCACTCGGGTCACCTCTTATATGAACATATCGATCAGGCTTACGAGCTAGCGAAACATGGAGAATTTCTGGCATTGAAGGAGGCTGAAAATAATATCACGGGCGATATGCAAAATTACTATCTGAATTATTTTTCAATGCGGTCTTCCCAATTGATTATTCTCTATGATATCAACAATTCTTTGGATAATATTTATGAATCAACCGATCAGACTTATGACTTGAGTGGCTTTTTCCGTCACGTTAGTCAACAATTATCAGAATCAAATACAGCGGCTAAACTTCGTAATGAATTAAATCAATTAAAAACGCGGTTTAGACAGCAACCTCTACCGCAAAGCCGAAATGAATTTGAAACTCGGTCTATGCTCTTTGATATCCTGTTAGACTGTGAGAAATTCTTGAATCTGAAGTACGAGTTTTATAAATCTGGGCAGCGGTTAAAATATCTCCAAAGCAAATAAAAAATACCAAGCAAAGGCAAGTAGCAGGACTACTCAACTTTGCTTGGTATCTTATTTTTCATATATAAATTATTCATTCTTACACATATAATAAGACGGCGAAGTACATCGCGATTGAACCACCGAGTACAAATAAGTGCCAAATGACATGCCAGAATTTCAAGTTATCATGGGCGTAGAAGATAGTGCCGACTGTATAAGTTACTCCGCCGGCGATTAGCCAAGCGATACCACCAGAACCGATGGCTGTGGCCATTTGCGGGATAGCGATAACCCCAAACCAGCCCATCAAAATATATAAAAGGGTAGAAAATTTCTTCATCTTATCTAGGAAGAGAATTTTACCGATAATCCCAAATAGTGCGATGGCCCATTGTGCAATGAAAATAAACCAACCAAAGGCACCACCAATAGCGACTAAGGCAAAGGGTGTGTAAGACCCAGCAATTAAAATGAAAATCGATGAATGGTCGATAATTTTCAGGATACTCGCAGCTTTGGTAAATGAAAAGCTGTGGTATAGGGTTGAAGCCAAGTATAGGGCACACATAGAGATGCCGTACATCACGTATGAAAACATTTCAAGACTATTTTGGTTTTCAACACCTTTAAGGATTAGGAAAACAGTGGCAACAATTGAAAGGACAAAGCCAATGCCATGTGTCACCGAATTCAAGACCTCATTCGTGATATAATAAGCTTTCGTATAAGGTAATTTGGTTTTTTCTTGACTACGTGAATTAGCAGACATCATTCTCCTCCTTTAGTACGATGTGTTTTTAACACTTGTAGTATAGCATATTCTATTAGGTAATTATGGAAATTCGACGCAATTAATACTAATTTAAAATCTATCTGATAAAATATATGTAAGCACAAAAACAAATGAGGTGAGCGAAAATGGCGAGAAATATGGATTGGTCTCTTGCTGGGGAACTAACCAGGAAAACGCAAGAAGAAATTGAAAAAATCGAAAAAGTACATATTCTAGTAGTAGGTAAAACGGGTGTCGGGAAATCAACTTTAATCAACAATATTTTTCGGGAGAGATTAGCAGAAACGGGGATTGGACAACCCATCACCAAACATTTGCACAAAATCGAAAAAGAAGGCGTGCCAATGGTCCTTTATGATACGAGAGGGTTGGAGCTGGATGCAGAAACGCAAATCCAAGTGACCGGAGAAATCGATCAAACGCTGGATGGCATGGCCAAAAAGCAACAACATATGCACGTGGCTTATTACTGTATCAATGCCTCTTCATCGCGGATTGAAGATATGGAGATTCGCTTGATTGAATATTTAGCTAGTAAGATGCCGATTATTTTAGTACTGACTCAATCTATCGGGGATCAAGCTTTGAAATTTGAACAATACCTAGTCAATCAAAATCTACCCGTCCAAGCGATTATTCGGTTAATGGCCCAAGATTATAAGATTACTGACGAATTTACCATTCCTGCCTTCGGTCTAAAAGAGCTTGTTGAAAGAACTTTTGGCTTATTGCCACATCAGGTCTACACAGCTTTTAACAACGCCCAACAGATTGATATTGAACGGAAGGGTCGAGCAGCGCGACGTTGGGCGCGTAGATATATTGTTACTACCTTTGGTGTTGGATTCACACCCATCCCATTTTCCGATGCAACCGTCCTAGTACCCATGCAAATAGGTATGATGGCCCATATTACAGCTATATTTGGCATTTCCATGGACCAAGCGACTGCATTAGGAATCCTAGGGGCTATTGGTGGAACAGGATCAGCAACCTATCTAGGACGTCTGATCGTTTCTAACATGGTGAAATTTATCCCAGGTATCGGGTCTGTGGCAGGTGGGGTGATTTCAGGAACAACTGCTTCAATCATTACGACAGCCCTAGCCATGTCCTACATCGAAGTCCTGACTTTTATCGCCACAGCAGAAGCTAAAGGGGAAGAGGTCAGTCCGCGAACAGTCCGTAAATTGATGAAAGATTTATACGGACAAAGGCTGCAACGCGGGCAAAATGACCCCGATTTCCAAGCTGCCATGTCGGATATCGAAGCGAAAAAGGATCAAAATGCTGAGGGGACCAAAGAAAAGGACACTATCCAAGGCGTGTCTCTAGATGATAAAGTAGAAGAAGGTGGTCAAAAGACGCTTATTAACTGGCCAAAATGGTCATTCAGAAACCGAAAACGCTAGTGGTTTCCTGTATTTTTCGAATTCAAAATAAAATACCTCGTTTTAAAAACTATTGTTCATAGTGATGATAACTTTGTGGTATAATATAATCATAATGAAATAGTGGGTGAGTATAAGTGGAAAAGCAATTAGAATTTGAAAACTGGGTCAAAAGTTTAGACGACGTCAACATGCCAAGATGGGAAGATATTACAGATATTCCTTTATACATGGACCAACTGATTGCAGTTGTAACCCAGTATTTAGAACCATTCCAAATTTTTTCTTCAGATAAGAAACCTGTGACATCTTCAATGGTCAATAACTATGTTAAACTAGGATTAATTCCAAAGCCCATCAAGAGACATTACAATAAACGTCATATCGCATATTTAATCGTCATTACTTTATTTAAAGAAGTCATTTCAATTCAAGATATCCGTCGTGTATTGATATTTCTAGCGCAGTCACAAGGCAATTCAAACGCCTACAATCAATTCTGTGCCTTATTAGAAATTACCATCAAACGAAAAGGGCATGTATATTTAGATGTAGCCGTGGATGACGAAATTGAAACAGACTATTCAGATCCAGAGGATTTTGATAAGTATATTATTTATTTGGCTTGCGAAACAATCACTAATTTATTGTTTGCGAAAAAATTTATTTCCTTTGTAGATCAAGATACCACAGAGATAGAAACAGAAGCATAACCCTTATAGTCGGAGGTAGTCAATTGGAAAAAATAGGTTTTATTGTGGACTCTGGTTCAGATGTTCCAAAAGAGTTTGTCGACAAATTTGAAATCGAAGTATTGCCTTTAAATGTAGCCTTTAAAGATGGCGATTACTTGGATGGGGTAACCATTCAACCACAAGAAGTATTTGAGCGTATGGCCTCGGAAATCCCGAAAACATCCCTACCAAGTGGTGAATTGATTTCTCAAGCTTTTGAAAACTTAATAGAAAAAGGTTGTACGCATATTATCGCCATTACCATTTCATCAAATCTTTCTGGAACTAACAACTCAGTTCGTTTAATTGCGGAAGATTTTCCTCAAGTGGAGTTTTTCCTTTTAGATACGAAAAACATTGGTATCGGTTCAGGTCTATTCATGATCGCTGCAACAAAATACTTCGAAATGAAGAATGACTTTAAAATGATTACCAAGAAATTACAGGATTCAGTTGAAAAAGGTCATGTATTTTTCCATATCCCTAACTTAAAATATCTAATTGCTGGTGGACGAATTGGCCGGGTGACGGGTGCAGTAGGTACCTTGTTAAATATTCAACCAATTATCACTTGTGATGAAGAGGGAATTTATACAACAATCGCTAAAATCCGCGCCTCAAAAACCAATAATGAAGCCAAAACCGTTAAGAAGATGGTTGAATTAGTGAAGGGCGTTGTTCCTAAAAACCAAGAATTTTTATTGGCTTCTTGTGGCGGTAATCCGGCTGCTAGAGTGACATCAGCCAAGCTTTTGAAAGGACTTAAAGACGCTTTACCGGAATTTGAAGAAGCCTACGACGGCCAACTGGGATCAGCCTTAGCGGTGCATACAGGACCTGAATTAACAGGTTGTGCGATTTTACCTTTGTATAAATAAAATATGAAGGGTGCCTATTTTATAGAATAGGGCAAGCTAAATAAAAATCATAGGCGGTATGCCGGATGAAATCTCATCTGCATACCGCCTTTTTTTGTGTTTATTTCAATCGTGGCAAATTTAGGGACGCTATTTCCTTCGGGCCCGCAGCATGGATATCAGAAGGATTAACCCAATAAGCGCTGTAATGACGAAAAAGAAAATACCCAGTAATTCTGCATAATAGGTTTGTGCTGAGGTAATGATCAAAGTGGAGGCCAAGATAAGGGCGGATAGAATTACACCAAAAATTATGCGGTTAATCATTGAGTTAATGTCCCGTATCCGGTCATCCACATTTTCAAAGGTTAGTCGTACATTCAAACGACCGTTATTGATGTTGTCCACTAAGTTTTCTATCTTAGTTGGCATTCTTCTAGTGGTATTTAAGAACCTAAAGGCTTCTCGTGCAACAGCATTCGGGTCCAAGAATTTCTCCCAGTGAATGGTGCCGCTAGACAAGAAGAAAGATTGGAAGATCGCCATAAAATCTAGATGTGGGTCTAAACTTTGGGCAACGCCTTGAACCATGGCAATGGTTTTCTCCAGTAAAATATATTCAGATGGGAAAGTCAGCCCGTGTTTATGACCAAATTTAAGTAGGTCCTGGAAGATATCGTCAATTTCCAAGGCTTCCATACCGGTGGTTAGGTAGCGGTTGAACAAGCTTTCAATGTCCCGGTATAAAACGACCTTGTCGACAGTTTTATTCTGTTTACAGATTTGCAGCAAGACATTGACTAAACCATCGATATCTTTACTGACTATGGAGGTCAATATTTGAACCAGTAGCTGTTTTTGGCCGGGGGAAATTTTCCCCATCGCCCCGAAATCAATAAAGACAATTTTCCCATCTTTAATCAGGATATTGCCGGCATGGGGGTCAGCGTGATAAAAGCCATCGTCAAATACTTGGTATAAATAGGACAAGACGAATTTGCTGGCTAAATCATTGAGGTCATAACCTTCTTCTTTTAAGGCAAAATGGCGACCGATTGAAATCCCATCAATATATTCTTGAATCAACACTTTTCTGGTCGACAGATTTAAATAAGGAATCGGGTTCAAAATGGTTGTCCGATGTCTGTGATTTTCTGCAAACAGCAACATATTATGGGCTTCATTGAGGAAATCAATTTCTTCTAAAATCTGAATCTTAATGTCTTTTAGAATTTCTACCGGGTTGATAATGACATCAATAAAAATCGATGGAATGGCTTCAACAACCCGGATAAAAATATTTAAGTCGCGAATCAATTGGTCTTCAATTTCAGGTCGCTGGACCTTTACTATTACCTGCTCACCAGATTTCATTTGGGCCCGGTGGACTTGAGCAATTGAGGCTGAAGCCATAGGTTTCTTGTTGACGGTGGCAAAATCTTCCTCAATTTGGCGGCCTACAGACTCAAAATACTCTTGTTGTATAATGTCGTAGGGGATGGGCAAGGTATCTTCTTGTAACTTCTCTAATTCCACTAAATATTCTATCGACAAGAGGTCACTTCTTGTCGATAAAATTTGCCCAATCTTAATAAAACTAGGGCCTAATTCTTCAAAAGCTTGTCTTAGGGCTCTAGGTCGATCGTCTTCTTCATTCTTTTTCAGTCGATATCGTATCTCACCGAATCCGTAACGACCTAATATGGAGACGATTTCACGGAAACGACTACTATCTCTTTGCATGCTATCACCGTCAATTCACAAAGCAAGTCCTGTCAAAAAAAAAACTGTATATGGTAGATGAGGCTGGGGCAAAGGTGCCTCAGCCTCATCTTATCGCTATATAATCTAAAATTATTGAATGACGTCTTCTGTGGCATCTTCATCCGCAGATTCATTATTTGACCCTTTTAATGATTGGACTTCTTGGGTTAAGTTTTCGACTTGTGTTTGTAGGGCTAAGATGCGTTCAGACAAGGTTTGATCTAAAGGATCAAAAGCGTTTGAACCTTCTGCATGGCCTTTAGCTACCCGTTGAATATCTTCACTTAATGACTTACCTTCAGCTACAGAAATTTGACCTTTTTCAATGAGACTTTTTAACACTTCATCGGCCTTCTCATAGGTTAATCGTGTGCCACCTACTGCTGCTAGAAATAAATTTTTAATCGGATTCATGTAGAAACACTCCTTTTTCTGCTTTAGGGTCATGTGCCTAGATATGATAGATATGTAAATTTTTGTCATTTACTACTTATATAGTATAAGAAAATCGCTTATTGTTCAATAAAACGGTAAATAAAATTTTCTTCTTCGGGAGAAAAGTCGACTTCAAAGTCGTAGCCATTGAAGAACCAGTCATCATTTTCCGTAATATAGTATTGGATACCGTCAATCGTTTCGTCAATTAAGAGGGCACCACCTGGCGATTCTATGGATAAGCCAACTGAAAATCCTTCATGTACAGCTGTTTTACCGTAGACGCGGCTATGAAATCCGACTTGGCTTCCCGAGGACAATCCCATGTCATTTTTGAAGTATGCTTGTGCTGCTGGTGTAATCGTTAGTTTCATCTATAGTCGCCTCCATTAATCTTGAAACCTGATAGTGTCATTATAACGTATTGTTTTTTGAAAGCAATTTTTTGCTGTTTTTGATGGGGATATCAGCATTTTCTTTAAATGATTCAAAGATTAACCGAGGAATCGTTGGATACCACTTGTGAATATGATAAAATGTTCATGCAAGTCAAGGGAGGATTATCAACATGCAAGCTATCGTAACATTTAATCAAGTGACCTTTCAACCAGGCGACCAGCCCCTCTTAAAAGATGTTTCTTTTTCTATATATGCAAATGAAATGATCCGTGTCGAAGGACCGTCAGGAAGCGGAAAAAGTACCTTGCTGCGTTTAATTGCAAGCCTTATTCCGAGAAATTCAGGTGAAATTAATTACTTAGACCAACCATTAGAAGAAGTGGCTTATCAAACATACCGGCAAAACATTTCATATGTGGCCCAAAATCCACTATTATTCGGGGAAACCATCCGTGATAACTTTGAATTGGTTTATGAAGCCCGCAATCAAGACTTTGACGAAAATCTTGTATTGTCTTATATGAAAGCTTTCGGCTTAAGCCATATTGCACTCGACAAATCGATTCAAAAAATCTCTGGCGGGGAAAAACAGCGGATTGGTTTAATCAGACACCTGATCTTTCCACCTAAAGTCCTCTTACTAGATGAAATTACTTCATCATTAGACGAGGGCAATCGCGAATTGGTATGGCAGATTTTACTGGACTATAAAGAAAAATATGGAGTCACCATTCTATGGATTAGCCACCTTCAAGATGCGTCTATCCAACCAAACCGGGTCTTCCATATTGCCAACCAAGAAATGATAATTGAGGAGCGTGGTCTAAATGACTAATGCATTAACAACAACCCCAACAACTTTAGCTTTTTCGTTTATTCTAGTGATTATCGCGGTCTTGATTTCTAATAAAGAGAAATTGGGGCTTGAAAAGGATATTTTATGGGCAATGCTTCGAATGGTTGTTCAATTGGTCATCATCGGTTACGTGCTGACATACATTTTTCAAATCGATTCAGTTATCGTAACGGCCATCATAATGATTTTTATGATTGTAAACGCGGCTTATAATGCAGAAAAACGAGCCAATAAGATTCCAAATGCCTTCAAAATATCTTTAATTGCCATTATTGGTGGGGTAGTGACGTCAATCCTCGTGTTAGTGGTTTCAGGCTCTATTCAATTCGTACCAGCGCAAATCATCCCAATCACAGGGATGTTAGTGGGAAATGCCATGTCAGTTATCGGATTGGCTTTCAGAAATTTGAATAATGAATTCGTCAAATCACAACAAGAAGTCAATGAACAGTTGGCCCTAGGTGCGTCTATTAAATTAGCTTCTACAGGTATTGTCAGAGAAGCGATTAGAGGGGCAATGCAACCTACTATCGATACAGCGAGAACTGTCGGTTTGGTCTTGTTGCCAGGTATGATGACTGGGATGATGCTAGCAGGTGCGGTACCCTTGAGTGCAATTATGTATCAGATTTTGATTTATTTTATGATGATTGCGACTTCTGCAATCACATCCATGATCGCCGTATACTTAGCTTATAAGCATTTCTACAGTAGTTATGGGCAATTACAAATCCCTTCATAAGCGTGTGGGTCAAGGAAGCCTGGTGAAGGCTTTTTTGATATCTAAAAGTGTCAAATATCCGTATAATGAGTGATATGTTATTAAGAAGATAGTCCATTGAATGATCAACATTCGACACTATCAAGGAGGTAAAAAAATGGGTTTATTATATCAAGAATCAGTCAAAGTGCGTCACTACCATTGTAATGCATTAGGTGAGATGACACTTCCTGCCATCTTGGATATCATGTTGATTGCATCTAATAATCAAGAAGCGACGATTCCAGAAGCGAAAGAAGGTTTTCGCCAAGAGGGTTGGGCTTGGATCATCACACAAAATCAAATAGATATCAATCGTTTACCACGTTACAACGAAGATATCATTGCAGAAACTGAGGCAACAACTTACAACAAGTTTTTCAGCAAGCGTCATTACGCCTTGAAAACAAGTGACGGTCTAGTTTTGGCCCAAGCAGAGACAACATTCGCCTTAATCGATTTGAATCAACGGTCAATCGTCCGAATTCCAGAAATCGTTGCTGAATGGTATCAAGTTGAAAAAGAAGAAAAACCGAGTCGCCGTAAACGATTAAGTAAAGAAGTAGCACATGAATCAAAAGTTGACCGCTTTGAAGTGAAATTTTTAGATATCGATATCAATAACCATGTAAACAACACCATCTACTTACGGTGGATTACCAATTCACTAGGCATGGAATGGTTTGAAAAATATACACCAACCAGCTTCACCATTGCCTATGAAAAGGAAATGTACTTGCATCAAGAAGGTGCCGTGCATTCTGACTTATCAACATTAGCTGAAGACTTGAAATCGGATGATACTTTCAACACGCAACATGTCATCGATGGTGAAGATAACGCCCACTGTTTAGCAAAGATCACATGGCAGGTAAAATAACCGGCTAGTTTGGAGTAAGTATGCAAGTAAATAGAGATTATTATATTATTGAACGAATGGAATGGAATCAATACTTAAAAGACTTAAATGAAGACTTTGAAATCAAGCTGACCAATGAACAATTGGACCGGCTAACATCTTTAAACGATTCCCTATCTTTAAAAGATGCAAACGAAGTATACAAACCTTTAACCCAGTTGATTGCCATTTACCGTGAAAATTATAAGATCCTAGAAAGAAAACGGGCTAATTTCTTCGGCATCACTGGAGAAATCCCGCCCTTTATTATTGGCATTGCCGGTGGGGTAGCAGTTGGTAAAAGTACAACAGCTCGATTGCTGAAGCTCTTTTTAGCGCAAGCCTATCCTAATTTAAACGTCGAATTAGTGACTACAGACGGGTTCTTATACCCAAATGCAGTGCTTGAAAAAAATGGGTTAATGGACCGTAAAGGGTTTCCAGAATCTTATAACATGGAGGCCTTGGAAACTTTCTTAACAGACGTGAAAAGCAATAAAAGTGAAATTTATTATCCAAAATATTCCCACTCCGTTTATGATATTGTAGAGGACGAGGAGAATGTATTGCGCAACCCTCAAATCCTAATTGTTGAAGGGATTAATGTCCTACAAACGACAGAGAATAATACGGTGTATATGAGTGACTTCTGGGATCTGTCCGTCTACGTCGATGCAGATGAAAAGCAGATCGAAGAATGGTTCTACCAACGATTCAACCTCTTAGTTGACCAGGCTGTTGACCACCCGGATGACTTCTACTATCAATTTACCCAAGTGACCCATGAAAAGGCCATGGAGAGAGCAGAGCATACCTGGAATAATATCAACTTGATTAACTTGAAGGAATATATTTTACCAACACGAAACCGCGCAAATATCGTGATTCATAAAGAAAAAGACCACTACATTAATGAATTGTGGATCAAGAAATATTAGAAAGAAGGCGACTAGTGAAGAAGAAATTTACATGGCGAAGAATTATCAGTTTGTTGTTTGTTGTGATTGTCGGTTACTGGGCAATCAATAATTTCGAGACTATCAAAGGGATATTTGATTCAATTATTACTGTCACCTTGCCATTCTTATTAGGTGTAGCATTGGCCTTTATCCTGAACTTACCATTGAAGTTCTTCGAAAAACATATGACTAAGTTAGTTGGGAAATATTACACTTGGTACAGAATTGTTGGCATCTTATTCGGCTACCTAATCATCGCTGGGGTGATTGCCTTTATTATCTTCCTAGTGGTACCGGATTTACAGGAAACATTAGGATCATTTATTAGCCAAGTACCAGCAGAAATCAATTTACTTTATAACAAAATTAACCAGTATATTGCAGATAATCCGCAAATACTAGAAACTGTAAATCAATTGAATGTGGACACCAACCAATTGAGAGACCAATTATTCTCAATCGTTCAATCCTTTACATCAGGTATTTTGGATACCACATTTAGTCTTGTTGGGAACCTTGTGAATGGTGTCTTTAATGCGTTTGTAGCCATTATCTTTGGTACGTCGATTCTCTTTAAAAAGGAAACCTTAACCAGACAGATTAAAAAAATTATTTACGGAACAATGCCGAAACATTGGGCCAACTTTACGGTTAACCTAGGTGCTGAAGCCAACCAAACCTTTGGTCATTATGTGTCTGGTCAGGTAACTGAAGCTGTTATTTTACTGGTACTCGTCTTTATCGGAATGACTATTTTCAACTTCCCATTCACCTTATCGATCTCGGTCCTAACTGGTGCAATGGCCTTAGTCCCTATCTATGGGGCCATCATGGGTGGGGTTGTCGGCTTCTTCCTAATCGCTGTTGTTGATATTGTTCAAGCCATTTGGTTTATCATTTTCATTATTGTAGTTCAGCAAGTGGAAGGGAATATCATCTACCCGAGAGTTGTCGGTGGGTCAGTCGGTTTACCAGGCATTTGGGTTCTATTCTCAGTAACCGTTTCAGGTGCCTTCTTCGGCCTAGCCGGTATGCTGCTATCAGTGCCGATTTTTGCCCTATTCTACAAGCTGGCATCCGCAACTATTAATTACAATTTAGACCAAGACAATATCAAAGTAACCACAGAAACCAATAATCTTAAATAAAATCTATTGACTAGTAATTCTTGTAAAAGGGCGGTAACAGCACTGTTATCACCCTTTTTTACTACCTGTAGGCAATTCTTTTCCCAAATCTGTCTTAGAAAAGATCATATCAAAATGATTTTCTTGTACACAAAAATAGTGCTGATGGAAATGATTGTGCATTTTCCACCAACACTATTTTATTTTGCACGATTATATGCATATCGTTTATTAAGAATACCCCATTGAAACATCCATTGGTGTTTCTTCTGAGAATTGACTGTTATATAAATCAGCGTAGAAGCCGTCTGCTGCCATTAATTCATCATGGGTACCATGTTCAGTGATATTCCCTTGTTGCATAACTAAGATCAAGTCAGCGTCACGAATCGTTGATAAACGGTGGGCAATTACGAAGCTCGTTCTGCCTTCCATAATCTTATTCATAGCTTCTTGAATCAATTTTTCAAGACGAGTATCTACTGATGAGGTGGCTTCATCCAAGATTAGGATATCTGGATCTGCAATCACGGCACGAGCGATGGTCATCAATTGTTTTTGTCCTAATGAAATATTGTTGGCTTCTTCATTGATTTCCATTTCATAACCGCCAGGTAGGGTGTTGATGAAATGGTCAACGTTGGCAACTTCTGCTGCTTCTTGGACTTCATAGTCATTGGCGTCCAATTTACCAAAGCGAATATTTTCTAAGACAGTATCAGTGTATAACCAAGCATCTTGTAATACCATACCAAAGTGCTTGCGTAATTCCCCGCGTGTCATTGATTTAGTGGGTACACCATCAATTTTAATCGCACCAGCATCCACGTCATAGAAACGCATCAACAAGTTGATTAAAGTCGTTTTACCTGCACCAGTTGGTCCTACAATGGCCACTGTTTGACCAGGCTCAACTTTGAATGAGATATCTCGCATCAAGGGTTTCTCTGGGTCATAACCGAAGCGAACGTGGTCGAATTCAACAGCACCAGTAACTTTCGCTGGTAGGTGGCCGGTAACTTCTTCTTGGATTTCATTTTCCTCGTCTAAGAAATCGAAGACACGGTGGGCGGCAGCTAGGGCTGATTGTAAGACACCAGATAGTTGGGTCAACATTTGAATCGGTTGGGTAATTTGCATCACGTATTGGACTAAGGCTTGTAGATTACCGACTGTTAACTTCCCAGCAAGGGTATATAAACCACCAGCAATCGCAGTGGCCACATAACCCAAATTACTTACTGTATTCAGTAGCGGCATCATTAGAGACGATAGGAAGCTGGCTCTAAAACCGTAATCCCGCAATTGTTGGTTTCGGCGTTCGAATTCTGCCACCGATTCCTCTTGACGACTGTAAACCTTGATTTCAGTGAAACCTGATAATTGTTCTTGCGTATAACCAAATAAGTTCCCCAAGGCATTCGCTTGATTTTGGAAGGCTGATTGCGATTGGTTAATAATCAGCTTAGCAAAAAGGAATGACAATGGAATTGTGGTCACAATAATTAAGGCTAGGTGCCATTGGATAATGAACATGGAAATAACCGCAAAGGAAATCCCAAGAATCGCATTCACGAACTGGATAAAGGACTGTTGTAAAGCATTGGTAATTGAATCAATATCATTGGTCATTCGGGATAAGACATCACCCGTTGGATGGCTGTCAAAATAAGAAACAGGCATGTTGTTGGCTTTCTTAGCCACATCGTTACGAAGGTCGTAAATAGCATTTTGTACCACGTTTGTTAGCCAATACTGACCTAAGTATTGACCTGACCAGAAGAAGCAGCCACGGATAAAGTAAAGTAGGGCAATGTAACCAACGTATTCATAGTTGATACCTGCACCAGGTACTTGGTTCATCAAATCCACTACATTACTGGTTAATTCAGTGATAGCTAAACCAAGTACGATAGGTTCTAAAACACCGGCAATATTCATCCAAACAGTGGCAAACATGGCCAAGAAGAATTGGCCTTTATAGGGTTTGATATACCGCCATAGGTTGCATAAGATTTCCTTAGTTGGAATTTCTCGTTTTTCAATTTCTGTATTAGCCACGATTTAATTCCTCCTCACTTAATTGAGATGATGCAATTTCATAGTAAAGTTCAGACGTTTTAAGCAATTCTTTATGAGTACCGCGCGCTGCCACTTCACCCTCATCTAGGACTATGATTTGATCAGCATGGATAATGGAACTTACACGTTGGGCAACGATGATAGTTGTTGCATTCTGTGTTTCGTCTTTTAAGGCTTGGCGCACTGCAGCATCGGTCTTGTAGTCTAGTGCTGAAAACGAGTCATCGAAGATGTAAATTTCTCGGTTCGCGATAATGGAACGGGCAATAGACAAACGTTGTTTTTGTCCACCAGATAGGTTGGCCCCACCTTCATCTAAATGAGTCGCATATTTGGTTTCCAAACGGTTGATAAATTCAGAAGCCTGCGCCACGTTAGTCGCTCGGTCCAGGTCCATATCATCCGCATTGAATTTACCATAACGTAAGTTTTCCGCGATATCCCCAGTAAATAGTAGGGCTTTTTGCGGTGTATATCCAATTTTTGACCGTAAAGCATTCAATTCATAGTTTCGAACGTCAATCCCGTCAATTAAAATCTGACCCTTACTCACGTCGTAGAAACGTGGGATTAACTTAACAATCGTTGATTTACCAGATCCAGTTGACCCAATAAAAGCCACCGTTTCACCAGGATTTGTTTTAAAGGAAATGTTCCGTAGAACGGGCTTAGAAGCATCTGGATAAGCAAAGTCAACGTCACGGAATTCTAGGGTACCAAATTCATCAGATTCAGTAATAGCCACTTGTGGATCAGGTGAAGCAACTGTAATTGGCATATCCATCACTTCTTGTAATCGGCCAGCTGAAACTGCCGCACGTGGGTACATCATAAAAATGTTGGCAAACATTAATAATGAGAATAATGCGTGGAAAACGTACTCGATAAAGGCAACCATGATACCAACTTGCATAGAACCAGTCTCAATCAAGCCAGCCCCAAACCAAAGGATCGCAATAATCACGGTATTCAATAATAGAGAGAATAGGGCCGGTGTAATCGCGATGGTTTTGAATAATTTACCAGATTGTTTCTTGTAAGATTGGTTAACGTCTTTAAACCGGCCTTCTTGGAATTGCTCATTATTGAAGGCACGGATTACACGTAAACCAGTAATGTTTTCCCGTAGAATCCGGTTGATATTATCTAAACTTGCCTGTTGTTTTTCAGAAATCGGCAAAGTGTATTTGGCGATAAAAATTACAGATAAGAGGATAATAATAGAAACGGGAATCACGTAGATTCCTAATGCCGGTGAAATGGAGAAGATCATGATGATCGAGAAAATTAGCATCATAGGGGATACTAGACCTTGTTTTAAAGTCATCTCCATAAACTGTAAAATCACAAAGGCATCGGTTGAAATACGGGTCGTTAAAGATGCCACACCCAACTCTTGAAACTCATGGTGAGATAGGTTTTGCATTTTTTTGTAGGCGTCGTTTCGGATGTTCATGACCATGTCATTGACGATATTAGAAACGGTATAAGCGGTGATCGTCCGTGAAATGAGGGATAGTACCACCAATCCCATCATTATCCATGTATAGCGCCATAATAAAGGGATATTCTGGGTAATAATGGCATTATCAATCATTTGCGCTAATAGGGTAGGTAAGCCGATCATTACTGCTGCCGTTCCAATGGTAGCAATGAATGTGATCAGCAATTTACCAGGGTATTTTTTAACGTATTTCCAGATAAAATTCAAATGTTCTCCTCCTTAAACTTATTTTGCCTAGTAGTCATTGAAAAATATAAAACATAAATTATCGCCAAAGTGAATAAAAGGCAGACCGAAATCGGTCTGCTTTTATCAGTTTGTGTTTTAACAACACTATTTATTCAGCGTATAATTTTTGGATGCGGTCTTGCACATCTTTATTGTCTAAAAATTCTTCGTAAGTAGTATCCATACGGTCAACCACACCATTTGGTGTTACATGGATGATACGGTTAGCGATTGTTTGGATAAACTCACGGTCATGAGAAGTGAATAATACGACTTCTTTAAATTTGATTAAGCCCTCATTCAGACTAGAAATAGATTCCAAGTCCAAGTGATTTGTTGGGTCATCCATTACCAATACATTGGCTTTAGATAACATCATCTTAGATAACATACAACGAACACGTTCCCCACCCGATAATACATCTAGGTTTTTGTTTACTTCGTCACCAGAGAATAACATACGACCTAAGAATGAACGTAAGAATGTGTTATCTTCTTCCTCTGGACCATTGGCGAATTGACGTAACCAATCAAGGATACTTTGTTGGCTGTTTTCAAATTCATCTGAGTTATCTCGTGCCAGGTAAGTTTGACTTGTAGTGACACCCCATTTGTATGAACCTGAGTCTGGTTCCATATTCCCTGTGATGATTTCCATTAAAGCAGTAGTTGAGATATCGTTACGAGATACAAAAGCTACTTTATCTTTTGGACGGATAATGAATGATACATTATCTAATACTTTCACGCCATCAATTGTTTTAGAAAGGTTTTCTACTGTTAGTACATCATTACCAATTTCACGTTCTGGCTCGAATCCAACAAATGGATATTTACGGCTTGAAGGACGGATGTCATCCAATTCGATTTTCTCCAATGTTTTCTTACGAGAAGTCGCTTGTTTTGATTTAGATGCGTTGGCAGAGAAGCGGGCGATAAAGTCTTGTAACTCTTTCACTTTCTCTTCTTTTTTCGCATTTGCATCAGCTTGTAATTTAGCAGCTAATTCTGAAGATTGTTTCCAGAAGTCGTAGTTACCAACGTAAAGTTGAATTTTACCGTAGTCTACGTCACAGATGTGGGTACATACCTTGTTTAGGAAGTAACGGTCATGGGAAACAACTAATACAGTGTTCGGGAAGTTGATGATATATTCAGCTAACCATTCGATGGTGTCTGAATCCAAACCGTTTGTCGGCTCATCTAGTAGTAAGACGTCAGGTTCACCGAATAGTGCTTGTGCAAGTAAGACTTTTACTTTTTCTTGCTCAGCTAATTCGCTCATTGTTTGGTAGTGCATGCCCTCGCCAATACCTAAACCACGTAATAATTGTGATGCTTCATTTTCAGCATCCCAACCGTTCATTTCAGCAAATTCAGCTTCTAATTCACCAGCGCGAATCCCGTCTTCTTCAGAGAAGTCAGCTTTAGCGTATAGGGCATCTTTTTCTTCACGAACTGTGTAAAGACGTTTGTTACCCATGATAACAGTGTCTAAAACTGTGTATTCTTCAAAACCAAAGTGATTTTGGCTTAAAACTGATAGGCGTTCGTCGTCACCCATTGATACGTTACCAGTTGTTGGGCTTAATTCGCCAGATAATACTTTTAAGAAGGTAGATTTACCCGCTCCGTTGGCACCGATAATGCCGTAGCAGTTCTCAGGTGTGAATTTTAAGTTTACTTCATCATACAATTTACGACTTGCAAATTGTACACTTACATTATTTACAGTTAACATCTTGATCCTCTTTCTTCCATAAGATTCGTGGCGTAAAACGCCTAACCATACCCATGGTACATGATTAGCACCCTTGAATCAAATACATTTAATCCAAAGGTGCTATTTTTATTGCGATCGATTATTAAAATCCATCACTATTTTGTATTTAGTCTATTTTGCAAACGTTCAAACCAAGTCATTTTACTGCGCGGGGCAGATGTTCTGGCTTGTTCGCCTTCGTTTAAAGCCTTTTGCATGAAGATTTGTTGTGAGTCTACTGGCGCTAAATCATTTTGTACATATTGGTAAGTACAGTCAGGTAATTTATAACGCGCTTTGGTATTATCTTCTAAGTATACTTTCAAGATTTCCATAATTTCTTCGTGAATATGTTCATCTAAAATAGGGAACTCGATTTCTACACGGCCGATCATGTTACGGGTCATCATATCAGCAGATGATAAGAATAATTTTTCTTCGCCGTTATTATTGAACCAGTAAATACGGCTGTGTTCTAGGAATCGACCGACAACTGAGATGACATTGATATTTTCTGATACACCAGGGATACCCGGTACAAGACAGCAAATACCACGGATAATCAGATCGACTTTCACACCAGCTTGACTCGCTTCGTATAATTTTCTGATGACATCTTTTGACGTTAGTGAATTCATTTTGGCAATGATATGACCATTACCATTCGCTCTGTGGGCTTGAATTTCATCCTCTATATCTTCAATGTAGTTATCACGAATCGCAAAAGGTGATACGTGTAGGTAGTGGTAGTCGGGTTGGTTAGAATAACCACTTAGGTAGTTGAAGAAGTCTGTTGCATCTTCCGCAATTCCTTCATTGGTTGTGATAATTCCCATATCAGTATAGAAACGGGCAGTCTTATCATTGTAGTTACCCGTTCCAAGATGGACGTAACGGTAAACGCGACCATTCTTTTGTTTCACAACCATGGCAATTTTAGAGTGGGTTTTAAGGTGAGTTTTACCATAGATTACATGGCAACCAGCTTCCTCTAAGATTTTAGCCCATTGGACATTATTTTCTTCATCGAAACGAGCTTTCAATTCCACTAAAACGGTTACTTGTTTACCACGTTCAGCAGCTGTTTTTAGGGCTGAAATAATTGGTGAATTCGCCGATACCCGGTATAAAGTTTGCTTAATCGCAAGGGTCTGAGGGTCATTGGCTGCATCTTGGATAAATTCGACTACTGGTTTGAAAGAATCATAAGGGTGGTGTAAAAAGATATCACGTTTTTCAGCTAATTTGAATAAATTCGTGGTTTGTAATTCGCTCGGGTAAACCGGTTTAAATGGTTCATAGCGTAAGTTAGGGAAGTAGTTTTCCAAAACATCGATGGCATCCCCTAGACCGGTTAAGTCTAGTGGGCCGTTAACGAAGTATAGGTCGCGTTCTAATAGACCCAATTCTTCCAGCAGGTATTCAAGGTCTGCATGGATATATTCTTGATCATAATTTTCTTCTTGTTGAATTTCGATACGAACGGCCATACCGTTACGTCGTTGGACTAAGTAGTCTTCAATGACTGTTAATAAATCGTCCGCGCCATCTTCTTGAATGTCTAGATCGGCATTACGGGTCACACGGAACAAGAAGCTAGATTCGATAGTATAGCCAGTAAATAAGGTTTCAATAAAGTTTGCCACAATATCTTCCAAATTAATGAAGTAGTAGTGACCATTTTCTTCGTAATGGAAGTAACGGTTCACCAATTGTGGAATTGGGACAATTGCTACTTGCTGCTCGCCTTCACGACTTAAGTTCACAAAAATATGAATTAATTTGTTGTTTAAGCTTGGAAAAGGACGATAAGCATCAATACCAAGTGGTGTAAGCGTTGGGTAAATTTCATTGAAGAAGAATGTTTTCATTTTCTCTTGGCGACGAATAGGCGCTTCGTTGAAACGGATAAAGCGGATATTGTGTTTTGCCACTTCTTTCTTCAATTCTTGGTATAGGGCATATTGATATTCGTTATTTTCATGGTTCTTATCCGCAATGGCGATTAATTGCTGTTCAGGTGTCCATTGCTTTTTACTATCCAGTTCATTCACATTTAAGTGGAATTGATCTTGTAAACCAGCAACCCGGACCATCATAAATTCGTCTAGGTTAGACGTCCCAATACTTAGAAAGCTTAATCGTTCTAATAAAGGGTTTCTGTCATCAGCAGCTTCTTGTAATACACGGTAGTTAAAATTTAACCAAGAGACTTCTCGGTTTTCATAGTAATCAGGATTATCAAGATCGTATTTGATTTGTTCAGTCATTTTTGTATTCTCCTTTTCATTAAGCTACGGAGAGACTAGTAACTGTTATAAAATGGCCCGATATGAATTTGCATTTATAAACTCTAGGGTAATGTCTTTGCCGATTGCACGTTCTACATGTTTCTTTTGGTCCTCAGAACGGTAGACTTCGGATAATAATTCTCCTTGGAAGAAGACACGTAGAATCAGGTTATTACCTTTCATCACGGTATCCATACTTTTCACAATATTGTTATGAGAATCATTTAGACATTCAGCAAACTTGATCAGTCCTCCAATGTGTTGAAGGGTTTCCACTTGTTTATCGTCTAGCATTTCTCCATAGGTTGTTAAATATTGGTCAAATAAAGTTTTATTTTTATATGAAGCTAAAATAGAAAGGGCTAATCTTTCAGGGTGCGAGAACCCATTTAAGTTAGAGTTAGAAAGTAAATAGAAGGTATGTTGCGATGCATTTCCTGGTTCAATCATTTCCCCAAGATTGTACAAATATGCCCCATAATTCATTAACTCTAATTCACGATCATTCAATTTCAAATAGCCATCTTCACTTAAGGCCGCGTATAACTGGCGAGCAATCACCATTCGTTGCGCTGAATCAGGCATTGAAAATTGGTAAATACTAGATAATCGCTCAACTGTTTCTTGAGCCACTCGATGGATGTCGAAGGCAGACCGGTATTTTTCCTCTAAATATTCATACACAATACCCTCACGCAATCCTTCTTGTGAGAATTTAAATACTGGTGAATCAACGGTTTGAATTAATTCTTGGAAGACGATTGTCGCTGGCACAATAATATCTGCTCGGTTAGAAGACAAACCTTCTAATTTGAGCATCTCTTTCATTGACAAGTCGACAAAAGTATCAAAGACATGGTCAATTTGCTTTGGCTTCATTATATATCCATGTAAACCAGCCATACCGTAATTTGACTGCATTTGGTGGACACGGGCAACGTTACGCGCAGAACCACCAATAGCAAAAATCGGTAAGTTTAAGTTTTCAAAGAAGGGTTGTTCAGAAAATGCTTGGCGGACAAATTTACGTGTTTCCTTGATGCTTTTAGCATCATTGAAGTCTTTCCCGTTAAAGAATTTTTCTTGTAGTGATACGGCCCCAAATGGGAAAGAGAAGGCTTCAACCAATTCCTTGTCCTTAAAGACTGTGATTTCTGTTGAGCCACCACCGATATCAATGGATACACCGTCAGAATCACTCATAGAGTGAACGATTGCAGAGAATCCGTAGTAAGCTTCCATTTCTTCAGGCACTAATTCAATGGTGACACCAGTTTTTTTCTTCACTTGATTGATGATGTCATCTTTATTTTTTGATTGTCGGATGGCTGCAGTTGCTTTTGGCAAGATGCGGTCAGCTTTTAATATAGCCGCTTCTTTTGCAAAGGCGCCAATTATCCGGGCTAGGGTGTCAATACCATCCTGTGACATTTCGTGATCATCATTAATATATTGAAAAATCCGTGCGGGAATTTTAATGTTTTGAATTTCTCGCATGGCTAAATTATCTTCGACTTGAAAGACAACAAGGCGAATAGAGTTTGAACCTATATCAATCAAACCAATTCGTTCTTTCATAACTATTGTGTCCTTTCGATTTTCATGTACTTAAGTAACAACTAAAATTAAATTTATCTTAAGCTTAGTATAACGTAATTTCAGCAAATCCGAAATAATATTTCCCAATAAATAAAAGACTATTTCTTGAGGGAATTAGATAGGGGGTTCTAGAAGAAGAGGGCCGTGACATCAAAGCCACAAGCCCCCTAATTGTTATTTAACGATAGCCGTAATATCGGGCTACGAAAGTCAAACTCTTCCAACCTTTCCCAAGATACTCCAATTACATGACAGTAATTGTTCGGCTCTTGGGTCGTTTAAATAGTTCTTGTTCATAAGCCAACTCCTATAAAGTCTAGTGTCTGGGTGAATGGTGACTATATAGTGATTTTACAGTCACTATATTTCAGTCGTTTTCAGCCATTTTCAATGACTGGTAAATGGCATTCGCCACGCCACCGTCGTAATTACTAGTTGTTTCATATTTAGCGTATGATTTCACTTCCGGTTCTGCATTGGCCATTGCGAACGAATAACCAGCTGCTTTTAGCATAGACACGTCATTGAAATTATCCCCAACTGCCACGACATTATTGATGTTGTACCCATGGTCTTGACAGTATTTTTCAACAGCCTTACCCTTAGTACCATCAGCATGGTTGATTTCAATATTATACTTAAATGATGAGGTGATATGGGTATCAGGATATTTATCGCCTAGTTCTGCCGCTAATGGTTTAATCGTATTTTCAGGGTCTGCATCGACAAATGTAATCTTTATAATGGCTTGACCTTCTTCAGTAATCAAAGTTCTTAAATCATCACGATAATCGATAGTTGTTACCTCATTCGATTGTGTTGCGCGCGTTCTCGCTTCTTCTAATGACATTTCCGGATTCATCTCGTGAATCAGTTCCGTAATTGCAAGAATACGTTGCTCTAACGAAGATGAGTAGACATTTTTACTGGTCATGGCCTCCATATAAAAGCCCGCTTCATAGCCTTTATCCAGGATATCAAGGGCAGTTTGGTCATCTATATCTACTTCGTATTCTACTTTTCCATTTCTGTCAAAAAGGATTGAGCCGTTCAAGCCGATAATCGGGCAACGGATACCCGCTTCATCCAATTTAACTTTAGCTTCGGTAAAATTACGGCCAGTACATACGACAAATGGAATCCCTTTATTATATGTATGCATAATCGCATCAATATTTGCTTGTGGAATATCCATATGTTCGTCCAACAGGGTGCCATCCATATCTGAAACAATCAATTCAATCATTTGTAAGCTCCTATCTCAATTAAGTTAAATTTAGTTTACCACGGTCAATTTAAATTCACTAGTCAAACGGTGTGTTTGAAAATTGATATCAGCCCAATCTCACGAGAGATTTGACTAGGCAAAGAATCACAAAAGGCTTTTTCCATGATATAATGAAAGTTGGACTATCAAGGAGACGAGGGAGAGTATCATGACACGTTTAGGGAAGATGCCAAATGACTGGGCACAAGTACTAGCGCCTGTATTGTCATCTGAAGATTTCAAAAATTTTGAAAATTATATCATAGAAGCCTATCAAAAAGGCCCGGTTTACCCGGACCCAGACAATATTTATGAAGCTTTTGCGCGCACGCCATTTAATCAAGTGAAGGTGGTTATCTTAGGACAAGATCCTTACCATCAACCTGGTCAAGCGCAGGGCTTGAGTTTTTCGGTGAATAAAGGTGTAAAAATCCCACCATCATTACGCAATATCTATAAAGAACTTGAAGCAGATTTAGCCATTCCACCAGCTAGTCATGGAGATTTAAGGGAATGGGCTGACCAGGGTGTTTTATTATTGAATGCAGTTTTGACTGTGCCAGATTCTAGCGCTAATGCCCATAAAGGCAAAGGCTGGGAAGTTTTAACCGATGCGGCGGTTAGTGCCTTAAATCAAGCACCTGAACCCATTGTCTTTATTTTATGGGGGAATTCAGCTAAAGCCAAAGCGACATTAATCGACGATCGGAAACATTATATTTTAAGTTCAGTGCACCCGAGTCCCTTATCCGCCTCACGTGGTTTTTTCGGGACCAAGCCATTTTCCAAGGCGAATGAATTGCTGGAAAAATCAGGGCGGACCCCAATTGATTGGCAAGTATCATCGTAGATCACTAATGGGTGTTTGGGTGGTGGATACATTGACCGGGCGCACAATTACAAGTAACATGGTCAACGTAAGTGGCTTGGTCTAGGGCATTGAAGATATTATGTTTCATCTTATCGTCTAATACAGAAGCTTGAATAAGTGCAGAAATCACCTTGTCAGCATCGGTATTACACCAACCGTTTAAAAGGGTCTGTGCTTGGTTTTCTAAAGCAGTGTCTTCATCAATAGCTGGACGGTAGATAAATGATTTACCGTTCTTTCTAGTTTCAAGCCAGCCTTTCTTGGTCAAGCGACCAATTAGGGTCTTAATAGTAGCTGCCTTCCAATCTTTTTTATCCTCTAATGAGGCGATGATGGTGCGGGAATTGGTTTCTTTTTGCGCCCAAACGACCCGCATGACCTCCTACTCAGCAGCGGAAACATCTTGAAAATCACGTCTTTTTTCTTGGATAATATCAGTTTTCATCACTGACTCCTTTCAGTAGTATCTACCAGGTGGTTGAATCAATTTTAGTTTACATTTGTAGATGTTAAAAAGCAAGTCAAATGGATTTGCGGTGATGGATTTACGACAGTTGATTTAAATAATAGATGAAAAAAATAGACTTAAAACATTTTTTGTATAAATCATCTCATAATTCAGAAAAAAGTTTTCAAGCAAAAGATTTATTTGTGGGCAAAAAAGGCTCAAATGATTATTTAAACTTCAGATGAATTGCCTTAATTGATGGCTTAGACTGATGATTGTATTTTATAATAACTTTAGGCTAGCTGGATTTGTTTATTTTTCTGGAAACAATACTCGTCTTAAATAGTTGAAATTACAGAATGAACCATATATAGTTATATGTAACAGAAATACACCACTACATGTAGTGGTGTCGTTTTTTTTGAATGGGAGGAATGTGATGTGAAAATTGTGTACATGTCTCTAACCGGACAGACACAAAAGTTTGTAAATAAACTTGAAATGGATAGCCTGAGAATTACAATGGATAATGCTTTTCAAGAAATTAACGAACCCTATATCGTGATTGCTCCAACTTATGATATTGAAGTAACAGAAATACTAAATGATTTTATTGAAACTGGCAATAATCTAACGTATTTAAAAGGCGTTTGCGGTTCAGGGAATTTAAATTTCAATGAACTCTATTGTTTTACTGCAAAAGATCTAGCAGAAGCGTATAATGTACCTTTGCTGTTAACTTTTGAATTCCAGGGAAATATGAACGATGTAACAATTATGAAAGAAAAGGTGAATGAAATTGGACCAACCTAAAGCAGTAGTACAAGAAAAAGAAATTACATATTTCAAGCTGAATAACGAGGTTAACCGTCCACTAGACGGAAAAATTCAAATCGAGAAAGATAAAGAAGCGGTACGGGCTTACTTTTTAGAGCACGTTAACCCAAATACCGTATTCTTCTATACTCTAGATGAAAAAATCGACTACTTAGTTGAGCATGACTACTTAGAAGAAGGCTTTTTGAACCTATACAACCGTGACTTTGTGAAACGTTTAATGCAAGAAACGTATGACTTCAAATTCCGTTTCAAATCGTTTATGAGTGCCTACAAGTTCTATACGCAATACGCACTTAAAACAAACGACGGTAAACGTTATTTAGAGCGTTACGAAGACCGTATTGTATTTACAGCTTTATATCTAGCAAATGGTGATGAGCAAGTAGCGAGCGATTTACGGGATGAAATGATCAACCAACGATACCAACCGGCGACACCTACCTTCCTAAATGCAGGTCGTAAACGTCGTGGTGAATTGGTTTCATGTTTCTTAATCCAAGCAACTGATGACATGAACTCGATTGGTCGTACAATCAACTCAGCACTACAACTATCTCGTTTAGGTGGTGGGGTTGGTGTGAACTTGACTAATATTCGTGCTGCCGGAGATCCGATTAAGAAAATTGAAAATGCCTCTTCAGGTATCATCCCAGTGATGAAGTTACTAGAAGATTCATTCTCTTACTCAAACCAATTAGGTCAACGTAATGGTGCAGGTGCCGTATACCTTAGTGTCTTCCATCCAGATGTTGTATCATTCTTATCTGCGAAAAAAGAAAACGCTGATGAAAAAATCCGTGTGAAGACTTTATCACTAGGTCTAGTTGTACCTGATAAATTCTACGAATTAGCAGAAAAAGACGAAATGATGTACTTATTCAGTCCTTACGATGTTGAACGTATTTATGGTAAACCTTACGCCTATGTCAACATTACAGAAGAGTATGATAAATTGGTAAACAACCCAGAAATCAAGAAGTCTAAGATCCGCGCTCGTGATTTAGAAGACGATATCTCTAAATTACAACAAGAATCTGGTTATCCTTACATCATCAATATCGATACTGTAAATGACCAAAACCCAATTGATGGGACAATTGTTATGAGTAACTTGTGTTCAGAAATTTTACAAGTACAACGTCCTTCAATTATCAACAACGACCAAACATTTGAAGAATTGGGTACAGATATTTCATGTAACTTGGGTTCAACAAATATCAATAACTTAATGCATTCACCAGACTTTGGTAAATCAGTTGATACAATGGTTCGTGGTTTAACATATGTAACAGATGCATCAGCTATTGACGTAGTACCTTCAATTAAAAAAGGTAATGATTTAGCTCATACTATCGGTTTAGGGGCAATGGGACTACATACTTATTTTGCCTTAAATGAAATGCACTATGGTTCACCAGAATCCATTGAATTTACAGATAAATACTTCTTACTATTAAACTACTATACTTTAGTAGCATCTAATAGAATCGCTAAAGAACGTGGTGTCACTTTCGAAAACTTCGAAAACTCAACATATGCGACGGGTGAATATTTTGACAAATACATCAATGAAGAAACAACGTTTGAATTTGAAAGAGTTGCAGCACAATTTGAAGGTATTCACATCCCAACTCAAGAAGACTGGAAAGCCTTACGCGCTGCCGTTCAAGAGCATGGTTTATACCACCAAAACCGTTTAGCAGTTGCGCCTACTGGTTCAATTTCTTACGTAAATGAAACAAGCTCAAGTTTACACCCAATCATCCAATTGATTGAAGAGCGTCAAGAAAAGAAAACTGGTAAGACTTACTATCCAGCACCATTCTTAAGCAATAAGACTCTACCTTATTACCAATCTGCTTACGATATCGACAACCGTCGTATTATCGATATTTATGCAGCTGCTCAACAACATATTGATCAAGGTATGAGTTTAACCTTATTCATGCGTTCAGATATTCCTGCAGGTTTATACCCTTGGAAAGAAGGGCGTACAAGCAAAATGACGACACGTGATTTAAACATCTTGCGTCGTTACGCATGGAAACGTGGCATCAAATCTATTTACTACGTACGTACATTCACAGATAACAACGAAGAAGTTGGCGCAAACTACTGTGAAAGCTGTACTGTTTAATCGATTGCACTTAGAATAAGGAAGGAACACACATGACGAATTTTAATGAAAATCCTTATATTGCTATTAACTGGAATGATATTGAGGATATGATTGACAAGTTGACTTGGGAAAAGTTAACAGAACAATTCTGGTTAGATACACGTATTCCATTATCAAATGATTTAGATACATGGCGTACATTATCATCTAGAGAACAAGACATGATTGGAAAAGTATTTGGTGGTTTAACACTACTAGATACTTTGCAATCTGAAGATGGTATGGAATCACTTAAAGCATCTATCCGTACCCAACATGAAGAAGCGGTTTACAATAACATCCAATTCATGGAAAGTGTACATGCTAAATCGTATTCATCTATTTTCTCAACTTTAAACACACCTAAAGAAATTGATAAAATCTTTGCCTGGACACGGGAAAATGAATTTATCCAATACAAAGCGAACCGTATTAACGGCATTTACCAAAACGGTACTGACTTACAAAGAAAAGTGGCTTCGGTATTCCTAGAATCATTTTTATTTTACTCAGGATTCTATGCACCACTTTGGTACTTAGGTAACGGTAAATTGCCAAACGTCGCTGAAATTATTAAATTGATTTTACGTGATGAAAGTGTCCACGGTACTTACATTGGTTATAAATTCCAAATCGCCTTCAACCAATTATCAAAAGAAGAGCAAGAAGACATGCAAAACTGGGCTTTCAGCTTATTGTTTGAATTATATGAAAACGAAGCGAAATACAGCGAGTACATCTATGATGACTTAGGCTGGACTGAAGATGTGAAAATCTTCCTACGTTACAATGCCAACAAAGCATTGCAAAACTTAGGATTTGACCCATTATTCCCAGATACTGCTGATGATGTAGACCCTATCGTTATGAACGGTATTTCTACCGGTACTTCAAACCACGACTTCTTCTCACAAGTAGGTAACGGTTACTTACTAGGGCAAGTTGAAGCCATGTCAGACGAAGACTACGAAAAATGGACTTAAAGTAAAATATGCCTACATAAAAAATCGCGCTTGTCGAAGATGACAGGCGCGATTTTTGCATGTTTTTTGTAAATACTTAATCATGAATGGTTTTTAGTTGTTTCTTAAACCAATTATTGATCATTTGGTAAACAGGTCTAGTATTGCCGTACATTAAACATTCATGCCCGCGATTTTCAAACATCATGATTGTGACATCATCAAAACCAGAACGGGTGAATTCTTTAGCCAGTTTGTGGGTTTCTTTACCACCATTAATCAGTGGATCGTTTCGACCAGCAATAATGGCAATCGGTAAGTCCTTCCGGATGTTTCGAGTCCAGCTAGGTAAAGTTGCCTTATGGGCAATTTTTACTAACTCTGCAAAACCGTTATTAGTGAAAACAAAGCCAACTAACGGCCAATCCCTTTCTTCACCATTTTTAGGCGGATACCAATATTCTGGAAAAGCATTGGCAACAGCAGGGTCATCCATTATACCCGTACCGAATAGTTTTTGATGGATATAGTAATTGTAGGCATCTGGATGCAAGGTGTTTAAAATAGGCGCTAAGGCTGCACCTGTTGCGTATATAGGGCTATGAGTATTCGTCCCACTTAATAATACGCCGTCTATTTCCTCACTATATTGACCAAGGTATAAACGGGTGATGTATGCCCCCATTGAATGACCTAACACATAATAGGGTAAGTCGGGATAATGTTTTTTAGTTGCTTGAACAACTCGATGTAAGTCTTCAACCATGACTTGATCAGCATCCGTTGTGCCAAAGTAGCCTAAACGGTTGTGTTCTTTAGCTAGACCTCCATGGCCAATATGATCATGGGCGATGACTAAAAAGTTTTGGTCCACGAATGACTCAGCTACTTTTTTATAGCGACCACCAAATTCTGACATCCCATGGACAATATGGATAATGGCTTTTGGATGATCGGCGTTTTGCCAAGCGTACACTGGAATATAAGGGCGGTCTGGTGAAGCTGATGGAATAGTGACGGTGTTATAGTAGTCTAATGCAAACATAATTTCCCCTCTTTTTGTTTGATTACTTCTATTATAATGATTTCATTTACAAAGCACAATAAATAGGGGGTGTGACCTAATTGCCACACCCCCTATAGTCTATTTAGTTATCATGGTCAATTAGGCCGCTTCATCTTCGTCTATCGCATCATCAGAACTTGTTGGACTTGATACTGATGAGGAAGCACTTGGTTGTTCTTCAGTTGTGGATTCAGAGGTTGAAGATTCAACTTCACTTGAAGGTGTCTCCACTTCTGAACTTTCACTCTCACTTGATTCAGATGATTCAATGTCAGAAGAACTTGATTCTTCACTTGATTCTTCAAATGATGATGAAGAACTTGAGCTTGACGATGAAGAAATTGAACTAGAACTAGAACTGCTTGATGATACAGGACTTGAAGATGAAGATGATTGAACAATCGCATTTCCAGAAGCTAACCAATTTTGATAATCCTTATAAAGATTATCATTAGCTAAACCAGTTAATACTTGTGATGATGGTGTTGCATTAGTTGGGAATTCATCTGGTATTGCATCTTTGACTAATTTCACTTCATGTACTGAATCAGGCTGTACCCAATCCGCATTTTCTGAAGTGGTGGATAGGTATCCCATAATTGCTTGGTATAGATAACTTACAATATATCTATCCGACCCATCAATATAGCCAACTTCATCGGTAGAGAATGGATTATCATAACCAGTCCAAATGGATAGGGCGTAATCAGTCGTATAACCTGACATCCAAGTATCAGGTACCGCACTTGAATCAACGCCGAGTTCAGCAGCTTGATCTTCAGTATAGTTTGTTGTACCAGACTTACCTGCTTCAGCTAGACCAGCTGTATGATAGTTAGTAGATAATCCGTATGCGGTATCCGTGAAGTTATCTTTAAGCATATCGGTTACCATATATGCAGTTGACTCATCCATTGCTTGGTTACTTGTTGAATCAATAGTGACTTCTTCACCATCAATCGTTGTGAAGTAATCAACCGCACGAGGTTGGTTATATTCACCGTAATTACCTAGAGTAGCAAAGGAGGCACTCAATTGTAATGGTGTAATTTCACCACCAATAGCGTTTGATTCGTAAACACCATTCCCATCATTTAACACAATCCCCATACCTTGTAGGAATTCATCTACTTGTTCAGTTCCTACTTCTTGCAACAGTTTTAAGGCTGGGATATTACGTGACCCGATTAAGGCTTGGCGAAGAGTAATGGTCCCTTGATACAAGTTATCCCAGTTATTAATTTCATCGCCATTTGAGAACTCATGTTCCTCATCCTCAATGGATGATTCAGTTGAATAGTTTAGATACTCTATAGCCGTCGCATAATCAGCAAATGGTTTTATAGATGAGCCAACGCTTCGCTCTAATTGAGTTGCTCGGTTATAAGACAATTGACCTTCTTGGTTACGTCCACCGTATAGGGCTAGGATATTACCTGTTTCAGTATCCACTAATGATGCTGCAGCTTGCATGTTGTCATTTGTGAAGTAATAACCATCTTCATCCTCGATTGTATGGTAGATTTCAGTCATGGCATCCATATCTAAATGCGTATAGATTTGTAATCCATCTGAATACATATCATACCCAGCTTCTTCCACTTCAGCAGCTACTTCTTGAATATAAGAATCTAGCATAATTGCCGTTTCAGATTGTTTAGTTGACTCAGTGTCAATATCTTGTAAACCATCGTCAATTGGTGTGGCTATTGCCTCGTCGTATTCCTCTTGAGTAATTTTTTCATTATCCAACATCTCTGCAAGTACTAAGTTTCTTCTTTCTTCAGCAGCTTCAGGATCTGAATATGGATCGTAAGCGTTAGGTGCTTGTGGCATACCAGCTAATAGGGCAGTTTGGGCTATTGACAGCTCACTTAAAGATTTACCATAGTAAACTTCAGCAGCAGTCCCCATACCGTAGACACCGTTGGCCATGTAGACTTTATTAATATAAAACTCAAAGATCTCTTGTTTTGAGTAGTCTTGTTCTAATTGAATCGCTAGCCAAATTTCTTGGACTTTACGTTTATAAGTTTGGTCTTCCTCATTTGTTGAAAACGAAGTTAGCTTCACTAATTGTTGGGTTAGGGTTGAACCACCTTGGGCAATGCCACCAGCTTTTAGGTTGGCTAAGAAAGACCCTGCAATACGAATCGGGTCAAAACCGTTATGTTCCATAAAGCGTTGGTCCTCAATCGAGGTAACGGCGTCAAAGGTTGTTTGCGAAATATCACTTTCGTCAACGATTATTCGATCGTTTTGACTAGTTTCATATACAACGTTTCCTTCATTGTCATATACACTAGATGCGATGGTACCGTACAAATCTTCTTCGGTGATTGTAGGACTATCAGAAATCCAGGAATAGGCAATGATTGAAAGGGCTACCCCAACTACTACACCGGCGCCAACAATAGCAAGTAGAATCTTTTTCCAGAGGGCCATGCCAGAACGGTTTGACGAGCCACGCTTACGTTGATTTTTCTTAGGCGATTTTTTATTGTTTTGACTTCGTCGTCTTGAGTTTTGATCTTGACTCATGTTTATCACTCCTAGTAAGTTTATTTAATTTTAAACATTCACTTCTATCATTTTATCCACAGCTGCTAAATAGTCAATTTGAGGTTGATAGCCCATATATACTGAAAATCCTTTTGTCTGTATTTTTTTCAAAGGAATTGCAGTAATATCGTTAGCTAAAAAACTTGTCCAATCTTCTAATAAAGCTGCAATAGGGTATACATAGGCTTCATCACGTTCTTTAAATAGAAAAAGGACAAAACAAATCCCACCATGTTTGGCACAATTTGTCATGTGATCTATTTGATGTTGATGAATATTATGAAGCGGGAACTTGGTTTTAAGATTGGTTTGTTTAGCCTCAAAATCTAGATAGTGCCCTTTATAGATACCGTTATAATCTGTTGTGGAAGCTGTACGATAGTAGGCTTCAGTTATCACAGCGCGACTTCTTTTCGGATAGTCGACTGAAACAACTTGGATTGGTGTTGGCTTTTTGTGAATAATAGCTTTGTCACGCAATAAATACCACTGGTTGGCTTGATTAATCATTTCCTCCAGCTTCATACCACGCTTGGCAAAGTTAGCTTTCTCTTTAGAAGAAGCGGATAGTGAACGATTCGTCTTAGATTGGTAGACTTTACCGTTGGGATACCTCATGATGACCTCCTTCAGAATATGGCTCAAAAAAATGAAACCGTATTTACCCTATTTTATCCTATTTAGGACTAATACCATAGTTTTAACACGGATTTTAATATAAAAACAAGAATTATCCTCTCTTATAGTATAACATTAATGGCATTTTGGCTCATTAACTAGACAATTCGCCAGTTTTAGTGTAGTATTTTATGATGTTAAGATTATGCATAAATACGTAATCGATTAGTAAATATAACTAGAGTTAGGGGAATTTAAATGTCAGTAAATTATGAACAAACATCAACAAACGAAGGTATTTTACATTTTACCGTAGCAAAAGAAGATGCAGCGCAAGCTAAGAAACAAGCTTTTAACCGTATTAAAAAAGATGTATCTATCCCAGGTTTCCGTAAAGGGAAAGTAAACTATCAAATGTTTGTAAAAATGTTTGGGGAGCAATCTTTAATTGAAGATGCTGTAAACATCGTTTTACCAGAAGCTTATACAAAAGCTGTTGAAGAATCAGGTTTAGAAATTGTTACTCAACCTCGTTTTGATATCAAATCTGCTGAACCAAATGCTGACTGGGAATTAATTGCATATGTTGCAACAAAACCAGAAGTCAAATTAGGTCAATACAAAAACCTAACTGTTGCTAAGCAAGAAGTTGAAGTAACTGAAGAAGAAATCAACGACCGTTTATCTGCAGCACAAGCTAACTTAAGTGAATTAGCTTTAAAAGAAGGCGCTGCTGAAACTGGTGACACTGTGGTTATTGACTACGAAGGTTTCCAAGATGGTGAAGCATTTGCAGGTGGTAAAGGTGAAAACCATTCATTAGAATTAGGTTCTGATTCATTCATCCCTGGTTTTGAAGACCAATTAGTTGGTGTTAAAGAAGGCGACGAAGTAGAAGTTAACCTTACTTTCCCTGAAGAGTACCATGCAGATGAATTAGCTGGTAAAGATGCTACATTCAAAGTTAAAGTACACGAAGTGAAAACTAAAGAAGTACCAGAATTAGATGACGAATTTGCTAAAGACGTTGATGAAGAAGTTGAAACTTTAGACGAATTAAAAGAAAAATACCGTAAAGAATTAACTGAACAAAAAGAAGCGGCAGCTAAAGAAGCTCGTGAAGAAGAAGCTTTGCGTTTAGCAGTAGAAAACGCTGAAATTACTGACTTACCACACGAGATGGTACATGAGGAAGTTCACCGTCAAATGGATCACTACTTAAACGAAATGCAACGTTCAGGTATCTCTAAAGAAATGTACTTCCAATTAACAGGTACAACTGAAGCAGACTTGCATACTCAATTCGAACAAGATGCTGACACTCGCGTGAAAACTAACTTGATTCTTGAGCAAATCGTTGAAGATGAAAACATCACTGCTGAAGTTGAAGATGTAGAAAAAGAAATCGCTACATTAGCTGAAACTTACGGCATGACAGTTGAAGAAGTTAAAAATGTTGTAACAGAAGATATGTTGAAAAATGATATTGCATTGAAAAAAGCAATGGCATTAATCACTGACACTGTTGAAGAAGCGTAAGCTTTATTATAGTATTCAAACGTAAAGCCAAGGAGGTGACTCCTTGGCTTTTTTCTTTCATTTATAAACGGCAAAATGGATACAAAAAAACCGAGCCTAGGCTCGGTTTTTGCATTTATTTTGGTTGATCAGAATGCTTTTGCAACGGTTTCTAAGAAGTGTTTATTGTATCCTTCAGCGTCAACGCCCAAAGCAACAAATACATTGGGTTCTTCCTTGCTGTTTAAAGCGGCTTGATCTTGAACTAAGCGACCTTCTTGTTCACCGTACAGGCTCTTAATGCGGAAGGTTTCACCAGTAACCCAGTCACTATTAAGGGCAACAGAGACGGCTAATGGATCGTGTAAAGCACAACCTGTTAGGTCTGCGTATGAATTCGCATATGCCTTGAAGTAGTAAGTCACAATCTTATGGAATACTTGTGCAGCTTCAGACATTTCTAACCAAGGCGCGATATCAGTGTCTGTGATTAAGGTACGTAAAGTAACATCTAAACCGATGACTTTAATTGGTAGGCCAGAATCAAAGACAATGTTATTTGCTTCAGAGTCTTTCCAGAAGTTTGCTTCTGCAAATGGACTCACATTACCTGGAACTGTTAATGCACCACCCATAGAAACAATCCCTTTGATTTTTTGCATTGCAGGTAAGTCTTTTTGAATTGCTAATGCTGCATTTGTTAAAGGACCAGTTGTCACTAAAACCAATTCTTCGCCGTATTTGTTGGCAGATTCGATAATGAAGTCAATAGCGTCTTGGTCAGAAATATTGTTACCAGCTGGTAAGTCGATGTTACCTAAACCGTTTAAACCGTGGAAGATACCAGAAGCTTCCTCTTGGATGTAATCTTCGCTTGCACCAATTTTGTGAGAAGCACCGCGGAAAACAGGTATGTCTTCGCGATTTAATAATTTTAATACGGCAGAGGCATTATGTACACACTTATCTACTTCAGCGTTACCGAAGACAGATGTAATCCCAATGACTTCAGCATCCTCTTCACCTAGAGCTAGGGCAATAGCCATTGCGTCATCAATACCAGTATCAAAATCTAAAATTAATTTCATATATAACCCCCCTATATAGTTGGATATTTCAACATCTTATCCTAAACAAAGTATAAGGCATTGTCCTTCAAATTGGTAGAAGAAAGACAATGCCTTATGGAAGATTATTTAATTATCCTTGGTATGACGGCTTCAATATTAGAAGAAGAAACCAACGATTGTTGCAGAAATCATTGAAACTAAAACAGAACCAACGATTAAGCGCCATGTGTTGTTTGCCACAACTTTTGCTTGTTTAGCAGACATGATTTTGACAGAAGCAATAATCATACCAACAGTTGCGATGTTTGAGAATGAGATAACGTATGTTGACATCATAGCCATTGTTTTCTCTGTAACTTGTCCTGCAACCGCTTGAACCTCACCTAAGGCCACAAATTCATTGGTTAATAATTTAGAAGCCATGATTGAACCAGCACTTACGATATCCGCGCTTGGAATACCCATAATATATGCAAGTGGAGAAAAAACGTAGCCTAAAATAGTAAAGAAATCAATACCAAATACCAATGTAGCTAATGAATTAAGGAATGTAATTAAAGCTGTAAAACCAATTAGAGAACCAGCAATTGCTAAGGCAATTTGGAAACCACTAGAAATATAGTCACTTAACACAGAGAAGAAGTTCTCATCATCAATACCTTCGTTTTCTTTAGCTTCTTCAATAGGATTAAAATCTACTTGATGTGTTTGAGGGTTATAGGGGGTCATCAGTGAGACGATAATAAACGCGGCGAAAACATTCAATAGAATAGCAACCACTACAAATTTACCGTCAACCATTTGCATATAAGAAGCAATCGTTGTAGCAGATACACAAGATAGCCCCATTAACACAAATGTAAAAATTTGTTCAGGTGAAAATTTATCAATATAACGTTTAAGTGTAATTAGACCATTCGATTGACCAAGCATAGCCATGATGATAGCAATGTATGACTCATTTTCTCCCATACCAGTAATTTTATTAAGGATTTTACCGATATATTTAGCGATAAAAGGTAAAACGTTAATGTATTGAAGGATACCAATTAATCCAGAAATAAAAACAATTGGCATTAAAACATTTAGGAAGAAAATCCCGTAGCTTGTAGCGCCTTCCCCAAAGACAAATTCAGTACCACCATTTGCTTGTAAGATTAACCAGTTAAATAATCCTGATACACCCTCCAAAATGGCAATCCCAAAGCTTGTTCTTAAACCGATGAAGGCTAAGACAAACATAATTACTAATAAAATCCCTACTTGCTTAATACGGGCGTTCTTACGGTCTTTACTAATTAATAAAGCAATAAGTCCGATGACAATTAGACCGATGATTCCGCGAATAATACTCATAGTTATCTCCTTTTCTTATTCATATTTTTGCACCGCTAATCATTATAAAATATTGCCAAGTAAAATACTAGTTAATTTTAATAGTATTTCCGAACAATAAATCGGTTACAATTCTAATCAATACATCCATTATATGATAAAAGTATAGAAAGCTTTAGAATGAAGACTTTTAAATTGACTTGAAGTCAAGAATTTGGCACAATAAGGTGATGTAAAAGGGAAAGGAGAACGGATAGCATGTATAATGATGATGAACAAACAACGATTCACTGTTCTTTTTGTGGCAAATCACAAGATGAGGTAGACAAAATCATCGCTGGACCTGGCGTGTATATTTGTAATGAATGTGTAGCACTATGTCAAGAAATCATTGATGAAGAAGTTAATCAAGAACGACAAGAATCTTATACAATGGTTGAACCACCAAAACCAACTGAAATTCGTTCCATCTTAGATGATTATGTTATTGGTCAAGATCAAGCTAAAAAAACTTTATCAGTAGCAGTATATAACCACTATAAACGTATTTCTTCTAATAATGAAATAACAGATGATGGGGTATCTCTACAAAAGAGTAACATTCTGTTAATGGGCCCAACTGGTTCAGGTAAAACATACTTAGCCCAAACTTTAGCACGTATTTTGGATGTGCCATTTGCGATTGCAGATGCAACGACACTAACCGAAGCCGGGTATGTTGGGGAAGATGTTGAAAATATTTTAGTTAAATTAATGCAATCAGCAGATTTTGACGTAGAGCGTGCCCAAAAAGGGATTATCTATGTAGATGAAATCGATAAGATTGCCCGTAAATCAGAAAACGTATCAATTACCCGTGATGTTTCTGGTGAAGGTGTACAACAAGCCTTACTGAAAATTTTAGAGGGAACTGAAGCGAATATTCCACCACAAGGTGGTCGTAAACATCCACATCAAGAATTAATTCAAGTGGATACAACAAATATTCTCTTTATCGTAGGTGGTGCCTTCGATGGTATCGAACCAATTATTAAAGAACGTCTTGGTGAAAAAGTTATTGGTTTTGGTAATTCTTCAAACAACCACATCTTGAACGACAATGATGCGATTATGCAGCAAGCCATTCCACAAGACTTACAAACATTCGGGTTAATACCTGAATTTATTGGCCGTTTACCAATTATGGCTAATTTGAACAAGTTAACTAAAGATGATTTAGTACATATTCTAACACAACCAAAAAATGCCTTAGTGAAACAATATCAACAATTATTGAAGATGGATAATGTAGAACTAACCTTTACAGATGAAGCTTTAGATGCCATTGCACAAAAAGCTTTAGACCGTAAGACGGGGGCTCGTGGGTTACGCTCAATTATTGAAGAAGCGATGTTAGAAATCATGTTTGAAATACCTTCACGTGAAGATGTTTCTAAGGTGATCATTACTGAATCAGTGATTAATGATGATATTGAACCAGATTTATTTGACTTAGAAGGCGAAAAAATCGCTTAAGTATTGACAATAGTAGCAGTGTATTAAATACAATGGGAAAGACTGGGCTTAGTCTTTCCTTTTTGCGTCAGAAAGGGGATTTTTCATGGACGTACATAACGTTGAGTTTCTGATATCTGCCGTAAGGCCTGAACAGTATCCAGCACCCGTTATTCCAGAAATTGCGCTAGCAGGACGGTCAAATGTTGGGAAAAGTTCATTTATCAACACAATGATAAACCGTAAAAAATTGGCTAGAACGTCAAGTAAACCGGGGAAAACACAGCAACTAAATTATTATCAAATTGAAGATTTATTTTATTTTGTGGATGTTCCAGGTTACGGTTATGCCCGCGTGAGCAAGACAGAAAAGGCTAAATGGGGCGAGATGCTAGAAACCTATTTTGCTAGCCGTGAAAATCTAGTTTTAGCACTTCTTGTAGTAGACTTCCGTCATAAACCGACAAAAGACGATATTCAAATGAAAGAATTCATGGATTACCATGGTGTGCCTTATTTTGTTATTGCAACGAAAACAGACAAAATTAAGAAGAGCCAATGGAATAAACACTTGAGTGATATTTATAAAACATTAGAATTAGAATCAATCGATCAAATCTTACCATTCTCTGCTGAAACTAAGGATGGCCGCGATGAAGCTTGGGAAATTATTCAGGGCGTTTTAGATGGCGAATTTGAAGTTGAGGAATAAGATTTACTTCTGCTCAAAGAATATGTCCATAACGATTGCATTTTGATTTGGTTTCCGCTATATTTATTGTGAGTTTTTGCCGGCAAAAGTAGGTGATTAATTGGCGAATTTTATTCCAGAAGAAGTCATTAATGAAGTTAAGAACAATGTAAACATCCTTGATGTTACCAGTCAATTTGTTGACTTACAAAAAAGGGGGCGGAACTATTTTGGTTACTGTCCATTTCATGAAGAGCGTACGCCTTCGTTCACTGTAAATGAAGATAAGCAGATTTTTCACTGTTTTTCTTGTGGTCGAGGGGGTAATGTTTTTCGTTTTATGGAAGAAATTGAAGGCTATTCCTTCCCCCAAGCTGTCCAGAAGGTAGCGGAAGCTGGGAATGTTTCGGTGTCTTTCGATTGGTCAGCCATAGATGATGGCCAGCAAAAGACCAATTATTCAAGTGCGCAAAACCGACTCATCCAAATTCATGAAGAATTAAGGCAATTTTACCATTATTTATTGATGAATACGGAAAATGGTCACCCAGGACTAACCTATCTATATGATCGTGGTTTAAGCAAAGAAACGCTTGATGCCTACCAAATTGGTATCGCACCTGAAGATGGGCGCTTAGCTGCACAACATCTGTTAAACAAAGAATTTACCATTGAGGAATTGCAACTTTCCGGTATATTTGTAGGCGACCAAGACCGGTTAAAAGATAGATTTGCTGGTCGGGTTATGTTCCCACTGCGAAATCCGCAAGGGAAGACTGTTGGTTTTTCAGGGAGAATCTTGCCTGGGTCTAACCATTATGAAAGTCATCCTGATGCAGCCAAGTACTTGAATAGTCCTGAGACAGAAATATTCGAGAAAAACACTTTCCTATTTAACTTGGATTTAGCTCAAAATGAAGCCCGAAGAGCCAGAGAGCTCGTTTTATTTGAAGGTTTTATGGACGTCATAGCCTCACACAATGAAGGTGTAGGCAATGGGGTTGCATCTATGGGAACTAGTTTAACAAACAACCAAATCAAGGCTATTGAACGAACAAGTAAACAGGTCTTAATTGCCTATGACGGAGATAAACCCGGTCAAAAGGCGACCCTTCGAGCAATTAAATTGATACAAGATCAAAGTAGTCGTTTGAAGTTGAATGTTCTAGCTTTCGAACAAAATCTGGACCCTGATGAATTTATTCAAAAGTATGGTGGCGAGCGGTATGTCAATTTTGTCTTGAACAAAAGGTTGAGCCCAATCCATTTCATGAGAAATTACTACCGTAAGGAATTTTCTTTAGATACGGATAATGGCAAAATTCAATTTATTAATGTCATGCTAGAGGCGATTGCAAAAATTCAACAGCCTATCGACCGTGATATTTATGTAGGTGAAGTAGCTGAGGATACTGGTGTATCCAAAGATACCTTATTACAACAATTAGACAGCCAGTCAGCCAAACAGCAAAACCACCAGTCCTACCAGGAACAAGACCAAGGCAACCACCATCATTTTTCAGGGAATAGTCATTCAGAAGTCGGATTACAAGCAGCACCTAGTAAGAAAAAGTCACAACTTGAAAAAAGTGAATTGCTATTACTGTACCGTTTACTCTATAATAGTGAAACGTGGTTGCTAATAGCGAATAGGGACTTTCATTTCCAATCTAGTGAGGTGGAAACGGTCTATATGCTATTATCTGATTATAGAGACAATCACCAAGATATAGATGGAGAGATTGATCCGGGAGCTTTCCTACAAGCCTTGTCAGGTGCTGAAGAACAGCGCTTGGTTGCTGAGGTGATGAATCTAGAAGTCGCCCCAGATATTGGCGAAGGTGAAGTAGAGGACCTCATATACAATATTCAAATTAAAGGTAATATCGAGCAAGAAATGCAATCTTTAGACGACGAAATTGCTTATGCAAAATCGGTAGATGACTTTGCACAAATTGGCATTTTAATTAAAGAAAAAATTGATTTGTTGAAGCAAATAAAAAGTCGGGTTAATTAAACTATTTTAAATTTTAATTTATGTAAGGAGCGAATTGAATGGCAAAGAAAAAAGTGGACGGCGTAACACTTAACCAAGCTACAAAACAATTAATTGCTGAGAGAAAAATACTTGGTACAATTCAATATACTGATTTAAGCGATAAAATCGCACAACCTTTTGAGTTAGACGATAAAGGCATGGATGGCTTGATCGAGAAATTCGAAGATCAAGGTATTGCAGTTGTGGACGAAAATGGCGAACCGACAATGCGTCAAATGGATAAAGAGGCCGATAAAGAAGCAGAAAAAGTGAAGAAAGAGGAAGTAGATCCTACTTCTGTAGCTTCTGATGTTAAAATTAACGACCCAGTTAGAATGTACTTGAAAGAGATTGGACGCGTAGAATTATTAACTGCAGACGAAGAGGTTGCTCTAGCACAACGTATTGAACAAGGTGACCCAGTAGCTAAGCAAGAATTAGCTGAAGCCAACTTACGTTTGGTTGTATCTATTGCTAAACGTTATGTAGGACGAGGAATGTCATTCTTAGATTTAATTCAAGAAGGTAACATGGGTCTGATGAAAGCTGTTGAGAAATTTGACTACCATAAAGGGTTCAAATTCTCAACTTATGCGACATGGTGGATTCGTCAGGCAATCACTCGTGCGATCGCTGACCAAGCGCGTACAATCCGTATTCCAGTACATATGGTTGAAACCATCAATAAATTAGTGCGTATCCAACGTCAATTATTGCAAGATTTAGGACGCGAACCAACCCCAGAAGAAATTGGGGCGGAAATGGACTTACCAACTGAAAAAGTACGTGACATTCTAAAAATCGCTCAAGAGCCAGTTTCATTAGAAACACCAATTGGTGAAGAAGATGACTCTCATTTAGGTGATTTTATCGAAGACCACGATGCAACTAGTCCTGCTGACTACACGTCTGCAGAATTGTTAAAAGAACAATTAAACGAGGTATTAGATACTTTAACAGACCGTGAAGAAAATGTTTTACGTCTACGTTTCGGTCTAGAAGATGGTCAATCTAAAACATTGGAACAAGTTGGTCAACAATTTGGCGTTACCCGTGAGCGTATCCGTCAAATCGAGGCGAAAGCATTAAGAAAATTACGTCACCCATCTCGTTCAAAACAATTGAAAGACTTCTTAGAATAAGCATTAACTATAAAAAAAGCAGCCAAGTGGCTGCTTTTTTTATGGCCAAATTTCTCAACAATTAAGCTTCGTAATTCAACTGCCGTTTAACGGCGTACTTATCACTTAACATTCCATATCTAGGGGACCAATCTGTCGCTTAAAAGAGAACGATAACTTCGATGGCGTCTTTTTCTAAATTAGCGAAGTAAGTTTGGAGCTGGTCAAGATCATCTGACATAATAGTGACTGATACATCGTTAAAGTCGGGCTGGTCTTCGCTTGGAAATTCATCTGAGAATAACAATCGTTGGCCATATGTTTCTAGGGTTCCATGCATCAGATAATAGGGAAAGGATTGCGGTAATTGACCGGGATTTTTAGATCTACCATTGAACCATATTCAACTGAGGCTAATATCTTCCCGTCAAGCTTTTCTCGATAATAGGTCATTGCGTCTTTTGCTTGTCCCCAGAAAAATAGGTAAGGAATAATGTCTATGATTTCACACCTTTAATTGTGCCTGTGTGCACTAATTTTAGCAAATTCTGCCAATGAGAAGAAAATTTAAATCCTAAATCTTACCGCTTACCAAAAAAGTAAATGACGAAATGGACTAGAATAAGTACAATAAAGACAAATATTGTACCTTTACGTATCTTTAAAATGTTTTTTAAAATGATTTGTTTTTGACTGCTTATATAGAAACAAATGGGTTTTCGCTAAAATTTATTGAGTAAAAATGAGAAAAAAATGATTTAATTTTTATTTTTTGTTTGACCTAGCATTGAACATACCGTAAAGTACGTCAAAGGAAAAAATACTGCGCAATCAAAACAAGCAGATGACAAGTTGCCTTCAAGGATAACCATGGGTCAATTTATGTCTGTGAAAGATGAAAGGGTAAGTATATTAATTTTAATAAAGCCAATCGAAACCGATGTTTTTAATAAAATCCCATAGAATACAGGCATTTTGCTTGAATTCGGGGCGTTTAAAGAAATTGGTGGATTTGGTGTGCAATCGATAGGTCATTAGAAAAGGGGAAAAATTATGCCAAAGAGAACAGATATTCACAAAATTCTAGTTATCGGATCTGGGCCCATTGTTATCGGGCAAGCAGCCGAATTTGACTATGCTGGTACTCAAGCGTGTTTCGCTTTAAAAGAGGAAGGATACGAAGTTGTCCTAATCAATTCGAATCCAGCGACAATAATGACTGATCGTAAGATGGCGGATAAAATATATATCGAGCCAATTACTGAAGAAATGGTTTCTAAAATTTTATACGAAGAAAAACCAGATGCCATCTTACCATCCTTAGGTGGGCAAACTGGTTTGAACATGGCGTTAACCTTAGATGCTTCAGGTATCCTTGAAGAGTTAGGTATTGAGTTAATCGGTACCAACCTTAAAGCGATTGACCAAGCGGAAGACCGTGAGTTATTTAAAAACTTGATGACTTCAATTGGGCAACCTGTTCCAGATTCAACAATTGTTCATACAGTTGATGAAGCGGTTGATTTTGCCAATGAAATTGGTTACCCAATCATTGTTAGACCAGCCTTTACCATGGGTGGATCTGGTGGTGGTATCTGTGAAGATCAAGCGTCCCTAGAAAAAATCGTTAAGAACGGTTTGATTTTATCGCCTGTTACCCAATGTTTAATCGAAAAATCAATTGCTGGTTATCAAGAAATCGAATATGAAGTAATGAGAGATGGCGCTGGTGATGCTAAAGTCATCACTTCGATGGAAAACTTCGACCCAGTTGGTGTACATACGGGTGATTCAATTGTGTTTGCCCCTAATCAATCACTTGATCAAGCACAAAATGACTTGCTGGCTGATGTAGCCATTAAAATTATTCAAGCCTTAGAAATTGAAGGTGGCTGTAATGTACAACTTGCCTTAAAACCTGATACGCAGGAATACTACATCATTGAGGTAAACCCTCGCGTATCTCGTTCATCAGCCCTAGCTTCAAAAGCGACAGGTTTCCCCATTGCCAGAGTAGCAGCTAAAATTGCAGTAGGGTATCGTTTTGACGAATTATACAACCCTTACACTGAAACAACTTTTTCCGAATATGATCCAAAAAATATCACTTACACTGTTGCTAAAGTACCACGTTGGTCAAACGACAAGTTCAAAAATGCAGATAGAAGCTTAACGACGCAAATGAAGGCAACTGGCGAGGTGATGTCACTAGGTCAATCGATTGAGGAAGCCTTGTTGAAATCAATCCAATCGCTTGATAACGGCCATTTACACTTATTCGATGTGGATGCTGCTAAAGCGTCAGATGAGAAGATTTTAAAAGAAATTGTGGATGTGAAAGATGACCGTATCTTCTACCTAGCAGAAGCGATTCGTCGCGGTATGACTGTAGAAGAAGCTGAAAACTATACGAAAATCCGCCCTTTATTCCTACAAGCCATTAAACATATCGTGGATATTGAAGCGGCGCTTAAAGATCAGCCGCTAGATAAAGATGTGGTGGCAGAAGCGAAATTAAATGGTTTTGATGATCAAACAATTGCCCAACTTGCTGGTACAAGTGCTAGTCAAGTGAAGGCTATAAGAGAAGCGCACGACATCAAACCAAACTTTGTCCCTGTAACCATTTGGGGAATGGGCGACTACGGTGAGGCGGGCTACTACTTCACTTCTTATGACGGCCAAAACAAAGAAAAAACGGCTACCGATAAAGAATCTGTTTTAGTATTAGGTTCTGGACCTATCAGAATCGGTCAAGGGATTGAATTTGACTACGCAACCGTTCACTGTGTGAAAGCCTTGCAAAAAGCTGGTTACGAAGCCTTGATTATCAACTCCAATCCTGAAACAGTTTCAACCGACTTCTCAATCTCTGACAAGTTATTCTTTGAACCAGTTACTTTTGAAAATGTGATGGCTATTATTGAACGTGAGCAACCAATCGGTGTCATGATTCAATTCGGTGGTCAAACTGCTATTAACTTGGCGAATGACTTGAAAGAAGCTGGCATCCAAATCCTTGGGACATCAGTTGAAGATATGAACCGTGCCGAAGATAGAAAATTATTCGAACAAGCTTTAAATCAATTAAATATTGCCCAACCAGAAGGGGATACTGCGCTATCTTTAGAAGAAGCCCTAGCTATCCCAGAAAAAATTGGTGGCTATCCAGTACTGGTTAGACCGTCATTTGTCCTAGGTGGTAGAGGAATGGAAGTGGTTTATGACGAAGAAAACTTAACCACTTACATGAATGACGCCTTGATTGAAAGTCATAAATTAAAACACGAAGCGCCAATCTTGATTGATCACTATGTTCAAGGGATTGAAGTGGAAGTGGACGCCATTTGCGACGGTAAGGATGTCTTTATTCCAGGAATCATGGAACATATTGAAGCCGCTGGGGTTCACTCAGGTGACTCGATGGCTGTTTTCCCCACACAAAGATTATCACAAGCTGTTATCGATCAAATTATTGACGAAACCATTAAAATTGGAAATGGCTTAGGTACTATTGGTATGGTCAACATCCAATTCATCGTGGAAAATGACAAGGTCTTTATTATCGAAGTGAACCCTAGAGCGAGTCGTACAGTGCCATTCTTATCAAAAGTAACGGATATTGAAATCGCACAAATTGCTACGAACGTGATTATGGGGACTAGCTTACAAGCGCAAGGCTATACTAGCGGGGTATTCGACTATACTGACGACCAAGTCCACGTGAAAGCACCAGTCTTCTCCTTCACTAAACTGAACGGCGTTGATCCAGCGGTTAGCCCAGAAATGAAATCAACTGGTGAAGTGATGGGGTCAGGCAAAACATACGCCCTTGCCCTACAAAGAGCCTTTGAAGGAGCCAACATTCAAGCAACTGAAGAGGGTGCGATTGTCTTCAATTTGTTTAAAGCAGATTTAGCGGAAATTGAAGCGGACTTGACCAAGTTGCATAAAGCAGGTTACTCGCTAGCAGTCTACATCAATGATGCAGATGAAAAGCATGAATCAGAAAACTTTACAGTATTTTCAAATACAGATGAACTAAACCAATACATCACTGAAAACGATGTGCAATTAGTGGTCGATACAACGGGTAATGTGCCAGGTTATGAAAAAGGGTTAGCGACAAGATTGACTGCCATCAGCCAATTGGCGTCACTGTTCACCCACTTAGATACCTTTAAGGCCTATACCAAAGTCTTAGACGAAAAAAGCGGTCGTGACTAAGGTTTAATGACTTTTGTGCAAGACAGTGATACAAAAAATATATCACTAACTTAAAAATATTCTGATAAAATATTTGACTTTATCATTATTTCCTAATAAAATAACAGAAATATTAAAGGTCAAGTATGAAGAGAGTAAGTGGTGATTGGATTCACAGCGAGTTAGGATAGAGTGGAAGCCTAATATGACGACAACACTGAACCGCACTTCATGGATAAATTAGTGAACGGCAGTAGCTAATTTCGCTGATGCAGCGTTAACAAAATCGAGTGAATTCAATTGCTTGTCAATTTGAGTTAACTAGAGTGGTACCACGGATAAGCCTCGTCTCTATGTTCTATTTGAACATGGAACGGGGCTTTTTTATATATAAATGAATCGTAGATAAAGAAAGTAAATTGGGGCATATGCCAAGCGAAGTAGTGATGGTGTGAGACTACTGATATCAACCAATTGAACCGCGCTTTAAAGATTTCTTGTTAGGTTGAAAAACTGAACAAGGACGTGGTGTCCACGTTAGGATGAGAGATGGCCATTTTCCGGTGATTAAAATCAATGGACAATCAAATGATGGCTAAGTAGAGTGGTACCGCGGTTTAACGCCTCTATATTTGCGAGATGCAGATGTAGGGGCGTTTTTGATGAAATGGAGGAGAAAAATGATAGAGATTAGTAAGCAAGATATTGAAAAGGCAGATATTTTAATTGATTCATTGGCCTATATTAAAGATTTTCACCAAAAGATTGTGGTGATTAAGTACGGCGGGCATGCCATGATTTCTGAAGAAATGCGGCAGCGGGTGATTTCAGATATTGCTTGGCTTTCATACGTTGGGATGAAGCCGATAATTGTCCACGGTGGTGGGCCAGAAATTAACCGAATGCTTGAAGTGCAAGGAGTTGAGCCACAGTTTATTAATGGTTTGCGGGTGACTTCAAGTAATGTGATGCGGACGGTTGAAATGGTCTTAACTGGTTTGATCTCACCGAATTTAACCACCATGTTGAATGAGGAGGGCGTTTCGTCAGTTTCAGTTTCTGGTAAGGACAATAAAGTCATGGAAGCTGTGAAGAAAGATGAATCCCTTGGGCTAGTTGGCCAGGTGACCAACGTCAACACGGACTATCTCCACCAAATGTTAGATGATAATATGCTTCCAGTGATTTCACCCATCGCTTATGGACCCAAAGGTGAGAGCTTGAACATCAATTCGGATGAAGCGGCCGCTGCGATTGCTTCAGCATTAAAGGCTGAGAAAATGATTTACCTGACCGATATTAATGGCATCTATGAAGATCCAGCTGACCCATCAACTTTATATTCCGTAATGTCTGCTGACCAAATCCAAGAAGCAATTGAAAACAAGATCATTACTGGTGGCATGATCCCTAAAGTGGAAAATTGCTTGGGTGCCATTCAATCGGGCGTCCATTCTTGCCAGATTATCGACGGCACTATTCCCCACGCTATTATCTTAGAATTATTTACTAAAAACGGCATTGGCACTATGATTACAGCTTAAAAAGGTGGTTTACACATGAACTTACAAAATAAAAACTTTTTAAAATTACTGGATTATACGAGTGCAGAAATCGATTTCCTAATCGACTTCGCCTTGCATTTAAAAAAATTGAAAAAGCGCAACATTCCACATGAATATTTAAAAGGCCAAAATATTGCCTTATTATTTGAAAAATCTTCCACTCGAACCCGGGCAGCCTTCAGCGTAGCAGTCAACGATCTAGGTGGCCATCCTGAATATCTTGGGTCCAACGACATCCAACTCGGTAAGAAGGAATCTGTTATCGACACCGCAAAAGTCCTTGGCTCAATGTTTGACGGCATCGAATATCGTGGTTTTGACCAGGATGCAGTCGAATTATTAGGCGCCCACGCTGGTGTACCAGTTTGGAACGGCTTGACCGATACCTGGCATCCAACCCAAATGATTGCAGACTTTATGACCATTAAAGAGATTTTTGGTTCTTTAAAAGGTCACCACTTAGTCTATCTAGGTGACGGTCGTAACAATATGGCCAACTCTTTAATGATTGCAGGTGCCAAGTTGGGCGTTGACATTACCATTGCGACTAGCCCACAATTACAACCTGAACAAGCCATTCTTGAAATCGCTCAAGACATCGCCAAAGCAACAAATACCAAAATTACGATAACTAACAATCCAAGCCAAGCAGTGAAAACGGCTAACATTATTTACACAGATGTCTGGGTGTCAATGGGTGAGGAAGCGACCTTTGAAGACCGGATTAAGCAATTAATGCCATTCCAAGTCAACAAACAATTGATAGACCAAGTTGAGACAGCGAATTTCATTTTTCTCCATTGCCTACCTGCCTTCCATGACGCAGAAACCACTTACGGCCAGCAAGTTTTAGCCCAATACGGTTACCAAGAAATGGAAGTGACAGATGAAGTCTTCCAGGCCGATTACGCTAAACAATTCTTACAAGCAGAAAATCGCTTGCACTCAATTAAAGCTATCATGGCAGCTACAAACGGCAACTTATTTTGGCCAAACAGTAATGACAAAGGAGGCGATTAGGTGATTAAAGTAGGAATTATCGGGGCAACTGGCTATACAGGTGAAGAATTAATCCGCTTGTTGGTGACCCGTCCAGATATTAAATTAACCACTTTAACTTCAAGGAAAGAAGTTGGGACCAAGGTCCAAGACTACTATCCGCATTTCAATGGCTTAATCGACCAAGATTTTGTGGCCTATGACCCTGACCAAATTTTCGACCAGGTAGAAGTCCTATTCTTATGTCTGCCGCACGGGATATCCATGGAAATCGCGAAAGCAGCCCAAGCGCATGACGTCAAGGTGATCGATTTGGGGGCGGACTTTAGACTTAAGGATAGCCAAGTCTACCAAGAATACTATGGTATTCCACAAACAGAACCTGATTTACTTGAACAAGCCGTTTACGGTTTGCCTGAGCTTTACGCAACCGACATTCAAAAAGCTGATTTGATCGCCAATCCTGGCTGTTTCGTGACATGTAGCTTGCTCGCACTATTGCCAGTAATTAACCAAGATTTCATTCGAACCGATTCAGTAATTATTGACGCCAAAACAGGTGTCTCTGGGGCAGGCCGGTCTGCCAAGGTAGCCAACCTGCTCACTGAGTTAGGCAATAACTTTTACGCCTACAATCCAATGGCCCACCGCCATATACCTGAAATCGAGCAGACTTTAAACAATGTCACAAAAAAACCAGTTACAGTACAATTCACTCCGCACTTGTTGCCAACAGAACGGGGCATTCATGCCACTATTTACTTGGACTTAACAGATGACATTACTGAAGGCCAAGTCCGTCAAATCTACAGAGATTACTACCAAGACAAATACTTTATTCACATTCTAGGCCAAGACCAATTGCCACAAATTAAAGCGGTTCGGGCCAGCAATTTTGCCCAAATCCAAGTCAAAGTCGATCAAAGAACCAACCGGTTAGTGATTTTTGCCGTCATAGACAACCTAGTAAAAGGTGCAGCTGGGCAAGCCATCCAAAATATGAATCTAATGTTTGGCCTAGACCAAACGACTGGGCTTACCCAAGCTCCAATCTTCCCTTAACCATTAATGAAAGGAGTCACACACATGTCTGAAAGCCAATTAGCAACGACGACAACAACAACGACGACTACTACCAATCATTCAACAAGTCACCAATCTAGTAAAGCCATCCCCGGTGGTCTTTGTGCCATTGAAAATGTCTGGGTGTCTGGTGTCCACTCGGGTTTTAAACACCGCAACAAAGATTTAGCCCTGATTTATTTTCAAAAGGGGGCTACCATGGCGGCCGTCTTTACTAAAAATGCCATTCAATCTCACCATATTAAATATGATAAAAAACGCCTGAATGAACAGGCTACCTTTAAAGCCATTATGATTAATTCCGGAAATGCCAACACATTTAACGGGCCAACAGGTGACACAGACGTCCAAGCGATGGCCAATAGCCTCGCTAAAAAGCTAGCGATTAAACCCGATGAAGTGTTGATTTGCTCCACTGGGGTTATCGGTGTGCCAATGGATTTAACCGATTTTGACGACAAAGTAGACCTTTTAAGTCATAATCTAACCGACGGTGATTCGATTCAAGCAGCTGAAGCCATTATGACTACGGACACAAAAATTAAGCAAGCAGCTATTGCCTTTGAAATTGAAGGGCAGCCCGTTCACCTAGCGGCCATTGCCAAGGGGTCAGGCATGATCCATCCAAATATGGGGACTATGTTGTCTTATATCGTGACTGATTTAGACCTAGGCCAAGCAACCTTACAGCAATTACTGAAAGAGTCTGTTAACCAATCTTTCAATAAGATTTCAGTTGACGGGGACACTAGCCCCAACGATACCGTGATTTTAGCTTCTACCAACAAGGTTTCTGTAAAGCCAACTAAGCAAAATATATTGATTTTCCAAGAGAAATTGACGGAAATCTGTCAAATGATGGCCCAAGAGATTGTGGCCGACGGGGAAGGGGCAACGAAATTTGTCACTGTTGCTGTGAAAGGTGCTGCGGGTCAAGCAGACGCTGAAGCGATTGCCAAGCAAGTGGCGACATCGTCCCTTGTGAAAACAGCTGTTTACGGGCAAGACGCTAACTGGGGCCGGGTATTATCAGCCATTGGCCAATCCCAGCCAGACTACCTCGACCCAGCCAAGGTTCAAATCAGTTTCATTTCTGAAAAGGGAGAGATTTTAACCTGTAAGAACGGCCAAGGGCTAGTATTTGATGAGGATTTAGCCTATGAAATCCTATCTGAAACAGAAATTACCATCCATATCGATTTAGGCCTCGGCAATAGTAAGACCACCGTTTGGACCTGCGATATGACTGAAGATTACATCAAAATTAACGCCGACTACCGGAGTTAGGAGGAGCATATGACGACACAAAATCTAAATACGCAAGAATTGATAGCATTAGGACAAGAAGTCACCATGCACACCTTCAACCGCCAGGAAACTGTCCTAGTCAAAGGTCAAGGTGCTACTATCGAAGACCTTAATGGGAAAAAGTACATCGATTTCATTTCTGGCATCGCCTGCAATGTATTAGGCCACGCCGACCAAGGATTCGTCGAATACATATCTAAACAGGCAGGCAATTTGATCCATGTGTCTAACCTTTTTTGGAATGAGAATGGGATCAAACTAGCCGAAACATTAAGCCAAGTTTCAAATCTTGACAAGACTTTCTTCGCCAATTCTGGTACAGAAGCCAATGAAGCGGCCATTAAACTGGCCCGTAAATGGGGGACTGAAACGAAGGAACCGGATGCTTTTGAAATTATTTCTATGAACCAATCCTTCCATGGTCGGACTTTGGCCAGTTTAACAGCTACCGGCCAAGAAGACATGCATACTGCTTTTAAACCACTGCCAGTCGGCTTTAAATATGTGGATTTTAATGACGTTAACGCTTTAAAAAAGGCTGTTAACAAGAATACTTGCGCCATTTTGCTTGAGGTCATCCAAGGAGAGGGTGGGGTCAATGCCATTACGCCTGAATTCATGTCTGCTATCAACACACTGCAAAAACAAGAAAATGTCCTCGTGATTGTAGATGAGATACAAACAGGAATTGGCCGTACTGGAACTATGTTCGCCTTTCAACAAACCGCCTTAAGTCCAGATATCATCACCCTAGCTAAAGGGTTAGGTGGGGGCATACCAATCGGTGCTGTAGTAGCAAAGGACCGGGTGGCCGACCACTTTCAACCAGGAGACCACGGCACTACCTTTGGTGGTAATCCATTAGCTACAGCAGCGGGCAATTATATCTTGTCAGCCATTGACAACCAAGAACTATTGAAAAATGTGAAGGTGATATCTGCTTATATCAAGGATCAAGTGCAATCCTGGCAGTCACCTATAATTGAAGAAGTTCGTGGTCAAGGGTTTTTGATTGGGTTGAAAGTCACTAAGCCAGTAGCCCAAGTGATTGCGGCAGCAGCAGACCAAGGTTTACTAGTGACTTCAGCTAAGGACAACGTCATCCGTTTACTACCCCCATTAAATGTCACAAAAGATGTGGTAGATCAAGCTTTAGCTAAGTTGAAAACGGCTCTTGAGCGTGAATAAGGCTAGTAGATACCTATAAGAATGTCCTTCTAAATGATATCTTATAGGTTGACATACCCTCAATATCCTGGTAAATTGCTTTTATAACATAACAATTTCAAAGAAAGGTCAGGTATCCAGTCCAATGAAGTTATAATCCTACTTTATTTAAAATAGTGAGCGAGAAAAAACACCGATAATAGTGTTGGTTTAACCTCGCCTATTTTGGTAGGATAAAAAACTTTGGACGGATACTATCGACCTTTCTTTTTGTGTGCATTTTTATCATTGAAGAAAGTTTCACGAAACATGTAAGTGGGCCTATATCTAGGGTATACAATAGACCTAGATTGGGTTGGCATCGTCATTTTTCAAGTATCCATGTTCAACATTTGTCCTACTACAGAACAAATTAGTAGGGCAATTTTTGTGCCCAAAATAATAAAGGAGGCACATATATGTTACAAATTAAACACTTAACTATGACGCAAGCTAGCACTGTATTCACCATAATTGACGACTTATCATTTGTGGTAAACCCTGGTGATAAGGTCGCAATTATTGGCGAAGAGGGCAACGGGAAATCGTCGATTCTAAAATATATTGTCGGGGATGAAAGCATCCAATCTTATCTTGAAATTACCGGGCAAATGACCAATCATTTTACCCAGTTGGCTTATTTACCCCAAGCTATGGCAAATGAGGACCTAGCAAAGTCATTGGAAAATTATTTTTTCAGGGGTCGGGATTACGCAGATGTGGATTATCAATTGCTCTATCAACTGGGTAACCGGCTAAACTTTGATGTGGAACGGATTTATGACCAACAGTTAGTGGGAGACCTGTCTGGAGGTGAGCGGATCAAGTTTCAGTTGATTGACTTGCTGATGGATGAGCCAGATCTGTTGGTGATGGATGAACCATCTAATGATCTAGATGTCGAAACCAGTCTCTGGCTTGAAAAGTTTATTCAGCAAAGTGACTTGGCTATGATTTATATCTCCCATGACGAGTTGTTGCTTAAACGAACCGCCACCCATATCCTCCATGTAGAAAGATTGACCAACAAGTCGACTGCCCGGTCAACATTTGTAAAGGCCAGCTACGAAGATTACCTAACCCACCGTGACCAAGAGATGTCCAATCAGGAGAATTTAGCCAACAAGCAGCGGGTAGAAGACCAAAAACGGATGGCGAAGTTTAACCGCGTGCACGATTCAGTAGACCACCAATTGAACAATACCAAGGATTCTACTGCAGGACGACTTCTTGCTAAAAAGATGAAAGCTGTCCAATCTATGGACAAGAGATTTGAACGCGAACGGGCCAAATTTGTGGACCATCCGATTAAAGAAGCGCCCATTCATATTGAATTTTCTAACGTGAACCCTTTATCCAAGAGCCAAGTGGTCGTGCACTTAGACGACGGTCAAGTGACCGTTGATGACCGCACATTAGCCGACAATCTGCAACTAACTGTCAAAGGTCAAGATAAAATCGGCATTATTGGCCCTAATGGTATTGGCAAAACGACTTTCCTTCGTCAACTTTGGTGTGATTTAAAAGATGCTAAAGGCCTCCAAGTGGGCTACATGCCCCAACAATACAGTGAGGAAATTCCTGATGACCAAACCCCTATCGAATTTATGACTACCAGTGGGGACAAGGAAGAAAGAACGCAAATCATGACTTATTTGGGTAGTCTCCGCTTTTTACCTGAAGAAATGGACCAACCAATAGCTTACTTATCCGGTGGGCAAAAGGGAAAACTTATCCTAGCCAGTTTGGACCTTAAAGGATACAATGTCTTACTCTTAGATGAACCGACTAGGAATTTCTCAGCTTCTTCTCAACAAGAAATCCGTACGGTTTTCAATGATTATCCCGGCGCTATCATCACCGTTTCCCACGACCGACAGTTTTTAAAATCAGTGTGTGACACAGTGTATGAATTAAGTTCTGAGGGGTTTCAAATCGTTGACCATGTCAATCAATGGTAAAAAATGAAAATGTAGTGAAAACTTTCATGGCATAATGGAAGGGCAACCGGATGCTGGCTGATATAAAAAAGGCAGGTCCGGTATTTTTTGGAGGGGCCTACATGCGTTTATTTATTTAAAGTCGCCCCTTGAGAAAACCGTGTAATTCATTACATGGATGAATCAAGTTCTAGGGCGACCGTCATTGTATTCCGTTAATTGATCAATATAATTATGCCGAATGCAAGAATCGAACTTGTGACCCCCTCATTACGAATGAGATGCTCTACCAACTGAGCTAATTCGGCGAAAAGTATTAAATTTCCTTTTCTAAAACATAAAATATTGTACGCCTAAAATTTTTCCTTGTAAAGTAAAAATTATCTTGTTATTTTATGAGGCAAATCCCTAAAAAATACCTGAATCTTTGTTATAATTGTTCTGTATTGAAAACGAGTGGAGAAGATAAATTATGAATGTAAATCACTTATCAGACCGACTAGCATCGGTCGCAACTTTTGTGAAAGATGGCGCGCGGCTGGCAGATATTGGATCAGACCACGCGTACTTACCAACCAATTTGGCTAGCCAAGATAAAATCACTAGTGCGATTGCTGGTGAAGTTGTGGCGGGTCCTTTCCAGTCTGCTCAACAAGAAATTGCCCGTCAGGAATTAGGGCATATGGTTGAAGCTCGACTTGGCGACGGCTTAGCAGTTATTGGACCAGCGGACCAAATTGACACCATTACCATTTGCGGTATGGGTGGGGCTTTAATCGTGGATATTTTAGCGCAAGGTTTAATCGACGGTAAATTAGCGACTAATCCACGTCTTATTTTGCAACCAAATGTGGCAGAAGACAAGGTCCGTCAATGGTTAAACAAGCATTCTTATGAGATCGTTGATGAAGCGATGATTGCTGAAAATGGTAAGTTCTATGAAGTGATTGTGGCGGATTACCGAGACAATCTCCAACAAGAATTGACCAGTGATGATATTTTATTCGGTTTATTTAACAAAGAGAAATATGCAGCTATTTTCCAGGAGAAATGGCAATTAGAATTGAAACGGACAAACTATATATTAGACCAACTAGAACAAGCCAATAACCGCGATGAAAACAAGATCGCTCGCTATAAAGAATTGAAGGCAGCGATACAAGCACAATTAGCTTAAGGAGGTATTGATTTGTCGCTCACAATTAAAGATTTTATCCAGCAATTCCAAACTTTTGCCCCAGAATACTATGCCGTTGAAGGAGATCCGACTGGCTTGCATTTCGGCCGTCTCGACCAAGAGGTTCGCAAGATTTTGGTGACCTTAGATATTCGCCCTGAAGTGGTTGCAGAAGCTAAGACAATTGGCGCAGATTTCATTTTTGCCCATCATCCACCAATCTTTAAACCGGTGAAACGTTTAACAGAAGATGATCCGCAACAATCGATGTATGCGGAAATTATTCGCTCAGGCATTGGGGTATATGCAGCTCATACCAATTTGGATGCTGCGCCAGCTGGGATGAATGACTGGCTTTCTGATTTATACAAGGTTGAAAACGTAGAGGTTTTGCGAACCCATACGATAGATGAAACGACCGGGCAAGCGATTGGTATTGGACGCATCGGAGATTTAGCTGAACCGATGACTCTAGAAGCTTTCGGTGAATTTGTGAAAGCAAAAACGGGCGTCAATGGCTTAAGGATGGTGGTTGCTGATAAAGATAGACCTGTTAAGCGGGTGGCTATTCTAGGAGGTGACGGCGGTTCTTACTTCGAGGATGCACTGGCTAAGGGTGCGGACACCTTTATCACTGGTGACGTTTACTACCATACCGGCCACGATATGATTGCGGCGGGCTTGAACGTAATCGACCCAGGTCACCATTTTGAATCAATCGTAAAATCTAAAATGACAGACATGTTTAAGCAATGGAACGATGAAAATAACTGGCAGGTTGATGTAATTGCTAGCCAATTAAATACGGATCCATTTACATTTATATAGGAGGAAATACTGAATGACTTATCAAATTAAAGACCAAGAATTATTAAACCGCTTTGTGACTTATGCAAAAGAGAATACGCGCTCAAACGAGGCGAATGCGGACCAAGTGCCTTCATCACCAAACCAAGTAGCATTCGCTAAGAAATTAGCTAAAGAATTAACGACTTTAGGATTTTCAGATGTCTTCTACAATGAAAAAGACTCATTTGTCACAGCAACAATTCCTGCAACGGATGACAGCAAAGACTACCCAACAATCGGTTTCTTTGCCCACGTAGATACGGCAGATTTTAACGCTGAAAATGTTAGCCCGCAAATCATTGAAAAATATGATGGCGGCGTAATTCCTTTAGGTGATTCTGGCTATGAATTAGATCCTGCTGAGTTTGATTCTTTAAACAAATATGTCGGTCAAACTTTGATTACAACGGATGGTACGACTTTACTTGGTGCAGATGACAAGGCGGGTATCGCTGAAATCGTTACCGCTGGTAAATACTTAATTGACAATCCCTCTATTAAACATGGAGAAGTGAAAGTGGCTTTTGGTCCGGACGAAGAAATTGGTGTTGGGGCTGACCGCTTTGACGTTGACCGATTTTCGGCAGATTTCGCCTACACTATGGACGGTGGCCCACTAGGTGAATTAGAATTTAAAACTTTCAATGCGGCTTCAGCAGTGGTTGAAGTAGCAGGTAAAAACATTCACCCAGGTTCAGCGAAGGATTTAATGATCAATGCCTTACAAGTGGCTATCGATATCCATAACCAATTACCAGAAAATGAACGTCCTGAAAATACAGAAGGGCGCGAAGGTTTCTTCCACTTAATGGGTATGGAAGGGAATGTAGAAGGTGCTAAAGCGACTTACATTATCCGTGACCATGACCGTCAACAATTTGAAAACCGCAAGGCATTAATCCAAGATGCTGCAGGTAAATTAAATGCATTTTATGGTAGTGACATTGCCACAGTTACTTTAAATGATCAATATTACAACATGGGTGAAATTATTGAAAAAGATATGCGTCCTGTGACTCTTGCTGAAAATGCATTTGCTGCTGTAGATATCCAACCAGATATTATTGCGGTTCGTGGTGGAACCGATGGGTCTAAATTGACTTACATGGGACTACCAACACCAAACTTATTTGCTGGTGGGGAAAACATGCATGGTCGTTTTGAATATGTCAGTCTAGAAACGATGGTGAAGGCAACTGAAGTTATTCTAGCCATCATTGAAGGTGCTGGCGACTACAACAATCTATAAAATACTGTTTTTAAATATATGAAGGTAAAAACATTTACCGCAAAGAAAGAAGTTGGCGTCTATGAGGTGTCAACTTCTCCTTTTATATATTTAGCAATTAAAAAAGTTGCTTTTACAAAAGGAGGGCTTATGAGTTTACAGTTTATTTTAAAGACCCCGACACAAAATAACCTAAAATCTTTATATGAAGGCATTGATGCTTATCTAAGAGCAGATGTGGAAAACCAAGTCTTTATTATCACAGATGATAATATGAAATTTGATTTAGAGATGTCTGTTTTACGTCAAATGAAGGCAGTCCAATTAAATGCTGGCCATACAACTGACAATAAACATGCAGGAATGATGCGACTACAAGTGCAGTCTTTCAAACGGTTAGCTTGGTATTTATTGCAGAAACAAGATAGTCAATCAGTTGGGGACGTTTCAGATATTGGTAATATCATGGTTATCGGTCGCGTTTTAGCGGATATGAAGGATGACTTATTGGTATACCGGGGTGAATATAACCAGATTGGTTTTGTGGAAGCCTTGGCTGACTTATTTAAAGAGTTAGTGAACGGTCAAATTACCAGTGACGTCTTTTTAAATTCGTTATCTAACTATGAGTCTAGTGAACAGCCCTTGATTCAAAATCAAGTGAAGAAAATGAAAGAACTGGCTGCAATTTACGGAGAGTACGAAAAGTATTTAGCGGGCTTAACAATGGCAGACCAAAACGTTTTTGCCCAGTTGAGACAAGCTATTTCGGACCAAGACTTATCTAAAACAAGAATTATTATTACGGGCTTTGATTATTTTAATGCCCAAGAGTTGGAGACGATTGTTGCCTTCCTTGAAAACTGTCCGCAAGTGCAAATTGTCTTAAATTTAGATCAACCTTATGATTTTAGGACGCCGGACTGGTATGAGTTATTTACGGTAACTGGGAAAACTTATAATCAATTGATGCAATTTGCTAGAAAGCAAGAGATACCATTTGCTAATCCTATAGTAGCTGAATCAGACAACAGCTATGCAGATGGTTTTAAAGTCTTAGATTATTATCTAAGAACGGACAACCGTATTGAAAGTGGCCAAGTCCCGCAAACTGACCCTGCTAAAACGGCAGTCAACCAGGTTATGGAAATTTGGGAAGTACCATCTACTCATATGGAAGCTGAGCAAGTAGCCAATGAAATTTATCGATTAGTGTCAGATCCAAATACCGATTACCGCTACAAGGACATCCAAATCCTATCTAGAGATGAGGATACCTATCAACACGCTTTGCAGGCAGCTCTTGACGCCAATGAAATTCCATATTTCACAAATTTCCAAGAGGATATGGCTCTCCATCCGCTTTACCGGCTGATGATGAGTTTGTATCGGGTTTACCAAGGTAATTGGCGGTATCAAGATGTCTTTGATTTACTGCGTAGTGAATTATTAACCCCCGTTGATTTGGATGACTTGGCCGATTGGAATGGCCCAACTTTTGACTCAGTAGAAGTAGTATCAGATGAATTGTCAGCTTCCAAAAAGGGGCAAATTCAATTCCGGGATGCCATCGATTTGACAGAAAATGTTGTTTTACGAAATGGTTACGAAGGACAATTTTGGTGGTCTAAAGACCGTATTTGGTCCTATATTTTAGTAGGGGAAGACGGCGAAAAAGTCGGGACAAAACGTGATATTGCGATTGAAGCAACAGCTAACCAGGTAAAAGCTTTTGTTGTTGGGGCCTTGTCGCCATTATTTGACAATTGGAAAAAGGATCAAACGACAGAAGCGGCTATTACATATTTCTACCAATTCCTAACCAATAATGGGATTCCAACCAATTTGATGAATTGGCGAGACAGCTATTTAGAAACTGGGCAATTACAAGAAGCGAGACAGCACGAACAGGCTTGGCAAACCTTTATCCATATGTTGGACGACTATATCCTCCTATTTGGTGAGGAAGCATTTGACCTAGAATACTTCTTTAAGATTTTAGATTTGGCCTTTCAAAATGCAAGCTATGCCATCGTGCCACCAACAATGGACGCTGTTACAATTGGCTCTTTTGATGAAAATAGGGTAGAGGCAAAGAAAATCACTTTTCTTTTAGGTATGTCCAAATATGCCTTACCGGTGGTCTATGAAGAGAAATCTCTTTTAACCAATGAGGACCGGCAACTAGTGGTCAGTCAATTAGATGACTTACAAGCCTTAAAACAATCGGCAGATAGTAAGAATAACAATGAAGCCTATAAAGCTTATTTGGCATTCCTGTCTGCCACAGATCATTTATATATTTCCTATCCCTTGAATAATGGCGATGCGGATACTGAAGGGTTGTCGCCAATGATTGCTCGTATCGCAGATGTTTTTGATATTCAAACCATATATCTACGGCAACCATCTGACCATGTAGCTGAAAAAACATTGTTGAAACTGGGTAATGGTCACACACAAGTCCGTTATTTACTGAAAGCCATGGCCCAAGATGCCCACGGTCAACAACGTTTAAGCCAGATATGGCGGCCTGTATATGACCAGGTAGTATCCAATCAATCTGCTGCTGGTTTCTTTAAATGGTTGCAGTCTGGTTTGACTTACCATAATACGGTATTGCCACTTACGCCAGAATTGTCCCGGTCCTTATACGGGGATATTTTGGCCGTATCTGTGTCCCAGCTTGAACTCTATAATCGAGATCCCTTCTCTTATTATTTGAAATATGGATTGAAATTAAAAGAACGATCTAGCTTCCAATTAGATTCCTTACAAACAGGGAACTACTTCCATGAAATGTTGGACCACTTTTTCAAGGAAGTAAATCAAAGAGAGTTTGATTTGGCTAATCTTTCTGATGGCGAGGTCAAGGAAATTTTAGGGGAAGTGACGGATAAGTTAAATGATCCGGATGTCTATCCTGAGTACACGATTTTTAAGGTTAACCACCGCAATAGTTACTTGCAGGAATCGATGAAAGAGACCATTCAGTTACTGGTTGAAAATATGATCAAGCAACGGCAGGCGGTTAATGTGAAAACTATCGAAACGGAACAACGATTTGGCTACACCCAAAATGAGGACGAGGAAGAAGAGACCATCACGCATTTCACTTTAGCAAACGGACAAGAAGTTCGTTTGCGCGGTAAAATCGACCGGATTGATGCGGTGTCACAGGTTGAAAATGGCCTGGAACAAAACTTCATCCAAGTGGTGGATTATAAGTCATCGGCTCATGATGTGAAATTTGACCAGATTTATGTAGGGTCCCAATTGCAGCTTTATACTTATTTGAAGGTGGCTTTAGACCAGTTAAATCAAGATGGGCAAACTGCCTTGCCACTAGGTGCTTTCTACCAACGGATTTTCCAACCTCAAGTGAAAATTAAAAAGCAAACAGACTTGACTGACAAACATATAGCGGATCAAATTTTGGCCGACTTGAAACTGTCGGGTTATGTACGGGCTGACTATGATCTATTAGAAGATATTCATAGCGAAGGACTTGAACCAGGTGGGAAGTCGAGCGTTTATGCGGTGAGCCGGAAGAAAGATGGCGATTTCACTAAAGCTGCCAAAGTCTTAACCAAGGATGAGTTGAATAAGTTGTTAGCCTTTGTGGAAGAGAAGATTGTGGCTACAGCAGAACAAATTGTGTCTGGCCATATTGCTTTAAATCCGCTTGATGATGATCCGTACATTCCGTCCATGACTGAGCCTTACCGGTCTGTATCTATGTTTGATGCAACGGACTATACCAATAAATATCGACCAAATCCGTCTATGGATCAGGATGAATTTTTCCAAGCCTTAATGACAGATGCCCATGTAGATGAAAATGTAGCAGAGGAGGACCAGACAGACGATGAAGAATAGACAGAAACAAACCACTATTCCATTACAAACAGAAGCTAATGCCCGTTATACAGCCGACCAATGGGCAGCGATTCATTTAGAAGGGGATAACCTGCTCGTTTCAGCCTCTGCTGGATCTGGTAAAACGAGTGTCCTTGTCCAACGTATCTTGCAAAAGGTACGACGCGGCTATGGGGTGGATGAGTTACTGGTTGTAACGTTTACCGAAAAAGCGGCTAGTGAAATGAAAGAGCGGTTGGAAGTAGCCTTTCAAGAAATGATCAATGAAGAATCTGACGCTGACAGCCGTCAACATTATCTGCAACAAATCGCCAAATTGCCGCAAGCCAATATTTCAACCATTGACGCCTTTTGTAAGCAAGTCATCCAACGTTATTATTTCTTGATTGATCTAGACCCAGTTTACCGATTGTTAACCGATGAAACTGAAAATATGATGCATTTTGAAAATGTTTGGGAGGCCTTGAAAGAGGACTTATTAGCAGAAGGCAATCCAGATTATTTACGTATGGCAAAACACTTTGCTTCCGACCGTAAAGATGACAAAATTGACCAGCTGATTTTTGACCTATACAACAAGTCTCGGGTCCATACCCATCCAAACGACTGGTTAGATGGATTAGTAGCCAAATATCCGGATGAGGATACCCCCTATGGTGAGTCTGCTTTTTATCAAGAATATGTGGTCCCTACTTTAATAGATGAAATTGAAGCCCTCGAAAATACTATTCGTTTGTATATCGAAGACCTGCCGGTTGCTGAAGCGGTTGGTTTTGAAAAAATGGCCACTTCTATGAAAGAAAAGTTAGCTTACTTAGACCAATTGAAGACGAATGTGAGGGCCTCTTATAAGGATGCTTACCAACAAATTATTGCAACATCTTTCCCAGCTTTAGTTTCAATGAGTAAGAAGGACTTTGAAGATGGTAACGACGCGCAAATTGATTTACGAACTCAGTTAGGAAAACGACACAATAAAACAATTAAGGACGTATTCGACAAGGATATCATGCCTTACTTTACTTTTGACGAGCAATATCAAGGCCTCTTTATTCAAGAGGCTAAAAAACTTGGGCAAGCTATTATAAATGTGGAGAAGGTCTTTACTGAACGAATGACAGCCCATAAATTTGACCAAAGAATCTTAGATTTCTCAGATATTGAACTTTTCACCTATCAAATTTTAAGTAAGCAGTTAGCGGACACAGAAGCTGGCGACGGCGAAAGTATGAGTGGAAACGTCAATACTATGAATGAGGCTAAGGCTTACTATCGGGATAAGTTCACTGAAGTCATGGTGGATGAGTATCAGGATGTCAACGCCTTACAGGAAGCCATTCTACAAGCTGTATCAGGGAATCCGGAACATCCAAATATGTTCATGGTGGGGGATGTGAAGCAGTCGATTTACCGTTTCCGCTTTGCTGAACCAGGTTTATTTATCCATAAATTCAACCAATTCGCGGATGGTAATGGAGGGCAAAGGATTGTCTTAGCGGAAAACTTCCGGTCAAGAGCAGATGTCCTTGATTTTACCAACTTTATCTTCCGCCAAGTCATGGATCCACAAGTGGGGCAGATTGCTTATGATGAGGATGCAGCCCTTAAATTGGGCTTTACCGCCTATCCAGAAACCGACCGAATGCAGACTGAAATCCTCCTTTACGAAGAGGAAGATGGCGGTAAATCTAGCGATTACGACCAGGAAGGTTTAGATGGTCTAGAAGGCGACGTCTCAAATGGGACGAAAATGCAAGCAGAATTGATTGCCCAATCCATTTTGGACAAGGTTAACAACCAGCACATGATTTATGATAAAAAGCTACAGGTGGATAGGCCCATCACCTTTAATGACATAGTAATTCTTGTAGCAACTAGACGTCACCATTCGGAATTAGAGGATGTTTTTGCTCAATATAAAATTCCTTTGATGTTGGATGATTCGGCGAACTATTTCCAGCGTACAGAAATCCGTGTCATGTTGAATGTCTTAAAATTTATCAATAATCCTTACCAAGATATCCCACTGGCGGCTATTTTGCGGTCACCAATTATTGGCTTAAATGAACAAGACCTAGCGAAAATCCGGATTGCCAACAAACAGGCCACCTACTATGACGCCATGAAAACTTATATGGCAATGGATGAAGGGCAAGATGAAAGAGTAGCTGAAAAATTGCGGACTTTGAATGATTGGCACTTAGCGTGGCGAGACATCGCCCGCGACAAACCGTTGGCGACTTTAATCTGGCAAATTTATACAGATACGGGCTTCCTTGATTATGTTGGTGGGATGCCAAATGGGGAGATCCGGCAAAATAACTTGCATGGTTTTTATAAATTGGCGTCTGACTATGAAGCATCAGCCTTTAAGGGGATTTTCCAATTTATCCGCTTTGTTGAGAAAATTCAAGAGAAAGACAACGACCTGCAAGCACCCAAACACGGGGACGAAGCGCGATCTGCGGTCCATGTCTATACTATTCATCATTCAAAAGGTTTAGAGTTTCCGCTCGTTTACGTGTATAACATTTCCAAGCGTTTTAACACTCAAGACCTAAGGAATCCGGTGATTTATAATGACACTATCGGTATTGGGGTGAAATTGTCTGATAGAACACGCCACATCACCTATCCAAATATGTTTGAAATGATGGCTAAACGTTTTGAGAAGAAAGACATGTTGGCTGAAGAAATGCGAAAATTATACGTGGCCTTAACTCGAGCGGAACAGCAACTGGTATTAGTGGGTATGGTAAAAAACTTCGATACCACGATTGGCAAGTGGCAAGGGCTTTTGATGAAAGACGAGCAACTATCGCCCTCAGGCCGGATTAAAGCCAACAATCTACTTGATTGGATTGGCCCAGCGCTGATGCGCCACCACGATTTTGACGAGGTCAACCATTCAGTCCATATTCCAGACTATCTAGCCAACACCAAGACCAATTTCCGGGTTGCAGTCGTTTCTAGCGAAGATGCACTTGCGGCCCGTAGTAAGTGGGTACAGAAAGTCGATGAATCCAACCAAGTTGACCAAGCAGAACTTTTAGCGGCCATATTTTCAGATGACAAAATGGCTACCGATGATCAAGATAATAAACAAGTCATTCAGCTACCAGCTGCCGACTTCGATTATGCTTATCAATCGGCGACCAAGACAACATCCTTCCAATCAGTATCAGAATTGAAACGGATGCTTCAAGATCCAAGTGACCAGGACTTGCAACCTTGGTCAGTTAACAATCAAAATAAATTGACTAAGACCTTCCGTTATATAGAAGAAGACTATGACCAACCGAGTTTCTTGGCCAGAGAACAAGCTGTCACACCAACAGCTATTGGGTCAGCGGCCCATTTGTTAATGCAGAAGGTGAACTTAAGGGCTAAACCAAGTGAAGCGACCTTTAAAGCCCTCTTTGATGACCTATGCCAAAGAGGAGTTTTAAGCCAACAACTTTGGCCCCATATTCAAGTGGATAAACTAGTAGCCTTCTTCGATACGGCAGTGGGGCAATTGATTTTGAAACAAGTTGACCACGTATATAGAGAAGAAACATTCTCTCTGATGGTTGCTGGATCAGAAATCTTTACGGATATGGCAACAGATGATGACTTGTTGGTCCACGGGACAATTGATGGTTTTATTTTGTTACAGGATGAAATCTTCCTGTATGACTTTAAGACTGACCGGATTGCTTATCTAAATGAAAGCCAGCAAGAACAAACCTTGATCGACCGTTACCAAGGGCAAATGGATCTATATGCCCAAGCCCTTGAAACCATTTGGGGACGGCCGGTTACACAGAAAATGATTATATCTTTAGATGCATTAAAAACTTTTTTTGTCTAAAAACACTTGCAAAAGTAATACAGAAGGTGGTATACTATCTCTTGTATTAGTTTTGCATGCGGGTGTAGTTTAGTGGTAAAACCATAGCCTTCCAAGCTATCGTCGCGAGTTCGATTCTCGTCACCCGCTTATAAAAAAACAATGAACGCTGGTGGTATTTCAAAAGCCAGTGAAGGGAAGTGGGGCTTAGGTCTCACTTTTTTTTGCTAAAATTATTAGAGAAAGTGAGAAAGTAAGTCTGAGAATCAGTATAATCCATTCAGATAGATATAGTAATATCACCATTCTACAAGAATAGAAAGCGAGCGGTTGAATAACCATGGCAAAATTTTATGCAGTGAAAAAAGGAAAAACACCAGGAATCTACAAGACCTGGCCTGACTGTCAGAAACAAGTTAAAGGCTTTTCGGGTGCAGTCTATAAGTCATTTACTAGCCTAGAAGAGGCAGAAGCCTTTATGGGTAATGGGGCACGACCGGTGTCTAAAACGAGTCAAGGGGAAGAAATCCGCTGGCTAACAAAAGACGGTAAAAACGGCCAGGTTGATGCTGATACCATGTCCGTTTATGTAGACGGTTCTTTCGATAAAAATTCTGGTTATTTTGGCTACGGGGGTGTAGTCTTATACCAGGATACAGTCAAAACTTTCAAGGGTGGTCGTAACACAGAAGGTTTAGCTAAAATGCGGAATGTAGCCGGTGAAATTATCGCTGCGATGCATGCGGTTAAAATTGCGCAAAAATCAGGGGCTAAAAATGTCGTAATTTACCATGATTATATGGGGATTGCTGAGTGGGCCTTAAAATCTTGGCAGGCCAAAAACAATTATACCAAGGAATATCAGCAATATATGCAAGAACAGGCCAAGAACCTAGCTATCGGCTTTGTGAAAGTCGCAGCCCACACAGGTAACCAATATAATGAGCACGCTGACCAATTAGCTAAAGACGGGATTCGCCAAGCCAAATCAGCCAATAAATAAACTAGAATAATGGTATAATATATTTAAATAATATCAGCCGTGTGGCTCAGGAGGATTTATGTTACTGAATTATCTATTAATCGTAATTTTAGTTGGTATTGACCAAATCGTGAAGTATTGGACAGTGGCCAATTTTGCTGTCAATGAAGGACAAGATTTCATACCAGGCATTCTTTCCTTCTTTTATATCCAAAATGATGGAGCTGCTTGGGGAATTTTCTCAGGGCAAATGTGGCTATTTTATATCATTACTGTTGCTGTTGTGGCAGTCCTCGTCTATATGCTCCATAAGGAAGCTAAAGGCGCGCCGCTACTGGCTACAGGCCTTTCCTTTATGATTGCAGGAGCATTGGGTAACTTTATCGACCGCCTGCATTTAAACTACGTGATCGACATGTTTCGATTAGAATTTATGGATTTCCCAATATTTAACATAGCGGATGTTTGTTTAACCATTGGTGTCATTATGATGATTGTCTACATGATCACTACCCCCGAAGACCAGTTGGAAAGAAGAACCGCTAACAAGTGAGGAGTGTCATTTTGACAGAAGAAAAGACAGTATTTAATTATACTTATACGGGTGAAGACGGCTTGCGTTTAGACCAATTCGTGACTAACCAATTTACAGACGAAAGCCGGACAACAATCAAAAAATGGATCAAGGACAAATTGGTCACAGTAAATGGCAAGGTGGCAAAAGCCTCACAAGCCTTGGTTAATGGAGACTTAGTCGGAGTTGAAAAACCGACCCCTGCAGAAGCGGAAGAATTTAAACCAGTAGCCGAAAAGATGGCTTTAGATATCGTATTTGAAGATGATGACATTTTGGTGGTCACTAAACCAGTCAATTTGGTCGTGCATCCTTCAGTCAACCACCTAACCAATACCCTAGTGAATGGTTTGTTATACCATGTACAGGAAAATGGGTCGCAACTAGCGGTTGGTCGCGAGTCTTTTAGACCAGGTATTGTCCACCGTTTAGACAAGGACACCACCGGATTATTAGTGGTCGCTAAATCACAAGCAGCCCTTGAAAATCTTACTGAACAAGTGGCTAACCACCAAATGACACGAATTTATACAGGTTTAGTATATGGTGAAATTTTTGAAGCGGGCGGGACCATTGATGCGCCAATCCGCCGTCATGAAAAAGATCGGTTGAAATTTGAAGCCAACGAAGCTGGTCGTCACGCAGTTACGCATTTTACGGTCAAACACCGGTACGTTGGTTATACCTTAGTCAACTTCCAACTGGAAACAGGTAGAACCCACCAAATTCGTGTTCATGCTAATTTTATCAACCATCCAATCGTGGATGATCCTTTGTATGCAAGGCAATATAAAGAGCGGTTCTTCAGTGAAAACGGCCAATTATTACATGCCCACCGCTTAGAATTAGACCACCCGATAACTGGTGAACATATGGTCTTTGATGCGCCAATTCCTGATAATTTCCAGGACGTATTGCACCAGTTGACTTTTAAGGGTGTATAGTTAATGAAAAGCTTTGCAAAAGGGGCAATACTTTAGTAAAATTTTATCTTGTAAACAGATGAGAGGAGTGTAGAGACTATGCTAAGTACAGGAGCTTGGATTTTAATCGTAATTATCGCAGCTATTTTAGGTGCTGTTGGGGGATTCTTTATCGCCCGTAAATATATGGTGAACTATTTTGAAGAAAATCCACCAATTTCTGATGACATGATTCGTTCAATGATGATGTCAATGGGTCAAAAACCTTCAGAAAAACGTGTGCGTCAAATCACACAATCTATGAAGAAATCGAACAAAAAATCTAAATGATGAGATTAAAGCGCCACCAAGCGCTTAATATCAACAATAGCCTCCGTAGCTAATAAGGCATACGGAGGCTGTTTCGTTGTCTAATCAAATTTTTTATCTATATGCGGGTATTAATTTTCGCAATTGGTCAATATTTGTTAGATAATAGGTGAGAATTTATTTAGGAGGGAAGAAATGTTTTCAATTTTTAAAAAATTGGGTTGGTTTTTTAAATTGCGGTGGAAGAGCTATGCCTTTGGGATAACGGCATTGGTTACCTGTGCGATTCTATCAGCTATGACCCCTAGAATTGTAGGGAATATGGTTGACCAGTTGTCAGCAGGCTCTTTAACTGGGCAATTATTAATCACTCAAACCGGCCTTATATTGTTATTGGCTATTATTATGTATGTACTTCGCTACGGTTGGCGGACAATTATTTTTGGGAATTCGACTTTACTAGAATCAATTATGCGTAATCGTTTGTTTAGTCATTTCACAAAAATGGACGCTACCTTTTACCATAAATATCGGACGGGTGACTTGATGGCCCATGCCACAAATGACTTAGCGGCCTTGCGTTTTGTTGCTGGTGGGGGGATTCTGACCTTAACGGATTCTATCTCCATTTCAGTCGTGACCTTGTTCTCTATGTTTGTCTTAATCGACTGGCAATTAACCCTAGTGACTATTCTGCCATTCCCATTTCTAATTGTGGTGGCCCGTGTTCTAGGTCGAATCATTAACAAGCGGTTCCGTAAATCGCTTGAAGCTTTTTCAAGTTTAAATGACGAAGTCCAAGAAAATGTTTCTGGGATGAAAGTCATCAAAACGTTCGGTGAAGAAGAAGACTACTACCAAGACTTCGTTGAAAAAACAGACCAGGTTGTCGAAATGAACCGTAAAGTTTACCAAGCAGATGCGGCTTACACGCCAATGATTGAGATTATCACTGGTTTAACTTATGTATTGACCATCTTCTTTGGGACTTACTTTATCCAAAACGGTCGGATAACAGTCGGTGACTTGATTGCCTACATTTCTTACTTGTCTATGATGGCTTGGCCTTTAATTGCGGTCGGTCACCTAGTCAATACGCTTGAGCGTGGTAACGCATCGTGGGACCGGGTGTCTGAATTATTGAACGAGCAGCCGGCTATCGTTGAAGCTGATCAAGCTATTACAACGCCGATTCAAGGGGATATCCATTTTGACGTTCAGAAATTTGCCTACCCAGATGATGGCCGGACGAAATTATCGGATACGCGTTTTCACCTGAAAGAGGGCAATATGCTTGGTGTAGTTGGTCGTACTGGGTCTAGCAAAACGACAATCTTCAAGTTGTTGATGCGTGATTATGACCAATACGAAGGTCAAATTACCTATGACGGCAAAGATATCAAAGATTTCAGTCTAAATACACTATCTTCAGCAATCGGATATGTACCGCAAACGAATTTCCTGTTTTCAAATACGATTTTAGAAAACATTCGTTTTGGGAATCCAAACCTATCTGAAGAAGAAGTCATTCACTATGCCAAAGTAGCGGATATCCACGAAGACATCATGAAATTCCCTGAAGGCTACCAAACGGAAGTTGGGGAACGTGGGGTGTCTTTATCAGGAGGGCAAAAACAACGGATTGCTATCGCTCGTGCCTTAGCGGTTGACCCAGAATACTTAATCATGGATGACTCGCTTTCAGCGGTAGACGCGCAAACAGAAGAAAATATCTTGACCAATTTACGGCAAGAACGTGCCAATAAAACAACGATTATTGCTGCTCAACGTCTATCTTCAGTGATGCATGCAGAAGAGATCATTGTCATGGACAAAGGGACGATTATTGAACGCGGTAAACATAACGAATTAGTCCTTGAAGACGGTTGGTATGCCCATACTTATAACCAACAACAATTACAAAGAAAAATTAGCGAAGGTGGTGCTTCTAATGGAGAATTCTAGTCAAACAAAGTTTTCACTAGCAGACCAGGTGCGGATCTTCAAAGGAATTATCGGATTTGGTAAACCGTACTGGCTACCCTTTGCCTTGTCCTTTGTGGCAACAGCAATCGTTGCAGCTATTTCAGCTTACCTACCCATTATTATCCAACGATATTTGGATGAAGTGTTGGGGACCAATTCAGCAACCCTACAAGTGACAATACAGGTCACAGTTTTTTATTTTGGCTTAACCTTATTAAAAGTAGCCACTTATTATTTTAGAGACTTTACCTTCAAATTGACGGCAGAAAAAACAGTGGCCAATATGCGAAACACTGTCTACCAAAAAGTAGTGCACTTAGGTATGCGGTACTTTGACCAAACACCGAACGGGTCAGTGGTTTCACGGGTGACTAACGATACCGAAACCATTAAAGAATTTTGGCAGGTCTTTCTATCCTTCTTTGACGGTTTACTGAATATTGTGGCTATTACTTATGCCATGTTTACGCTAGATGCTGGCTTGGCCCTTGTCTTCATGGCCTTTGTACCTGTAATGTTTATTTTGATTTATATCTACCAACGTCAATCGACTTTTATTTATGGCCGGATGCGGGTAGCGCTATCTACTTTGAACGCGAAATTAAGCGAGTCTATTTCTGGGATGAATATCATTCAAAACTATGGTCAACAAAAACGTGTAATGCAAGAATTCGATGACGTTAACCAAACTTATGTAAGAGCGCGTGTAGGTATGTTCAAAATGAATGCCTTGTTACTACAACCAGCCATCAACTTACTTGAAGCCATTGCCTTGGTCCTTGTCTTGTATATTTTTGGTTTCCAAGACTTGCAAGGGGTAGCCATTAATGTCGGGGTTGTATATGCCTTTACTTCTTACGCGAAATCCTTCTTCCAACCGATGGGTCAAATGATGGATTCTCTATCAATATTCCAAGATGGTATGGTATCTGGATCGCGAGTATTAGCCTTGCTAGACAATCCGGAAATGGCGCCAGTTTCTAATCCAGGAGCAGCTGGTAAAGTGGCTGAAGGGCATATTCAAATCAAGGACTTGTCATTTTCATATGACGAGAAAAAACAAGTGCTACATGATATCAATATCGATATTAAACCGGGACAAACAGTGGCCTTTGTTGGCCAAACTGGTTCTGGTAAATCGTCGATTATCAATGTCTTGATGCGGTTCTATGAATTCAATCAAGGGGACATTTTAATTGACGGCCAATCTATTAAAGATATCCCGCTAAAGCAACTGAGAGAAGATATCGGCTTAGTCTTACAAGATTCTTTCATGTTCTACGGGGATATCGCTGAAAACATCCGTCTGCACGGAGACTATTCTGATGATATGGTCAGAGCTGCAGCCCAATTCGTAAAAGCTGATGACTTTATCGAGTCCCTTGATGACGGCTATCACGCCAAAGTAATTGAAGGCGGGGCTGCATTCTCGACAGGGCAAAAACAATTGTTATCATTTGCCCGGTCAATCTTACGAGAACCTAAAATCTTGGTATTAGACGAAGCGACAGCCAATATCGATACCGAAACAGAGCAGAAAATCCAATCTGGTTTAGCTAATATGCGAATAGGTCGGACAACCATTATCATCGCCCATCGTTTATCAACAATTAAAGATGCAGACCAAATTATTGTCCTTAAAAATGGCCACATCATCGAGCACGGAAACCATGACGACTTGATTGCACAAGGTGGCACATATTATAATATGTATCAGTTGCAGACCTATTCGGATGCACATCAAGATATAGATGAAGGGGAAACCGATGATTTATAATATTTTACTGACTTTAATATCCTGGTTTATCCAGTTAATTAATGGTCCAACCAAGATTGATATTGATGAGGCCTTCGATCCAGAAGCCAATTACTTAGTAGTTGGCCCTCACCGTTCAATCCTTGATCCAATCTTTATTGCCATGGCATTACGTCCTAAGCAAATAGCCTTTATGGCGAAGAAAGAATTATTAGCCAATAAATTTTTAGCCTGGTTCTTCACAACCATCAACATCATTCCAGTTGACCGTGAAAATCCTAGCGCTTCAACCATTAAACAAGCCGTTCGAACCATCAAAGAAGGCGAGAAATATGTTGGGCTTTTCCCAACTGGCTCTCGTTATTCAGATGAAATCAAAGACGGTGCCGTTTCAATGGCTAAGATGGGCAAGGCAGAAATTTTGCCTGTTACCTACCAAGGCCCAATTGGTATTCGTGATTTATTCACTTGGAAAACAACCAACCGTGCCAAAGTGCGTGTAGGTAAACCAATCCAATTACCGGATGTTAAACGATTAAGCGATGAAGACAACAAGGCAATCAATCAAGCCATAAAAGATGCTTTCATCGAAAATGACCGTATTCTAGATCCAAATTATACTTACGATCTAGCCGGTGTAGTCGCTAAACGCGAAGCTAAAGAAGCTAAGAAATAAGTTTAGCGGTCAAGGGATGCGTTCTACATAGGCAGGAAGATTTCTAAGAAAGGATGATAAGATGACAAGAGCCACATTTTGGAAACAAGTTTTCTTGCACACCATTCAAAACATTAAATTGTATGTGGGGGCAGAAGCCAAATTATTACTCTTAACCGTCATCATTTATGGTGTAGGCTTTTGGGTCTTAGACATTCACTTGGCCTGGTTAATGGCTATTGGGATTAGTCTAGTAGCCTTACTACCAGTCATTGGTGCAGGGGTTGTCTTTATTCCATGGATATTGATTGAGTGGTTGCAGGGGGATACCCAAGTAGGTTGGTGGCTATTTGCTATTTACCTGGGTGTTGAATTATTGACCGAAATCTTGCAGCCATTACTCATCGGTAAAGATTTAAAATTACCTTTTTGGTTGCCGATAGTCGTAACATTAATGTGTACTGTCGCCTTTAACTTATTTGGGGTCATGGTTGCAGGGATTGTCATTCCCTTGTTATCAGCCTATTTTCAAGTAAAAGAAATCGAACGCGCTGAAATCTATGACAACAATTAATTAAAACGAGAGATCTGTATAAAAGCAGGTCTCTTTTTTATTTGGGCTCTTCGTCAAATAGGACTGATGAGTAATATCTGCCAGGTAATCATTAGATGCTGGTTTTTATATTCCATTATTCATTTTCATCTTTATACTATGCTTTCAGAGCAGCCCTTAGGCTGCTTGTACTACCGGTATTTCATTTAGATATAGCTTGTTCGTCATTAATATTCTAGTTCTAAAATTTTGGAAGTTTCGGTATCCATAGGCTATCCGTTTTAAGACCTTAATTTTATTATTCAAACCTTCTATTCGGCCATTCGTTAAGTGTTTATATTTAAAAGTATGCCCAATATATCTTTGAAGTTTGATAAATGTACGCAACACTCGTCTTAGTCCGCTTGGTAAATTAACTAACTTGGACTGCGCTAACTGAGCTTTAAATGCTTCAGAATCATTCTCTTGGAGCGACTCACGCAAGTTATGGATAAGATTATAGGTGTCTTTTAATAATGGATTCTTGTCCAGTAAATAATCTAAAATACCACCGGTATTCGTAAGCCAATCGAATAACTTGAATGATTGATAATCCCATGAGCTTAGGCTTTCTCGGGGCATTAAGAATAGTCGCCAATATCTTTTATATTTGTTGTACAATCTATGGTCTGGAATTCTAAAGGCATTCATTACTTCAATACGTAACTTATTCAATTCTCGATTTAACGCTTGAACTAAGTGGAAGCGATCAATAATAATTTTGGCATTGGGAAATACCTCTCTAACGACTTCCATATAAGGCATGTACATGTCCATTGTAACTGTTTGAACTTTCTGACGAGTTTTCAACGGATAGGCAAAAAAGTAATCACGTAGCTTGAATTTTCTGCGATCTCCTAGCACATCTACAATACGTGAATCCGTATTATCTATAAAGACAAAGCTCATATTTCCTTCGGCATGCTTTACACCTTTGAATTCATCGAAAGCAATATGCTCAGGTAACGCATCGAAGATGCTAGGTTTAAGGTCTTTACCAGCACCATTAATTACCCGTTGAACTGTATGATCAGAAACGTTGCATGTCTCTGCGATATGTTTAAGTGTCAACGCATTGGTAGCAAAGTCTAATACCATCCGTTTAACGCGCTTAGAAATAAAACAGTTATCACCGACTATCTCTGATTTAGCAGTGAAGTAGCTATTACATTCTCTACAGTGATATCGTTGTTTTCGTAATTCAAGGTAGGCAGGTAACCCTGATATCTTTGTTAGCGTGATTCTTGATTTTTTAGATCCATTCTTAACGATACTATTTCCTTGTTTAGCGCAGCCGCAGGCTGGACAATACTGAGGATTTACATCTAACCTGCCGAAATAAATCAGTGACTTTACATTCTTAACTGTCATTTCTTCAACTTTATCTTCGAAAATTATATTTCATCTTTCAATTGCAACGTGGTATTGATAAACTTATTCATACGGGGAATCTCCTATCTTATCATGGTTGTCGTTAACTTTATGATAATGGAGATTCTTCTTTTTTTGTAAAAAAAATAGAACCAATGACTTTCTTTAAAAAGTCATCAGTCCTATATATTGTAGAGCCATAAGCTTTCACAATAAGTCGTATGAAGCGGACTGTCATGTTGATACAGTCCGCTTTTTTCATTTACTTTGGCATATCTCTTAATTGTGGTGAATTAGGGGCAGCCACCAAAAAGGTATGATATTTAGCCTAAATCACTGCCTTGACTAGTAGACATATTATTTTCTCTGGTATATTAGATATGCTATAATGTATACAATAATTATGGGGAGTGATATCATGGAACAATCAACTAAAAAAGGTTTAATTGCTTTAGGTGCAATTGCTGCAATCGCAGGTATTGCCGCTGTCGCATTATATCAAGAAGATAAAAACTCAGTAGTCAGTGATTTCATCGATGATGCTGGTCGCCAATTACGCCATACAGGTCGTGACTTAGCTCGTCGTGCTAATGATGTATCATTTTTACCAAACCGCTCATTGGGTGATCGTGTAAAAGATTCAGCAGCAGATGCTTACGATTATGCTGTAGGCCAAGCAAAATCATTTACAAAATAAATCGAAAATAAATGCCTCCAATTGCTATGCTTAATAGTGGTTGGGGTATTTTTTTATTTTATCCAGAATGACATTAGCAGTTGAAACTGGTACACTTATGAATATGAGATTTTAAAAAGAAGGGTGAAATAATGATGAGAATTGGTTACCAAGGCATACCGGGGGCTTATAGCGAGGCAGCAACGATTGCTTTTGTGCGCGAACAGTTGCATGTTGAGATTGATGATGAACGTTTGGAAATTATTTCCTATGATGACTTCCAACCTATGGTAGATGACTTAGTGGCTGAAAAGTAGACCGAATTGTCATGCCAATTGAGAATTCGACAACAGGATTAATTGCTCGAACAATGGATATTATCCGTTACCAACCGTCCTAGCAAAATATGAACATTACCAACCGGTGAACCATGTCTTATGGGGATTGCCTGGTGCTGATATTCATCAAGTGACGAAAGTTTACTCTCATCCAGAAGCCCTGTCACAGTGTAAATTATTATTTGACCGCTATCCCAATATGGAACCTGTAGCTTATATTGATACCGCTGTGTTCAGCGGAATATATTGTCCAGGAGGATGACCCTACTATCGCAGCGATTGCCAGCCCTCGTGCGGGTGAATTGCACGGTTTACAAGCTCTAGAACCAGCAGCATACGATGAATCAGGGAATATGACGCGATTTTTAGTCTTTGAACGATATGACAATATCGATATGACCAATACCCATGAAAAAATCATGTTGTATATTGAAACTCCGCATGAACCAGGTGCTTTGGCCAAGTTACTACAGGTATTAGATGTTTACCGGATCAACTTGGACGGATTGAATGCCCGTCCAATTCCGATGAAACCCTTCCGTTACGGCTTCTTTATTGAAGCAGACCCAAGCAATATGATTGGGGATTTAGAGTCATTGGAGAAAATCTTAAAAGCATTATCAACCCATATTCAAGTGGTAGCGCAATTTAAACAAAATCGTTAGATTAACGATACGAGTTCCTTTTCCAAAAGAATATTATTATAAAATAAACCGCTTACATGATACAATGAACTTGTATAGTCAGATAGGATATAGGAGGAATTTTCATGGATAAACGTAAGGTAATTATTGATACGGACCCAGGAATTGACGATGCAGCGGCTTTGATGACGGCTTTATCGGACGATAGCTTGGAAATTTTAGGTTTCACTACGGTTGCAGGGAATAAGGGATTGGATATGACCACCACGAATGCGGTTCGGGTATCTACTTATTTCGATGGTCGCGTGAAGATTTATCCGGGGCTGACAACGATTATACCTCTTTAAAAGACAATAAACCACCAGAGAGAATGCAACTGGGAATATTCACGGATCAAACGGAATGGGCGGGCGTTGATTTCCCCTATGATGAAAGTTTAATTCAAGACCAGCACGCAGTTGACTTCATTCTTGAGCAAGTTAAAGCACATCCTGGTGAAATCGATTTGATTACCTTAGGACCACTAACGAATATTGCTTTGGCCGTTGAAAAAGATTTAGCGACCATGAAACAAGTCCGATCAATCATGTCTATGGGCGGGCTGCTTTTGACGGGAACACCAACCCAGTAGCGGAATTTAACTACTGGTTTGACCCAGTTTCAGTCGATATCGTCTATCAAGCCTTGGGTGAATCTGTTCCGATTACAATGGTTGGTTTAGACGTGACGAGACCGTCCCTCTTGGATATGAACGACTTAGAATTTATCCGTCAAGCAGGCGGTGAACTAGGCAGCATGATCCGTGAAATGTTTGATGATTATGTCCTCAATTCATTTGAAAATGAAGGCAAAATTGGAATCGTTATCCATGACCTCGTAGCAGTTGTCGGTTATCTACATCCAGAGATCCTAACTGAGGTTTACCATACTAATTTAGTTATTGAAACTAAAGGTGAATATACATATGGGCAAACGGTCATCGACTTTGAAGAACGAACAGACAGACCAAAGAACGTCTATATCGCAATGGACATTGATCTTGAAGCCTATAAAGGCCATGTTATCTCAACCCTATTCGGTGAAGACAAGTACGATCAATACCTAGAGATGCTGGATTAACTTCCAGCGAAAAGGACACACAAAATGAAGCTAGATAAGTAGGTGACGGAAATGTACAAGTTCGAATTTATTCCGCTGATATTCAAAATAAATCCACCAGGGCATCTACCCTGTAGGAAGGTTACTTCCCAGTGAAAATGACCTGGCCAAGACTTACGACGTATCGCGCGCGAAACCATTCGAAAAGCGCAGAAAAAATTGGAAGACACCGGTTTTATCCAGAAGAAACAAGGTAAAGGGGCTATCGTCCTAGACTTTGCCCGTTTTTCTTTTCCTATATCCGGTTTAACTTCCTACAAGGAATTGCAAGAAACCCAACACTTTCCAAACTGCAACCCAAGTTTTGAGTAATAAACGGGTAGCGGCACCTGACTTTCTCGTCGGTGAAGACGGTGTTGAAGCGGACGAACCTTTCATCCACCTGATTCGGGCCCGTGAAATGGAAGGGGAAACGGTCATTGTTGACCACGACTACCTCCGCGTATCCGTTGTCCAAGATGGGTACCAGATGAAATTGCGGAAGTATCTATTTATCAATACTTTGAACAAGAACTGGACTTACAAATATCCTTTGCCAATAAGGAAATTGTGGCCAAAAAGGCGGATGATATAGATCAAAAAGAAATGGCCATTGGCCCGGATGACTATATTATATCAAGTCAACAGCCATGTTTACTTAGAAGATGCCACCTTTTTCCAATACACTTCATCCCACCACCGTATTGATAAATTTCGATTTGCAGAATTTGCACGGCGAACAGGTCATTAATCAATAGGATTGTATTTTCATAATTAATAAAGTGTCCTCGATTAGCCGTTGTGGTGAAGTTGAGGGCACTTTTTCTTTCATTTCTAGGTATTGGATTTTTAGTTATGACAAAGAAAATGGTATTTTTTACTGGTACAATAAA